>JBAZNJ010000009.1:0-2580 GCA_041649315.1 Patescibacteria group bacterium | reverse complement strand
CCGATCTTCGCTTCGTCAAGCGCTTTTTCTTCGCTCGCGTCCCGGAACATCATAACCGCACCGGAGAGGTCTTCCCCTAAAACCGGCGCGGCCACAATTAAAGTAGAAAATTTCCGACCGGAAGCGGCATGTAAGAAAAAATTATCTTCTAAACTTGAGACCACAATTTGACTGGTGGCCAAGGCCTGTCTAATCGGATGCTTATCCGGATCAACTTTTTCTTCACCGCTATAAAGCGGGACAACTTTATTAAGATCCTGCCCGAGTAATTTTTTAGCACTTATTTCTAAAAATTTCTCGGCAATCGGATTAGCTAAAATTATTTTATTCTTCTCATTCACGACAATCAGCCCCTCGCCCATAGAAGAGATAATTGTCTTGATACGATCCCGTTCTCTGCGAAGAGAATTTTCTAAGATATTCGCGTCATCAAGGAGGTTAACCATCGCGGTTTTGGTCTTTTCCAATTCCGCATTACTCGCGGAGACTTCCTTAACCTTATCATCCATTTTTTTCTTAGAAAGTTCCAAGGCGCTGAATTTATCTCTTAAATTCTTTACCATGACAGAAAATGACCGCGATAAACTCCCGATTTCGTCTTGGCGCTCTAATAAGGACTCATTCACATCAATTTTCAAATCTCCGCCAATAATATATTCCGCGGTTTCCGATAAATCAACAATGGCGTCTGAAATTTTCTTAGTAAAAAGCCAAGCAAAGATAACTAAAAATACGGTAATAAGAAGAACTAAGGCGCCAAAAATAATAAAGAAAAACGCTTTGATTCTTTTAATTTCCTCGGTCGTTTTAGCAATATTCTTGATTTCGGACAATAGAAGTTCAGTTACGCTCTGCTTAACAAATTCAAACTTGATAATCGCGTCCTGATAGGTTTCCGACGTACCGGTTAATTCCCCCGTATTCTCCCAGTTCTCGCGACTCTCTTCAACAATACTAATTACCGCCGCCAAAGAATTCTTCGCACTACGATAAGCAAGAGCCGCTTCCTGGTCCGCGTCAGCATCAGCAAATCTTAGATCAAGAATTTTCTCTATCTCTAGGATTTCATCAAGCCGTTCATAATATTTAGAATAATCACTGGACTTTATGCCGCTGTAGCCGCTTTCAACCAAAAGCTGGACGCCATCTTTAAGCGTTTGTTCATAAATAATATTTTCATTTATCCGCTCGTATCTTTTTATTAGATTCAGGTCAATGATTATAACCAAAGACAGCAGGATAATCATAACCCCGATAACCGCCAAAAAGGCCGATATTATTTTAGTTTTTATTGACTTCATCATGATTCCTTAAATCAAAGCGCTCGTTAAATTTTTAGTCCTGATAAACTTCTTCTTCCGTATAAAAACCATCAGCGATAACCGTTTCTCTGATATTATCAACGGTTACCGGAGTTGACTTAAGTAAAACCGAAGGGACATCAATCAAACCATTATTCGTGGTTTTGTCTGTGATGATATCCTGGCCCTTAGCTACTTTGACGGCCATTTCCACCGCCGCCGTGGCTAAATTATTAATCGGCTTATAAACAGATACTGTCTGCGTTCCGGCTACCATCCGTCTAACGGCTGATAATTCTGCATCCTGACCAGAGACCGGAACTTTGCCGGCTAAGCCATACTCTTCCAAGGCCTTAATTGAACCGAAAGCCGTCCCGTCATTAGCGGCAACGACCGCATCAACTTCGCCGCCTGATGCTAAATATCCTCTCAAATTCTTATAAGCATTCTCCGGATCCCAATTATCCGAAAATTTTTCAAAAACAATTTCAATCTCGCCGCTATCGATCTTCGGCTGTAAGATGCGGTATGCTCCGTTCTTTACTAAGAAAGCGTTATTATCGGTAGGCGCGCCGCCGATATAAGCAACTTTAATTTTCTCTCCGGGCGCCGCTTGGGACTGAGCTTTTTCTATCACATATTGCGCCTGATATTCGCCGACCTTCTCATTATCGAAAGACAAGTAAAAATCTACATTCGCGTTCTTGATCAAACGATCATAAGAGATAACTTCAATCCCGGCTTGATGAGCTTTTTCAATTACTTCAGTTAAACTTTCCGCGTCATAAGCGACAATAACTAAAGCATCGACACCTTTAACAATCATACTTTCGATTTGGGAAACCTGCTTGGCGGCGACATTATTAGACGATTGAACGTCAACAAAAGCGCCTAAGGATTCGGCCTTGGCAACAAAGGCATCCCGGTCTTTCTGCCATCTCTCCTCTTGTAAGGTACCAATTGCTAAACCGATCAGCACTCCTTCCTCCTCAATTTTTTCAGGACTCGGGGACACTGATTGCGAGCGATAATAGAAAATCGCTCCGACTACCGCCACGACCACAATCGTGACGATAACACCTGTTAATGTTTTTTTGTTCATATTTTTTTTATTATATTTAAATTTTCCCTTTTAGTTTTTTTATTTCATTTTTTAGCTCCGCCATCTTTAATTCCCGGCCGATCATATGCTTATTCATCCGCTCTAATTCCGTTAATTTTTCTTGCAGAGTCGCGGTCCGTTCTTTAACGGTCGCTTCCAAGTCGTTCTTTAATTTTT
>JBAZNJ010000008.1:0-6024 GCA_041649315.1 Patescibacteria group bacterium | reverse complement strand
GGCTGATATGCATTTCTCCTATAATCTTCTTAAGTAATTTACCGTTCATCTCGTTAAGCCGCAAACTTGAAGACATGGTTAGGGTTAAATCGTATAGTAAGTTATTCTCGTCGTAATGGTGGCGATAAAAAATCTTATTAGTCGCTTTTTCAAAAGCTGAACGCAAGGGCTGGAAGGAAAAGGCGATAATAACTGCGAATATTGCCGAGATGCCAAGATTGCCCCCCATATTCGGATCTTTGATGACAAAAGATGTGGTTAAAGAAACACCGGCCGCGTAAAAAACACCAAGAGTAATAATAAGAAAAAAGTAAGTAACCAAACGAGCAACTGCCTGACGGATACCCATAAAACGGTGGCGGATGATGACATAAGCGATAACCGCTACCATCGGAAGAGAAAAAATCGGTCCAAGATTATTATAACGGAAATTCTGAAAAAAAATCGGAAGGATTAAATTAGTAATAATCATCGGAACAGCGAAAAAAGCAAATCCAGCAGCCGTATACCAAATTTTAACCCGGATTGTCCCTTTATATTTAAAAAGTTTCCAGACCAAAATCACCAAACTTAAAAAAATGAACGCCGGTAGATAGAAGCTAAAAATTGGCATCAAGGACCCGAATTCTCCGGTAATAAAACCGCCACGCGCTTGTACATTGCCGGCGATTAATAGTGGCGTAAGAGTTAGGTAAACAAACACGGCATTTACTAATATAAACAGAGCATCAATCCAAAACTTTATTATTTTAATATTTGGATAAATTAAGGCAAAATATAAAAAACTATTAAATAAAATAACGCCAAAAGAAAAGGCGAGCCGACTGCAATAAAGTTGCATGCTTGGCCCGCCGATGGCAGTGATCGTTAAAAACAAGCATAGGTTCCAAAAAGCCAATCCTAGGGTGTAAATACAAAATAAAATATTAAACCTGGATTTAGAATCGGCCCTGAAAACTAAAATTCCCAAGAAAGTATTGATAAAAAATACTAAAATCTGGAGAATTAATATTAATTTGATTAAGTTGCTCATTTTTTTGAAATTGGAGGAAAAATAAAAGCAGGAGCTGAAAAAGTATTATGATAATCTTTATACCCTGCCCAAATCTTTATCTCCCAGCCATTACTTCTAAATTTTTCCCAAATTTTTTCGGTTGAAGCCCCGATAAAATATTTATAACCACGATTTATTCCCCAATCAGCGACCCCATCCATTAAATCAAAGAAGAATAATCCGCCACGATACTCAGGCAAAAGTAAGGCACGAGAAATTTCTAAAACTCCGCCTCTTTTTCCTTTTAATTCTTCTGGTAACGAAAAATATTCTTCCAAAAGAAACCCCTCGCCATAGTCAGCAAAAACCCTGGCACAGCCGATAATCTTATCCTTGTCCATGGCAATAAAATGAACAGCACAAGAATCAAAACGATCAATTTCCCGGCCGTCTAAACAAATTTCCAAGGGAACCATTTTCTTCTCTTGGCAATAAATTTTATAGCGTAGCTGATAAGCCGCTTCAATCTCCGAAGGTAATTGCGCACGCCGAATAGCTATATGAGAAGTTTTTTGCAAACTAAGAAGCGTAAAGCCACCACCGTAGACCGTTTCTTGATTCAAAACCTTAAACCCAGCTTTTATTACCAACTCTTTCAACTCGTTGGGTAATAAAAAATTGAGTTGGCGTTTTTTCGCCTTCCAACCGATAATCTGATTTATCCCAATAAACAAAAGCCAAATCGGAAAACGAAAAATAAAACGGAAAAGTTCCATAATATCCCTTTTCCCCCTGATTCCTTTAAAATACTCTCCGTATACCGACCATTGTTCCGTGGAAAAAGGATTAACTATTACTAATACCCCGCCGTCAGCCAAACAATTTCGCCAGATAATCAAGGTTTTCAGAGGATCTGGGCTCGCGTAAAGACCGTTAATTGAAATTATCCGGTCGTACTTCTCGTCGGCTGAATCTAAAGAATTAAAATCGGCCAATCGCAATTGAATATTATAAAAATTTTTTAGTTTCTTTGCGGCGCGATGAAGCATGGAAGAGGAAACATCTAAACCAATAATTTCACATCTCTTATTCTTTTGACTATTAATCAACCATTCAATTGTATTCCCTGTTCCGCAACCAACATCTAAAATTTTTAATTCCGGAATAAGTTGTAAATTTTCAATTACCCGCTGTTGCATTTTAACATAGGGGGGAAAATTTCTTAAACAATCATAGACCTTGGCATAGAAATCCCAAAACTTTTTCATTTTTAACTCCTTTCTTTTATAGTGTGAATGAACTAAAACTTTAAATATTAAAAATCCGTTCTTTTTTCTTGCTGGAAATAAGAACGGTATTTATCCTACAAAAACTTCCTGACCTTTTCCACGATTTCATTGATTTTAACGTTAGCTTTAACAATATAATCAAGGACGCCGAGCTCCTTACCGCGTTCAATATCCTGGGGCTGGCCGAGATTACTTAAAATAATAACCGGGACTTTCTTCCACTTCTCGTTTTTCCTAATTTCTTCCAAAACCGTAAAGCCGCTGATCCCCGGCAACATCAGATCCAAAAGCACGGCCGCCGGCGGATCTTGGTCTAAATAGGCCAAGGCCTCCTTGCCGTCGGAAGCGACATCGGCTTCAATCCCTTCTTTCTTAAATTTGACCTGATAGGCTTTAACCAAAAAGACATCATCCTCAATTATTAAAATCTTCTTATTTTTTTGTTTAGCTCCTTCACTGGTTTTTTTGGTAGGCATATGATTGTTTTCTCTTACTATTTCCGATTTAAATATTATGGCTAAATTATTAACTTTATTTTTCTAATTCCGAATAATCCATCGGGCATTGTTTCGAGTCCTTCAAACAGCGATTCAATTTCTCTATAATTTCGCTTAAACTATGATGCGCCTTAACGATATAACCGTGAGCGCCGTATTCCGCGGCCCGCTTAACATTTTCCTTCTGACTTAAGTTCGTAAAAACGATCGTCAGGATATCTTTTATTTTCTTATCATCTTTTTTTTCTTGTAAAAATTTAAACCCATCGCCGTTCGGCATCACTAAATCAAGCAAAACCGCGGAAAATGGGCCGTCTTCGCGTAATTTTTTCAAACCGGATTTTCCGTCCGCGGCAAAATCTACTTTAAAGCCGGAGCGTTCTAATTTAATCAAGACCGATTCCCGGGTCGCGGAATCGTCCTCCACTAACAAAATCCGGGGGTGTTTAGCTTTTTTTAAAACCTTAGCTCCCTTTGAAATTTTTTTTAAGGGTTTCTTCGTTGATTTTTTACTTGTCTTTACTTTTTTCATTTTAATGAAATTAACCAATCTTCCATTCAAATCTACAAATTTAATCTTTACAAAAATATTTATAAATATAACCAAATCAGCTCTTAATCCCTGGATAAAGCCGTTAAAACATTTTTTACCTTTTTAACAACATTCTCGATAGTATATTCACTCTTAACTAAATAATCAACAACATTCATAGAAAAAGCCTGCTTTACTTTTTCCTGGCCGCTCGAGACGCTTAAAACGATCACCGGTAAATCTTTTGTCTCTTTATCCTCCCTGACGCGGCGCAAAAACTCTAAACCGTTCATGCCCGGCAAAAGAATGTCCAACCAAATCAGATCCGGCTTTTTTTTCTTTAAGATTTCCAAGCCGTCTTCGCCGCTTCCAACCACGATCGTATCTATCCCTTCCCTATCTAATTTTAATTTCGCTACTTCTTGCAGGGCTGTTTCATCTTCAACGATTAAGACTATCTTTTTCGATCCCTTATTCGGGATAGAAGATTTTTTTATTGTCTCTTTAGCTTCGACCATATATTAATTGATTATTACCGCCTTTGATTTATCCGCGGAAAAACTCCTAATCCGCGCAATAATATCATCAAGTTTATAATGGCTCTTGACTAAATAATCAACCACATTAAGTTCGAAGGCCCGGCGGATCTTTTCTGGGCTCGCCGAAACCGAGACAATTACGACCGGCAAATTACGGTAAACCGGATCCTTCCTTAATTTTTCTAAAAAGGCGAAACCGCCCATTCCCGGCATCAAGAGATCGAGCCAAATCAGGTCCGGCTTGTTTGTTTTTAGTATTTCTAAAGCGTCTTCAGCAGTCACAGCCGATAAAAAATTTATCTTTTCTCGCCGTAATTTAAGCTTTATCGCGTCTTGGAGCGGCGCTTCATCTTCGACTACTAAGACCGTCATTACGGCCGGATCTTTTTTTGTTTCTTTATTCATATTTTAATTATAATCAATATTTATAAGTTAAGCAATAAAAAACATAATTCCGCTAAACGCAAGGCTATTAAGAATATTAAACGCCGAGGCCGACTTCTCCCTCCTTGTGTTCCATACCTTTAAACGGAATCGTAAAAAAGAAGGTAGTTCCTTTGTTTTCCTTAGTTTCAAACCAGATTTTTCCGCCCCATCTCTCCACTAACATCTTAACTAAAGACAGGCCGAGACCCGATCCTTCCGGCACCATCTTCAAGGCATTCTCGGCGCGATAAAATTTTTCAAACATATGCGCTTGCTGATCTTTCGGAATACCAATACCCGTATCCTTAACTGAATACTCAACGAAATCGTCTTTCTTCACAACCGAAACATAGATCGTGGATTTTTCCGGCGAATAGCGGGAAGCGTTGGAAAGCAAGTTTTGGATCACCTGCCAGATAACTTCTTGATCCATCGGAATAGTCGGGAAAGGATCAGGATCGGTCTTGACTTCAACTTTCTGTTTTTTGGCTTCTAAATTAGCTTTTAGAGTAAAGATAACGCCTTGAGTCGTATTCTTAAAATCAATCGGGGTAGGCTCAATCTTAAGCCGGCCGGCTTCAACCCGGGCAATCTGTAATAATAGATTAACTAAATTAATCATCCGTTCCGTCCCTTGATAAATCCGTTCAATAAAATGCTTCTGTTCTTCGTTAATGTCGCCGGCATCGCCGTCAATCAACATTTCCGAAAACCAGCGCATTGAAGTAAGCGGGGTGCGCAATTGATGCGAAGCCACGGAAATAAATCCGATCTTCGCTTCGTCAAGCGCTTTTTCTTCGCTCGCGTCCCGGAACATCATAACCGCACCGGAGAGGTCTTCCCCTAAAACCGGCGCGGCCACAATTAAAGTGGAAAATTTCCGGCCGGAAGCGGCGTGTAAGAAAAAATTATCTTCCAAGTTTGAAACCACGATTTGACTACTGGCCAAGGCCTGTCTAATCGGGTGCTTATCCGGATCAATTTTTTCTTCACCGCTATAAAGAGGAACAACTTTATTAAGATCCTGCCCAAGCAATTTTTTAACGCTTATTTCTAAAAATTTCTCAGCAATCGGATTAGCTAAAATTATTTTATTCTTCTCATTTACAACAATCAACCCCTCGCCCATGGAGGAAATAATGGTCTTAATTCGATCCCGCTCCTTGCGAAGAGAATTTTCTAAGATATTCGCGTCATCAAGAAGATTAACCATCGCGGTTTTGGTTTTTTCTAATTCCATATTACTCGCGGAAACCTCTTTCACTTTATCATCCATTTTTTTCTTAGAAAGTTCCAAGGCGCTGAATTTATCTCTCAAGTTCTTTACCATGACAGAAAATGACCGCGATAAACTCCCGATTTCGTCTTGGCGCTCTAATAAGGACTCATTCACGTCAATCTTTAAATCTCCGCCAATAATATATTCCGCTGTTTCCGACAGATCAACAATAGCATCTGAAATTTTCTTGGTAAAAAGCCAAGCAAAGATAATTAAAAATACAGTGATAAAAAGAACTAAAAAGCCAAAAATAACAAAGAAAAACGCTTTGATTCTTTTGATTTCCTGGGTCGTTTTAGCAATATTCTTGATTTCGGACAATAGAAGTTCGGTTACGCTCTGCTTAACAAATTCAAACTTGATAATCGCGTCCTGATAGGTTTCCGACGTCCCGGTTAATTCCCCCGTATTCTCCCAGTTCTCGCGACTCTCTTCAACAATACTAATTACCGCCGCCAAAGAATTCTT
>JBAZNJ010000007.1:0-12044 GCA_041649315.1 Patescibacteria group bacterium | reverse complement strand
CCGCTTAAACAGAGCGGACAGTGTTTTTTTTACCATATTGTTCAACTAGTTTAACTTTGTTTTTTATTCTAATTTAATATTACGACAAATATGGTATTTTCACCAACTATTTTTGACCATTAAACCTTAAAAGAACTAATTTTTTATTTAAAAAACCGGACTTTTTACAGTCCGGTTTTTGTTTATCTATATTATTCCTTTTTATATCTATTTATTGCACATAATATTTACAAACAAAAACCGGCCTGGCGAGAATAATCCAGACGAAAGACATAAAATAGACCTTTTTTATTTGTAAATTATTTATCATATTGATAATTAAATTTTAACAATTCTTTAAAAAATAGTCAAATAAAATAATACAGGTCGCTAATTAAGCGATTTTTGTTCCTCTAAATTTTTTCCCATTTAAACAATCCTCTAAATTAGCTAAATTATTACCGTTAAGAATCACGACTTTTAACTTATTTTTAGCCGCTTCTCGAGAAGCAATCGGATCAAAAGGAAGATTCGCCCCCGGCCGCCATTTATTACCGACTATTTTTCGAAATTCCGCCCAAGAAATATCAGTTATTTTTTTTGCCAATGGAAATTTCCGGGGGTCTCTATCATAAACGTATTCAATATTCGACATATTAACCACTAAATCAGCGCTATTATTCCTAGCAATCAAAACCGCGACATAA
Organism: Patescibacteria group bacterium; assembly: GCA_041649315.1. GTDB lineage: Bacteria > Patescibacteriota > Patescibacteriia > Patescibacteriales > UBA12465 > UBA12465. The sequence continues at coordinate 11,358 of JBAZNJ010000007.1, read as the reverse complement.
TCTGTTGACCAGCCCGGTTTGTAGCCGGCGGCAATGACAATTTTCTTAGAGGTTTTTATTTTCTGAGTCGGATCACTGATTATTTCCGAATAGGCGATTGAGCCAAACATCGCTTGTACCAGACGTGCATTCAAGCGCGTCGCGGCGATACCAACCCAATCACGCTCCATCTGACTCTTAATTGCTAATTTATTAGCGGCCGCGATATAATTACGCGCGGTCGTACCCCCGCCGATAACTAAATAAAATTTATCTCCCTGCTTGATGCGCCTGATAATAAAAGCCCGAAAACTTTTTAAAAACTTTAGGTCAATCCCGACCGCTGGCGCGATCAAAGATCCGCCGACTGATAAAACATAAGTTTTAGACATAAATTATTTCCCCTCTATTTCCTTGCTTTTAACTTCAGCTAAAATCGCTTTCCTAATTTCCGCCGCTAATTTCTTATCCTCTTTAATCATTTTTTTCGCCGCTTCCCGGCCAGTCCCTAATTTTATATTACCGAAAGAATAAGAATTTCCGCTTTTTACAACCGGACCATACTCAACTCCTAAATCCACTAGGTCGCCGGCCACGGAAATCCCTTCATTATACATAATATCAAATTCACAGGTCCGAAACGGAGCGGCCACCTTATTTTTTACAATCTTTACCTTAACGCGATTGCCGATTATCTTATCGCCTTGCTTGATCTGGGCGGCGCGGCGTACTTCCACACGTACCGAACAATAAAATTTCAAAGCGTTTCCGCCGGTCGTGGTTTCCGGATTACCAAAAAAGACGCCGATCTTATGACGGATCTGATTGATAAAAATAACAACGGTCTTGGTCTTGGCAATCGTCGCCGTTAACTTTCGTAAGGCCTGGCTCATTAAACGCGCCTGTAAACCCATATGCTGGTCGCCCATTTCCCCTTCAATTTCCTTTTGCGGCACCAAGGCGGCAACACTATCAACTACAATAACATCAACCGCGTTAGAGCGAACCAAGGTTTCTACAATCTCCAAGGCCTGCTCGCCGCTGTCCGGCTGAGATAAGAGCATTTCTTTCACATTAACCCCAATCTTAGTCGCATATTCCGGATCAAGCGCATGTTCGGCATCAACAAACGCGGCAATCCCGCCAACTTTTTGAACTTCGGCCACGATATGTTGAGCCAAAGTTGTTTTGCCGGAAGATTCCGGGCCATAAACCTCAATAATCCGGCCGCGCGGCACGCCGCCGACGCCAGTCGCGATATCTAAAGACAAACAACCGGTAGAAATCGCGTCAACATTAGTTTTCGGCATATCACCGAATTTCATAATCGCGCCATCGCCAAAACGGCTCTTAATCTGCTCAATCGCACTCAACGCCGCGTCGTTTTTCCCTTCTTTATCTTTACCTTTTTCTGAAATAGTTTTTTTCTCTTTTACCTGTTTCATAATTTTATATATTATTATTTTATTTAATCATTATAGCACGGACTCGCCCCAGAAACACCTAAATATACTTAAAATATTTTTAAATTTTTCTTTAATTATTCTAAAATGCAAGCGAAAAAAAATCAGATAAAATAAAGGGTAAATCCGGATTATTCGCCTAATTCATCTTTATCACTCTTTAAAAACCGGAACGGAAGCGGTAATTTATATTCCTTATCGGTTTTAGTCCGAAAAATCAAAACGCCTCCGGCTTCGGTTTCGCTCCAACTTATCCGGCGCCGACTGGCGTCGCTAAATTCTTCAAGATATTCAATCCCCTTAAAATCAAAACCGGCGCTTTCTACTAATTCCTCGGCTGTCCCGCCTTCCGCTAATCCATTCAGCAACTCGTTTTCTATTAATCCATTTTCAACTATTTTATTTTCTATTAGTCCATCCGCTGCCGTTCCATTTTCCGTTAATCCTTCCTCTGTTATACTATCATTTTTTTCATTAGAGCCAGTTAGTTCACTCTCCGCCCCCTGATTTTCCCATTCGTCTTTTATTTTTTCCATTAGTTCTGGCCAAAAACCGGTTTTAATATCCGGCTCAGATTCTTCTGAAGCCCCATCAGCTTGATTAGCTTCATTATTTATTTCTTCAGAGCCAAGATTAGCAATGCTCCAGGCTAAAGTCCAAAAACCGTCAATTGCCGCCCGTCCTTTATTATACAAAAAATTTTCCTCCATTTTTTCTTTCCGATCATCATTACCGCCATATAAAACTACGGTAATCGCGGTTAATACCAAAAAGGCCACGATTAGAATGATGCTGGTTACGGATTTATGGATTTTACTCATATTTTTACTAAAGCAAAGCCCTCTGCCTCGCCCGCCGCGGATTATTAGAAAAAACTTTTATTTCTCCATACTGTCCATCAAAACCCGGCTTGATAATTAATTCCCCGTTTCGGGCGCGCTTGATTCCTTCCTTGATTACCGGATCGATTTTAGCGCCATTTTTAGCTAAATCTAATTCTAATAGAATAAACAGCTCGCTTCCGAATTCCTTGATTAAAGATTGATATTCCTTTAAAACGGCTTTAGAATTCCGACTTTTAACCCCTAAGGCCTCCGCTATAATCTTATCTAATTCCACTAATTTTTTAAAGGGAACGGCGCGCGGCGGCCGAAAACCGGCCGGACGATCGGCCAGCTCTTCAACCCTGTTTAAAACTCCAATAACAAGAGGTTTGCCACACTTCGGACAAATATTTTTTAAACGCCGGCTTGTTTCCGGCTCACAGCTAAAGCCGCAATCTCGATGTCCGTCAAAATGATACATCCCTTCTTCCGGATAAAATTCAATAGTAAATTCCAGGCCGGATTTGCCTCGCCTGCCCTTTTTTATAATTTCATAAATTTCTTGATAGGTCGGCTTCTCGGTTAAATCCATCACATTAGCTTCTCGCGCGATATTGTTTAAGCCGTGGGCGTCGGAATTAGATAACATGGTTAAATTATCAAGCGCGGATAAACGCCAATTCATTTCCGGATCGCTCGATAATCCGGTTTCAAAAGCATAAATATTTTCTGTCTGGTCCTTAAAACATTCTTTCATGGAGTCGAAACCAGATTTAGAACCGAAAACCGCGAACCAAGGCGTCCAGATATGCGCGGGATAAATTAAAAAACGCGAATCAATTTTTAAAACTAATTTAACAAATTCTGGGGCGGAAATCCCTAATATCGGTCGACCATCGGACTGAATATTAAATTTTTTATCTAGTTGCTTATTCAGTTCCGCGACCGCCTTGAGGTTCGGAGCATGGACAACTAAATGAATTCGGCGGCAACGTTCGCCATCCTTATAAATTAACGCTACTTCGGTTGATAGGATGAATTTTATTTTATCGTCCGGCGCGCTTTTTAGCTTATACAAACCAGCGTCCGGCGCTATCTCGGTTAATTCTTTTTTTAAATTCGCGAACCATTCCGGATAAGTAAAGTCGCCGGTTGCGATAATATCAACCCCTTTTTGCCGACAAGCGGCCGCAATATTTTCCAAAGTCAATTGCGGTGAACAAGCGCGGGAATAACGGGAATGGATATGTAAATCTAAAACCTGGCGCATAATTATTCTTTTTTATTATTTTTTAACCAATAGTTCGATAAGGCAGCCGAGAATCACCGCCAAGCGCTATTTTTATTCTACTTTTTTTTATAGACCCAGCTATTTCAACAATCCCTCGGCAATTTCTAATTCTTCCCGGCTATTAACTCCCATCGCTTCCTGAGGTTCGACTGACACCGAACCGATTTCCGCCCCTTGATCGAAGGCGATTTTTACTAAATCAGTCAGATAATATTCCTCGGATTTATTATCATTATTAATTTTCTTCAAATTCTCAAACAGCCATTCCTTGTTAAAGCCCATCACCGCCGGATTAACCTCGCTAATTTCTTTTTCCGTTTCATTAGCGTCCTTAAATTCGGTAATCTTGATTATCCGTCCGTTTTCGTCGCGGATAATCCGACCCCAATGATAAAAATTATGCCGCCAGTCAGAAAAATCCGGCAATTTAACCGTCATCATCGCCAAGGTTTCCGGATCAAGCGCGGCGAATTTCTTAATCGATTCCGCTTTGAAGAAAGGATGATCGCCATAAAGGACTAAAACTTTTTTTGTCTCCGATGCTAAGAAATTTTCCGCACAACTAACCGCATGACCGGTGCCAAGCGGGCAATCCTGGATAGCGTAATCAACTTCATATTCTTTTAATTCTCGGCTGATGATTTCTTTATTATCCGGAGAAACAACGATTAAAGGGCGCGAATCAACCCCGGCCGACCGGATTGAATCTAATAAATATTTAATCATCGGCCGGCCTTTTAGCAATACCAAAGCTTTTGGTAATTCGCTATTCATGCGCGTGCCTTTACCGGCCGCTAAGATGATGATGCGAGTCATAAAAATAAATTACTTATGCGCCCATAAACGAAATCGCGGCGCGAATTACTTAAAATTTTCCAATAAAATAAGAGAAACCATTAAGTTTCTCCTATATTTTACCACGTTTTAACGCTTGGAGCAAATATGATTTTATAATAAATTTTATTTAATATAGGCCAAAATTATCTCTTTTGCTTCTTTAGTTTTTTTTTGCGCTTCCGCCAAGGTTTTGGCCTCGGCGTAAATCCTAATGATCGGCTCGGTGTTAGAAGCGCGTAATTGGACCCAGGAATCCGGCCAATCAATTTTTATGCCGTCCAAGTCAGAAATTTCTATTCCTTTGCCGAGCTCGGTTGCCCCCTCTGCTTTTATTTTTTCGTATTCATCCTTAACTTTTGCTAATAATTCCTTAACATTTGATTCGGCGCCAAGTTCTAAGCGTTCCTTGGCCATAAAATATTCCGGCAATTCTTTTTTTAATTCTGAAACCTTTTTATTCCGAGTTGCTAAAGAAGTCAAAAATAAAGCAATTCCAATAAGCGCGTCGCGACCGTAATGAAGCGGCGGATAAATCACGCCGCCGTTCCCTTCGCCGCCGATGACGGCCTTACTTTCTTTCATCTTGGCGACGACATTAACCTCCCCGACCGCGGCCACGGCATAGGTTCCGCTGTGCTTTAAAGCGATATCACGCAAGGCGCGCGAGGATGAGAGATTGGAAACCGCCGCCTTTTCATAACGGCCGGGGAATTTATTATCAAGGATAGAGAAGTTTTCCAGGACATAGTTCGCAATTGCGACTAAGGTATATTCTTCACCAAACATTTCTCCGTTTTCATCAATAAAAACTAAACGATCAACATCCGGGTCAACAACAATACCTAAATCCGCCTTTTGCTTTTTTACTTCCGCCATAATCTGACTTAAATTATCGGCCAAGGGTTCGGGGTTATGAGCAAATTTCCCATCGGGGATACAATTTAATTCAAAAATATTCTTAGATTTGACTCCGAGCATCTGGAGCAAGTTAGGCACGGCATGTCCGCCAACCGAGTTGATTCCGTCAACGACAATTTTAAAATCTTTAGCAATGATTGCAGCTGCGTTAACCAGGGGTTGCTCAATAATTTCACGCAAATGATCTTCCGAACAATAAGGACTAAAAACATAATACCCGATTTCGTTTTCAGCCACTGCGTCCGGAGCATTTTCTTCGGCCAATTGCAAAACTTCTTGGCCATCTGCGGCGGACAAGAATTCGCCAGTAGAACTTAAAAGTTTTAAACCGTTCCAGCCGGCCGGATTATGCGAAGCGGTAATTATTATTCCTCCTTGCGCCGCTTGACGCGGCACGGCCATTTCCACACTCGGCGTTGTAGCTAAACCAATATCGACCACATCAACTCCTTGGCTTAGTAAAATTCCAATAACTAATTTTTTAATCATCTCGCCGGAAATCCGGCCATCGCGACCGACAACGATTTTTAATTTTTTATTGGTCTTTAGTCCGTTTTGCCCATCTTGCTCATTCGATCCATCAGGTTTATCTATCTGATTTGAGCCATTAAATTTATCCGATCTATTATCCGCTTTCGAATCCGAAATCTGTTTTAAAAAACGAACATAAGCCGTGGTGAAACGGATAATGTCGGCGGGCGTTAAATTTTCTCCCTGGCGTCCGCCGATTGTGCCGCGAATACCGGAGATTGATTTGATGAGGGGCATATGGATTATTTGTTTTCTTTATGAAATATTAACTCGAATTATTTTGCAAACATATATTAAGCAAACTTCTATATTACAAAATCAGATTAATCACTGCAATGAAATACTAATAATATCAACACCCGGAATACACTTATCGCTAATATCACAATCAATATGTGATATTTTCCCTGTTATAGTATAAATTTTATTATAAAAAAGACTATTCTGATCATAAGACACTCCATAATACTTGAGGATATAATTAACCCAATTTCCGTCCCAATTGTCACTATAATGAGCGTACATTACATCGTTAGAGAAGGCCCAAAACCAATCACAAGGTTCATGTATATCGATATTATAATGGTCTTTATCTACAACACAAAACTTAATCCCGGTAATCTGCGAATAATAGGCGCTAATCTTTCCCTGCCATCGCATCGCTTCGCCTAAAAACCATTCTTGATTATCAGAGCCTATAATTTGATTATAAGACAAATCGTCAATTTTATTATCACGATAATCATCAGTTGGCCCCTTTATCGTATCGTCAACTTTATTATCATAATAATTGTTAATCGGCGCCTCCGCTGTCAGCACAACATTATTCAAGTCGCTATTATCAGTTCCGTCAATCTTGCTGTTCGTTATTCTAACAACAATAAAAATAATTAAAATGATTATTAAAAATAAAAGTATAAGAAATAAAATTTTTTTTGACTTTTTCATAAATTATTTGATTCTTTTAATTCTTTAACTCCAGTCTAATCTTTTTTATCAAATTAGAATATTCTTTCAATACTTCCTTATAAATATGTAATATAGAATTAAAATCATTTTTCCAAATATCCTTATCCCCCATTGGTTTTGAAAGAGACATATACGCCTTGGTTTTTGGGGGGCTAAATTTTAAACCTAATTTCGCTCCAATTGTTTTAAATATTCCAAGATTTTTGCCAAGTTCTGACTTAGATGAGTGGATATAATCTTTTTTGCTATACACAAGCTTCGCTGTATTAGATTGGAATTGAACTCCAAAAATAAATCTTTTATCGCGACCGTCTAAAACGTCAATATGTAAAAGTGCTGTACCATGACTTTCATCAATATGGGCTTGCGGTAATTTCTTCAGCGGGACTTCATCCGACTGTAAATCAACCCTTAATTCTTTCACTATTTGTAACAGAAAAGACTTTTGAAAAATTGTTTCTAATTGATTTAAGGCAATATATTTTTGATCTTCATTTTCGTAATACCCGCGCTCCATTAGTTTTATTTTTTCTTCTCTAGTTTTTCCTCCATCCCAAAAAATCTGAGGAAAATTGTTATGGTTATGACAAAATTTACTAAAAATTTCTACAAGCCTTCTGAGATTATCCACATATTCGTTAAAAATTAACTCGGATAGAGACGACGGGCGATTAAAATATAATTTCCGCAAAATACTAAAAAGCTCAGAATAACTTCTTGACAACCAATGACTATTGAGCGAATCTTCGCCGATTAAACTTAAATAAACACAATGGGGCCTAGCTTTGCCTTTATTTTTTAAATTGTTATAATACTTGCTCAACTGATTACCGTGCTGGCTAATCTTCACTTTATTTTCTATGGCGTAATATTCATGATCTGCAACGATGAAAATATCAATACTGTCATATTCAGTAAAACACTCAAAATTTGTATATTTGCCTTTAGTTTTAAATAATTTATTTAATATGAAGGATTTTTGCTTATTATCTAAAAAATTACTATTAAAAAAATAGAGCCACATTTGCGAATGTATTCTTTCAATGTTAGCAATCCCTAAAACTTCAAAAAAATTTTGGCCCATATTACTTCCGAGCTAATATTAACTTGATGTCTCCCTCAATTATATACAATATAACACTTTTATATAATTCTATTTATCAGCTATTGATTTTACTGCTATTTTCTTGATGTCAATAATATCATCAATCAAAAAATCCGGCTTTGATTTAGTTAAAATGCTCTTATGTTGAAACCCCCAGGAAATACCGACAGTTTTTAAGCCAGCATATTTCCCCGCGACCACGTCGCCGGCTGTATCGCCAACATAAAAAGTGTTATCTTTATTTAATTTAAACTCTTTAATTAACGATGTCAATGTTTCCTTTTTATCGTGTACGCCACCGATAATTTTTGAAAATAAACCCTCTAGTCCTGATTTTAGGACTTCGATCATTAATTTAGAAACCGGATCAGAGCTAAGAACGAATATTTTATAATCTGCTCCGTTTAAATATCTCACAATATTCTCAACGCCCGGATATAACCTCGGTTCATCAACCTGATGGATTAATTTTTCATAAATCCGATGATGCTCAACTTGCGTCTGATCGGGCAAATATTTATTCCAAAATTTCATATATGGCGTATCAAAATTCAGCTTAATTTCATTTTCAGAAATAGGGCTTAAACCATATTTTTTGAACATTAAGGCGCAAACTTTTACAAAACAACGAAAATTGTCGCTTAAAGTTCCCGACCAGTCAAAAATAAAAGCTTTGTTCATAGAATAATCCTTATCTTAATAAATCATCAAGCTCACAGGCCGACAAAGACGATTTATCAAGCACTATCTGTTCCTTTGGATTAAAATTATCGGCCGTTAGACGGATAACTTTGGTAATAATCCCCTGGCCAAGAACAATCTGATGCGTTTTTTTTAAATAATTCTCGGTTTTCTGATAAAAAAGCGTCGCATACTGTTTTAACTTATCCGAGGATGGAGGATTAGAGCTCCAACCATCGCCCCCGAATTCAATTTTGTCCGCTAAATTTTTATCCGTCTTAACCAACAAGTCTTTCTCAAAATCAATCCAATAATCACTGATGATATATCTTATTTTAACCACGCCGCCTTCTTCGGCCTGATAAGTATAAGTAAAAGAAAAATTGTCTGTTTGAAAATGCTGAAAAATCTGAATACTCTTACCATTCGCCAATCCGATAATTGTATTTATTTCATATCCCTCCACTAAGCGGAAATAACTATCCAGCCAACTCTGAAGCCAGTTATTAATATAATCCCGCTCAATAAACAAATTTAAAAGATCGTTTTCAAGATTCTTCTGGCTAACCTTATTCATTTTTAAGGCGAGCCGGCTAAAAAGCGTTTTAATATCCGGCACTTCAGCGTTATTCTCCCTTAATTTTGCGTTAAGATAATCAAAGTCCGGCACGATTTTCTTTTCCATATACCAAAGCAAATCATAAATATCTCGTCCTTTTTCTTCATAAATCTCATTGCCAACGCCCCGGTTACCGCGCAAAAAAACTGCGGCTAGCTTGCTGGCCATCAACGCGCCCATATTATAGGTTAAAATAACAAAAGAAAACTGATCACGATTTATCGGCCGATGTTCAATCACGGTTTTAGGCGCGATAAAATTATTTAAATCAATTTTCACATGGACTAAATTTGACGCGCCGCCTAAACCTAACTCCTTGCCAACGTTAAATTTCAAAACCAACCCGCGACGATATTTAATTGTTATATTCAAAAAATCGTCTTTAGTTCCGTAAGTGTTGGAAAAATAATCATTAACTTCTTTTTTTAACCCTGCTAAAAACTCTTCAGTTACTTCATGGGCAACCTCGAAATCCAAATCAACCGACATTCGATCAAGTCCATGAATAATCCGAAGGGCTGAACCGCCATACATCACCCATTTACTATATTCCGGATGGTGATAAACAAAATTTAAAACATAATACTGTAATATTTCTTTAACTTTATTTATTTTTATGTTAGCGTCAACGACATTATAGCCGCCCAATTCTTCGCTTAATTTTATCTGTAAATTTTTTAGGATCTGTTCACTCATATATTTTTAACCATTAAATAAAATTTTTCCTGTTCCTCTTTGTCCATTTCATCAAAATCTATCCGTAATTCTTCTACTATTTTCCTGATCATTTCTGGTTTAAGCCCGCGGAACTGATGCGTTCTAAAATACAATAAATCAAACAGGGCCTTAGCCGGCGAGGCGATATAAAAATCAAACTTGCTGATTGGCGATTCCGGCCGGCCTTTTATTAAAGAGAAGTCGGAAAAAAAATCTTTTCTAATAGACTGATAGGTAAAATTTCCAACTTTCGTCTGATAATCCCTGGTGACTTTAGTGGTTACTGATATAATGGGATAAATTATTTCTGTGGTGAGATTGTAATATTGTAAAGCCGTCCATGAACTTATATAAGAAGGGGCGCGAACAATGTTGGCGAGATAGAAAGAATAAGAAATGTCCGTATTATTTTTTTCTAAAAAATCGGCTGATATATAAAGACCATTTTTAAGCGGGATGATTTCTTTATACTTTAAAAATCTACTAATATAAGTATTAATCGTTGTGTCTTCAAGCCCTAAATGCTTGCCCAGCTGATATATGGTATTTTTACTAAAATAAGGGAGGGTTTTTAGTTGTTCTAAGAGGTTTTTTTTGCTTTTCATAAATATGACAATATTGTATCATATATGAAATACTAAGTCAAGAACTTAGGATTCTATAATAAGGTGATAAATAAGGTGATAAATAAAGTAAAAATATTTGTAAAATTGGCCTAAAAATATCCTCTTAACGCAGAACTAAAAATTAACACCATTCAGGAGGTTCCTTAAAAATATTTTCCCCAACAAAAAAACACCATTGTTCTGGCGGCGACCTACTTTCCCAGGGCTCAGGCCCAAGTATCATCGGCGCTGGAAGGCTTGACTGCTGAGTTCGGAATGGGATCAGGTATGACCCTTCCGCTCGAACCACCAGAACAATGGTGTCTTTTATATAGAGCCCATGAAGAGCCGGGGCCATTCATGGGTACCATAGTAATATTATGTTAGTAAAAACCGGAAAAATTAAACACTAAGAATCTTAAAAATAAAAGTGTGGGAAAATCAAATGACTTATTAGTACCGCTCGGCTCAATCCATTACTGGACTTACACCTGCGGCCTATCAAGGTTATATTCTCTAACCAGTCTATGAAACCTAATCTTAGAGACAGCTTCGCGCTTATATGCTTTCAGCGCTTATCTTAACCGAAGGTAGCTACCCAGCAATGCCCTTGGTAGAACAGCTGGTACACTAGAGCTTCGTCCTTCCCGGTCCTCTCGTACTAAGGAAGGGCCTCTTCAAGTTTCCACGATCACAGTGGATAGGAGACCGACCTGTCTTACGACGGTCTGAACCCAGCTCGCGTGCCGCTTTAATGGGCGAACAGCCCAACCCTTGGGAGCTTCTCCACCCCCAGGATGCGACGAGCCGACATCGAGG
>JBAZNJ010000006.1:0-26689 GCA_041649315.1 Patescibacteria group bacterium | reverse complement strand
TTTAGCTCCGCCATCTTTAATTCCCGGCCGATCATATGCTTATTCATCCGCTCTAATTCCGTTAATTTTTCTTGCAGAGTCGCGGTCCGTTCTTTAACGGTCGCTTCCAAGTCGTTCTTTAATTTTTCTAATTCTTTCGTCCGCTCCTGGACCCGGCTATCCAAGCTCTTTCGCTCTTTTTCTAATTCTTTGGTCCGTTCTTTAACTTTCGCTTCCAGAATGCTATAGGATTCTTTCAATTTCACAGACATATCGTTGAAAGCCACGGCTAACTGCCCGATTTCATCTTTCGATTCCACAGCGACATTTATATCAAAACTCCCTTGCCGGACCTTGCCGGCGGCCTCGGTCAAATTCTTAATCGGACGGATCAACCTAACCGTAAAGAAAAAAGTGATTGCGATAGAGATAATAAGCAGGGGGATAACCGCAAAAAATATTTGAGCATAGACCTCCTTCATTCTTTCTGCTAAGGAACTCCGGGACAAAAGATAACGCAAAGAAAAAAAGTGGCCTTGATTTTGAGAAATCGGCACGATAATCTCGGTAAATTTTTCTCCGTTTTCCGCGATACTTCGATAATCCGTCCGCCCCTCTTTAACCGCCTGTCGTGTCCAATCGTCTGAAATCGTCCTTATCTCTCCTTCGTGTTTTCCCTCTTTTAATTCTTTAGAGTCGAACAGAATCCGACCGTTAATTCCAACCAAAGTCACTCCGACGACATCCGGATTATTAGTTAAAACCTCTTCAATATTTTTTTTAAAGTTTTCAAAATCTTCCGGTCGCGGATGAGTATAATATTGGACGTAATTATCATAAATCGTCTTAGTCGAAAAATTAGCAAAAATCAAACCGCTATTTACAATATCTTCAGATAATTTATTTTTTTCGGAAAAAATAAAGGTTAGAGAAAAAATCAAAAGAGTTGTCATTAAAATAACAATGACAAAAAAACCTATTTTAAGAGTCAGCGACCTAAAAATCAACTGCATAATTGATAAAGATTATAGCTATTATAACTCCTAATACTATTAACCAGCAATTCTCTTTAGCCGGCAAATCCTAAAATACCGGGCCCTATCTTGAATTTGAGGATAAAATCCGATCAACTTTAGCGGCGGCGTCGTTCAATGCTTGCGCCGCGGTCTTCTGCCCGGACCAGGCCGCCTGGATTTCCGCCATTAAAGCGGCTTTAATATTATTACTTTCCGCGACATTCGGCTCAGCCACGGCATTTTCCATCTGCGCCGCATAAACCCCGGTAAAGAAATCTCCTAAAACCTCCTGATGGCTTTCAAAATCAACCCGACGAGAAGGAATTGCCCCGATATTGTTCGCTAATAAATCTCCGTAGCGGGTCGTTCCGGTTTCCGCCTGGATTTCCGTCGCGAACCATTGTAAGAATTTCCAGGCCTCTTCTTTATTAGCGCTATTTTCCATCACGCCCATGAACCAACTATAACCGAGGGTCGCCTGATTTTTCAGCGGCGGAAAAGGTGCTACACCGACAGCCGTCTCGAACTTATCGCCGAAACTTTCCGCAAAAGTCGATTTTGTCCAAGGCGGCGAGATAACCATCGCGACTTTACCATCTTTGAAATCAAAGAAATTACCATTCATATCCGTCGCCCCCTTCTCAAATAATTCCAACTCCGCCTCTAAAGCTTCAACTCCGGCCGGGCTATTAAATAAGCTCCGGCTTAAATCCGGCGCTAAATATTCTCCGCCATTGCTAAATAACAAAGATAAAAAAGGATCAACAACCTGCCAATCTTCGCCTAAAAAGGCAATACCATACTGCTCAATATTCCCTTGTGCGTCCTTTTTTGTTAATTTAACGGCTTTTTCTACAAGCTCGGACCAGGTTTTTGGATAAAGAACATTCCCTTCTTCATCAACCAAGCCGGCTTCTTTGAATATCTTTTTATTATATAATAAGGCGAAATCATTAATCTCCGTCGGAATGCCCCAAATTTCTCCATCAATAGTAACGCCGGCCGTAGAGACATAATTATCTAAAATATCCTCTTTAATTTCCAACGGCGGCTCAGCCAAAATTCCCTCCCGGACATAAGAAACGCCCCAAGGCGAATAAATCTGATAAATATCCGGCGCCATACCAGCATCATTAAGAGCTTTTAAGGTATCGGCATATTCAATATATGGTAAAAGGCGAACCGAAAATTCTATATTAGGATGTAAATCACTATACTCATCTAAATACTGATTAAGCCCTTTGGCTTTGAGCTCGCCATTTTCGTCGTATATTCCTTCCATCTGGTTCCCCTGCGCCCAATGTACGGCGTAAACCAAAGATACTTTTTCCTCCAAACCGTTTAGCGTTTCCGGGCGCGTAGTCGTTTCAGTCGTTTTTGGCTGGCCGTAAAAAAAATATAAAGCGGCGGCGACGACTACGAGTAAAATAATTACTCCAATTAATGACTTTTTATTCATATTATTTTTATTTTAATATTTCTTTAATCTAATTTAAAGAAATATGAATAAGCTAAGGCGATGGATAGAATACTCCCGCTAATTTTTCTGTTAATATTATAACATATTAGAAAAAATAGGGGTAGGAATATCGCCCCGTCTGGCTCCTGCCCGAGAAAAATGGTAAAATTTAGCTATGTCTAAAACTAAACCAAAATTAATCATCATAGACGGAAACGCTTTAATCCATCGCAGTTTTCACGCCTTACCGCCGACCTTGCGCACTAAGGACGGCCGGCTCGTTAACGCGGTTTATGGCTTTACCTCTTTTCTTTTAAAAGCCTTAAATGAATTCCGGCCGGAATACGTTGTTTTGACTTTAGATAAAAAGGGGCCGACTTTCCGCCATACGGCTTACGCCGAATATAAAGCGACGCGCGTTAAAGCGCCGGACGAATTATATGAACAGATTCCGCTTGTCAAAGAAGTCGCCACCGCGTTCAATATCCCGATTTTTGAACTTGACGGCTACGAGGCCGATGATTTAATCGGCACGATTTGTTCCCAGCTAGACGCGGAAAAAAATCTGGAAAAAATCATTATTACCGGCGACCTCGACACGCTCCAGCTTATCGATAAAAAAACCGCGGTCTATACCATGAGCCGCGGCCTGTCGGATAGCGTTCTCTACGGCGCCGACCAGGTTAAAGAACGCTACGGCCTGAGTCCGGAACAGATGATTGAATATAAGGCCTTGCGCGGCGACCCGAGCGATAACATCCCGGGCGTGCGCGGCATCGGTGAAAAAACCGCCAGCGAACTCCTGATCGAATTTAAAGATCTTGATGGCGTCTACGCCGCCGTTAAAAAAAATCATCCTAAAATAAGGGCGCGAATTCTTGAACTATTGAAAGAACATGAAGCCACGGCCTATTTGAGCCGCGAACTGGCGACGATTAACCGCCAAGCGCCAATAAAATTTTCTTTAAATAATGTTAAATTTTCTTCTTTTTCTTTAGAAAAAGTTTTAGCAATTTTTAGTAAATTAGAATTCAAATCTTTATTAATTAAAGTGAAAGAATTAAGAGATAATTTAAATAAAGCCGCAGATAAAGAAACAGATAAAAACGCGACGGCAAGCGCGGAGAAAAAGGATGCCGGCTTAAAAAACTACTTATCGAAAATAAGCGAACAGAAAACAGACCAAGGAAAAACCGGCCAAGGGAAACATAATAAAATAAAAACTGGCACAACGGGAATAGGCGAACCAGAAACAGGTGAAACAGAAACGAATAATGGGAAAGTGAATAAAATAAATCGGCTGGAAATGGACAGACAAACAATGCCCGAATCAAAAGATTCTTCCGGCGCCGCTAAATTCGCCCGCAACGCCCGGGAGTTCAATTATCAACTAATTGATAACGACAAAAAATTTTCCGTCTTCTTAAAAAAAATAAAAGCCCAAAAACGCTTCGCACTAGACACGGAAACTTCCGGACTTGACCCGATAACCGCTAAATTATTGGGTTTGAGCTTTTCCTGGCGAGCGGGCGAGGCCTACTTCGTCCTGGCGACGGCTGAGCGCCTATCCGCCCTTAAGCCGCTGCTGGAAGATGAAAAAATAAAAAAAATCGGCCATAATTTAAAATTTGATTGGCGGGTTTTAAAAAATCAGGGCCTTAATCTCGTCGGCCTGGAATTTGATACGATGGTCGCTTCCTATCTTCTTAATCCCGGAAATCGCCAGCATAATTTAGACGTCCTCGCTTTTACCGAGCTCGGTTATGAAAAAATAAGCAAAATCAATCTGGCTGATACTCAGCCAAAACAACTCACGCTTGATTTTGCCGCGCTTGATCCGGAAAAATTAAGTCTATACTCCTGTGAAGACGCGGACTTCACTAATCGGCTAGCCGAGGTCTTAAGGCCTCGGATCACGGCCGAAAAATTAGACGACCTTTTAAAAAAAATCGAGATGCCCTTAATCCCAATTTTAGGCGAAATGGAAAATAATGGCATAAAATTAGAAACCGCGCCTTTAATAAAGCTAAATAAAGAAGTCAGCGCCAAACTGGCAAAACTAGAAAAAGAAATTTATAAATTAGCCGGCAAAAAATTCAATATCAATTCCACTAAACAATTAAAAGAAATTTTGTTCGTTAATCTCGCTATTCCAACCACCGGGCTAAAAAAAACCAAAACCGGTTTTTCCACGGCCGAAGATGAATTAATAAAACTAAATGATCTTCATCCAATAATCCCCCGGCTCCGAGATTATCGCGAATTAAATAAACTTCAAACAACTTATCTAAACGCCTTGCCGGCGCTAATTAATCCGCGGACCGGACGGATTCACACGAGTTTTAACCAGACCGTCACCGCTACCGGCCGACTTTCGTCAACCGACCCGAACTTGCAAAATATCCCGACGCGGACCGAAGAAGGCCGAAAAATCCGAAGCGCTTTCGTAGCCGCACCCGGCTATCATCTAGTCGGCTTTGATTATTCGCAGATTGAACTTCGCCTGGCGGCCGCCATGTCTGGTGACAAAAAAATGATTGCCGCTTTTAAGGCCGGTGAAGATATTCATCGGGCGACGGCGGCGGAAATAAACCGGATCGCACCGGAAAAAGTTACGGGTCAGATGCGGCGCGAAGCTAAAGCTGTTAACTTCGGTATTATCTACGGCCAAGGTCCGCACGGCTTGAGCCAAAGTGCCGGTATTTCCTATGCTCGGGCCAGGGATTTCATCGCTGAATATTTTGCCGCGTATCCGAGCGTTAAAAAAATGATGGATAATTCGATTGCCGCCGCGCGCGCCCAGGGTTACGCTTTGACCCTTTTTGGCCGCAAACGCTTCTTACCGGAAATAACCTCGACGATGCCCATGGTCCGGAAAAGCGCGGAAAGAATGGCTATTAATACTCCACTCCAGGGCACGGCCGCCGACTTAATTAAGGCGGCGATGGTAAAAATCGGCGAGATGATCCGCGGCCGGGATAAAGAAATCCGCCTACTCCTTCAGGTTCATGATGAGTTGATTTTTGAAATAAAAAAGGATAAAATTGAACACTACGGTAGAAAAATAAAGAAAATAATGGAAGATATTTTAGCATTGCGCGTCCCGATTATCGTTGACCAAAAAATCGGCCAAAATTGGGGCGAACTTAAATAAACCATCCCTTAAAATCACAACAAATATTTTAACAACATCTGACCAGCTGTTAAATTTAGATGAAAAATTAAATAAAAAAACCGCTTAATTAAAGCGGCTTTATCCGATGAAATTGTCTGGGTGTTAGTCGGCTGAAAGGGCTTTGAAAAAATCCCCAATCAACACCAGCAAAAAAATCGCGGCGGCAAAAAACGGAATAAGGATGATAAATAAAGAAGAAAATATTAGTCCGTACATTATCCCGCCGAAGAGAATGGCGAAGTAAATTCCGCCAAAAAAAATTACGGCGGCAATTATGATTCTCATCCGGCCGGCTTGCTTCTTAACCCAATCAGAAAGTAAAATCCAAACTACCATACCCATCCAAACGACAGAAAATAATATATTCCACCACTGAGATACGCTATAAAATATTTTTATTTTCTCCAGCATAATAATATCCGCTTCACTCATTGGCGGCAAATGACCGGCCACAAACCAAACAACAATAAGATTAATAATCCCCGGTATCGCTAATAATATAAGAATAAATATTATTAAGGCAACACCAATCCCAATAAAAAGCCAAAAATCCTTAATTTCAGCTTTTCTAAATTTTAACATTTTCCCCATTATATATAAATTTTAAATTTTTAAATAACTGCTTAATATATTTCCCCCTATTTAATCATAAACCGTCTCTTATGTCCAGTCAAAAAAACCAAATAAAAAAATGGCTTAAAAATACAGGTTCAGCGCGTTTAAAAAATACTAAAAGCCAGAACCTGGCTCAAAGCCTAAGGTTTTTAGAAAATAAAAAAATCGCCCTACTCGGCTTCGGCCTGGATAATCGAGCGCTTTTGTCGTTATTGATTAAAAAACGAATGAACGCCGCTATAACTATCTGCGATTTAAAAGATAAGAAGACGCTTAAAAAATCTCTTGAGTCAGTTTTAATAGAAAATAATTTAAAAAGTACCCTTAAAGAAATAAAAAGCTTAAACATTAATTACCAGGCGGGAAAAAACTTTAATAAAAATTTAGATAAATTTGATATTTTATTCCGCTCGCCCGGTTGGCCCCTGAGTTGTTCAGGGATTCGTACCACACAAAAAAAAGGCCGGACAGAAATCACGAGCGCTTTAAATTTATTTTTTGAACTCGCTCCCACAAAAAATATTATCGGCATTACCGGGACCAAAGGCAAGGGCACGACCGCGACTTTAATTTATAAAATCCTTCGCGCCGCCGGCCGCCGCGCCTTCATCGGCGGGAATATCGGCGTCGCGCCGCTTTCCTTCTTAACCAAGCTTAAGCCGGCCGATTATGTTATTCTGGAATTATCAAGTTTTCAGCTTGAAGATTTAAAATATTCGCCGAAAATCGCGGTCATTACTAACCTGTTTAAAGAGCATTTAGCGCCGGCCGATCCAAACAACCCGAATTTTCATCCGTCACTAAGCGCCTACTGGCGAGCAAAACTAAACATCGCATCCGGAAAAGAAAATAAATATTTAATAAGCAACTGGACTTTAAAACCGCGATTGAAAAAAATTGATTTGACGCGCTCATGGAATCAAAAATTAAAACCTGAAAAATCTAATTCTAAACATAAAATAATTTATTTTTCTTCTTCCTCCCTGCCCTCAAAACTAAACGGCGATTTCAACCGAGAAAATATTGGCGCGGCGGTCGCGGTCGCGAAAATTCTAAAGATAAAACCGGGCGTCTATAAAAAAACTATTGCCGCTTTTACTAATCTTGAACATCGCTTAGAATTAGTCGCGGAAATAAACGGCGTCAAATATTTCGATAATAGTTTCTCGACTACGCCAGAAAGTACGACGCTTGATCTAAAGTCATTTAAGGCGCCACTGATCCAAATTGCCGGTGGCGCAGACAAGGGCGCCGACTTTAAAGCTCTTGCTAAAACGATCAAGCAAAAGGTAAAATTCTTAATCCTGCTTAAAGGCCAAGCGACTCCGCGCTTAAAAAAAGAAATTTTGAAAACCGGGTTTGCTAAGCAAAATATAACTGAAACTGATAATATGGAAAAGGCCGTTGCGATTGCTAAACAAAAAGCTGTTCCCGACGACATTGTCCTGCTTTCGACCGCCTGCGCCAGCTTCGGCCTGTTTAAAAACTATAAAGAACGCGGGAATCTGTTTAAAAAATATGTCCGAACTAAAAAATAAAAAAATTGAAAACATGATTGGCGTCTTTGATTCCGGCTTGGGCGGCTTGACTATTTTAAAAGATTTTTTAAAAATCCTGCCGAAATATAATTACATCTACTTAGGCGACAACGCCCGCGTTCCCTATGGTGAAAAATCACCAGAAACAATCTATGAATATGCGCAAGAAGCGGCCGACTTTCTTTTTGCCGCCGGCTGTAATCTGATTATCATCGCTTGCAATACCGCCTCCGCCCAGGCCTTAAGACGTCTCCAGCAGGAGTATCTGCCGGCTAAATACCCAGAGCGCCGAATTTTAGGCGTTATCCGGCCGCTGGTTGAAACTGTTGCCGCTAATAAAAAAACTAAAATTGTCGGTCTAATTGGAACTAAGGCAACGGTTGATTCTGATGCTTACCAGATTGAATTAAAAAAAATCCGGCCGGAGTTAGAAATAATCCAACAGGCGACCCCTTTGCTGGTGCCCTTGATCGAAGAGGGGTGGGCGGCTAAGCCGGAAACGAAAATGATCTTAAAAAAATATCTCCGACCGCTAAAGAATAAAAAAATCGATTCCCTAATCTTAGCCTGCACTCATTACCCCTTCCTATATAAAACCATTAAAAAAATCGCGGGGCGACGCATCCTAGTCCCTCGTCCCGGTGAAATAGTCGCGGAAGCGCTAAAAAACTATCTGGGTCGTCATCCAGAGTTAGGATTATGTCCGACCGAGAAGCCAGTGCAGCGTTACTACACGACCGACGACCCGCTTCGTTTTCAAAAATTAGGAGAAAGGTTCCTTGGACAAGAGATTATTGGCTTAAACAGAGTTGACATCCGAAGCGATGGATTAAACAGGGGTTACAGCCAAAAACCCCTTTCACCGGATAAAACCATTTCTTAAATCTATGATTATTTTTGCTTATGGCGCCGACACTTTCCGTTCCCGACGCTTCGTTAAAGAATTAAAAGATAAATTTACCCGCGATATTGATCCTAACGCCGGGAGTTTAAGTGCGCTCGATGGCCAAAGCGCGACCCTGAAAGAAATAAACGAACAAATAAACACCGGCTCGCTCTTCGTTAAGAAACGCCTGGTAGTCATTGAGGATATTTTAAAAAATAAAAAAAACGGCATCTTTGCCGCACTAACTGAATACTTGAAAAAATTCACTCGTGACACCGATAACATCATAATATTCCGGGATGAAATATCCGGTGGGAAAGAAAATTCCTTAAAAGCCGAGAGTAAAAAACTTTTCAATTTTCTAGCTAAACAACCTTATTCCCAAGAATTCCCGGCTTTAAGTAAAGTACAATTAGCAACTTTTATCCGGAAAGAAGCGGCCGGCCAAGGGAAAGATATTGACCCGATGGCGCTCTCTCTTTTAATCGACTTGACCGGTGGCGACCTCTGGCAGATCGTTAATGAGATAAAAAAACTAACTAACTACGCCACCGCAAAAATTATCACGGCCGCCGACGTCAAAAAAATGGTCGCCGGAATTTTTAATGAAAACATCTTTGCCTTAACCGATGCCCTAAGCGCCAGAAATAAAAAAATGGCCACGGATTTATTGATGGCTCAATACGCCGCCGGCGCCAGCGATGAATATTTAATTACTATGCTTATCCGCCAATTCAAAATACTTTTACAGGTCCGTAGCGCTCTTGATTCCGGATCAAAACCGGCGGAACTCTCGGCTAAATTAAAATTACATCCTTTTATCGCACAAAAAGGCATTGGCCAGGCTAGAAATTTTACGGCCGTGATCTTAAAAAACTATCTAAATCGCTTGATTCGCCTAGATTTTTCCAACAAGACCGGACAAGGTGATATAAAAACCGAATTAGTCGCTTTGATTGCCGGATTATAAGCCGTGGCTTCGCTTGCCTTTTTATTCTATATTTGTTATAGTTTTTTCAGCGTTTTTTTTATTTTCGGGCAAAAAATATTTTCCTAAAAATCGGGCAATTAGCTCAGTTGGTTAGAGCGCAACACTGATAATGTTGAGGTCGGAGGTTCGAATCCTCCATTGCCCACTTGTTTTCTCATAAGTAGCGAACCATAGCTAGAAAACACTATATCGCGGGGTAGAGCAGTTGGCAGCTCGCCAGGCCCATAACCTGGAGGTCGTCGGTTCGAGTCCGACCCCCGCAACATTAAAAATTTAATAAGCCTCGGTAGCTCAGTGGTAGAGCAAAGGACTGGTTTTCGGTCCGCTCGATGGAAACATCGAGATGAAAATCGGGTGAATTCGGGGAAACCTAAATTTAGAAATAAATATGGTAATCCCGAGCCAAGCTTCAATTGGGTTAAAAATTGAAGAAGGCGTAGAGACTAACAGGTGAGCCCAACAATAACCCTGTATCAGCGCCCGACTCCGTACTTAATTTTTAAGCGGAGATGAGATAGTCCGATCCTTAAGGAAACTTAAGAAAATAAACAAGGAAAATCCTTGTGTCGTCAGTTCGATTCTGACCCGGGGCACAAAATTAGATAAAAAATTGAACCTATGTTATAATTATACTGTTCTCGTTGGTTCAATTTTTTATTTTATGCGCCCCGATAAACTCTTAGCTATTAAATTAAGAAAAAATGGAAAATCTTATAATCAAATAAGCAAATCTTTAAATATCCCTAAAAGCACTTTGAGTGTTTGGTTAAAAGATTTAAAAATTTCTAATCATGCCCAACAAAAAATAAAATCTAGAGTAAACGCCACTGCTATTGCTAAATTAATTGCCAGAAACAAACAACAAACAATTATCGCTGAACGTAGCCACCAACAAATACGGCGGGCAGCGGAAAAGGAAGCAAAAAAATTATTATTAAATCCTTTATTTCTATCGGGGATTTCCCTTTACTGGGCGGAAGGATATAAGCAAGGGGCCTTTGGAAGCAAGTGGAAAAGTATTGATTTTGCCAATTCTGACCCACAAATGATAAAATTGATGGTTTTATTTTTCGTTAAATTTCTTAATATAGAAAAAAACAAAATAAAAATTCAAATAATGCTCCATGACCAGAAAGATACTGAAAAGGCTACAAATTTCTGGCACATTACAACAGGTATTCCTAAAGAAAATTTTATTAAAACTTGTCATTCTCTAAGTCGAGCTAGTTTACAGAAAGTAAAAAATAAATTATTATATGGTACAATACATTTGAGAATAAATGATGTTAAATCTTTCTTCCGATTGATCGGTTGGATTGATGGATTAAAAATTAGTTTTAAAATTTAACGGGGTGTGGCCCAGTTGGTCTAAGGCGTCTGGTTTGGGACCAGAAGATCGAGAGTTCAAATCTCTCCACCCCGACACTAAAATAAACTCTATAATTTATTTAATTTTAAATAAATTAAATCTAAAATTAATATATTAACCGGGCTTAAATCGTCCGATTCCTTTCCTCTTGATTTTTCTTAGCTCTCATGCTATTATCTTATTACTTTTAATTTATTATTTATTTAGAAATTCAGTATGCCAAACAAGAAATCGGCCGAAAAAGAACTGCGTAAGGCCGTAAAAAGGAACGCGGCTAACAAGAAGGTATCTAACCGGCTCAAAACTTTAGTTAAAATTAATCTTAAACAGATTGAGGCTAAAGACCTTAAGGTTAAAGAGGGTTTTAATAAAACCGCTCAGGTAATTGATAAAGCGGTTAAAAAAGGTATTATTAAAAAAAATACGGCCGCGCGGAAAAAATCCCGCTTAATGAAAAAAATTAACAATTTAAAAAAATAAAATAATGCTTTAATGATTTTAAAGCGCTATTATTCTAATTAATTAACGTACTCTTTCTCGGATTCGGCCCCGACTTTTCAGAACACAGGACCACATCTGGGATAGAGCGCCAAAAAAATGCTAGACAAAAAAGCTAAAGAAAAAATTATCAAGAAATTCCGGACACATGAAACCGATACCGGATCCCCGCAAGTTCAAATTGCGATTTTAACCGAAGAAATCAAAGAGCTAACCGAGCATTTAAAACAACATAAACATGACTTCTCTTCCCGTCGCGGCTTATTAAAAAAGGTCGGGGAAAGACGGAAGCTCTTGAAATACCTGCAAAAAGAAAGCGCGGAACAATTCAAAGATTTAGCGGAAAAACTTAAACTGAAAATCGCCCAAAGATTACAAGAAGAAGAGGAGGAGGAAAGAAAAAAGGCTAAAGACTATGTTCCTGAGGATGAAGATGCTGAAGAAATAAAAGAAGATTTAACTGAAGAAAAATAAAGATGACTATGATCAAGCACAAAGAACAACGAGTCGGAATTTTGGTGGATGTCTCTAATATGTACCATTCCGCCAAGAATCTTTATAACAAGAAAACTAATTTCAAGCAGATTTTAACGCAGGCAGTGGCCAACCGAAAGTTAATCCGGGCCACTGCTTATGCTATCCGGACGGAAAATAAAGAAGAGTCGCCTTTCGTCGAGGCCTTGGAACAACAGGGTTTCGAAGTGAAAATGAAAGATCTCCAGATTTTCGCCGGCGGGCAGAAAAAGGCGGATTGGGATGTCGGCATCGCGATTGACGCGATTAAGCTAGCCGACAAGCTTGATGTTATTGTTTTAGTTTCCGGCGACGGCGATTACTTGCCGCTTGTTTCCTATCTTCAGAATAATAAAGGTTGTTTAGTGGAAATTATGGCCTTTAGAAAAACCTGTTCTTCAAAGCTCGTAGAAGAAGCGGATGACTTTACGGATCTTGGCGCCAATAAAAGATTTCTAATCCAATCTTAAATTGATAATCTAAGATATTTTAGCGCCAGGTTTCGCCTGCCTGCCGGCAGGCAGGCGAAGCGAAACTAACACTTTATCATCGACTACGAGCCAGAACAAATATATTTTTAGAATTCTGATATCGAGCAAAATTATAAAAATATGTTTGTTTGGCGAGTCAGCGCGAAACGGAGGCACTTAAAAGATTAAAAATTAAAAAATAATTAAATACTCCTGACCGTTAAATAGATAGTGCTGTATGAGAATACAGTTCTGTAATTTAACGGCCAGGCAACGAAAAACATGAAAAAAGAATTTTCTGGCGAGTGGCTTGGCCGCCCTCTCACTATTAGAACCGGACATATTGCCCGGCAGGCCGACGCGGCCGTCTGGGTCCAGTACGGTGAAACCGTAGTCCAGGCCACGGTTGTCCAATCAAAAACCGAACGTCCGGGAGTCGATTTCTTCCCGCTAATGGTTGATTTTGAAGAAAAATTATACGCCGCCGGCATTATTAAAGGTTCGCGTTGGATTAAACGCGAAGGCCGGCCGAGTGATCTCTCGGTCTTAACCGGCCGGATGATTGATCGTTCAATCCGCCCCTTATTCGTATCCGAAGATCGTCGCGACATCCAGGTTATTATTACGGTTTTGGCCGTTGACCAGGAAAATGATTATGATATTGTTTCCCTGATCGCCGCTTCAGCCGCCTTATCGATTTCCGGTATAGCTTGGAAAGGTCCGATCGGCGGCATCCGCGTCGGTTTGATTGAAGACGAATTCGTCTTCAACCCGACTTATGAAGAACAGGCAAAAAGCTCTCTGGATTTGATTGTTGCCGGAACGGAAAAAAAGACGATTATGATCGAAGCGGGCGCCAATGAAACTCCAGAAGATATAATGCTTAAAGCAATCGTCGCCGGGCAAGAAAAAATGCAGGGCGCGATTGACCTTATTAAAAAATTAAAAGCTGGCATCGAACCGAAAAACTCCGGCGGGAAAACGCCAAACGCCAAAACTGAGGAAGAAAAAAAGACAGAAATGGAAAAGGAAGCGCTTTTAGAAATCGGAAAAAAATGGTTGGAAGAAAATATTAAAAAAATTCTATTTGAAAAAAATTATTACACGAAAGGCGAACGAAAGTTAGCGGTCGCGGCAATCAAAGAACAATTGGATGCTTATTTGCTCAATCAGCAAATCGACAGCGACAAACGAAGCTTCGTTATTAAGAAATTAGTAGAGAAAATGATTGATGCCGAGGTAACGAACGCAATCTTGGATGAAAAACGTCGCGTGGACGGCCGGGCGCTCGATGAAATTCGCGAACTATCAGCCGAAGTTGCGGTTTTGCCGCGTGATCATGGCACGGCTTTGTTCTCCCGCGGCGAAACCCAAGTAATGTCTATCGTAACTTTAGGCGCACCCGGGATGGAACAATCTTTAGAGGGTTTAGAAGGGCAAAGTAAAAAAAGATACATGCATCATTATAACTTTCCGCCTTATTCCGTCGGCGAGGCCTCACCTCTGCGCGGCACGGGCCGGCGGGAGATCGGCCACGGCGCTTTAGCAGAAAAAGCTTTGATGCCGATGATTCCAGCCCGCGACGAATTCACTTATACAATCCGCTTAGTCAGCGAAACTCTCGGTTCAAACGGCTCCTCTTCTATGGCTTCGACTTGCGCCTCAACTTTAGCTTTAATGGACGCGGGCATACCGATTAAGAAACCGGTTGCGGGAATCGCTATGGGACTAGCTTCTAATTCCGATATGAGCCGCTGGGAAATTCTGACCGATATCCAGGATTTAGAAGACGGCGAAGGCGGCATGGATTTCAAAATAACCGGCACTGACACCGGCCTTACCGCTATCCAATTAGACACTAAGACCGACGGCTTAACCGAGGAAATAATCGCTAAAACTTTAACCCAGGGTCGAACCGCTTTAAACCAAATTTTAAAGGTCATCACCGATGCCATTCCGGCGCCGCGAGCGGAATTGTCAAAATACGCCCCGCGTATCGTTAATATTAATGTTGATCCGGAAAAAATTGGCGCAATTATCGGCCCGGGCGGTAAAATCATTAACCGTATTATTGATGAAACCGGCGTGAGTATTGATATTGAAGACAGCGGTTTAGTCATGATTTGCGGCACGGATGCGGCGAAAGTAGAAGAAGCGGTCCGTCAAGTCAAGGAAATCGTCCACGAATTTGAACCAGGTGAAATCGTTACCGGCAAAGTCGTCCGCCTTTTGGATTTCGGCGCTTTTGTCGCCTTAAACGCCAACCAGGACGGCATGGTTCATGTGAGCGAACTTGCTCCTTACCGGATCGAAAAACCGAGTGATTTTATTGCGGTCGGCGATATGGTTACGGTTAAAATAAAAGAAATTGACGATCAGGGGCGAGTAAATCTGACGATGAAGGGCTTAGAAGAAAACGCCGCTCTTTGGAAAGATGAGAAAGGAAAATCAAACGGTTCTTCTTTTGGCGGCGGACGCCCGAGCTTTGGCGGTAGCCGAGGCGGCTCCGGACGCGGCCCGAGCCGACCAAGCCGTTTCGGCGATCGGCGCTAAAAAGCCAGAAAAAAGCCATTGACTTTTATTAAAACATGAGATAATATTCTCCAATATAATAATACAGAAAATTAAACTTATGCTAACAATCAAACTATCCAAAGTCGGAAAAACCAATAAAAAAATGTTTCGCTTAATAGCGGTTGAAAAAGGCCGCGATCCTTACGGCCAAGTTGTGGAAATTTTAGGCTCTTATAATCCTCATTCTAAAGAGCTGGCGCCAAAAGCGGATCGAATCAAATATTGGTTATCCAAGGGGGCTCAAATGTCAGCAACTGTTAATAATCTTTTAATCGAGAAAAAGGTTATTGATGGCCAAAAAGCTGTCGCTTCCAAGGCCAGCCAACCGAGCGAAAAACGCTTAGCCCAAATTAAGGCTAAAAAGGATAAAAAGGCAGCGGCAGAAGCCGCTCCGACGGCCGCTCCGGTAGAAACCCCAGCGGAAACCCCGGCGGAAACAGCGGTAGAATCTGTCGAAGAAGAAAAATCCGCAGCGGCCCCGACGGAAACTCCGACCAAAGAAGCGCCAACAACTGAAGCTCCTAACGCTTAATATTGACAAATTTCAAAAAAGTGTTATAATTATAACATAAACTGCTCCTGCAGTTATTTAATAAAAGTCCGCGATTTTTACTGATTAGCATCAGAAACCTCGCCGGACGAAGAAAAAATATGGAAGATCAAGACAAGAAGTTCTTGGAGATGATCGTAAAGAACATCGTCAACAACCCGAATGACGTGGCTGTTGAACGGACGATCGACGAAAGAGGCGTTCTTTTGACCCTTAAAACCAACCCGGCGGATATGGGTTACGTCATCGGCCGCAAAGGCCAGACCGCGCAGTCAATCCGCACTTTACTGAAAATCGTCGGTGCTAAGAACAACTCCCGCGTCAACCTGAAGATTTATGACCCGGAAGGCGGAACGCACCGGGGCGAATCCAGACGGGATAGCCGAGAGGATGTTGATACCTCCGCGATTGATGATTTAAAAATCTAAAATCAAAAAATCAAATACAGAAAAAACCCGGATTATTCCGGGTTTTTTCATTATCGCGACCTTCGACCAATAATTTGCTTTTCCGCTTCTGGCTTGTTATTATCAAAATATATATTTATTCTATAACTCTTTTATTCTATAACTCTATGACCTTTCGCTTCCTGACAATTTTCCCGGATATCTTTAGCTCTTATCTTAACGAGAGCATCTTAAAGCGCGCCAATGATAAAAAAATCACTAATTTTAAAATCTACAATCTGCGCGACTGGACAAAAGACCGACATAGAACGGTCGACGACGCCCCCTATGGCGGCGGCGCCGGCATGTTAATGAAAATTGAACCGCTTTATGCCGCGCTCCAAGCCCTAAAAAAATTAAACCGAAAAGCTACACCAACGAAACGTAAAATAATCCTGCTCTCGGCCAGCGGCCGAAAATGGAGTCAAAAACTAGCGGAAAAATATTCTAAATTAGATGAAATAATCTTGATCTGCGGCCGCTATGAAGGCGTGGACGCCCGCTTGAAAAAATTTATTGATGAAGAAATTTCTATCGGCGATTATGTTTTAACCGGCGGCGAATTGCCGGCGCTCACAATTACTGATTCAATCGTTCGTCT
This sequence comes from Patescibacteria group bacterium, assembly GCA_041649315.1. GTDB lineage: Bacteria > Patescibacteriota > Patescibacteriia > Patescibacteriales > UBA12465 > UBA12465. The sequence continues at coordinate 10,009 of JBAZNJ010000006.1, read as the reverse complement.
CCTGCCCGGCGTCTTAGGTAATAAAGATAGTTTAGCGGAAGAATCGCATACAGCCGAGGGTTTAGGCGAATACCCGCAATATACTCGGCCAGCGATATTTAAAGCGGGGGGGAAAAATTATTCGGTGCCGCCAATCCTATTATCCGGCGATCATAAAAAAATTATGGAGTGGCGGAATAAAAAAATGAAAAAGATAAACAAATAATAAATTAAAAAGCCGAAAAATCAATTTTCGGCTTTTTTTATTTTATATATATTTTTCCAGGAGACGCAAAAAAATAATTATTTAAAATAACATCTACCAGAAAAATTCTGCTATATCATTAGCTCTCAACCACCCTTTTTCCCTTTCTGATTTTACAAAAAACAGTGGCCATCTCAACGCGCCTGATACCAAGCTTACTTTTATTGTCTAAGGTCCATAACCAGATTGGACCATTGCCGCCACGACGGGAATAAACATAAAAATCTAAATTAAACTTAGCCTTGGCTTTTCTTAATTCGGTGATAAAAGAGTGCCTTTCCACCCTATAAACCCGATGGGGAATACCTAAATTATCCTCCATCCCCTGATTTATATCAAGATCACCTACTGCCGCTAAATTCTTAACGATTACCTCATTCGTATGCGCGGTCTTCGGCTCAATAAACCATTGATACGCGCGATTTTTTTTATTTTCCATTGCTTATCCTCCAAAATTTTTAATTTACTATTTATTTTTTATATCAAATTTTTATTTTTATCATTTTATCAGCCCTAATCTCCAACTAAACTAATTCTAATTCTAAAAGTAATATTCATGACACATGATAAATTTCTTCTTTGTATCCAACCTATTATACCATATTATTCCTTAATTGTCCAGCCCTTATCAGTCCGAATGAGCCGACCGGGCAAAGTAAACCCAGCCGCTTTTTTATGGCCACCGCCGCCAAATTTTTGGGCAATAGCGGCCACATCCGCTTCTTCGTCAGTCGTTCGTAAACTGCCTTTAACCCGTTCGCCCTCTTCCCTTAAAAGTAAAGCAACACGCACGCCAGTTAACTGGCTTAAAAAAGAAACAATATCGCCGAACAAATCGACGCCTAAAAGCTCCGCGGCTAAAACCGGGCTGATTTTCGACCGGCCCGCCGCCGGAGCGATTAACCCCGTCAACTCAACTTCACTTAAGGCGGAAACCGCCAAACCGGTTTCCGGATTAAAAATCATATTTTCCAAAATCCGGCCCCAAACTTTCAAGGAAACAAAGCTTTTGTTATGAATCGTATTCTGGACTATTTTCGGTAAAGCCGCGCCGCGCATCAACATCTCCGAAGCGACCGCGATCGCTTCGCGGGAAGAATTAGCATGGAGAAAATGTCCGGTATCGGTCATTAAGCCGATTAAGATACAATTAGCCAAGGTCTTATTTATTTCTAAATCATTAACTTTTAAAAAATGGTAAATTATTTCCGTGGTTGAGGCCTTATCCGGCAGACGAATTTCTAAATCAGCGTATTTTTCCTGCTGTTCATGATGATCAAATTCAATAATATAGGGCCGGCGGCTAATCCGTCCTTCCGCCGCTGCCTTAAGCATGGTCCGTAAGCGTGCCTCTAATCCGGTTCGGGAAATCGAGCCGCAGTCCAAAACAACTATCGCTTCAAAAGCCAATAAGTCGTCCGGTGTCGAATCTTTCACTAAATTCTCGTGGGGTATAAAATCATAAGCGCCGGAATTTTTTTTATCGGTATAAGCATAGGCGCCCGTACCGAAAATATCTAAAACTTCCAACATCGCACCCAGAGAAGCAAGCGCGTCGGCATCGGGCGAAGAATGCCCAATCAACAAAATCCGGCGCGCCGCCTTAATTTTGTTATAAGCTAATTTTAGCTTTTCATCTAGTTTCATAATTCTTCGATTGAACACGCGGCTCTTTTATAACCAATTATCTTAGCGGAAAAAAAAGAAAAAGTCCAGTCCGGGCGGTTTACGAACTTAAATAAATAAAAACAACCCCAAACAAACTCCGCTTAAAATTTATAAAAACCCCAAACAAAAAACAGGAGTTGATAAAACAACCCCTGTTTATTTAAAACTAACACGCGTCCATCCCGCCCTATCCTTAGAACAAAATTATTCCGAGATTACTACTATTTCATTATTACTATAAATCCCACATTTTCCGCCGAGATATTGGCAGACGCGGAAATAATAAGTGCCAGGAGCCAATCCTTCCCAGGTATCGGAAGATGTGCTTGCATTGCTTAAATAATGATAATCGTTACCGGGATAAACTGGATTTTCCTGCTCGCTGACAACAACCTTAAATCCAAGAGGCGAACTTAACCCACTGCTTTTTGTCCAATTCAATTTTACTTTGCCGTCAACGACCGCGCTTTCTAAATTCAAGCTTCCGGTCGAAGAGGCCGTAGTATTTTCTTCAGCCGCGGCAATAGTTACCTTTTCATTATTACTGTAAATTCCGCATTTCCCGCCGAGATATTGGCAGACGCGGAAGTAATAAGTCCCTGCTTTTAAACTTTTCCAAGTATCACTCCGAACGCCGGCATCACTAAAGTAATGGTAGCTATTTCCGGGATAAACCGGGTTCTCCTGTTCACTAATAACAACCTTAAACCCGAGCGGAGAGTTTAAATCCGCGCTCGTGGCCCAAGATAATTTAACCGCGCTTCCTTCGGCGCTCGCGCTCAAGGAGATACTGCCGGTCGAAGAAGCAACTGTCTCAGTTTTTTCAATCTTTGTCTTTTCTACTTTCTCCGCTTTAACGGCCGCCGCTTCTTTTTTCACTTCTGCAACTTTTCCGGCCGCCTCTTTTTTTACTTTAGCCAGCTCATCGCGCAAGGCCGCGGCCTCGTCCTGTAAAGATTTCACTTTTTCTTTTAGGGCCAAGATTTCCGCTTTATATTCAGTAATTGTTTTTTCCGGGATCTGTTCGATATTAGCGTTAGTTATTCCTAAGCTTTCCTCCCGCATTATTTTAAAGGCCTCGGAGCCATTTTTTAAATATAAGGGCTCGCCATCCTGCGGCCGGACGTAGTAGGCCTCGCCGCGATTTTCCGCCCGCAAAAGAATTTTGCCCTTAAGCCGCTCTCTTAACTTCACGTCATTGCTATTCAATTTATTAAAATCCGCCTCAGATATTCCCAAACTTAATTCCCGCATAATCTGATAAGCGGTATTACCGTCTTTTAAATAAATCCGCGCGCCGTTATCAGTTACATAATAGGCCTCACCATTCTGTTCAACGGCCAATAAAATTTTTCCTTTTAGTTTCTCTCCTAAAACGGAGGTGGTTGAGGTTGAGGTTGAGGTTGCGGTTGCGGTTGCGGTTGCGGTTGAGGTCGCAGTCGCGTCTGACTGGCTAACTTCAGCCCGAGCAGAAAAACCGAAAAAAAGACCGACGGCGATCAATAGTAGTAATGTTTTGCGCATAAATTTTTATTTTTAATTATTTTTATATGGCCCTAACTAAAATTTCCTTATAAATAATTATAGCATTTTTTAACTTTTATTTCATTCCTTGTCTATTCCGGCAATCAGCTCCTCAATCTTGCTCGCCTCCCTTTCGGTCGCATCAAATTCCCAAATCAAATGTGGCATTTTCCGTAATTTGGTCCGGGCGCGCAAAATAGGGATTAGTTGTCCAGTCGCCGCGCTTAACTTTCTGAGGGCAGTACCGGCTAATTGATCCGGTAAAACAGAAAACCCGACTTTCGCCTGTTTTAAGTCGGGACTACATTCAACATAACTAATTGTAATTAAGGCGCCGGGAACGCCGACTTCGCGATTAACCGCCTTAGCTAATTCTTCTAAAATTAATTCGTTAATCCGCGGAATTTTCGACATAAAAATATTGATTATCTCATCGGATATTAACAATTCGACCTATCGGTTTATCAAAAATATCTGCCCCAATGAGCCCTAAACTTAAGCCCTATCAACCCACTAAACCTTATCAACTACTCTTTCTTCTTGATAGATTTCTAAAATGTCACCGACTTCAACTAAGGGCTTGCCCTCATATTTCAAACCGGCTTCTTCGTCCTTATTGGCCTGATCAACATCTTGCTTGCCGGATTGTAAACGAGTAATTTTCCCGGAAACAATAAAGTCATCGCCGCGCTTAAGATCGACCAAACTATTATTTTTAATCATCCCGTCCAAAACTTTGCCGCCGATAATCTGACTGTCGTTTTCCGTCCGGAAAACAGCTAAAACCTTGAGTCGGCCCAAATCGACCCGATTTATTTCCGGCTTAACCAGTAATTGCATTTCCTCCTTAACAAATTTTATAAGATCGTAAATAACGGAAAATATTCTAATCACCACTTGACGCTCGCGCACTAAAGTTTCAATCGCCGGCGACATCCGGACATTAAAACCTAAAATCTTCGCGCCGGAATCTTCAGCCCGCTTCACGTCGCCTTCAGTAATATAACCAAGACCTTTATTAATCACCTTAACTTTAACTTTCTCATTATTTAATTTCAATAAAGATTCTTCAACCGCTTCGGCCGAACCTAAAAAATCGGTTTTAATAATAACATTGACGGCCGGAATCTTATCCTCAGATTTTTCTTCCGCGCCGGATGGAGTAATATCTGCTATTGGTTTGGCTGATTTTATTTTCCTGATTTTTATTTTTTCCCCTTCGCCGACATTTAAAATATCGCCAACAGCCGGAGAAATCTTTAGCCCCAATATCTTTGCCGGACAAGACGGACCGGCTTCTTTGATATCCTCGCCTTTATAATTTTTTAAAGATTTAACCTTGCCATAAACAATATCATTAAAACAAAGTTGATCACCGATCCGCAAGGTCCCGTTTTGGACAAGAATTGTCGCTACCGGACCGGCCGCTTTATCAACATTGGACTCGACAACTGTTCCGGCCGCCGGCGCCGCCGGATTAGCTTTGAGTCCGGCCGCCTCCGTGTCCGCGACCAACAAAACCATGTCTAATAATTCCTCAATTCCCGTCCCCTCTTTAGCAGAAATCGGCGCACAGATTGTCTTGCCGCCCCAATCTTCCGGGGTAATATTTAATTTTGTTGATAATTCCTGTTTGGTCTTATTGATATCTGCCGCTGGCTTGTCAATCTTGTTCATCGCCACAATAAAAGGAATCTTCGCCGCTTCAATGATCCGGAAGGCCTCAACGGTCTGCGGCATCACGCCATCATCGGCGGCCACAACCAAAATCGCAATGTCCGCCACTTTAGCGCCACGACTGCGCATCGCGGTAAAGGCCTCGTGGCCGGGCGTATCAATAAAAGTTATCGGTCGTTCGTTCCGGATAATCTGATAGGCACCGATATGCTGGGTGATGCCGCCCGCTTCTCCGGCCACGACATCAGTACTGCGGATTGAATCCAATAATTTCGTCTTGCCATGATCGACATGGCCCATAACCACGATAACCGGCGGCCGATCCTGGAGCGATTCTTTCTTTTCGCCGGCTAAAATAGTTTCTAACTTTTTTACTTCTTTTTCTTCTTCCTTGGCCGTGCCGACCATTACCTCATCGGCCTCCCGGACATCTAAATTAAGATTTTCTCCGATAATCGCGGCGGTATCAAAATCAATTTTTTCATTAATAGAAGTAAATACCCCGTTTTTCATCAATTCCGCTAAAACCCGATTGATCGGAATCCCGGCTAATTCAGCATAAGTGCGGACCGTAATCACTTTCGGGACAGTAATCGTCTTTTTTTCTTTCGGTAAAACCTCATCCTGTTTCTTTATTTCTGCGTCCATCTTTTTTTGCTGCCACTGGCGACGTAAAAAAGGCCAATCTTTAATGATTTTTTTAGCGGTATTATTATCAACTTTAATTGCTTTCTGGCCAATCGCAAAACCGAGTTCCGGCAGCATGTCGCGCAACTCTTGAGGGTTAATTCTTAAAATCCGAGCTAATTCTGTAATATTCATAATCCTTAAAATTACCTTAAATTCTTTACTTATTTTTTAATATTACTTTAATTTTCGGGTTTAGTCAATAAAACTAAACCCAATAAACCTCTTTACAAAGCACTAACTTAATGCTAAAGTAAAATCATAATTTATTAATAACCTGTTTCTGGGAGTGGTTTGAGAAACTAGACACTGGAGCGATTGATTGGAAACTTTATTTTTGTTAAAAAATTATCTATGTCATCTCGGATTTTTACTGTTAAATTAGCTAAAAAAATCAAAAATAATAATATCCTTTCCTAAAGCGAGCGTTTTTTGGCGCGCGGTGATTGTTTTTCAAAACTAAATATCTTTATTTTTCAACCTCCCCTCCCAAAAAGACAGGTTCCGATTATATGGAACTATTAAACTATGTCTTGTATGTCGTCTTGGCCGCGGGTGGTTTTTTTATTGGTTTTATCGCCTATAAAAAAAGCGCCGGCTTAAAAGCCAAGGGCGCGGCCGAACGGGCGGAAAAAATCGTTAATGAGGCCAAATTAAAAGAAAAAGAGCTGCTTTTAAAAGCCCAGGATAAGGCTTTAGGCATTATTGAAGAATCAAAAAAAGAAGAGTCAAGCCGTCGGAATGAAATAAATAACTTGCAAAAACGCCTGGAACAGCGAGAAACTGCTTTCTCTCAAAAACTCCTGGACTTACAGGAAAAACAGCAAAAACTTTACGACAAGGTAAACGAGGTTCAGGAAATCAAGGAAAAAATCAAAGGCATTAAAGAAGAACAAGAAGCTAAATTAGAAAGTATTTCTAAATTGAGCCGTGATGAAGCTAAAGAAATTCTCTTAAAAAGCGTTGAAGAAAAGGGCGCGGAGGATTTAATGGTCCGCGTCCGAAAATTAGAAAATGATGCTGAAGAAGTTATTGATGAAAAAGCTAAAGACATGATGGCTTTAGCTATGCAACGCTTAGTTTCTAATTATACGGTTGAACTAACAACAACGACTGTTGATCTGCCGAACGACGAAATGAAGGGCCGAATTATCGGTCGCGAAGGACGTAATATCAAGGCAATTGAAAATATGACCGGCGTGGAAATTATTGTCGACGATATGCCGAACGCGATTACCGTTTCTGGCTTTTCCTTAATCCGCCGCCATATCGCTAAGAAAACTTTAGATTATTTAATTAAAGACGGGCGTATCCACCCGACCAAGATTGAAGACGCGGTCGAGAACGCGAAAAAAGATATCGCGATTGATATTAAAAAGGCCGGTGAAGAAGCCCTTTACGAAGTCGGAGTTACTGGCTTTGACCCGAAACTGGTCCAGATTTTAGGGCGCCTAAAATACCGCACGAGCTACGGCCAAAACGCTTTACGCCATTCGATTGAAGTCGCTCATTTGTCGGCGATGCTGGCCGAAGAATTAGACGCGGATGTAACGCTGGCGAAAAAAGGCGGCCTGCTCCATGATATCGGCAAAGCTGTTGATCATGAAGTTCAAGGAAATCATACGGAAATCGGCCGCGACATCGCGAAAAAATTCAACTTGCCGGCGGAAATTATCGCTCCGATTGAAACCCATCATGACGATCATCCGGCTTCTCTAATCTCGGTTATCGTTAAAGTTGCTGACGCGATTTCTTCTGCTCGACCGGGAGCACGCAAAGATAACTATGAAAACTATCTCCAGCGCCTGGAAGAGCTGGAAAAAATCGCTTTAAGCTTCGAGGGGATTGAAAAGGCCTATGCGATTCAGGCCGGACGCGAAGTGCGCGTCTTTGTCCAACCGGAAATGATTGACGATTTCAAGGCCCATAATTTGGCTAGAGATATTGCAAAAAAGATAGAAAATGAGTTAAAATATCCAGGGGAGATAAAGATTAATGTTATCCGGGAAATGCGGGTGACGGAATATGCGAGATAATTTGACTAAACCGCACATTCCCCCTAAAATTAAGATTATTAGCAAGAATAAGCTAAATAATAACTATATGAACAAAGCGCAACTCATCGACAAGCTACATCGCGAGGTCGAAGGCCTGAGTAAAAAACAGGCCGAAAAGATGATTGATGTCTTGACTGACACAGTCATTGAGGAGCTAAAAAACGACCGCGAAGTAACTATCGCCGGCTTCGGGACTTTCTTGTCTCGGGTTCGTTATGCTCGGGGCGGCGTAAATCCGCAAAAGCCGAACGAACGGATAACGATTCCGGCGGTCAAGGTCGCTAAATTCAAAACCGGCTACCACCTGAAACAGGCCTTGAAGGGCAATAGATAAAACCGGATATTTTTGATCGAATCCAGTTCTTATTCAAGGACGGGTTGTTATTGTTTAAAAAGATGCCCATATCGGCGCTCGTAGCTCAACTGGATAGAGTACTTGGCTTCGGACCAAGGGGTTGCAGGTTCAAATCCTGCCGGGCGCACATTATGGCTGGGTAGCTCAGCTGGTTAGAGCGTGGCACTCATAACGCCAAGGTCGCGGGTTCGAGCCCCGCCCCCGCCACTTTTATAAATTGAATAGATAGATATGCGTCCGATTGGGCGCAATAAGCGCTCATAGCTCAGCTGGTAGAGCAGTTGCCTCTTAAGCAAACGGTCGCAGGTTCGAGCCCTGCTGGGCGCACAATCTTATGTTAAACCTCATTATTTTCGGCCCGCCCGGATCCGGCAAGGGCACCCAGGCAGAGCTCGTCGCTAAAAAATACAAATTAACCCATTTATCAAGCGGGGATATTTTGCGCCGGGAGCTTAAAAACGGCGCTTTAGGAAAAAAAATAAAACAATATCAGGATAGCGGCCGATTAGTTCCGGATAAAATTATTATCGCGATGATGGAGGCAGCGGCCGGGAAAAAAGTAAAAGGACGAGGATTCGTCTTTGACGGCTATCCGCGTAATTTAAAACAAGCAAAAAGCTTAGATAAATTCCTGCAAAATAAAAAAATTAAAATCACAGCTGTTTTAAATCTTAAGTTGAGCGAAGCCGAGGCCTCGCACCGAATCCTCTTGCGTGGCCGGACGTCCGGGCGTTCGGATGATAACCTTAAAACCATTAAAAACCGCCATAGGGTTTATCGCGAACAGACTGCGCCCTTATTAAAATATTATCGTGCGCAAGAAAAACTAATCAATATTGACGGTCGCCCGGCGATTCCTTTAGTCGCCCGGGAAATAAAAGAAAAATTAACCAGATTGCAATAAAATCGTTTAATGATAATATTTTTATTATAAGAAAAAGAGGAATAGAAATCCCTCTTTTTTAGTTTTTTACCATCAAGCGCTACCGCCCGCTTAATGCGATGTCGCCTCAATCAACCAAACCAATCTCAACCTTATCGTCCCGCCTTTTCTGCCGCCAGAATCCGCCAGCATAAAGATAATTCCTATCTCTTAGGCTATAAAGGAAAAATAGGCGTAAAAAAGGTAAGTTGATAATATCCTCGGCTTCTACTCCGCTAATTAGCGATTGATAACTATCGCCAACCGTAACTACCGACCGAGCCGCAAAGCGCTGGCAAAGACCATTATTCGACTTGATCAATAAAAGGTCTTTGGTCCGCGCGGCCTCGGTCTCACTAATCGGGTTTAGCCATAATTGGTCGCTCCCCAATTCAGTATCCGGATCAGATAAAATCCGAAAATTCGGCCAAGCGCAAAAATCAAAAACTTGACTGAAACGGTTATGCCGTTCTTTAAGTAATCCAATACCAGGGGCGTTACCAGATATATTAAGAACGCGTAAACCTTTTTTCATTACCGCTTCTATGCGAACAAATAAAGAAGGAACTCCTAAAGTTTGCCGAACCCAGGTTCCCTCAAGCGGTAAACTGCATTTCCAAGCGTGGATTAAAGAATCCAGGGCGCCTAAATTATCCTCTGATAACCGGAAAACTTCCGACGAGGAAATTACTTCTACTTTCGTTTCTTTTTCTCTCATGGTTTCTCTTTTTTAATTATTATTTAAAAGAGGTTTAATGGTCAAAAATAGTTGGTGAATTAGCTATTATATTTGAACCAGTTATACCAAAGCAAGAATGATTTTCTATGCTCTTTAGACAACCCCCGATGAATTCGGAGGTTGTTTTTTAAATAAG
>JBAZNJ010000005.1:0-75770 GCA_041649315.1 Patescibacteria group bacterium | reverse complement strand
GCAACACACGTGCTACAATGGGGAATACAGTGGGACGCCAAACCGTAAGGTGGAGCCAATCCCTAAAAATTCTTCTCAGTTCGGATTGAGGTCTGCAACTTGACCTCATGAAGTTGGAATCGCTAGTAATCGTGGATCAGCTATGCCACGGTGAATACGTTCTCGGGTCTTGTACTCACCGCCCGTCACGTCAAGGGAGTTGGTAGTGCCCGAAGGCTCACATTAGTGGGACGAAGGTAAGACTGATGACAGGGACGAAGTCGTAACAAGGCATCCGTAGCGGAAGCTGTGGATGGATCACCTCCTTTCTAGGGAGATAAATTCTTCTTTTCCACGTGGAAAGAAGAGTTAGTCGCCTCCGATATGATGTCGGAGTGGCCTCGGCCTTCAAAAGCCGGGGCAAAAAAGAATTGATGCCGATTAGACTCAAAATCGCAACATGATTACATACATAAAAACCGCTATCATTAGCGGTTTTTTGGTTAAAATGGGAATTAAGCTAAATTTTTTCTAACGGGATAAATTTTACAAATACCTTTTCAGTCTTAAGCCCAATCTCAAGTCTTAAAATTTAATTCCAGGTTTTTTTACTTCACCGAAATCAAAATTGCGCCGCCGACCATCAAGACGACTCCGACTAAAACGCGCCAAGAAAATGGCTCGCCTAAAAATATCAAAGCCATAATGAAAACAAAAACCATGCTCAGGCGATCAATCGCCACGACCGGCGTTGCCTGGCCGTGCTTCAAGGCAAAAAAATAAAAAAGCCAGGATAAGGCGCCAAAGATGCCGGCAAAAATAATTAAAGTCCAATCGCGTCCGGATAAGCTATGAAAAGTAAAGCCATTAAATTTTTTTAAAGACAGACTCACCGCGATTAAAAACAGCGCCATAATAATCGAGCGCACGGTCGTCGCCAAAGTTGAATCTAAATTTTTCAGGCCCAGTTTCCCGACAATCGCGACGCCGGCCGCGAAAATCGCTGACAAAAAAGCGTAGAATACCCACATAAAAATAAATAATCTCTGTCTTTTATCTTATATCAAAACCGATCTGCAAATAATCGCCGAAGAAACTATCTAACGCCGATTATCTTCCGAACTTTATCCATCTTTTCTTCCGCTAATTTATTAACGCGCGCCCGACCCGCTTCTAAAATTTCCGCCACATCAGAATCGGAAATTTTATCATACTTATTCTGAAAATCTTCTAAAAATTTAACCACAACATCGGCTAAATCTTTTTTAAAGTCGCCATAACCGCGCCCGGCGTAATCTTTAACTAGACGCGGGATTTCACGAGTTCCTAAAATAGCATAAATCGTTAATAAATTAGAAAGCGCCGGCTTGTTTTCTAAATCATATTCAAGGTCCGTTCCTGAATCAGTAATCGCTCGCATGATTTTTTTTCTCGCCAACTCCGGCTCGTCTAAAAGAGCGATGCAATTATTTTGATTCGCGTCGCTCTTGCTCATTTTCTTCCTCGGATCTAAAAGCGACATAATCCGCGCGCCCTCTTTACGGACAAAGGCTTGCGGAATTTTAAAAGTCGGACCGAAATCATTATTAAAGCGCTTGGCAATATCACGGGCGAGTTCTACATGCTGTTTCTGGTCTTCGCCAACCGGCACGACATCAGTATCATATAATAAGATATCGGCAGCCATAAGGACGGGGTAATCGTAAAGTCCGGCAGAAACTGATTCTTGATTCTGCCCCGCCTTATCTTTAAACTGCGTCATTTTATTCAAATCCGCCATGCGCGCACCATAGCAATTAAAAATCCAGGCGAGCTCGGTGTGCGCCGGCACGGCTGACTGCTGAAAAATCATGGACTTTTGCGGATCAATTCCGGCGGCCAGATAAATTTTCGTCACTTCTAAAATTCTTTGCCGCAGCTCGTCCGGATCTTGTTTGACGGTTATCGCATGATAATCAACCACGGAAAAAATACAATCATATTCCTCCTGCATCTTGACCCATTGCGAAATCGCTCCGATATAATTACCAATATTAAGGCGACCGCTCGGCTGGATGCCGGAAAAGATTACTTTTTTATCAGACATATAGCTAATTAATCTAAATTTATTTAATATTGCCAAACACAATTTCGTGTAAGGGCTTGCCTCTTACTCTTTTATTTTACTGGAAAGCGCGGTTTTAGGCAATTTTTTGGAAATAAAAAAGGGCAGCGCGTTAACAAGCCTGCCCTCTAATCCAACAAGTGGTGCAATCAGCGGGTTTTTATCCCGCGTGCTGGCGCCGCTTAGCGCCTGAGATCAAGATGTAAAATAAAGAACGAAGTGGGAAAGACGGGATTTGAACCCGCGACCTACGCCTTGTGAAGGCGCCGCTCTCAACCGCTGAGCTACCTTCCCAAGACACAATCACTATTTTACTTATCTAAAAAATTTTGTCAAGACCCTTGAGCCGGTTTTGCCGGCCAACCCGAAAATCAAGTAAAACGGCCGAGAAAAAGCCCTTGAAAATTTAGGATTTTATGCTAAGATACTGAAAGAGGGCTGAATCCTTTTTTTATTGGTATTTCCTCTAACTCTTTCGGGCTGTAGTATAATGGTAGTACGCGTGCATGGGGTGCATGTGGCCCCGGTCCGATTCCGGGCAGCCCGACTACGAAGCCCCGGGTTTTAACTAAGAACATTTTAAAAATTATAGGGCTTGTAGCTCATCTGGTAGAGCGCTGCATTCGCATTGCAGAGGTAAGGGGTTCGAGTCCCCTCAAGTCCACATCAATAAATTATTTAGGCTTTGCCTAAATAATTTATTGACTGATCGAAGTGGACTCGAACAAGCGGCGAGCGAGATATGAGCCGAGTCGGGAGACGAGGCGAATAATCGAGCGACGATAAACGCGAGCGAGCGAGCGTTTAGCGGCCGGTCGGGACAAGTGAGCTTTTCGCTCTTCTGGCGAAAAGCGAGCGCGAAAGTCCCCTCAAGTCCACAGGCCAACACGGGCTGTGGTATAAAGGCTATTATACACGCTTCGGGTGCGTGTGATCCCAGTTCAATTCTGGGCAGCCCGACAATTTTAATCTTCAGCGAACATGTCTGAAAACTCCTAAGGCCGGCAGGCGATTATTTTATGATTGATTTCAAACAAAAAATTGAAGAAGAAGAAAAAAGAAATCGGTACCTAGAACCAGAACTAGGAAACGAAATCTTCCCCGCGAATAAAAAAAGGAAAAGATTAATTACTTATATTATCGCTGTCGTCGTCATCGCCTTAATTTTTTCCGGCCGAATTTTGATTTCCAGCCAAAATGGGACAAATTGGTTAGATAATAGTTTTTTGGGCCGGTTAATTCATCTTGTCCCGGGTGGTGATAAAAAGCTCCAAGGCGAAGAAAACGATCGAATTAATATTCTGTTTTTAGGCATGGGGGGAGAAGGCCATGAAGGCGCTTATTTGACCGACACGATAATGCTCGCCTCCTTACAGCCCTCGACCGATTCCGCCGCCATGGTTTCTTTCCCGCGCGATTTAGTTTCTCCGGTTAACGGTTGGCGAAAAATAAATAGCATCAACGCTTACGCGGAAATGGCGGAAGCCGGCAGTGGCGCCGAAGCGGCCCGACAAGCGATGAGCGAATTATTACAAATCCCGATTGACTATTATGTCCGGGTTGATTTTAACGGTTTCGTAAAAATTATTGATGAAATCGGCGGCATTGAAATTGAAGTAGAAAATACTTTAAATGATTATAGCTATCCGATTTACGGCCAGGAAGAAAATCCGAATTATTACTCTCGCTTTGAACATCTTTATATTGAAAAGGGTCGGCAAACTATGAGCGGTTCTCTGGCTTTAAAATATACCCGCAGCCGACATGCCGGCGGCATTGAGGGTTCGGACTACGCTCGCGCCCGACGTCAACAATTGGTTTTAGAAGCGGTAAAAGAAAAACTACTTTCAAAACAAACCCTACTAAATCCGGTTACTATTGGAAAATTAATCAATGAATTTGACCGTAATGTTTCAACTAATCTTAATGTTTGGGAAATGGTCCGGCTTTGGGATTTAGTAAAAGATATTAACCGCGACCAGGTAATCAATAAAGTATTAAGCGACGCGCCGGATAACTTTCTAACAGCCGGAACCGGAGAAGACGGCGCTTTTATCCTTATGCCGCGTTCCGGAAACTACGCGGAAATAAGGAATATGGTCCAAAATATTTTTAACAACGGCGAGGCGGCTAAGGCGGCCCCGCAAAAAATAGAAACAATCAAAGACGGGGCGACAGTAATTATCCTAAACGGCACCTGGATCAGCGGCTTGGCCGGAAAGACCGCGGTGATGCTTGAACAAGCTAAATTTGAAATAAATAAAATTGGCAATGCCCCGACCCGGGACTATTCTAAGACCATGGTTTATGATCTGACCTATGGCCGGAAAAAAGATTCTTTAGAAATATTAAAAAAATCTGTCGGCGCAACCTCGGCTTTTGACGCGCCGGATTGGTTAAACGCCTATCGCCCGGCTAGCTCAACCGAAGAAACAGGCCTTGACCGGAACGATTCGGCCGATTCAAATGATGCAAACGGAACGGCCTCAACCCAAACCGAAACAACCGCGGACTTTATCTTAATCTTAGGAACTGACGCTAATAAAGCCGAGTAAAAATATAATATGGCGGGAAAACGCGGGCAAGCCCCGGAAAAACACCGATCGTTAATCGCCCTTTGCGGGCGAACTAATGTCGGTAAATCAACTCTATTCAACCGTCTGACGGAAAAAAATCAGGCCTTAGTTTCTGATATTGCCGGCACGACGCGCGATAGTAATCTCGGCCTGGTCGAATGGGCCGGGACTTCTTTTTCTTTGGCAGACACGGCCGGTTTAATCGACTCCTCAACTTTAAATGTTAAAAAAATAAAAGGAGAAGATATTGATAGCCAAGCGCAAAAGCAGGCTAAATCATATCTGGATGACGCTGATCTGATTATTTTCTTGGTTGATGCGAAAACCGGGCTCCTACCGGAAGACAAGGTCTTAGCCGCGGGCTTAAAGAAAAATGAAAAATATCGCCGGAAAACAATCGTCGTCGCCAATAAAATTGATAGCTTCCGTCTGTCCGGAGAAGCGGCTCAATTCAACAAGCTCGGCTTAGGCGAGCCATTAATCGTTTCCGCAGCCACCGGAATGGGTAGCGGCGATTTTTTAGATATCGTCGTCGCTAAACTTGGCGCGCTCGGCAAAGCTTTAGATATTGAAGCAGCCGAGGTGAGCAACAAAGCAATCACCGCTTGCATCATCGGCAAGCCAAACGTCGGGAAATCATCGCTCTTAAATTCTCTTTTAGGTTATGAACGGGTTATCGTGAGCCCTTTGCCTCATACCACGCGCGAACCGCAAAACACGGAAGTAATCTATCAAAATAAAAAAATAATTTTAGTTGATACCGCCGGAATCTCAAAGCAGGGTACGAAAACCAAAGGACTGGAAAAACCGGGAATCTTAAAATCTTTATCCTCTTTAGATAAAGCCGATATCGCTCTTTTAGTTTTAGACGTGAGCGAAACCTTGACCCACCAAGACGCGAAAATTATCCAAGAAATAGTCGAGCGACGAAAAAGCTTGATTATTATTGCCAATAAATGGGATAAAATTTCACCGCGCGATCCAAAAAAATATTCCGAAATAATTTATGATAAACTGCCCTTCGCAACCTGGGCGCCAATCCAATTCATTTCCGCCAAGACCGGTGAAAAGGTTGATAAAATTTTAGATTTAATTTTAGAAGTCGCTACTGGCCGACAACTGACTCTAAGCGACTCGCAGACGGAAAAATTCTTAAAACATGTAGTTAAAATTCATAAGCCGGCCAAAGGCAAAGGATTAAAAGCGCCGCATATTTATGAATTCCACCAAGCCGCCAGTAATCCGCCAGCCTTTACTCTCCGCATCGGTCCGAATGACGACCTACATTTTTCCTATGTCCGCTTTGTTGAAAATCGTTTGCGCGAACGCCACGGATTTATCGGCACGCCGCTCAATGTCCGCGTTACTAAAGACAAAAAATCACATACGACCTATAATGATAAAAGCGGACAAGAAAAACGGCGCCGATAAAATAATACTAATTATGAAAATAATCGTTGGCCTGGGCAATCCCGGGGAACAATATAAAAATTCTCGCCATAACATCGGCTGGTTGGCTTTGGATAATTGGCTCGGCGAAGTTAAATGGACAGAGAATAAAAAATTTAACGCCCTAACTTACGCGGACGGCGAATTTTTATTTGTGAAGCCTTTGACTTTCATGAATAATTCCGGCCAAAGCGTCCAAAAAATCCTTAATTATTATAAATTATTGCCGAAAAATTTTGGTTTGATAAAAAAGAAGGGTGCGGATTTAAAGGAAGTCCTGGCCGTTATTCATGACGATTTGGATTTAAATTTCGGCGACAGCCGGGTTGCAACCGATTCCGGCGCGGCTGGGCATAACGGGGCTCAATCAATTATTAATTATTTAAAAACAAAAAAATTTACTCGGCTAAGAATCGGGATTAAAAATGATCTGCTCCGGACGCATATCCCGCCTGATAAATTCGTTTTAAGTGCGTTCAGCCAGGAAGAACGAAGCAAGCTAAAAAATATCTTTAACCAATCCGGCCTCAAAAATTTAATAAAAACCTAAACTAAACATAAAATCCTCCTAAAAAATTTAGGAGGATTTTATTTTTAAAAAATATGAATCAAAAAAACTTACAAGATTGCCAAGGCGACCAAGGCCGCTACGCCGCCCTGGCTTTTAACTATTTCCAAAAAATCGGTCCGATAAACCTCAGTCGCTTAGAAAATTATTTTCCGGATTTGGAAACAGCTTTCAAGGCCGGACGCTCCGAATTAGAACGAGCCGGACTAAGTGCTAAATTAGCCGCGGAATTTAGCTCTTGGCGGACGACTTTTAAAATTGAAAAATCCTTAAATGAATTAGAAAAAGAAAACATTAAATTCATTACTTGGCATGATCCTGCCTATCCGGCGCTTCTGAAAGAAATCGCCGCCCCGCCGCCCCTTCTATATTATAAAGGGCGACTTCCGGACTATCAGGACTCGGCAGACTCTCGGAGCTCGACGAACTATCAGGGCGCAACGGATTATTCTGTTTCAGTAAATTATCCTGCCTCGGCGGCGAATCACGGCCCGCGCCGCCTAGCCGTGGTCGGCGCCCGCGAGCCCAGTGCCTATGCCGAAAAAATAATTGAAGAACTCTTGCCGCCGCTCATTGATTTTGGAATAGAAATCATTAGCGGCCTGGCTTTAGGCGTTGATTCTTTAGCCCATCGCGCGACTCTAAGCGCCGCCGGAAAAACCTACGCTATCTTGGGATCCGGCCTTGATCGCGCAACGCTCTATCCACCGGAAAATATACAATTAGCCGATGAGATTATCTCGTGCGGCGGAGCAATTATTTCTGAATTTCCACCAGGAACCCCGCCTTATAGACAAAATTTTCCGCAACGCAACCGGATTATTTCCGGCCTAAGCCTCGCGACTTTAATCATTGAAGCTCAAGAAAAATCCGGCGCTCTGATTACCGCTTATCGCGCTTTAGAACAAAACCGGGAGGTCTTAGCCGTTCCCGGAAATATTTTTTCTTCTTTGTCCGCCGGCCCGAACAAGCTAATCCAGGCCGGCGCTCGCGCAATTCTCTCGGCGGAAGACATTTTAGAAATTTTTAATTTCACTGAGAAACCTGAGAATAAGCGAAAAAAAAGAAAAAACCGCCTAAAAAATTCGACTCCTGATAATAATACCAATAGTGACGCTATCTATAATAACGCTATCGCTAATAATGCTAATTCTATTAATAAAACTTTATTAAGCCCAGCCGCCCCTAAATCCACCGCGCCGCCATCTTTTAATCCGGAAAATGCCAACGAAAAAATTGTTTATGAACTGATAAAAATAGCGGCTCAGCGCGGCGAAAAAATAAGCGCCGACGAGATAATCAGCGCCAGTCGGCTTGACACGTCCTTAATAAATAGTACACTAAGTATAATGGAGCTTAAGGGAATTATCAGAAATAACGGCCATTACGAATTAAATTAACTATTTTCTATGGATCTAATAATCGTAGAGTCGCCAACCAAAGCAAAAACTATTAGTAAATTCTTGGGCGGCGATAAAAAAAAATACCTGGTTGAATCTTCTTTCGGGCATATCCGCGACTTACCGAAAAGCGAAATGGGAATTGATATCGCCAATAACTTCGCGCCGAAATATATTATTCCGACCAAGGCAAAAAAAACCGTTTCCGCGCTAAAAGCGGCGGCAAAAAAGGCGACCAATGTTATCTTGGCGTCTGACGAAGACCGCGAGGGGGAAGCGATTGCCTGGCATCTGGCCAGTGCCTTGAATTTAAATGAAGATAAAACCAAGAGAATCGTTTTTCATGAAATAACCAAAAGCGCGATTGAAGAGGCCTTGAAAACTCCGCAGACTATTGACCATGCTTTAGTTGACGCCCAACAAGCGCGCCGGATTTTAGATCGTTTAGTCGGCTATGAGCTGTCGCCTTTTTTATGGAAAAAAGTCGCGAAGGGATTATCGGCCGGCCGGGTCCAAAGCGTGGCGACGCGCCTGATTGTCGAGCGGGAAAAAGAAATAAAAAGTTTTAAGAGCCAGGAATATTGGAGCTTATCCGCCGACTTTCAAGGCGAAAAAGCTAAAGATAAATTCACGGCTGATCTTTATAAAATCCGCGGCAAAACTTTTAATAAACTTGATTTAAAGAAAGAAGAAGCGACCGAGATAGAAAAATCTTTAAAAAAGGGCGCCTACTCAATCGACAAGATAGAAAA
This sequence comes from Patescibacteria group bacterium, assembly GCA_041649315.1. Lineage (GTDB taxonomy): Bacteria > Patescibacteriota > Patescibacteriia > Patescibacteriales > UBA12465 > UBA12465. Next base: position 66,942 of record JBAZNJ010000005.1, on the reverse strand, counting down.
GAAGGAGGTCAATAAAAACCCCAGCGCGCCGTTTACAACCTCAACTTTACAGCAAGCGGCCAACCGCTATCTCGGTTTTAGCGCCAAGCAAACCATGGCCGTCGCCCAAAAACTTTATGAAGAAGGACATATTACCTACATGCGGACCGACTCGCTTAACTTATCGCCGAAATTTTTAGGCGAAGCGCAAACCTGGCTTGAGAAAAATTTAGGTAAAGAATATTGTCTAGGAAAATGGCGGATGTTTAAAAATAAAAGTAAAAACGCTCAAGAAGCGCACGAAGCAATCCGGCCGACCGAAGCGCTTAAGGCCCCGGATGATTTAGCCGGCCAATTAGAAAAAAACCAAGAACGCCTTTATCGTTTAATTTGGCAACGCGCGGTCGCCAGCCAGATGCCGGCGGCCAGATTAGCGGCCACCACGATTGATGTTAAAACAGAAAACCAAGGCGATTCTTATATTTTTAGGGCTAATGGACAAACTATAATTTTCTCGGGCTATCTGAAAATCTGGCCGGAAAAAACCAAGGAACAAGATCTGCCGAAACTTAAAGAGGGCGAACCGGTTAAACTACTAGACCTTCGCGCCAATAAACATGAAACCGCGCCGCCCGCTCGTTATTCCGACGCCGGCCTGGTTAAAGAATTAGAAAAATACGGCATCGGCCGTCCGTCCACCTACGCACCAACGATTAACACAATTATTGTCCGAAATTATGTTGAGCGGGATGAAAATAAAAAATTAAAGCCGACCGCGATTGCCTTTGTCGTCATTGAATTATTAATCAAGCATTTTCCGAAGATTGTCGATTATAAATTCACCGCCGACCTCGAAAACGATTTGGACGCCGTGGCTGGCGGAAAAAAATCTTGGCAACCGGTCATTGATGATTTTTACCAAGATTTCCATGCTAACCTAGAAACAAAATATCAAGAAATTAAAAAAAGCGACATTATGCCTGAAGAAAAATCAAACGAAGTCTGCGACAAATGCGGCGCGCCGATGATCGTTAAAACCAGCCGCTACGGAAAATTCCTGGCCTGTTCGGCTTTTCCGGATTGCCGTAATATCCAAAAAGTTGAAGGCGAAAGCGGTTCATACCAGAAAAAAGAACCGGATGCCCAGACCTTGGAACTTGAGAAAAAATACGCCGGCGAAATCTGTGATAAGTGCGGCGCGGCCATGGTCGTCAAAACCGGACGCTTCGGGCCCTTCCTTGCTTGTTCCGCTTATCCGAAATGTAAAAACATCAAAAATATCGCCACGCCCGGCGATGGCCCGGAAATAACCTGTCCGGCCTGCGGCAAAGGAAAAATCGTTAAAAAATTCAGCCGCCGCGGCGCTTTTTGGGCTTGCTCGGCTTACCCGAAATGTAAAAATGCCTATTGGGGCCAGCCGAATGGGGAAAAATGCCCAACCTGCGGCTCTTTGATGGTTAAAGATAAAAAAGGCGAAACAAAATGCAGTAATCGGGAGTGTAATTAAACTACAAATTAAAATTTTAAAAAACAACCCTAAAAAATATTTCCTAACAAAAAAGAGTTTTAAAAAACTCTTTTTTGTTATTTAACTATCCTAATAATTTATTTCTTCTTGCTTTCCGCCTTTTTCTCCCGCTTTTCTTTCATAAAATCCATCGCTCGTTTCGCGACTTCGCCCAAAACCGTAAGATAAATCGCGTTGCTTTTCACTTTTTCCTTAATTAAGAAAACAACTTCTTCGGCCTTCGCCACGCCTTCTTCAATCCGCTTGATTACCCGATGGATATTGCGGACGCTAGCGATAAAATAATATAAGGACCAACAAAGGAAAAAAGCAAAAATGGCGATGCTGACCGACAAAACTAAATTTAAAATGTCTCGGGAAGTGGTAAACATATAATTATTATTAATTAAAAATCTCTTAACTGCGCTTCAAACTTTTCCGCTAAATGCGCGACCAATCTTTCCTGAATCTTATCAACTTCCGTCGCGGTCAAAGTTTTTTCTTCAGAACGAAAGCTTAAATGAAAAGCCAAACTTTTCTTCCCGGCCGGAAGTTTAATCCCGCTATAAACATCAAAAAGCTCTATTTCTTTTACCAAGGAATCAAAAGCGGCAATTTCCTTCTTTAATTCATTATACCCTATCCGTTCCTCAATGACAAAGGCGAGGTCGCGGACTAAAGACGGATAACGCGGCGGTTCTTTAAAGGTCGCGGTCGGCTGGGCAGAAAGAATTTCAGCCAAACGGGTAAAGTTAAGTTCGGCCAAGGCGACTTTTTTCTTTAAATTCAAATTTGTCTTCGCCTGGTCGGATAATTTAGCGACCACGCCGATTTCTTCGCCAGAAATAATTATTTTTACTGCCGCAGATTGCTCGGCCCAAGCCGGAAAAATATCCGGAATCAAAAATTCAGTTTCAAAATCATAAGCAATCAATTCTTGAAATAAGCCACTAATCATTCCTTTCAAGCGCCCGAAGGGTTCGTCTTTGTCATCAGCCAAAACCAGGCCCAATCTTTTTTCTTGATAAAGAATCCGACTACCCGGATCAATGTCCTTCCTTAAATTTCCTAAAGCATTAAAAAACACGCTGCCGAATTCAAAAAAACCAAAATTATCGCTTTTCGCCTGATTGCTTTTAACATTTCCGACTAAGCCCGGAACTAAAGATTGGCGAAGCAGCGTCTGTTCTTCGGAAAGCGGATTGGCTAAACGCAAATGCTTTAAGAAATCAATGCCTAATTTGCCAAGCCAATCCTCGTTCACAAAAGAATAATTATAGCTTTCGTTTAAAGAGTGCTTTAGGGCTAAAATATTTTTAATTTTTCTTTCCAACCGTCTTTCTTCATTTATTTCCGGCGGCGCAATCGTAAGCGCCGGCAAACAAGAAGGAATATTATCATAACCGTAAAGCCGTAAAATTTCTTCGGCAATATCTTCTTTGCCGGAAACATCCTTCGTCGCTCGCCAGGAAGGAATATTTATCTTTAAAAAATCTCCCTCTCCTCTAACCACGGCAAACCCAAGCCGTTCTAAAATTGCACTCGCTCGTTCGCGCGGAATTTCCTGACCGATTTTTTCTTCTAACCAATTTAAATCTAATTCAACATTTTTTATTTCATTCTTAGTATTATTAATATCTATTAAGTGGCCGCTGATTTTCATTTCCGGACAAACTTTCTTTAATAAAGCTAAAAAGCGGGAAACTGCCAGGGACGGGAGCTGCGGATCTAAAGATTTTTCAAAACGGACCGAGGATTCGGTGCGCAAACCTAACCTCTGAGAAGTTTTCCGCACTGTTGCCGCCTCAAAGTTAGCCGCTTCTAAAATTATTGCTTTAGTTTCCGGGCTGATTTCGCTCTCCCGTCCGCCCATCACTCCGGCGATGGCCAAAGCTTTTTGTCCGTCGGTAATCAATAAGTTATCTTCATTTAAAGATCTTTCTTTTTCGTCCAAGGTCTCGATTATTTCGTCCGGATGCGCCCGGCGCACTACGATTTTTTTAACTTTATCCGCGTCAAAGGCATGGAGCGGCTGGCCGCAGTCAAACATCACGTAATTAGTGAGATCCACGATATTATTAATCGGCCGCTGGCCGACCGCGATTAAGCGTTCCTTGAGCCAAGCCGGTGATTCTTCTACTTTAACATTATCGACCCGAAGTGCTAGATAGCGCGGACAAAGTTCTTTTTCTTCAACTTTTACTTCCAGCTCCGATTTAGCCCCTTCTTCGACTAATGATTTCTTTCGCCCGGATTTTTTTTCATCCAAGCCCATTAAAATTTTCTGCTGGTCGCTATTGAAAAATTTATCATAATCTTTAAGTGGTAAATTAAAAATCGCCGACAATTCCCGCGCCAGGCCGTAATGGTTAAGTAGATCCGGGCGATTGGATAAGGATTTATTGTCTATTTCCAAAACAATGTCTTCTGTTTTTAAATAAGCGGCAAAAGATTGGCCAATCTTGGCTTTATTATTTAAAACCATAATTCCTTCATGGTTTTTTCCTAGGCCCAGCTCATCTTCAGCGCAAATCATTCCATAAGATTTTTCTCCCCGGATTTCCGCTTCTTTTATTTCTAATCCGTTAGGCAAAACCGCGCCGACTAAAGCGACCGCGACCATCTGCCCGGCGGCCACATTCGGAGCGCCGCAAACAATCTGGAGCTTGGCCGTGCCGACATCAACGACCGTAACGCGCAAACGATCGGCGTTCGGATGCTTTTCTGCTTCCAAAACTTTCCCAACAACAACCTGGGAAAATTTTTCCGCCTGGCTAAGCAATCCTTCAACTTCAACCGTATGGCTAGTTAACGCCGCGGCGACTTCTTCCGCGCTTGTCTTCCCCGGTATTTTTACGAAATCTTTCAACCAATTAAGAGAAATATACATAAAGTTATGACTAAAAATTATAATAAACTGTTGCTCACAAGGATTATTGCCGAAAACTCTTTTAAGGACTCAAGTGGCAATCCTTAAACTAAAATTGCTCTAAAAATTTTAAATCGCCGCTATTAAACAAACGAACGTCGTTAATATTATATTTCAACATGGCCAGGCGGTTTAAGCCGAAGCCGAAAGCGAGGCCGGAATAAATTTCCGGATCGATCCCGCCGGCGCGCAAAACTGAAGGATGAACTAAGCCGGCACCGACGATTTCTAACCAGCCGGTATTCTTACAAACCCGACAGCCTTTCCCGCCGCACAAAAAACAAGTATATTCACCATTATTGCCCGGCTCGACAAAAGGGAAGAATTTTGGCCGCATGCGCAGTTTAGTATCCGGCCCGAATAATTTTTGGCCAACGATTTCCAATAAACTTTTTAAATTCGCGAAATTTATTTTCTTATCAATCAAAAGGCCTTCTACTTGATAAAATGTATGCTCATGGCGAGCGTCAGTCGCCTCGTTCCGGAAACAGCGCCCCGGCATCAAGGCTCGAAGCGGCGCGCCGTATTTCTGCATTGCTCGAATCTGGACCGGGGAAGTTTGCGTCCGCATTAATAAATCATATTCGCCATCTTTATTTTTATGGTCAATATAAAAAGTGTCCTGCATATCCCGCGCCGGATGAGACGGAGGAACATTCAAGGCCGTAAAATTATAATAATCACTTTCTAGCTCCGGCCCGTCTAAAATCATAAAGCCCATGGAAATAAACAGGTCTTCTAACTCATTCTGGACTAAAGTGATTGGATTCAGATGCCCGCGCGGAAATTTTTCTCCCGGCAAAGTCGGGTCGCTCGCGCCAATTTTTTCCACTCCTTGCCCTAAGGATTCGCTGATAGCTAAAAATTTTTCCTGTAATTCTCCTTTTATTTTGTTGGCTAATTCTCCGGCTTCACGACGCGCCTCAATGCTTAATTCTTTTAAGCCATGCAAAACTTCGCTTAATTCGCCTTTACGGGATAAATATTTCAACTCTAATTCGCGCAAATGCTCGCTATTTTTTACCTCGGCTAAACGAGCCAGGAATTCTTCGCGCAACTTTATTAATTTATTTTTCATATTATTAAACTAACCTAAATTATTTACCCTGGCTTATTTATTATTGTTTGCTTATGTTCTCTCGCCCCACTATTTATACTCTTTTGCCGGCCTTTTTATAACTGATCAAAAACAATTCAATGATCGTAAAAATTATTAAAAGCAAAAAAAGGTTCAGCCAATTAAAAAGGTCTTGCGCTTTTAAAAACAACAGGAAGACTATAAATAAAGAAAATAAAAATGATTGGCGAAAAGCAATCTTAACTAAATTAAAAACCGGCTCGCCCTTCTTATTAAAAGCAAAACGAATAATAAAGCCGATTAGGGCGATCGTCCCGCTTAAAGAAGCAAAAAGCGCCGCATAAAACAAGAGGAAACCGAGCCAATTAGTGCTCATTGGATCAACCAAGCCGGCAACAAATAAAAAAATCCCCCAGCAAACTACGGTGAGCGTCCCCATAACCGCTAAATAGCTTTTTAAAGTCATAAGGCGTTATTTATCTTAACTATTTTTTCTAGCTCATCTTTATAATTAGCTAGCTTATTCTTTTCTGCTTCAACGATTGTGGCCGGAGCACGCGACACAAAATCAGAATTAGCTAATTTCTGTTCCTGGAGAGCGATAACTTTTTCTAAATTAGCTTTTTCTTTAGTTAAACGCGCCCGTTCTTTTTCTTTATCGACCCCGCCAAATAAGAATATTTCCATCCCTTCAACTACGCCGCCGATTGCTTCAGAAATTTGATCGCCGCTTTCTTTGATTTCTAATTCGCTTAAATTAGTCCTTAAACTCTGGATTAAAAGCGCTTGGCTTTTGACTATGGCTAAATTATCATGCGCGTAAATAAGTGCTTTAATCTTATTTTTTGGCTCAATTTTATTTTCAGCCCGCAATTCTCTTATTTTCTGAATAATCTTAATAATTTTACTAAATTCTAAAACCTCTTTATTTTCTATTTTTTTATCTTTACTACTTTCCGGCCAAGGTTCAATTATTAATAACTTGCCCGCGTCATCACCAAAACCGGACCAAATTTTCTCAGTCACAAAAGGAATAAAAGGATGCCAAAGAATTAATAAATTCTTTAACAAATAAATTAAAATTTCTTCTTTATCTTTTTCTACTTTAGCAATTTCCAAATACCAATCCGCCAAAGCGTCCCAGGTGAAACTGGTTAGAGTTTCCGCGGCTAAAGAAAAATCAAAATTTTCCAAATTTACCGACACCTGTTCAATTAAATTATTCATCATCCAAACAATCCATTTATCGCTTGCGGTTTTAAGCTTTGGCAATTTATTATTTGCCGTCACATAAAATTTTTCATCAGTACTGCTTAAAATAAAACGGGAAATATTCCATAGTTTATTAATAAAATTTCGCTTGGCCTCAACTTTTTCTTCGCTGAAGCGCGAATCATTGCCCGGTGTCGCTCCCATAAGCAAGGATAGGCGTAGGGCATCAGCGCCATAACTTTCAATAATTTCTAAAGGATCAACGCCATTACCTTTAGATTTTGACATTTTCTTTCCGTGTTTATCTAAAATCGTTCCATGCAGATAAACTTTCTGAAAAGGAATCTCTCCTATCGCAAAAAATGACATCATAATCATCCGGGAGACCCAAAGGGTTAAAATTTCGTAACCAGTTTCTAAAACCTGGGTCGGATGGAACCTGGTTAAATCTCCGCTTTTCTTTCCGTCTTTAAAATTGTCCGGCCAGCCCAAAGTCGAAAAGGTCCACATGCCGGAAGAAAACCAAGTGTCTAAAGTATCAGTGTCTTGCGTCCATCCTTCTCCGTCTGGCGTATTTTCTCCGACAAAAATTTCTTCCTTCTCGCCAACCATCCGATACCAGGCCGGAATCTGATGCCCGAACCAAATTTGCCGCGAAACACACCAATCATGCAAATTTTCCATCCAATCTAAATACCGCTTAGTAAAACGGTTAGGAATAAATTCTATCTCGGCCGACGTCTCTCCGGTTTTTTGCGCCGCTTCAATCGCCTTTTCTTTTAAAGATTTATTATTCAAACATTCTAACTTCTTATCAACCGCTACAAACCATTGTTTAGAGGGCAGGGGTTCGATCGGGGATTCACAACGATAGCAAAGCGATAAATTATTAACGATATCTTCTTCTTTTTCTAAAAGGCCACTTTTTCGTAACTCATCCACAATTTTTTCCCGCGCGGCCATAACGCTCAATCCGGAATATTTTCCAAACCCATCTCTAATCTTTCCTTGTTCATCAATTACTTTAACGATTTCCAAATCGTTTTTCTCCGCCATCTGCCAATCAATTATTGAATGCGCCGGCGTAACGCCTAAAGCACCTGTCCCAAATTCCGGCTCCACGTTTCGATCAGAAATAATTTTAATCTTTAACGCTTGCCCGCAAAAACTTACCTGGTATTCTTTCCCGATATATTGTTTATATCTCTCGTCTTTCTGATTAACCGCCACGGCCGTATCGCCGAGTTTCGTTTCCGGCCGAGTAGTTGAAATAGTAATCGGAAAATTCTTATCGTATTTAAAAGTATATAATTTAGCCGGCTGTTCCTGATATTCAACTTCATCATCGGCTAAGGTTGATTGGCAGCGCGGACACCAATTAACGATCCGCTCGCCGCGATAAATCGCCCCGGCTTCATACATATCAATAAACATTTTCTTAACCGCTTCTTGCCGGGGAGCGTCAAGCGTAAAAGCCAAGCGATCCCAATCCAACGACGCGCCCATTTTCTTGGTTTGCCGCAAAATAAGCGCCTGGGTCTCTTCAACAAATTTCCAAACTTCATTTAAAAATTTTTCCCGGCCAAAATCATGCCGGGTTTTCCCGGTTTCTTTTAAAAGCTTTTTCTCAACCGCGTTTTGCGTTGCAATCGCGGCATGATCAGTCCCCGGCACCCAAAGAGTTCTTTCCCCTTTAAGCCGATGGTAACGAATTAATAGGTCCTCAATCGCCAGCATGGCGCTATGACCGATGTGTAATTTCGCCGTAATGTTCGGCGGCGGCAAAACAATCGTATAGCTTGGCGCTTCGCTTGACAAATTTAAATTATCGGGGTTGAAATAACCCGATTTTTCCCATTTTTTATAAATTTCATCCTCATTTTCCTGAGGACTATAGACCTTGTCTAATTCTTTTTTCATACTCTAAAATTACCAAAAAAACGGCCTAAAGTCAACAAAATTTACCCTTGACTATCATTAATAATAGTTATATATTTAATGGTCGGACTGGAAGAAATCCGTCCGCTTTAAGTTGAAAAAAATGCTTGATCTAGAACGACAAATTTTCCGCCAATGGGAAAAGGCCAAAAATATTCTTATCGTCTTTCCGGCTGATTGGAGCGGTGACGCCGTCTCCTCAGCGCTGGCGCTTTTTTTATTTTTAAAAAAACTTAAAAAAAATGTGGAGATCGCCGGCTTCAAGGCAGCGGAAACGCGGCAACCTCTATCTTTTTTACCAGCTTATTCCGATATCCAAAATAATCTAAGCAATCTCCGCCGCTTTATCGTTTCCGTCGATATCAGTGAAGCAAAGGTAAGCCAGATAAAATACACGGTTGACGGCAATCGCCTTAATTTTATAATTTCTCCGAGCGACGGTTGGTTTAAGCCGGAAGACGTGAGCGCCCGCGCCGGCGAATTCAAATATGATTTAGTAATAACTTTAGGCGCCAACGATTTAGAATCTTTAAATAAAATTTATGATGACAATATTGAATTCTTCTATAAAACCCCGATTATAAACATCGATCATGATTCGGCCAATGAAGATTTCGGACAAATAAACTTTGTTGATTTAAACGCGGTAGCCACGGCAGAAATTTTATTTTATCTTTTAAAAAATTATAAGGAAGAAATGATTGACGAAGATATTGCTACTTGCCTTTTAGCCGGAATAATTCAGGAAACAAGAAATTTTAAGACCGCGAATCTTACGCCGCGCACACTATTAACGACTTCCCAATTGATTGCTCTCGGCGCCCGACGCGAGGAGATAGTCAGCCATCTTTACCGTTCCCGCAATTTAACTTCTTTAAAATTATGGGGGAAAGTTTTGAGCGGCTTGCAGGCGGAAAAAAATAACGAACTACTTTGGGTAAAATTATCTCCGGACGATTCCGGCGGCAACAAAGAAATTGATGAAGATCTTAACGACATCGTCAGTGAATTGATCACTAATGTCCCGAGCGCAAAACTCGTTGCTATTTTCCGCTCTCTTGCGCCAGGGAAAACAAAGCTAAGCGTTTATTCTCTTAAAAATATCAGCGCCCTCGAGTTTATAAAAGAATATGACCCGCGCGGCACGATTAAAATTGCTACCGTCGACCTTGCCCAGGATTTGGATACGGCCGCCCTGGAAATAATCGCCACTTTGCGCCGAAAGCTTGATAAATCAAATTTATAATGGTATAAAATAATTGCCTTGTCGTGCCAGCTTTATCAGGATTATATTAAATGCTCTATTGAGTGTGGTTTTTCGGCTCCCCGACAACCGATATAATAATTTAGTATCCGAATTTCTTGCAATCTTTTAAGCTAATTATTATAATTGGGCATATAGCTCAGGTGGTTAGAGCACCGCTCTTATAAAGCGGGGGTCGATGGTTCAAGTCCATCTATGCCCACCCTAAAAATTAAAGATTAAAAATTATGGGTTCGTAGCTCAGTTGGTTAGAGCGCTACGTTGACATCGTAGAGGTCACAGGTTCGAATCCTGTCGGACCCACTAATTAAAAAGATCTGACGAATGTCGGGTCTTTTTAATTAACGGCTCGCAACGACAGGATGAGAACAGGCGGCGAGCGAAACTCGAGTCCGAACGGAGAGAGGACGAGAGAATGAGCGACGATAAACGCGACCAAGGGGAGCGTTTATCGGGTCCGCCGCGACAACGAGCGGCGCGGCTAAGCGCCGCGAGGCGGAAATCCTGTCGGACCCACTAATTAAAAAGATCTGACGAATGTCGGGTCTTTTTTTATTCTCATTTACATTTTTCCTAATTATTGGTAAATTATAAGTAAGTTGCCGCTAATCCTTTTGAAAAATAAAAATATGATTTTTAATAAACACTCGCAAATTTCTAAAATAAGCCCAGAAAACGACCAAAAAACAAATATTGACTGGCTTAATAATGAAGAAGGAGAAACTGAAGGCCAATTAGCGATTGATGTTTTCCAAACCGACGAAAAAATTATTATTAAATCCACTATCGCCGGTGTTAAGCCGGAAGATTTGAAAGTTTCTCTTCAACACGATCTTTTAACTATTAAAGGGACTCGCGATGTAGCCGAAGAAATAAAAGAGGCGGACTATTTATACCGTGAATGTTACTGGGGTTCGTTTTCCCGTTCAATAATCCTACCAGCCGAAGTTGATAGTAAACGCGTTGAGGCCGAACTAGAAAACGGGGTTTTGACAGTAACTCTTTATAAAACTGATTCTAATTTAATTGAGGTTAAAGCCAAGGATTAACTTAATCTAGCCCAAGTTTATTTAATCATCTCCCCGGTCTTATTATAAGCCCGCCGTCAAACACCATTTTTATCCTAAACCCCCTTTATTAATTTTATGCCCAAAAAGGATTCTTTAATTAAAATTATAATAACTTCGGCCGTTTTTTTAGCGGTCGTTTTTATCGTCGGGAATTACTTTATCTGGTCCCGTTCTTGGTTTGGGCATTTTTACCCCGGAGTGGTTGTTGGGGGGCTTAATTTAAGCGGCAAAACTCCGGCGGAAGCAGAAGCTATTTTAAAAGAAAAGGCGGACGAAATAATAATGAACGGCCTGTCTTTTAATTATCAAGAAAAATCCGCGACTCTTCCGATCAATACTTTTTCTTTTGATTCGGATTTAGCCGGGCCGCTTCTTTCTTTTGATTTAAAAAAAACCTTAAACCTCGCCCAAGCCGAGCAAGGCCAAAATTCTTTTGGCAATTATCTATTGCTGCGCTGGAAAATTAAAAAAATAAACCCTATAGTAATTTCTTATTTTTTAGATTTTGAAAAAATAAAAGCTTTTTTAAACGATCAATTCCCCGAACTGATAATCGAGCCGGTCAATGCTCATTTTTCTCTTTCATCGGAAAACCCTGAAACCGGGGGACTAACCTTAAAAACCGGTTCGGAAAAAATCGGCAAAGAAATTAATTATGAAGCTTTAGCCGTTGCTCTCACGGCTAACTTGTCTAAACTCGAAAACGCCCCCCTCTTTATTACTACCCATTCAAAATATCCTTCCGTCGCCACCGCCGATCTGGCCGGCCTAGAAGCGACGGCTCGAGAAATCCTTGATCGCGGTTCTTTGTTTTTACGTCTGCCAGATCAACTGGACAAAGAAGCTCCTTCAAAAACCTGGGAAATCAAGCCCGAAGAGCTTATTACCTGGTTAGGCGCCGACCGAAACGCAGAAACTCTGAATCTATTCTTAATCCCAGAAAAAATCTGTCAATATTTAGAGAGTTCGGTCGCCCCGGAAATAAATTTAGCGGCCATCGTCCCTCGTCTGGAAATAAAAGACGGACGGGCAAGTAACTGGCAAGCTGGCCAAGACGGCCGAGAGCTTGATTTAGATAAAAACGTTTCCTTGATACTTAATGAATTTCTAAACAACAAAAACGAAATTATTTTAGAAATAGAAATCATCCCCTCGGAAAGCTTATTTAAAGACGGGGAATTAAAAATAAAAGAAATCATCGGCACCGGACACTCTAATTACGCCGGTTCACCGGCTAACCGCCGCCATAATATCAGCGTCGGCGCCGCTTCTTTACACGGCGTATTAATCAAACCGAACGAAGAATTTTCTTTGCTCGCCGCGCTTGGAGAAATCAATGGCGAAACCGGATACCGGCAAGAACTGGTTATTAAGGGGGACAAAACCGTCCCGGAATATGGTGGCGGCCTTTGCCAAATCGGCACGACTGTCTTTCGGGCGGCTCTGGCTTCCGGCTTACCGATAACCGAGCGCCGCAACCATTCCTACCGCGTTTCTTATTACGAACCGGCCGGAACCGATGCGACGATTTACGATCCCGCGCCTGATGTTCGTTTTGTTAATGACACGGGAAATTATATCTTAATCCAAGCTCGCTTAGACGGCAACGATTTATATTTTGATTTTTGGGGAATAAAAGACGGACGAGAAATTACCATTACCGACCCAACAATTTATAATATCGTTAAGCCCGCGCCGACAAAAATAATTGAAACCGACTCTTTAGCGCCTGGGGTAAAAAAATGCACGGAAAGCTCGCATAACGGCGCTGACGCTTATTTTGATTACACTGTGGTTTACCCGGAGGGCGCGACTACCACGCCGCTCCATGAAGTAAGATTCAGCTCGCATTATGTCCCTTGGCAAGCGGTTTGTTTAATCGGGAAAGAGCCCGCTGAAGAAACGGTTAACGAAGAGGAGGCCGAGACAGAAGAAAATAATAATTTAGAAAATCCTCCCGCCGCTGCAAACTAACCCTTTATCTTTTTATCGTGCCACAAACAAAACAGCCCTCACGGGCTGTTTTTTAAGTTAATTTTTCCAAGCTTAAATATGTTTATATCGGTTTTTAAACAATTTTTATCTTTATTTTACTATTTCTCCCTCAATCATTTTTTTATCTCCGCCATCGTCTTTCTTTTTAAAAGTAACGACTTGTTGTAAAGCGGTAAACAAAGTTAAAACAAACCAATATAAAGTCAGGCCGGCCGGCAAAGAAAGCCCGATAAAAATCGTAATCGCCGGCATGAAATAAAGCATCTGTTTATTCATAATCGCTGTCATGCTTTCATCTTTTGAGCCAGGAGAAACGACCGCCGGTTTCTTGCGGCTTAACATCTTCGCTTGCCAAAACTGGGCTAACCCGGCTAAAACCGCCAACACGATGCTTCTTTTTGATAAATCAAGAAAACCGAAAGAAATAACATTAAGCACTTCCGGCCGACCGATAAAAGAATAAACTAATTCTAGTTTATTATCGACGCCATCCCGGAAAACCCGATAAACCGCAATCAAAAAGGGAAGCTGGATTAAAAGCGGTAAACAGGAAGAAAAGGGGTTAACTTTATTTTCTTTATACAAAGCCATTGTCGCCTGGCTTAAACCAGCCTTATCTTTCCCGTATTGTTTCTTTAATTCCTCTAATTTCGGCTGGAGCTCCTGCAGGGCCTTCTGCGATTTTATAGACGAGCGGCCAAGCGGCCAAAAAACCAGCTTGATAACCGCGGTTAAAAGGATAATCGCGACGCCTAAATCCTGGAAAGAGATTGTGTTATATAAAAATACCAAAAGATTTAAAATCGGTTGATAAAAAACGCTTGTGAAAAAATTAGCCATAAAATTTCTTTGAATTATTAAACTTTGCTTAATTACTAAATTGTTTGTTTGTTTGTTTGTTTGTCTGTCTGTCTGGTGTCTGGTTGTTTATCTATTTATAGATTACCCGCGCGCGCCATCCCTCTTATCATTTAACCGGGTCATGTCCGCCCTTATTCCAAGGATTACATCTTAAAATTCGCCAAGCGGTCATAAATCCGCCTCTTATCAACCCGTATTTTCTGATTGCCTCTATCCCATACTCCGAACAGGTTGGCGTAAAACGACAAAAACCCTGCGGATAAAACATTTTTAAGGGGCCATGATCAAAAGATAAAGTTTTTTGATAAATTTTTATTAAAACAATTACTATTTCTCTAGAAAATTTTTTTATATATTGAAACATATCCTAATCCAGTCTTCTTTAATTCAATCTTCTTTATGCGCCCTCATACAGTCCTAATTTCGCCAAACCCTGCTTAACCGCCGCTTTAATTTCCTTAAAATCTTTTTCTAATATCGGCGGGAAGACAATTACGGCTAAATCATGCCCCTTTTTCATCCCCGGAAATTCTTGCTTAATAATTTCCCTTAAACGACGCCGATAAAGATTCCTTTCCACGGCTTTTTTACTCACCTTCACGTTTATTAAGATTCCTAAACGATTAACATTTAGCCCGTTTTCAGCTGCTTTTATTCCTAAAATCGGGCTATAAAAAGATCGGCCGGTTTTGAAAACCCGGTCAAAATCTTTATCACGACTTATTCGATTATTTTTTTTTAACATGCTTTCTTGGACTAGGCCGAGAACTATTTACTTAATGCTTTCCGTCCTTTTTCGCGACGACTTTTTAAAACGCGCCGTCCGTCTTTAGTTTCCATTCTTTCCATAAAGCCATGTTTCTTTTTAGCTTTGCGCTTATTCGGTTGATAGGTTCTTTTCGGCATAAAATAAGGTTAATTTGTTATTATTTTTACAAGATATCATCTTTATTAGCAATAGTCAATAAAAAAGAATTTGTTATTTTTTGCTTTATCCCCTTTTTATCAACATATTTTTAACAACCCAATGCCTTGTGGAAAAACATGTTATCTAATATAATGGACTAATAGAATTTGATTTAACAGTTGATAATTAATTTGGACCAATCATCCAACTCTTTTTTTATGACCAACGAACAACTTTGGCAAGCGGTTTTGGGAGAAATTGAAATTAATTTATCCCGCGCTAACTTCATTACTTGGTTTAAAGACACTTTTATTTCCTCTTTCGAATGCGGGCGGGCGATTGTCTGCGTCCCAAACGCCTTTGTTAAAAAATGGTTAGAAGAAAAATATCATAAAAATATTTTAAGCGCCCTAGAAAATGTTTCCAAACAAGAAATAAAAGAAATAATTTATAAAATCGAATTGAAAAAAAACAACGGCCACACCAATTCGTCTACCGACGGAAATGAAGATAAAGAGCTCTCTCAAAACAAAGAAAAATTAACGCCGTCAGAAAATGTTATAGAAAAATCAGAAGGAACTCAAGAAACCAGCCGTTACGGACTTAACCCGCGTTATCTTTTTGATAATTTTATTGTCGGCCGCGGCAATGAGCTGGCTCACGCCGCTTGTTTAGCTGTCGTGGAAAATCCAGGAAAATCTTATAATCCTCTTTTTATTTATGGTGGCGTCGGTTTGGGCAAAACCCATTTACTCCAAGCAATCGGTCACGCCGTCGCGAAAAGAACAAATAAAATCCTTTATGTCACTAGTGAAAAATTTACCAACAACTATATTCAATCCGTTAAAACCGGCCGCGCCAAAGAATTTAAAAATCTATATCGTAATGTCGACCTCTTACTAGTTGACGATGTCCAATTTATGGGCGGCAAAGACGGCACTCAGGAAGAGTTTTTCCATACTTTCAACGAACTCCAGCAAAACGACAAGCAAATCGTTTTAACTTCCGACCGACCGCCAAAATCAATCCCGGCCCTGGAAAAACGTTTAATTTCCCGATTTGAGTCCGGAATGGTCGCCGATGTTGGCAAACCGGACCTAGAAACTAAAATCGCAATTTTAGAAAAAAAATCTTTAGAACGTAATTTTCCTTTAGAAAAGGATATTTTAGCCTACATTGCCGAACATGTACAAAATAATATCCGGGAGCTGGAGGGCGCCCTGAATAAAGTCGTCGCCTCTCACCAGTTCCGCGGCACAAGCCCTTCTGTTAAAAGCGTCCGAGAAATTTTAAATGATTATATTTCTAATATCCAGTTGAAATCCTTAACACCAAAGGAAATTATTGAAGCAACGGCAAAATTTTATAATCTAAACTATAAAGACCTGGTCGGCCCAAGCCGAAAAAAAGAATTGGTTTGGCCTCGACAAATCGCTATTTTTTTAATCCGTGAAGAATTAAGTACTTCTTACCCAACAATCGGCGCGGAGCTCGGCGGTCGCGATCATACCACCGCTATGCACTCTTATAATAAAATTTGCCAAGAAGTAAAGGAGGGAGGAAACGAAAAAATAAAACAAGAGGTTGGCTCTATCCGACAATTATTTAACACTGTTTATTAATTTTTGGGGAAAGGGCGGGGATAAACCTGGGATTTAACAGCGAACTTCTTGGGGAAAATTTTTAAACAAAAGTTAATAACCATCTTCTTTTAATTTTTATTAACTTTCTTCTAAAAATTTTCAACAGAAAAAGTAAAAATTATTAACAGCGCTCACCTAAAAATCCTTCAAAAACCCGAACAAAACACCAACCAAAAAAATCAAATCCCCAGAAAAAGAAACTTATCCCCCGGCTTATTATAATTACTATTAATATATTAACTAATTAAATATATGCGCTTCATCGGCCTATTAGAAAATTTAAAAAGGGGATTAAATATTGTCGGACACATAACAACTAAAAATATTAATCTTCCGATTTTAAATAATATTTTGATAAAAGCGGAAAATGGAAATATTGAGCTAATTAGTACTAATTTGGAGATCGGTATTATTCATCAATTACGCGGAAAAGTTGAACACGATGGTCAGTTTACGGTTGATGCTAAGCTAGTGTCTGACTATGTTAGCTTATTAAGTGGTGGGGATAAGGTTGTTTTTGAAGAAAAAGAAGGAATGATGAAGATTGAAAATGGTGGATACAAAACAAAAATAAAAGGAGAGTCCGCCAAAGAATTTCCTTTAATCCCAACAATCCCCAAAGAAAACGCAATTATTTGTTCGGCGGAGAAGCTTAAGGAATCCTTAAATAGTGTGGTTTTTGCTGTTTCTAATAGTGAAAATCGGGCAGAGCTGACCGGGGTTTTATTTTCTTTTAAAAAAAACCGCTTAACTTTAGCGGCGACTGACAGCTATCGTTTGGCTGAAAGAGAAATAGAAATAAAAACGGATGGGGTTGATGAAGAAGAGGGACATCGAGTGATAGTGCCGGCCAAAACCGTCCAAGAGGTGCTGAGGATTCTTAATAATTTTGAGGGGAAGGAAGATGGGAATGAAGTTAAAATTTATTTAGCGGAAAATCAAATTTTATTTACAGTTGACTCCGTTGAACTTATTTCCCGATTGATTAACGGGCAATATCCCGACTATAAACAGATTATTCCGGCTAAAAGCCAGACGACGCTGGTAATTGAACGAGGGGAATTAATACGGGCGGTTAAAGCGGCGGCGCTTTTTTCTAAAACCGGGGTTAATGATATTAATTTGCGAATCACTAAAAACAAGGTGGTCGTTTCCGCCTTTTCTGGTTCGAGCGGAGAAAGTAAGATTGAGCTATCAGCCGAAATTAACGGCGGGGAAAACGAGATTACTATAAATCATCGCTACTTAGTAGAAGGATTAAATAATATTAATAACGAAGTAGTTAGATTAGAAATTTTAAATTCCGACGCGCCATGCTTATTAAAGCCGGAAAAAGAAGACGGCTATCTTTATATTGTTATGCCGATTAGGCAATAGAAGATTGTCGCCAGGCTTTTATTTTGGGATAATTATTTAAACCACAGGAGATTAAAATAAAAACACCCTTCAACAAGAGACGCACTAAGCTAGTCGGCAATTATTTTTATTTCATTACTTTTTATTTGTTCTCCATTCCACCCGTAAAGCTCGGCGGAAACATCATAAATTCCGGTAGGCGGGTAATCAGTCCAAGAACTATTTATGTTTTCTGAAAAAGGGCCAAGAAGATTTTTAATAATAATTTTTTCAGCTCCATTTTCCGCCAATAGTTTGATTCGCGCCGTTTTTTCCGGCTGTTCAACCGACAAATAAAAAGAAAGAGGGAAATCAATCTCTTTAACCGCTGATCCGGAGGGTAGACCGCCTAAACTAATAGAATTTTTTCCGGTTCCTGCCGGATTATTTTTTATTAAAAGATTAAAGTTGACGCTTTCTTCGCCGCAGTTTTCTTGATCGTCGCAGGCCCGGACTCTGAGCGAGTGATAACCGTTAGCCAAAATATCGACATTTTTTATTAATGAGGAAACTTCGCCCCAGCGGGTTTCCCAAAGATTTCCGTTTAAATAATATTCGGTTCGGCTGAGGCCGCGGGGAGCCTGAATTTCTGCCAGGATTTCTATAGATGGTGAAGAAATGGTTTGATTGGCTGAGGGAAAAAGAATTTTAACTGTTGGTTGATTGGCTGGGTCGCGGTTGGCGGCTAACAAAATCGCTTCCGGGTCATTTTTTTCTACCCAGGCTTTTATCCCCTCTTCCCATAAAGAAAATTGCGGATCGACGGACGGGTCGCTTGGCGCGGGGCCGCGAGGATCTGCCCGATCAATATAATATAAGATGCTGTGATGAGAGGGAATGTTTTTTTCTTCGATTACCCCGAGTTCGGGCGAAAAAACAATCGTTTCAACGGGCATTCGTCCGTCTAAAATATCTTTGCCGGTTTGGTAATCATCCGGCGCTCTAAAAGTTTCCTTTGGCGTGTCGCCGAGAACGCGCGACATAAAATCTCGCCAAATCGGAGCGGCTAAAATACTGCCGTCCGCCGCGCCCTTCATGGCGTCGTTATTATTATTCCCCACCCAGACTCCAGCAACTAGCGAGGGCGTATATCCGACGGTCCAGGCGTCATGGTAATCATTGGTCGTCCCGGTTTTAGCGGCTACCGCCCGGTCGCCTAACGTTAAAGGGTTATTTTCGCCGAAGATAAAGGCACGCGCGGAGTTGTCAGACAAGATGCTGTTAATCATTCGCGCCACTTGCGGGTCTAAAACTTTTTTTTCTTCGGGTTTATACTCTTCAATAATCCGGCCGTCTTTATCTTCAATTTTTAAGATTCCGGCAATCGAATTAATCTGCCCGTCGCGCGCGAAAGCGCTGTAAGCATTAACATGCTCAACCATCTTTACTTCGCCGCCGCCTAAAACTAAAGAAAGGCCGAAGCGACTGCGGTCGTAAAGGGTTGTATAGCCGAGCTTATCGGTCAGCTCTAAAACATTATTAATATCCGCTAAATAGATTGCCTTGACCGCCGGGAGATTAAGCGACCCGGCCAGAGCTTGGCGGATCGTTACCGGCCCATGTTCTTTCCCGCCGTAATTTTTTGGCGCGTAGGGATCGCTCGGGTTAGTGGAAAAATTTGTATTAACATCGTACAGGATAGTGTCCGGCGTATAGCCGCGTTCAAATAAAGCCGCGTAAACAATTGGTTTCATTGACGACCCGGGCTGGCGCGGTCGCATGGTAACATTGACTTGGCCGTCAATTTCATCATTAAAATAATCGCGCGACCCGACCATAGCCAGGATTTCTCCGGTTTTTGGGTCAAGGGCGACCAGGGCGGCGTTAGAGGCGCCGAAGTTTTCTTCGTAGTTTTCTGTTCGAGTTTTAATTACTTCCTCCGCGATCTCTTGTTTATATAAATCAAGAGTAGTATAGATTTTTAATCCGCCTTGCTCAATTGTTTTTTCGCCAAATTTTTCCGAGAGTAAGCTTTTTATATACATGACAAAATGCGGGGCCTTAATGTTTGTTTCCGGGCTGGCGAAGTTTATTTCTTCTTCTTTGGCGAAATCCCGCTCTTCCTCGGAAATATATCCCTGCTCGGCCATTAAGGTTAAAACATAATCTTTGCGGCCCAGGAGCAGATCTTTATTTGAACCGTAAGGGGAATAATAGCTTGGTCGTTGGACAATTGCCGCGAGCAAAGCCGCTTCAGCCAGCGATACTTCTTTTACGCTTTTGCCAAAATATTTCTGGCTGGCCGCCTCAACGCCGTAGGCGTTAGAGCCATAAGGAATTTCATTCAGATACATCTGGAGGATTTCGTCCTTGGAGAATTTTTTTTCCAGGCGATAAGAGAGAACCAATTCTTTGACTTTCCGGCTGATAGTTTTTTCCGGAGTGAGCACGGCATTTTTAATGAATTGTTGCGTTAAAGTTGACCCGCCGGCGCTGCGTCGGAACAGGACATTCGTTATTGCCGTCCGAAACATCGCCCAAACACTGAAAGCGCCGTGTTTATAAAAGTTTTTATCTTCAAGTGCGATAGTCGCTTGTTTAACATAGTCGGGGACATCTTCTAAGGATATTAGGGTTCTTTTTTCATCACCGCTTACTTCATAGAGGACATGTTCGCCAGTACGGTCATAAATTTTAGTACTTTGAGCAACCTCGCGTTCTATTAAGTGGTTTGGATTCGGTAGATCACGGGAAACCCAGGCCGTATAAATAAAAGCAAAAATCAAAAAGAGGGTACCTAAAATTAAAATAGTCGGCAAAAAGCGCCGGAAAAGACCTTTAAGGTTTTTTGGTTTTTTTGGTTTTCTCTGGGAGGGGAGATAATAAGAAGGCCCCCTTTTTCCTGTGGGACGCTGAGCCGGCTTTTTATGATAATCGCGCCAAGAACCGGAGCTTTTGGGGCGCAGTTGGGGAATGGGCATAAAGTTAATGTTTTTGGTAGCGGTGGATAAGTAGCTAATTAAATCAACATTATATATTATAGCATAATTACCGTTCGCCCGGGGAGCCGTCAAAGAGATAAAAAAATTAAACTAATTTTAGCTAAAATTAAACAAAAAATAAAAAAAAGCGCCTGAGGGCTTGATTATTTTTCGTTTTTATGTTATAATAATAAAAGCTTAAGAACGCTTTAACGGCGATTTAAATAATTTAAAAATAAACTATATGGGAAACAATTTTGAAGAAACTATGGTTACTAACCCTGAGGATTTAAACAAAAAAAATGAACATTTTGAAGATGTGGACGTTTTAGAGCCGGAAGAAAAGATTGACGACTCTCTTTCTGGTCAAGCGCTTGATCAACAAAAAGTTGTTGATGCTGAAAAAAGCAAAGCAGAAGAAAAAGAGGTTAGCCAAGAGATAAAAGAGGATATTGAGAGACAGAAAAAAGAAGAAGCGGCGTTGGCAAAAGTTAAGCTAGAAGAAATTAAAGAAGCTCTTTTGGTTAGAAAGAATAAAAAAAGAGGTTGGTTGGAGCGGCAATTTGTTAAGGACCATGTTTTTGAAGAAAAAATGGCCGGAGCGATAAAGTTAGTAGAGAAAGCCCTGGAGGAAAGTTCTTTGAAGCCGATTTCAAAAGAATCCGTACGAACCTTAGTAGAAAGAATCGGGCAACAGAAAGGGATTGAAATTGAATCTATGGGGGTAGATATGTCAGAATTTCCTAAAAATAAAGGCAAAGGTTATAGCAGTGCTGACAGCGTTGGGTACGAAGTTATGGGGAAATAATTTTTTAGCATATTAATTTACAAAACCCCGAGTTTTCGGGGTTTTGTATTTTAAGCGGAGGAAGGTATTAATAAAAATATAATTTTAACAATGATAGATAAAAGATTGTTAATGTAGTAAAATGAAGACATGAAAGCAATAAGCAGCTTAGACAACCAAATAATAAAAGATGCTGTGTGGCTTAAAAAAGCGAGCGAGAGAAAAGAGCGGGGGCTTATTTTAATTGACGGCGCGCGGGAAATCGCGGCGGCGCTTGAAGCCGACTGGATAATTAAGACGCTTTTTTATTGCCCGGAATTAGCAAGGGCAGTTAATAATTTTTTTGGTTTGACGGAAGATAAGATAATTGAAGTTTCTAAAAAAATTTTAGAAAAAATTTCCTATAAAGAAAATCCGGATGGTTTTTTGGCCGTAGCACTCGCAAAAGATAAGGAATTAGAAAAAGTAAAATTAAGTCAGAAGCCTTTGATTGTCGTTTTAGAGGCGGTTGAGAAGCCGGGCAATCTCGGGGCGATTATCCGGACGGCTTATGCGGCGGGCGTTGACGCGATTATTATTAATGATAGCCAGACCGATATTTATAATCCGAACGTAATCCGGGCGAGCGAGGGTTATATTTTTAAAGAAAATTTAGTTATGGCTTCACGAGAAGAAACGATTGAATGGCTTAAAAAAAATAAAATAAAAACATTTGCGGCCGCGACCGACGGGAACGAGGAATATACGAAAGCAGACTTGAACGGACCGATGGCGATTATTTTAGGTTCGGAAGCGGAGGGGTTGGGCCAGAAGTGGTTAAAAGCGGCGGATACTCGGATTAAGATTCCGATGCGAGCCGGAATGGATTCTTTAAATGTTTCCGTGGCGGCGGCGGTAATTTTATTTGAAGCGAAAAGACAAAGGTCTTTGGAGCGTTGACAATCGTTGGGTCTTTTAATATCATAGAACCAGATTGAGCGTTAAAAAGTAAGGCCCGGGAATTTTGTAAAAAATTTGCGCCCGTAGTTCAATGGATAGAACACCAGCCTTCTAAGCTGGTTATGAGGGTTCGATTCCCCCCGGGCGTACGGTTAAAATAAGAATGGTGCCTATGGTGTAGTGGTAACACAGCAGGTTGTGGTCCTGTTATCGAGAGTTCAATTCTCTCTAGGCACCCCGGTTGAAAAAGACGAGCTTTTAGGCTCGTCTTTTTTTAACTCCGAAGTAAGCGGCTAAATAGGTTGAAATCGGAAGGGATAGGGCAACGCCGATACTGCCGACTAAAGTTCGAACGATTTCGGTCGCGATTAGCTCGTCATTTATTACTTGGCGAAAAGAAGTTGCGCCTTCGGGTTGGATTAAGAATAATAAGAGAAGCGGCAGAGAGGCGCCGGCGTAGGTAAGAAAAAGCGTATTAACAACCGCGCTAAGATGCGTGTTGCCGACTTTATAAGACATTTTAAAAAGCTTAGCCGGCGGCAAAGATGGGTTAGCTTCTCTTATTTGTTGAACAGCCGCGATTTGGCCGATAATGATATCATCTAAAACGCCGACCGCGCCGATTAGGATGCCGGCTAAAAGCAGGCCTTGGAAATTTATAATTTGATCCGCTCCGAGCAGGAAGGCAGCTTCCTCGTTAGAAAATCCGGTCAGACGGGTTAGTTTAGTAAAGAGCAGAGCAAGAAACATAGTCGCAAGCAAAGATAAAAAAACGCTGGCAATCGCTAAGTGGGATTTTCTTTTCCAGCCTTCGCTTAAATAGATTATTACCGCTAAGATTGAAAAAGATCCGATTACCCCGATAAGCAGAGGGTTTCCGCCGGCTAGAATGCGCGGCAGGATAATTTTTATAATAATAAAAAAACTGGCGATGAGCCCGATTAAGGAGCGGAATCCCTTTTTTCGGCCGATAATAATAATGAGTAGGGCAAAAATAAAAGCGAGTAGATAAAGATAGGGCCGACGAACGTAATCCATGATATAAAAAACATTTTTTCCGTTAAATAAATTTTCGGCCTGGACTAAAACGCGGTCGCCGGACTTGTAAAGTCCGGAATTTGCGACTTCTATTTCCGAGATGCCTTTATATTCTATTTCTTGATTTTTGAAATTTCCGGTCAGACCCTTTAAAAGAAGATCTTGTTGTATAAAAATAGAGCCGTTTTCTCGGGTGGAAGACTCTTCGTTTAGAATTTTAAGCACTCGGGCTTCAAAAACCGCGTTTTCTGTTATTTCTCCGGCGCCTCCCAAGGTGATATAAGAAGAATCTTCGGTCTCGATATTTTCGGTTTCAATATTTTCAGCTCGCGCCGGGAAAGCGCAGAAAAACAATAAAAACAGCATTAAGGCGAAAAAGAAAGTTTTTTTAAGCATATATTTAGACGGGGCATTTAAAAGCATGATTGTTTTATGATTTAGAGTATTTTTAATGGTTTAAAACCGGCTCGGATAAAATAGGCCAGCAGATAATCTTTTAAACAAAGCTTTAATTATTATATCTTATAATAGCTTATTAATAAAATAAGCGTTAAAAATTTTTTAGGAATATTTTTGTTTTTATGGTAGAATAAAAGAAAAATATGGCAGTTGAATATCATATTTACGATCAAAAATTTTTTCAAAATACTTTGAAATTAGAAGCGGATTCGGCCTCGGCGGCGGTAGCTGTTTTTTATGAACAGTTTAAGCCAAAATCAGTTATTGATATCGGTTGCGGCTGCGGGATTTATTTAAAACATTTTGTCGAGCGGGGAGTTGAGATTGTCGGTTATGACGGCTCGCCGGCGGCGCTAAAAGAGTCCTTAGTCGGCGATAAGATAAAAATGTTTGATTTAGCTAAGCCGCTTAGATTGAAAAAAAAGTTTGATTTGGCTCTCTGCCTGGAAGTCGCCGAACATTTAGAAGAAAAAGACGCGGATACTTTAGTAGAAACTTTAACTAATTTGTCCGAGACGATTATTTTTACGGCCGCCGTTCCCGGTCAGGGTCCGCGGAGCATCGGCCATATTAACGAACAATGGCCGGAATATTGGATTGCCAAATTTGCGGTTAAGGACTTTGTTTTCCAAAAAGAATTAACAGCGCGGCTTAAAGCTAAATTAAAAAATAAAAATGTGGTTTGGTGGCTTACGCAGAATTTAATGATTTTTTCAAGACAAAAATAATTAATAAATAATATGATCAGCGAATGGGCAAATAAAAACGTGGAGGAATTATTTAAAGAATTTGAAACAGCGGAGAATGGTTTAAGTTCGGCTGAAGCGGCGATACGACTAGAAAAATATGGCGAAAATAAATTACCCGAAGGAAAGCGGGATAGTTTTTGGCTTATCTTTTTCCGCCAATTCCAGAGCCCTTTAGTCTATATTTTATTAGTCGCGGCAATAATCGTTTTTGTTTTAAAGGAATTTACCGACGGGTTTGTGATTATGGGGGTTTTGATTTTTAACGCGGTAGTCGGAGCGATTCAGGAGGGGAAGGCTCAAAATACGCTTTTAGCTTTGAAAAAATTCGCGGAAACCCGGGCGACGGTTTGGCGCGATGGCCGGGAAATAATTATCCCGAGCGCGAAGATTGTCCCGGGTGATATTATTTCTTTGCAAGCCGGCGAAAAAGTTCCGGCGGAAGCCCGTTTGATTAGTGCGAATAATCTTAAAGTTAATGAGGCCTCCTTAACCGGCGAATCAAAGCCGGTGGCGAAAAAACCGGAAAAGATATTAGAGAAAAACGAAGAAATAATCGGACAGAGCAATTTAGTGTTTAAAGGAACTGATATTGCGGCTGGCAATGGCCAGGCCTTAGTTTTAGCAACGGGAATAAACACTTTTATTGGTCGGATTGCTGCGCAGATTGCGGTGGTTGATACGGATGTGCCCTTAAAGGCAGATTTGCAAAAATTATCTCGTTTAATAATATTTATTGTTTTGGCGGTGAGCGCGTTTTTATTTGCGCTCGGTCTTTTCTGCGGTGAGTCTCCCCGAGGAATGTTCGTGGTCGTTGTTTCCTTAGCGGTTTCGGTTATTCCAGAAGGATTGCCGATTGTCATGACTTTAGTTTTAGCAACTGGTGTTTGGCGGATGGCTAAGCGGCAGGCCTTAGTTAAGCGCCTACAGGCGGTTGAGGCTCTTGGCCAGGCTAAGATTATTGCCGTGGATAAAACTGGTACGATTACCCGCAATGAATTAATTGTTCAAAAAGCTTATGTCGGCGGCCGGCTGTTTGAAATCGGCGGCGTCGGGTATGAGCCGAAAGGCGAAGTCCGTTTGTCCGGGAAAATGGTTAATCCGGCTGATTTTTCTGATTTGATTTTTGCCGGTAAAGTGGCGGCTTTAAGTGCGGACGCTCGGATAACCTTTGAACCAAAAACTAAGCAATGGCGAGTGGCCGGCGATCCGACCGAAGCGGCGATGCTGGTTTTGGCACAAAAGCTTGGTTTTCGGCAGGAGGACTTACAGCGAGATTTTAAAGTTTTGGCCGCCGCTCCTTTTGATTATCGCTTAAAATACCGGGCGGCTTCTTATGAAAAAGAAGGTAAGCGATTAATTACTCTTTCCGGCGCGCCGGAAACGATTTTAAATCTATGCGGGAAAATTTATCGAGACGGCCATCGGCATGATTTTAAAGAAGGAGAAAAAAAAGAATTGGAAAAAACTTTTTTTGATCTGTCGCGCCAAGGATTGCGGGTTGTAGCTTTAGCGGAAGAAAGGGATGACCGGGAAATCTTTAATCCAGAAAAAACAAAGAATTTATCTTTTGTCGGATTTTTAGGGATGCGCGACGCGATTCGTCCGGAGGTCGCCGGCGCGATGCGCCAGGCGAGCGAGGCCGGGATCAGGGTAATTATGATTACCGGCGACCATGCGATAACCGCTAAAGCAGTTGCTCGGGAGGCGGGAATATATAAAGACGGGGACGAAGTTTTGACCGGGAAAGATTTAGAGGGTTTATCAGACGAAAAATTAGCAAGCAAGCTTAATCGCGTAAGCGTTTTTGCGCGGGTTAATCCGGAACATAAATTAAAGATTATCCAGGCCTTTAAGGCGCGTGGTGAAATTATTGCTATGACCGGCGACGGGGTTAACGATGCGCCTTCGCTTGTGGCCGCTGATTTAGGCGTGGCCATGGGGGTGATCGGCACGGAAGTGGCCAAAGAGGCCTCGGATATAATTCTTTTGGACGATAATTTCGGCAGTATTGTTTCTGCGGTTGAAGAAGGGAGAAGTATTTATAAGACGATAAAAAAAGTAATTCTTTATCTTTTTTCAACCAACATCAGTGAACTTTTGGTGATTATTGTCGCTTTGGCGCTCGGGTGGCCTTTACCAATTTTAGCGGCGCAGATAATTTGGCTTAATGTTGTGACCGATGGTTTTCTTGATGTTTCTTTGGCCATGGAGCCGAAAGAACCGGGCTTGTTGCGCGACCACATTGTTAAGAAAAAACGCGGTTTAGTTGACGGCTTAATGGCGCGACGGATGACGCTTATGGCTTTGCCGATGGCGGCAGTCGGACTTCTGCTGTTTAAGGATTATTACGCCGGTAATTTAGATAAGGCCCGGACGGTTTGCATGAGCGTTATGGCAATTGCTCAAGTATTCAATGCTTTTAATTGCCGTTTTGAAAAAAAATCAATTTTTCAAACTAACCCCTTTTCTAACTGGTTTTTAGTGATTGCAATTTTTGTCTCTTCCGGACTTCAGGTCTTAGCAGTTTATGCTCCAGCCCTGCAGGGGATTTTACGCACCGTGCCTTTAGCGGCGCGCGATTGGGCGCTGATTATTCCGGCGGCCGCGTCAGTATTGATAGTTGAAGAAATGCGCAAATTAGTCATGAGATTGAGGGATATTTTTATAAAAAAGATAGTTTGACAGAAAAAGCATGAAAAAAATCAATAAAAAAATTATCAAAAAAAAATGGGCGGCGGTAGCTTATATCAGCATGGAAATCGCCCTGGAAAATGAAATAAAAAATTACGCCGGGGGCCTGGGGGTTTTAGCCGGGGATATTTTAAGATCGGCGGCGGACTTATCTTTTCCCATGGTTGGCGTTACTTTGTTAAATGACCGTGGTTATTTCAAACAGGTTATCAGTTCCGACGGCGAACAAATTAAGCGGACCGATTCTTTAGATTTTTCTAAATTAAAAAAGCTTCCGGCACAAGTCGTAGTTAATATCGGGAAAGAAAAGGTAAAAGTCGGGGTTTGGCGCTATCGCCTGCGAAGTGGCGGTGGCGTAACGCCGATTTATCTTTTGGACACTAATATCCCCGGTAATAGCCGGGCAAATCGGGAATTAACCGGGGAGCTTTATGGCGGAAATAACGAATATCGCTTGAAGCAAGAAATAATTTTAGGCCGCGGTGCAATTAAGATTTTAAAAGCGCTTGATTATGAAATTGAAAAGTTCCATATTAACGAGGGGCATGGTGCTTTAGCGGCCATAGAATTATTTTTGGATCAGTCCGGGGGCTCGGATGAAGCGCGCTTAGAAGCCGTGCGGCAGCAATGCGTCTTTACCACACATACGCCGCTGGCCAAGGGCCAGGATATTTTTTCACTTCCTTATTTAAAGCGCTATCAAGCTGACTGGCCGGCGTCTTTAAAAGGATTAATGGATAAGGGCGAGATTAATATGACTCGCGTCGCTCTTTATTTTTGCGCTTACAGCAACGCGGTGTCCAAAAAGCACGGGGTCGTTTCCCGTCGCCTGTTTCCCGGCTTTAAAATTAGAACAGTGACTAACGGAGTCAACTCGGTTTTTTGGTCGGCGCCGGAATTTAAAAAATTATATGATAAATATTTGCCGGATTGGCGAAAAGATAACGGGTTGCTAACGAGAGCTTTAAAAATTCCCAGTCAAGAAATCTGGACGGCGCATCAAAAAGCCAAGAGTCGCTTAATTCGCCAATTAAACAAAGAAAAGCGAGCTGGTTTTAAAAAAGAAGTTTTTACCATTTGCTACGCTCGTCGCTTTACACCGTATAAGCGGCCGGAATTTTTATTAAACGACTTGGACCGCCTGGTTGAACTCCAGAGGCGATCAGGTAAAATCCAACTAATTTTTGCCGGTAAAGCGCACCCGCAAGATTTGGATGGACAAGAGTTAATCAAACAGGTTCATGCGGTCGGGAAAAAGTTATTTGGAAAAATAAAAATAGTTTTTTGGGAAAATTATGACCTTAAAAAAGCGGCGAATCTGGCGTCCGGGTCCGACCTTTGGCTTAACACTCCTTTGCCGCCAAACGAAGCGTCAGGGACTAGCGGCATGAAAGCGGCGCATAACGGCGTGCCGCAGGCCAGTACTCTAGATGGTTGGTGGCCGGAGGGCTATGTTAAAGGGAAAACCGGCTGGGTAATTAAAGAAAACAATCCGAAAGATCTATATAATTTATTAGAAAAAGAAATTTTGCCGCTTTATTATAAAAAGCCCGCTAAATGGACGGATTTGATGGTATCAGTAATCGCGCTTAACGCTTCATTTTTTAACACGGAAAGAGTTTTGCGGCAATATATTAAAGAGGCCTATAAATTAAAAAGTTAAAGATGCGAACAATAGGGGGCAAGGGTTTATGTTTCAAGGGTGGTCGGTTTTTGGAAAAAGCAACGGGGCCATTGAAGAATAGATAAAAAATTAAAAAGATAGTATAATATTAATAAGTTTATAAAATAATTTACAATTTATGTCTAAAGACAACACAAAAAAAAGTAAACAAACAGAACAAGAGGTTAGACAAGAACAATTTAAACTTTATGGTCATGAAGTTTTAGAAAAAGTTAAGAAATTAATTAAGGAAGGGAATGTCCGCCGGATTATTATTAAGAATGAAAAAGACAAAGTTTTAATGGAAATTCCGGTAACAATCGCCGTTGTCGGTACGATTTTTGCGCCGGTTTTAGCGGCCGTAGGTGCTTTAGCGGCTTTGGTTAGTAAATGCACTTTAGTTGTGGAGAAGAAAAAATAAATTAAAGGAATAAGAAAAATAAAAAATTCCGGACTAACCGGGATTTTTTAGAGCTTAATTTATAAAGTTAAATTAACGAATTATGCCCCGCGATTTTTGCCGCGGAGAAATAAATTTAAGGTTTGGTTTTATTGTTTCGGCCCCAGCCGGAGATATTACGGAGCGAAAATTTATTTTATCAACTCTAAAACCTCGTCTCTTTTCTCGGTCATAGTCTTTTCATTAACCGCCTCTAAATTAAGTCGAATTTTTGGCTCGGTATTTGAGCCGCGGACATTAAACCAGAAGTCGGGGAATTCAACGGTCACGCCGTCTAAGCGGCTAATTTTTCCGTCAGCGTATTTTTCTATTATTTTCTGGAAAACAAGATATTTATTAGCAACGGCGCGATTTATTTCGCCGGAATGATAATATTTTTTATAGGGCTTGAGATAAGTCGCGATATCTGTCGGCACGGCGGAAAATTCCATTAATAATTTTAAAATCATTATTTCCGGGTATTCAAAACAGCCGGCGGCGCCTTGGAGAAAAAAATGCCCTGAAGATTCGCCGGCAAAGTAAATATCTTCTTTAAGCATTTGCTCTTTAATCAAGGAATGTCCGACGCGGGTAGCCATCGGGATTCCGTTATTGGCGAGAATCAGGTCGGTCGTAATTTTGCCCGGACGGATATCATAGCCGATTTTTACTCCGGGCTTATCTTTAAGGAATAATTTTGCCAATAGACCGCGGATAATTGCCGGTGGAATTGTTTCGCCGGCGTTGTCAACGAAAAAAACACGGTCACCGTCGCCGTCAGTCGCGATTCCTAAATCAGCTTTTTGTTTGAGTACTTCTTCCTGGAGTTGTGTTAAATTTTCTTCTTTTAACGGATCAGCCTCATGCGCCGGAAAAGAGCCGTCAAGTTCGGAATTGATATAGCTTGCCTTACAGGGCAGTTTTTCAAACAAAGGACGCAGATAGGTTAGGCCCATGCTATTAGCCGGATCAATGACAATGTTTAATTTTTTTATTTTTTTCAAATCAGCAAAACTTAGCGCGTAGTCAATAGCCGCGTTTAAAGCTTCGGAATTTTTAGTAATTGTGCCCGGTTGCGCGGCCGGAGAGAAATCTTCATTTAAGATTTTTTCTTTCAAGAAATTAATACCGGTTTCGCCGCTTACCGGAATGCCTTGGGCGCGGACGATTTTAAATCCGTTCCATTCTTTCGGGTTATGCGAGGCGGAGACGATTATTCCGCCGTCGTAATGATATTTTCCGACTGCGAAATAGAAAGTCGGGGTCGCGACTAAGCCCAAGTCAACAACATCGGCGCCGGCGGCGACTAAACCGCGGATTAAATTATCTCTTAAGGCCGGTGAAGAAAAACGCATATCTCGGCCGACTGCGATTTTTAGCGATTTAGTCGGGGAATAATCAGGATCATTTTTTCGTAATTCAATAAAAGCCTGACCTAAAAGATGGGCGGTTTTATCGTCGAAATCGCGGCCGTAGATTCCGCGAATGTCGTAGGCCTTAAAAATTTCAGGATTGACGCGCATAATAATAGAATCCGCCCAGACCTATTCCTATAGCGGCCAAGGCCAAGAGCCAACCGATAACCGGAATGGCGAATAATAGCCAGCAGATAATTATTCCCAAGAGAGTTGCCCAAAGTAGGGAGAATTGTTTATGTTTATTTATTTTTTTCAAAAGGAAACGACCGATTAGAATCGCGGTTAAAATTTTAGCCAAATAAATTCCGACTAACCATAAACTACCGGCGATTAAAGCAAGCGGCAAACCGATTAGCGTAATCGCTAAAATAAAAGCTAGCGGCGGGAGAAGGAAAAAAATAATCAAGCCGGGGAGCAGAGCTTTGGCCGGAGATTTTTCTAAACGGTTTAAAATTTCCGGCAGAAATTTTTTCCCAAGCAAAACCAGGGTTAAGCCGGTCGCTAGAGCCGCGCCTAACGCGAATAAGCGGGCGGAGAGCCAGGCCAGGAATAAGTTAGGCGTTTTTGTTTCCGGAAAATTTTGTTTGATTTGCCCATTAATTTCCGCTTGGTTGGAAATTTGGGCTGCCTGATTTGATTTATAAGTTAGATTACCGCCGATTTTTGCGGTCGGCGCGATAGTTAGATTAGAATTAGTTTTTTCTCCGAAGCCCAGATTAATGTTTTTACCTACGGAGCCGGCAATTAGAGCTTGCCCGGCTTGGCCGCCTAAATCTCCGGCAATTACGCCGCGGATTTCCACGTTCGCTCCGGCAAGATAAACATCCCAACCGATTTGCGCCTGTTCGCCGAAGACGATATTAGAGCCGAAAGCATTGACATTGCGGGCGACCGGGCCGTTGATGGTTAAAAAGTTTCCGGCGATTCGGATATTACCGCCGATTTCGCCGTTGACTACGATGTTTTGCGCCGCGGCGATTAAATCGCCCTCAATTCGACCATTGATATTGATTGTTTGTCCGGTGGCAATCAGGTCGCCGCCGATTATTCCATCAACCGTAATTATCTGCCCGGCGGCAAAAAGATTTCCGGTGACGATATCGCTTTCGCCGACATAAATAGATTCGCCGGCTTTAAGT
The DNA here is from genome assembly GCA_041649315.1 of Patescibacteria group bacterium. GTDB lineage: Bacteria > Patescibacteriota > Patescibacteriia > Patescibacteriales > UBA12465 > UBA12465. The sequence goes on along the minus strand of JBAZNJ010000005.1, from coordinate 34,921 downwards.
CCGGCCGCCCGAGCGACGCCGAAAGGCAGAAGCAGAGCCAGCGCCAAAACCGCGATTATAATTTTTAAGGTTTGTTTTTTCATAAATTGTTTTTTTAGTAATGTTGTTAAATATAAAAAAATGGTATATTATTAGGGAATTATATTTATATTATAACCTAAATGACCGAGCGTAGCAATAAAAAAGAAGCGATTATCCGCTTAATCCTTGAATATCTGGTGAAAATAAAAAATCGCGCCGATTTAGAAGTAATAAAGCGTTTTTTATGTAAAGAATACGGCCTGACCCAGATTTTAAACTCGGAAATTTTAAAAGAATATCGGGCTTTGTTAGCGTTAAATAAATTAGAATCGTTTAAATTGTTTGAGGGTTTATTGCGGAAACGGTCGATCCGGACTTTATCCGGCATCGCGCCGGTCGCGGTTTTGACCAAGCCCTATCCCTGTCCGGGCCAGTGCGCTTATTGTCCGCATGAAAAAAATGTGCCGACCAGTTATTTATCAAACGAACCGGCGGTAATGCGAGCGATTCGTTGTGATTATGACCCTTATCAGCAGGTTGCGGCGCGCCTGCGCGCTTTAGAGAGTAATGGGCATGAACCGACCAAGATTGAAATAATCGTTATCGGCGGTACTTGGAGCTATTTACCGCCTAAATATAAATATTGGTATATCCTAAATTGTTTTCGAGCGGCGAATGATTATGAAAAAATAAGAAAAATCGGGTTTGAACGTCCAATCGGCGCGGAAAAATTTAAAAGCGGATTTAAGACGCCTTATGCCAAAAATTTGAAATTAGAAACATTAAAAAAATTCTTAGTGGTTGAGCAGAAAAAAAATGAAAATGCGGTTTATAAAATTATCGGGCTCACTTTAGAAACGCGGCCGGATTATATTAATGACTTTGAATTGCGCGAGATGCGGGCGCTCGGTTGTACGCGCGTGGAAATCGGTGTTCAGGCGGTTGACGACGCGATTTTAAAATTAAATAAACGCGGGCATGATGTCGCGGCCATTGCCGATGCTACGCGCTTATTAAAACAATATGGCTTTAAGATTACTTATCATTTGATGCCGGCCTTACCGGGAGCGACGCCGGCGCGCGATTTTAAATTATTTGAAAAATTATTTATTGACGAGCGCTTCCAGCCGGATCAGATTAAGTTTTATCCGACCGTCGTAACGCGCGGCAGTTTATTATATCGCTGGTACCGGCAAGGAAAGTATAAGCCGTATTCGGACAAAGTTTTACAAGAATTAATCGTTAAATGCAAGGCGGTAGTGCCGCGTTATGTCCGGATTATCCGCCTGATCCGTGATATCCCGGGCGAATCTATCGTGGCCGGAAATAAGATTACTAATTTGCGGCAGATTATGAAAGATCGGGGAGTTAAATGTGAATGTATTCGTTGCCGGGAAGTTAAAGACGGCCTAATTGGCCGGCATAAGATAAATATCATTGAATATCCGGCGGCCGGCGGCCAAGAGTATTTTATTAGCGCTGATAGTTTAGGCGGCGCGATTTTATACGGATTTTGCCGTTTGCGTTTAGACGAAAATAGCCCGATCGCGCCGGCGATTATTCGTGAGCTCCATGTTTACGGCGAGTTGGTTTCTGTTGGCGGCGCGAAAAAAGTCCAGCATAGCGGGCTGGGTCGAAAGTTAATGGCCGAAGCGGAAAGAGTTGCCAAGAAAGAATTTAAACGGAGATTAAAAATCGCCGTGATTTCTGGTGTCGGGGTGAGGGGGTATTATCGGAAAATGGGGTATAAGTCAGAAAATAGTTATATGACAAAAAATATTTGAATACTTAAAGGTATTAAGTTATAATTATACTATGTTAATCACCAAACTTATTAAAACCTGGTCTGGGTTTATCTCATCCTTATTTTTAACGATGTAAAACCAAGGAGCACCCTTTTTATTTTAAGACGCGCCCCTTGGAGGGCGTTTTTATTTTTGACAAAAGCCCTTGGTTAAACTAAAATTAAAGCATTAAGGGGCTGAATTTTAATTAAATTTAATTAGTTAAAATTTAGCTAAAATTATATGAAATATGACCACTTACAAAATCAGGATCCGGCGGCTTGGGATATCATTGCTCGGGAGGAGAAACGACAAAATGAAGAACTTGAATTGATCGCTTCGGAAAATTATGTTTCGCCCGCGGTCTTGGAAGCGATGGCCACGGTTTTGACCAACAAATACAGCGAAGGTTATTCCGGCCACCGTTATTATGGCGGCAACGCGGTGATTGATGAAATAGAAGACTTGGCGGTGAGTCGCGCGAAAAAATTATTTGAGGCCGAGCATGTTAATGTCCAGCCTTTGTCCGGATCGCCGGCTAACGCCGCGGTTTATATGGCTTTTTTAGAGCCGGGTGATAAGGTTTTGGGCTTGCGTTTAGATCATGGCGGCCATTTGTCGCACGGGCATAAAGTTAATTTTTCCGGACGTTTATATGATTTTGTGCAATATGGCGTCGACGCTAAAACCGGGCGGATTGATATGGACGAAGTGCGCGCGACCGCACTCCGAGAAAAGCCGAAAATGATCGTGGCCGGTTTTAGCGCTTATTCGAGAGAGATTGATTGGCAGAAATTTAAAGAGATCGCGGATGAGGTCGGAGCTTATACTTTTGCCGATATCGCGCATATCGCCGGATTGGTCGCGGCCAAGCAGGTTGGAAATCCGGTGCCGATTTTTGATGTTGTTTCAACCACGACGCATAAGACCTTGCGCGGGCCGCGCGGCGCAATTATAATGTGCAAAGAAAAATTCGCCAAGCAGATTGATCGGGCGGTTTTTCCGGGCATGCAAGGCGGACCGCATGACCATATTACGGCGGCGAAAGCGGTTGCTTTTGGAGAGGCGTTAAAGCCGGAATTTACGGAATACGCGAAACAAATAATAAAAAACGCGCAAACCATGGCCGCGGAATTTACGGCGCGCGGCTATGAAATAATTTCCGGCGGCACGGATAATCATCTAATAGTTGTTAATTTATATAATAAGGGATTGGCCGGAAAGGACGCGGAAATCGCTTTGGATAAAATCGGGATTTCAGTTTCTCGTTCAACAATTCCGGATGACCAGAATCCGCCGATGAATCCGTCGGGGATAAGAATCGGCACACCGGCGATTACGACGCGGGGGATGAAAGAGGAAGAAATGAAAATAATTACGGGTTTAATTGATGAGGCCTTGAAAAATAAAGATAATGAAAATAAATTAGGCGTTTTGAAAAATCAGGTTAAGGAGCTATGTGAAAAGTTCCCGATTCCGACGAAATAATTATGCTTAATTCCTAGAGGCTGAAGTTTTAGTTAAATAAGGGTGCGATTAAAGCGGCTAAATAAAATAAAAGGTTTTAATATGGTACAGAAAATAAACGGCCAGGCGATTGCGGAAAAAATTAAGGATAAAATCGCTAAAGAAATACATAATTTTAACGGACCAAGACCGAACTTGGCTATTATTTTAGTCGGCGAACGAGAGGACTCGAAACTCTATGTATCTTTAAAAGAACGGGAAGGGAAAAAAGTGGGCGTGGATACGCATTTATATAAATTGGGCGCGGATGTGCCGGAGCCAGAATTATTGGAAGTGATTGATTTTTTAAATAAGGACGAAACAGTGGACGGTATTTTAATCCAACTTCCTTTGCCGGAAAAATTTAATACTGATAAGATTATTGCCGCGCTTAATCCGGAAAAGGACGTGGATGGTTTTCATCCGGAGCATCCTGATTATATTATTTCGCCGGTTTTGGCGGCGATTGACGCTTGCTTAACGAATATAAATTTCGCGCCGGTCGGGAAAATGGCCACAGTCTTATATAATTCTGAAGTCTTTGGACAGGAGATTCGGGCATTATTAGAAGCCAAAGGAATGAAAGTCAATCTAAAAACTAAATCAGAAGAAGCGGATTTATTAGTAACCGCTTTAGGCGAACCGCAAAAAGTCAAAGCGGCGGTGATTAAAAAAGAAGCGGTCATTATTGATATTGGGATCAGTGGAGTTAATGGACAGGTTTTCGGTGACGTGGATTTTAAAGATATTAAAGATAAGGCCAGTTTTATTACGCCGGTGCCCGGCGGCATCGGACCGATGACGATTGCTTTTTTATTTAAAAATGTTTTGGAGATTTTTAAACGGCGAAAGAACCAATGATTGGCGGTAACGGCAAATGCCAAATAAAGGACGGAGGCATAAGCCTATTTATATTGATAAGTAATAATGTACAAGAATAATGGAAAAGAAAAAACAGCAACTCGCGGAACTTTTAAAGATTCATTTCGGTTATGAATCTTTTTTGCCTGGACAGGAAAAAGCGATTGATAATATTTTACGCGGCAAGGATACGGTCGTCGTTTTGCCGACCGGCGGCGGGAAGTCCCTTATTTACCAATTACCCGCTTTAATTTTAGAGGGAATCACGATTGTTATTTCGCCGTTAATCGCCTTAATGAAAGATCAGGTTGATTCTTTAGAGCGCGTCGGTATTCCGGCGACTTTCATTAACTCTTCGATTTCGCCGGATGAAACCGCGCGACGGTTAAATAAAGTCAAGAGCGGTTTTTATAAAATAGTGTATATCGCGCCGGAACGTTTTTATAATCAGAATTTTTTGCGTGACTTGGAAAAAATAAAAGTGTCTTTATTCGCGATTGATGAAGCACATTGTATTAGCCAATGGGGGCATGATTTTCGGCCGAGCTATCTTCGCTTAAAAGATGCGCTAAAGTTTACGGGCTCGCCGACGGTTGTCGCTTTGACCGCGACGGCGACGCCGGAAGTGCGCGACGATATCGTTAAACAGCTTGACTTAAAAGAAGCGGAATTGGTTATCACCGGATTTGCCCGGCCGAATTTGCAGTTTGCGGTCGCGCCGGCCGCCAATGGCCAAAAGGTTGAGAATATTGTCGGTCTGTTAACCAGTAATTCGGAAATCGGCTCGGGAATAATTTATGTCGGAACGCGCGCTAAGGCCGATGAGCTTTTAGAGGCCTTGGTAGAAAATAACATTAAAGCGGTCGCTTATCATGCCGGCATGGATGCGGATAGCCGGGTCTGGGTTCAGGAGCAATTTATGAAAGGCGATGCTCAAGTTGTGGTTGCGACCAACGCTTTCGGCTTAGGAATTAACAAGAAAGATATCCGTTTTGTTATCCATCATGATTTGCCGGGCACGATTGAGGCCTATTACCAGGAAGCCGGCCGGGCCGGGCGCGACGGCCAGCCGAGTTTTTGTTTATTATTTTATCACCAGCAGGATCGTTATTTGCGCGAGTTTTTTATCAAGGGCGATAATCCAGAACCGGAGATTATTATAGAAATTTATGATTGGCTGGTGCGCCGGGCCGGGATGGAAATTGATCCGGCAGCCTCGCTTTTAATAACTTACGCGGAAATCGCGCAGAGCTTGTCGGAGAGCGTACCGGAAATGACGATTGGTACGGCTTTAAAAATTTTAGAAAAAGAAGGATACATTTCTCGGCCGAACGAAAAAAATTCAAATTCTTATTTAAAGGCAAAAAAGGATTGGATGGAAGTGGCGGCAACGGTCGGGAAAAGAGCTAAAAGCCAGGCCGAAGTCGTGGCTAAGCTTGGAGAAAATTACGCGGTGGAGCTAAAGACCGGCTGGGAGTTTAATCCGGAAGAAGCGGCGGTTGTTCTAAAGATAAAAAAAGATTCTTTGCTCCGGGCGATTAAGAAATTAGCCGAAAAGGATTTAGTCGAGTATCGGCCGCCTTTCCGAGGAACAGAAATAAAGGTTTTAAAAATTGTGGAAAGCGAGGATGTGAATTTAGATTTTAAGGCCTTGAAAGCGAAGGCGGCGCGGGCTTATGAAAAATTAGATGAGATGGAAAATTATGTTTATTCGATTTCTTGCCGCCAGGAGTATATTTTGAAATATTTCGGAGACGAACGAGCTGCGCCTTGCGGCCGCTGTGATAGTTGTTTGAAGGTAAATAGAAACAAAGAGCGCGGCGGCGAGGATTATCGTAATAAAGAATATTTATGAAAGAATCCGCGGCTAAAGAATTATTAGATTTAGTTAGAGACGGCTATAACGAAATTGCCGTAGATTTTGATGCGACCAGGCGCAAAGAATTATGGCCGGAAATGCGTCGTTTTGCGGTCGCGGTTAAAGACGGCGAGAAAATTTTAGACGCCGGTTGCGGCAACGGCCGGCTCTTGGAAGCGCTTAAGGATAAAAAAATAGAATATCTCGGGATTGATAATAGCAAGAATTTATTGGCGCTGGCCCGGCGCAATTATCCGGCGCAAAATTTTTTAGAGGCGGATATTTTAGATTTGCGTGCTTTGCCGGATGGGTATTTTGATCAGATTTTCTGCTTAGCGGTTCTTAGCCATCTGCCTACGCGGGCGCGGCGGGTTGAGGCCTTAAGGCAATTAGCCCTAAAACTTAAGCCAGGCGGAGAAATAATTATCAGCGTTTGGAATCTTAAGAATAATCCACGTTATCGCCCCTTGATTTTTAAGAATATTTTGTTTAAGATATTAGGAAAACATAAATTCGGCTGGCGCGACTTGGTTTTTACTTGGAAAGATTCGCGTGGCAAGGAAATCGGCCAACGTTATTACTATGTTTTTTCCCCGCGTGAACTTAAAAAAACCGTGATTGGCGCGGATTTAAAAATTAAAGAATTTTTTAAAAATAAATTTAATTATTGGTTGGTTCTAAGAAGGGAGGAATAAATTCAAGGCCAACAATTCTAATTATAGTTGTTTAACAAAAAAATAATAAATATGAGCAAAAAAGAAACAATACCTTCTCGGATAATCGAATTGCCGCTTGAGTTAGAGAAGGAAACGGTTTGGCGGATTGGCCGGATGATTAAGGACAAAATTCTTGCGCCGGCAAAATTAAAATCTTTTTTGGATGGCGTAGAGAATAAGCATCTTAAAAAAGAAAAAGCGCGGGTTAAAAAAGAAATCGCCGCGCGAGAACTTAAGTATCCGATTTTGATTTCCCGCGAAGACAGCCTGAGGGTTTGGCGGGATAAGCAGGGGGTATTAGAGGAAACAGGCACAGATTTTCCTGATTATGTTTATGTTAAGCCATCGCCCGATGATCAGAAAAAATTTGGCTGGGTTATCGTCTGGATTAATGGCCTGTCAGGTAAAGATATGTCGGACAGATTTCCGGAAAGAGTAAAAATAAGTTGGCCAAAAAGGTATGGATGGTATAAAAAAAGCTCGAAGGCTGGATATTTCTTGGTGAGTTTGAATAATTTTATGTTCAATTATTCCCTGGAAAAAGAAGAAGAGGAAATTTCATCGGATGCTTGGCGGATGCCAGCCAATCAGGTATTAGAAATTCTTTTAACCTTGGAAATTTTAGGCAGAGAATTGTTTAAGCACTATCTTCGTACTGATAGTAAAGACGGGCATAATAAATATTTTTGCATTGGGAAATACAGTGGTGGGCACAAGAAGCCATTTAGGTTTGTTCCATTTAACGGTGGTAAGCACCATGAAAATATTATTCCGGCGCTGATTAAGCGAGAATAAAATAACCTAACCTAACCCTATGGGTAAGTCAGGGGGTTAATATCGGGATGAATTTCGAAAAGCGTAAAAAATGAGCTATTCAAATAGCTCATTTTTATTAGTCCAGGAATTATTATCATATAATTTTACAGATTTCTTGTAGCTTAGGAATTATTATTTGCCTCCTTGACACCCCCAGGGGGCGTATAGTATAATAATAAATATGAAAAAAATCACCAGAACCAAGACCAGCGAACAAAGAATTAATAATATTATTGGCCAACTAGAAGGAGTGAAAAAGATGTTGGCTAATGAGAGACGGGATTGTTTTTCTCCCCTGATTCAGCTTAAAGCGGCTCGTTCAGCTCTGTCTTCTTTAATGGAAAAAATTGTGTCGGACGAGCTCGGGCATTGTTTAACCGGTCGTGATAAGATTGATAAGGGAAAAATGGAAAAAATATTTAAAGAAATAATAAATAATAAATAAAATTTACTAGTATCGCTCTTTTATGCCTTCTTTTGGATAAGGGGGTAAAAAAGAACGGCAGTAAAAAAGAAAAAATATGTCTAAAGCCTTAGAAGTGAATAAAGAAAATTTTGCCGCTGAAGTCCTGGAGAGCGCGATACCGGTCTTGGTGGACTTTTGGGCGACCTGGTGCATGCCTTGCCAGATGATGGGCCCGATTTTAGATGATTTAGCCGCCGAGATGGCCGGAAAAATAAAAATTGTTAAAGTGAACACGGAAGAAGTGGCTAACCAGGAATTGGCCGCGGAGTATCAGATCCAAAGCATTCCGAACATGAAACTTTTTAAAGATGGGAAAGTGATTGCGGAATTTGTCGGGATGAAGAATAAAGAAGCTTTGCGGGCGGATATTGAAGCTTTTCTTAAATAGAATAATAATTAATCGGAGTTTTTATCGGGAGAGATGATAAGCTCTGATTTTTTATGGGATTAAAAGGCGCTAATTGGCCGGAATGTTGCTTAGTTTTTATCGGGTAAATGGTTTTAATAAAACAGATTATTTAGTATTTATATGAGTATTTTTAATGACAATTTAGAGCGATTAAAAGAAATCCAGGCCCTAGAAAATATCAGCGATCAAGAAATGAGCGTTCTTTTGGAGCCGGTAAAAACTAATTATTCCGAACTAGAAATTAAAGGGAAAAAATATCCGGCCTGGCGGATAGTTTTTAATGAAGCGCTCGGTCCGGGCAAGGGCGGAATCAGGTTCCATCCGGAAGCGAGCGAAGACGAAGTGAAGTCCTTGGCTTTTTGGATGGCTTTAAAAAATTCTTTGGCCGATATTCCTTATGGTGGCGCTAAAGGCGGGGTTAAATTTGATCCGAAAGCGGCTGACGATTCGGAAATTGAAGAAGTGAGCCGGAAGTATATAGCTGCTTTTCATGAGCATTTAGGTGTTGATAAGGATATCCCGGCGCCAGACGTCTATACTAATAGCCGGGTAATGGGCTGGATGCTTGATGAATTTGAGAAGATTAATGGCCGGCATGAACCCGGGATGATCACCGGCAAGCCGCTTGAACTCGGCGGGCTCACTTTGCGCGCCGACGCAACCGCGCAAGGCGGTTATTTAGTGGTTAAGGAAGCGGCCAAGCAATTTTTGCCGGGCAAAAAAGAGATAAAAGTCGTTATTCAGGGGTTTGGGAACGCCGGTCTATTTATGACGGAAAAATTATTTAATGACGGCTACAAGATTATCGCCGTTTCTGATAGCCGGGGCGGGATTTATAATGAATCCGGATTGGATATCAAAGAACTGATTGCCTTAAAAAATAGCGGCCGGCCGGTTGGCGAATATGCGGGCGGGAGTCCGGTAAGTAATGCTGAACTTCTAGAGCTAGAAACGGACATTTTGGTTTTGGCGGCCTTAGAAAATCAGATTACTGCCGATAACGCCGCTAAGATTAAAGCGGATTATATTGTAGAATTGGCGAATGGCCCGGTAAGCAATGAGGCCGATAAGATTTTGGCGGCGAATAAAAAAATAATTGTGCCGGATATCTTAGCTAATTCCGGCGGCGTGATTGTGAGTTATTTTGAGTGGGCGCAGAATCGAACCGGTCAGATTTTAGACGAAGAATATTTGCGCGGGCTTTTAGAAAAGAAGATGATTGAAAATTGGCAACGGATTTATAAAAAATATTCGGCAAGCGGCGGGAAGATTACATTGCGCCAGGCGGCTTATATTATCGCGATTAAGAAAATTTTGGCGGCGGAAAAATGGCGCGGCCGGATTTAAATTTAAAAGACAATTTTTTGAGCAGTTATTGGAAAAGGAAACAGGAATTAATGGATCATAAAAACCACCGGCTATCAGGCCGGTGGTTTTTAAAATATAATCCAATGATGATTATTAAATAATTTTGCGGATAACCGATAATTATTCACAACTGGCGGCGACAGTATTCGTCGTAGTATCAAAGCCAAAGCCGGGGGTCGGAGAAGCTGGGGAAAGAGTCGTGGCGCATTCGGCTGGCGGGTTATTGAAAGCATCGCAAATCGTTAGTAGTAAGCTCGCCGAGTCGCGGTTGCTTCTAATTTCCTGACCGTTGATAATCAAAGTCGGAGAACCGGCTACGCCGTATTTTTCGTTGTCAGCTTTATTAACGTCAAAGCCGGGGTAGTTGCCTTGATAGCCAACTTTGTTATTAAAGTTTTCCGTAATCTTGTATTGCTTGTCAGTTGCGGAGATGCAGGAATCAAGCGCGGATTTTTTAATTCCGGCTTCGCTTATACAGGAAGCGGACTGGCCTTCAGCTAAGAAACAAGTTAAATAATCATTTAATTTTTCTGCTTCGTTTTTCTGGATACAATATTGGGTTAAGTTTTCATCCAGTTCTTCTTTACTATGCATCGCGTAATCAACGAATTTAAGCTCGAAATCAATTTTTTCTCCTAGAGTTTCTAAAACCGGCAAGATTCCTTTTTGGATCTGGGTGCCATAAGGGCAATAGCTCATAATAAAGAGTTCGACAACCGGTTTATCGTTTTTAACGCTTACGGTCGCGCCTTCGCCGCCGGCCGCTGCTTCTCCGGCTGCCGCTTGGGTTTTATTTATTTCATCGATATCTAGAGCTTGCGGAAAGAAAAGTTTTCCGTCTTTAGATAGATAAGATTCAACGACATCGCTAACGATATCGATCTGCATTTTATATAAGCCGTATTCTTCGGTTATTTCTTTAACCGTGGCCTTAGTACCGCTTTCCATCAGAAAGTCATTAATGAATTTTTCCGCCCGAGCGCCGGCTTCGGATTTATTAATAGTTTTTTCCGGCGAACGGAAAGATACTAAAGCGATTATCGCTAAGATTATCACCAAGATAATCGGCAAAATGATTCGCGTAAAATTTTTACGGGAAAGCATTTTTTTCATGAATTTTTTCATAAGGTTATTTATTAGTTTGTTTAATTGTAGTTTATATTATATAAGAAAAAAAACTTGGCGTAAAGGGATTTGGCGGGAAGAAAACTGGCCTTAGTTTTTATGATTAACATTAATTTTAATTTTTTGGCAAAGCGGCTTTTAGCTCGGGTGGAAAATCAAGCCGAAAATCCTGTTTTTCTCCCTTAAGATTAAGAAAGGAAAGGTGGTCGGCAAAGAGGAAAATTCGGCCTAAATTTAGTTTTTTGTTGGCAATTTGGCTTTTTTTAGTGAAATAAAGTCCATCTCCGGCCAAAGGATGCCCATAAGCGAAAAAATGGACACGGATTTGATGGGTCCGGCCGGTTTTTATCTTAATCCGGATAAGCGTGTAGTTAATAAATCTTTTTATCACTTGGAATTCAGTCAAGGCGTCCCGAGCGGCGAATACTCCCTTAATATTTCCTTGGTCCCGGTTTTTCGGCTGGCGGCGCGTTAATAGCTCAGCGGCGCCTAAAGCAGGGCGGCCATTTTATAACCCTCGCTGGAGCGCTTGATCGGAAAATTTATTTCCCCGTCTTCTTTAGAAATTTGGCCATGCGCCAGAGCTACATACTCTTTAATAATTGTCCGGTCTTGAAATTGTTTTTTAAGACCCAAAAAACTTTTTTGATTTTTAGCAATAACCATTAAGCCGCTAACCTCTTTATCTAAGCGATGGACTATGCCCGGCCGCGCCGGATCATCGCCGACGGCCTTTATTTTCGGATAGCGCGCAATCAGCCAGTCGGCCAAAGTTGCCTCTTTTAAATTTCCGCCGCCATGGACTGCTAGTCCGGCCGGCTTATTGATTACTAAATAGTCCTCGGTTTCCGCGATAATTTCCGGGACGCCGCCCATTGCTGGGATATTGGGAAGATTTTTTTTCGTTAAATTTTTCATAATAAGAATACTCCATTATTAAAAGATGAAAGTCAAGCGCGTTCAAGCGATATCAAAATTTAAGTTTATAAATTTTCTCCGCCATAAACTGGGCCCGAACTCTTTTTTTGGTTTTTAAAAATCATCTGTAAATCCGTTTTTTTAATTCCGCCGAGCAAGAGCAGGCCGGCAAAATAGATTAGGCCGGATAGAATAAGTAGAGCGAGAAGCCCGATAATCGTTCCTGACCAACGCGGACCAAAGAAGTATAAAAATCCTCCCATTAGGGCGCTGCTTAGAAGAGAAATAGCGGTTATTTTTAATTTTGGCCAGAAACGGCTGTATTTAAATACGCAATAAGCGGAAAAAATGGCGATCATCACTTCACTATAAATAGTTACTCCGGCGGCCGCGAAATAAGAAAAACGGGGAATTAAGAAAAAATAAGCGGCCAGAGAACTTAAACTAGTGAACATATAAAAGCCAATCATTTTTTTCTGCCGGTCTAAAGCGATGACCGCATGGGAAAAAATTGTGCCTAAAAAAATTGCGGCGACCGCTAAAATTAGGACACGCAAGATATTCCCGGCGGCTGCGAAATCCGGACCGGCGACTAGAGCCATTATCGGTCGGCCTAAGAATTGTGCGCCGACAATCAAGGGAAGCGCGCCAATTGCCATAAAGTCGAAAGATTTTTGCAGAACTTTTTTAAAATAAGTTTGATTATTTTCTTCCCAAGCCGCGGTTAAAATTGGCAGGAGCAGCCCAGCAAACATAAAAGGGATAGCAGTCAGGACATCTATAATTTTATAAGTCGCGCCGTAAAGGCCGACTTCTTCCGGACTGCGGAATAAAGACAGGATCAAGGTGTCAGCTCGTAGGTAGATTAAATTTAAAACAATAGTTATCGCCAAGGGCCAGGATTTATTAAAGATTTTTTTCCAGATTACCCAATCAAATTCCGGTCGGATAAAAGCAAATTTAAGAGAAAGGAAATAATGAAAAATAAAATTTACTCCAGCCGAAATTAGCGTGGCGATTAAGATGCCGTTTAGGCCGCCGCCAAACGAACGGACCACTAAGATTCCGGCGATTAAAGTCAGGCGGCTAATAGTTTCCGCCAAAACATCCCGACCCATGCTTAATTTTTTTTGGAATAGGCCGATGATTATTTGGTTTAAAGCCGGGAATAAAAAAGCGCCTAAAGAAATCAGGACGCCGAATTTTACGGCCGGGCTATAAGGGAAGAAGGAGACGGTTAGAGGGGCTAAGGCTAAAATTAAAATAGCGGAAACCAGGCGCAGGCCGAAAAGATTATTTAAAATTTTATTTTCATTTTCATTGCGGCCGCTAATCATTTGGGCCGTTACCAGGGTTAGACCTAAGTCGCCGATAACTGCGAAAAAAGTTAAGAAGGTTAAGACGGTCGTGTATTCGCCGAAACCGCCGAGCCCGAGTTGCCGGGTAATTATAGCTAAAGCGAAAAGGCCCAAAATTGTAGAAATTATTTTGCCGATTATTTGAAGTAGGGTATTATGGGCGACTTTTTTTCCTAAATTCATTTTTTTATAACAAAGACCTTAGTAAGACAGAATTTTTCGTCAGTCCGGTTTTTGACGCGACGATTTTTCCGGCTCGTTCCCGGCTTGTATTTCCGGGTTTATTTTTATATAATATTAAGGCCTGATATAATTATATCATAATTGTAAAAAGATATGTCTATTATCAAAAAACAGCTTTTGGCCGGGATATTCTTGTCATTTTTCTCTTTAGTTTTTATTTTCGGATTCCATCCGGTTTTAGCTGACCAAAGCTTGCTTGATAGCCAAATCGGATTAAGTGAGGTTGGAACTACGGCCTATGGCGACAACACCCCGACTGATATCAGAATTACCATTGCCAACATAATTAGGATTGTTTTAGAATTTTTAGGCATAATTTTTTTGGGCCTGACTATTGCCGCCGGGTTTATGTACATGACTTCAGCCGGTAATGAGGAAAAGATTAAAAAAGCGGTCGGGCTATTGAAAAATGGAATAATCGGATTAGTTATCATTTTAGCGGCTTGGACGATTACGCGGTATTTGATTATTATTTTAAACCGGGCCGTAACTAATGCGGTTGATCCGACGTTTTATAGTCCTTACGGCCCGAATTAAGCCGATTAGTTTTTATATCGCGCCGGGCTTTACAAAAACCTTAAATATGTTATTCTATATATAGAAGCTAGTTGTTCTTACAATTAGCTTTTTATTTAAATATTTAACGCCTGCTTTAGCGGGCCCGAAAAAATATGTCAGAAATAAGCGCTGCAATCAAGCAGCTATGCGAGGAAAAAAACCTTGATTACGAATCCGTGATTGCCGCGGTTGAGCTGGCTTTAGCCGCCGCTTATCGCAAGGATTACGGTGAACGAAACCAGAATATCCAGATTAAATTCAATCCGGAAACCGGAAGCTCGGAGGTTTTTGACGTTAAGACGGTTGTGGAAGATTTGCCGGCCGAAGAAGAAGCAGAAATGTTGAAGAATTTATATAATCCTAACCCCAAGGAATTGAACAAGGATGAATTAAGGGAAAATCGGGAATCGCGTTTGCCGCGCGAAGAGGCCACGGCCGAGGGAGAGGAAGGGGAGGAAGAAAAGAAAAAATTTAATCCAAAAACGGATATTCAGCTTAAAGAAGCTAAAATTTTAAAACATGAGGCCAAGGTTGGTGACGAAATTAAGACCGAACTGCCGATTCCGGATACTTATGGCCGGATGGCCGCGCAAACTGCGAAACAAGTGATTATCCAGAAACTTCGGGAAATGGAACGGGATATGATTTTTGGCGAATTCAAAGGCAAGGAGCATGAAGTCGTCTCCGGTATTATCCAGCGCCGAGAAGGACGTTTTGTTTTTGTTGATTTAGGCAAGGCGATTGGCCTATTGCCGGCCGAAGAACAGATTTATACCGAGCGCTATAATCCGAATGATCGGGTAAAGGTTTTTATTAAAGAAGTTAGAGAAGGACATAAAGGGCCGGAAATAATTTTGTCGCGCCGGAGCGAAGAGATTTTACGTAAAATTTTCTATTTAGAAATTCCGGAAATTGCTAACGGCTTGGTGGAAATCAAGGCGGTGGCGCGGGAAGCGGGTTCGCGTTCCAAAGTTGCGATTTGGACGGATGCCGAGAATGTTGATCCGGTCGGTTCCTGTGTCGGCCAGCGTGGTAGTCGTGTTCAGACGATTATTAGTGAACTTGGCGGCGAAAAGATAGATATTATTGAATATGATGATGATCCGGAAAAATTTATTGCTAACGCATTAGCGCCGGCAAAAATAATGGCGATTGAACTTGATCAAGCCGAGCACAAGGCGACGGTTAAGGTTTCTTCCGATAAATTATCTTTAGCGATCGGCAAGGCCGGCCAGAACGTCCGCTTGGCGGCGCGTTTGACCGGTTGGAAAATTGATATTATTGAAGCAACGGAAGATGGAGAAAAGAAAGTTATCGGCAGTGAAGAGATAGAAGGCGAAGAAAAAGTTAAGGAAGAAGGCGAAAAGGAATCGGGGATGGCCAAAGCGGTTGCCGGCGAGCCGGAAGTTGTAAATGGAGAGGAAAAGAAAAAGGAAAAAGCAGAAAAGGCAGAGAAGACAGAACAAGAAAATAAGAAAGACAAAAAAGAGAAAAAAAACAAGGGCGGAGAAAAAGAAGAAAATAAAAAAGGCGGAGATAAGGATGAGACAAAAGACAAGGCGCCGAAAAAAGAAAAAAAGACCGGAGAAAAAAAATCGGCAGCCAAAAAAACAAAATAGATTTTATAATTAAAACCATAAAAATATGCTAACCAATTTATTGATTCTTGGGAGCGCTTTAGTCGCGCTGATCTATGGCACGATTGTTATCGCTTCGATTTTGCGCCTTTCTGGCGGCAATGAAAAAATGAAAGAAATCGCGGCGGCGATCCAAGCCGGCGCCAAAGCTTTCTTGAATCGCCAGTATAAATCAGTGGCCTTGGTCGCAGTCGTCCTATTTTTAATCATTGGTTTTATTCCGGCGCTGGGCTGGTTAACGGCGATTGCTTTTATTCTTGGGGCCGGCCTTTCGGCTTTAACCGGTTATATTGGAATGTATGTGAGCGTCAGAGCGAATGTTCGAACTACGGAAGCGGCGCGTGGAGGAATAAAAAAGGCCCTGAATGTCGCGGTTAAGGGAGGGAGCGTTACTGGCATGCTTGTGGTCGGGCTAGCTCTTTTAGGCACGGCTGGTTTTTATTTTTTAACTCATGATCTTCATGCTTTGATTGGTTTTGCTTTCGGTGGATCTTTGATTTCTATTTTTGCCCGTTTGGGCGGCGGTATCTATACCAAAGCGGCCGATGTTGGCGCTGATTTGGTCGGCAAGGTTGAGTCAGATATTCCGGAAGATGATCCGCGTAATCCGGCAGTGATTGCCGATAATGTTGGTGATAATGTCGGCGACTGCGCCGGGATGGCAGCAGATCTATTTGAAACTTACGCCGTGACTTCTATCGCCGCCATGGTTCTTGGCTCCCTTACTTTTAAAGGCGACGCTAATATTATTTTGTATCCGTTAATCTTGGGAGCGGTTTCGATAATTGCTTCGGTTATCGGGATATTTTTTATTCGGCTCGGGAAAAGTCAGAATATTATGCGGGCTTTGTATAAAGGGTTGACTGCGGCCGGAGTTTTAGCAGCCCTTGCTTTTTATCCGATTACTAAATATTTTATCGTTGATGTCGCTTTAAGCGGAAAAGTTTATCTGGCGGCTTTGATTGGTTTAGCGGTAACCGGATTACTAGTTGTCATTACCGAGTATTATACTTCGACCAAGTTTCGGCCGGTAAAGGACATTGCTGAAGCTTCCCGGACCGGTAGCGGCACAAATGTGATTGCTGGCCTGGCAGTGTCTATGAAATCTACGGCTTGGCCGATTATCGTGATCGCGGCCGCGATTTTAGGCGCTTATTCTTTGGCTGGTTTATATGGAATCGCGATTGCGGCCATGGCCATGCTTTCTATGGCCGGGATTATTGTGACGATTGACGCTTATGGCCCGATTACTGATAATGCCGGCGGGATTGCGGAGATGGCGGAGCTTGGCGAAGATGTTCGGAATATTACCGACCCCTTGGACGCGGTCGGAAATACGACTAAAGCGGTAACTAAAGGTTACGCGATCGGTTCGGCGGCTTTAGCGGCTTTAGTTTTGTTCGCGGATTTTACTTACAAAATAAAAGACGGCGGCGGCCAGGCGGAATTTTTAATAGATAACCCCTATGTTTTAATTGGCTTATTCATCGGTGGCTTACTTCCATATTTATTCGGTGCCATGGCGATGAAGGCGGTCGGCCGCGCGGCCGGTTCGGTCGTAGAGGATGTGCGGGCGCAATTTAAGGAGAAGCCGGGAATTATGAATAATACGGAAAAACCGGATTATGGGCGGACGGTTGATATTGTGACCAAAGCGGCGATTAAAGAAATGATTATTCCGGCTTTAATTCCGATCGTCGTGCCGATTGCGGTCGGTTTTGGGTTTAATTTGTTTGGGACCGGAAGAGGCGTTGAGGCTTTAGGCGGATTGTTGGTCGGTTCAATTATTACCGGAATTTTTGTTGCGGTGTCTATGACTTCGGGCGGCGGCGCTTGGGATAATGCGAAAAAATATATTGAGTCCGGGCATTTCGGCGGCAAGGGTTCGGATGCGCATAAAGCGGCGGTTACCGGTGATACGGTCGGCGATCCTTATAAAGATACGGCCGGCCCGGCAATCAATCCGATGATTAAGGTTTTGAATATTGTAGCTTTATTGATAGTCGGTTTGTTGTTGATGTAAATAAATTATTATATTCGGGGCTTGCGCCGGATATTTTAACTAAATTAGTATTATGCAAATTACTAAAAAAGAATTACCAAAATCACAAATAGAATTAATTGTGGAGTTAAGTGCGGCGGAATTCGCCCCTTATATAACTAAAGGCGCGGAAAAAGTTTCAAAAGAAGTAAAGATAGAAGGTTTTCGACCGGGCAAGGTTCCTTATGAAATTTTAAAACAGAAGATTGGTGAGATGACGATTTTAGAGCAGGCGGCGCATATCGCGATCAATAAGACGATTGACGAAGCGATTGAAAAGAACACGATGAGCACCCAGGCGGTCGGCCAGCCCGATGTTAATGTAACTAAATTGGCGCCGGATAATCCTTTGGAATATAAAGTTATCTTATCAATTTTACCGACTGTCGCTTTAGGAAAGTATAAAGATTTGAAAATAAAAATTGATGCGCCGGAAGTGAGCGACAAGGAACTGGAAAAATCTTTGGATGATTTGCGGGAAATGCGCGCGGCTGAAGCTTTGGCGGATCGGCCGGTTGAGGACGGCGACAAGGTAACGGTTGATATCAAGATGTTTTTAGATAAAGTCCCTTTGGAGGATGGCCAGCATAAGGACATGGCGATTATGATTGGGAAGGAATATTTTGTCGCCGGATTTGATAAGAAGATAATCGGGGCGAAAAAAGGCGAGGAACGGAAATTTTCCTTGCCTTATCCGACTGACCACCATCAGAAAAATATCGCCGGAAAGATGGTTGAATTTGAAATCAAAGTAAAGGAAGTATATAGCCGGACTTTGCCGGAATTAAACGATGAGTTTGCCACCTTTTTCCGCCTAAAGGATTTAGCGGAGTTAAAGAAGAATTTGCGCGAGAGCTTGTTGAATGAAAAGAAGCGCCAGGCAGAGTTAAAAAACGAAGCGGAAATGCTAACTAAGATTATTGACGATACTAAATTCGGCGATTTGCCCGAAGTATTGCTTGAAAGTGAATCGCGGAATATATTAGCTGAATTAGAGCAAAGCGTTATCCGTCAGGGCGGAAAATTTGATGATTATCTCCAGCATTTGAAAAAGACCAAGGACGAATTAAAGCTTGAGCTTCTGCCGAACGCGGTTAAAAGGGTTAAATCCTCATTAGCTATCCGGGAGCTAGCGGTTGTCGAGAAAATTTCACCGACCGAAGATGAGATAAAAAATAAATTGGCGGAACTGAAAAAGCAGTATGCGGATAATAAAGACGTCTCTAAGATGCTTGATGAACCGGGCTATACGTCTTATTTAAAGAATATTTTAACTAATGAAAAAGTAATCGCTAAATTAAAAGAATGGAACTATGCCCAACCTGGCGATAAACAAGAAAGCTAATTTTGACTATGAAATCCTGGACGAACATGAAGCCGGGTTGGTTTTGTTAGGCCATGAAGTTAAGGCGGCGAAAGCTGGACAGCTAAGCCTAAAGGGGAGCTTTATTTCTCCCCGAACCAAGAATGGACGAGCCGAGCTATATTTGATAAATTGCCAGATTTCTCCCTATAAGAACGCTGGAATTATGCCGGATTATAATCAGCGCCGGGAGCGGAAACTGCTTTTGAAGAAGAATGAAATCGCTCATTTATTAGGCAAAAAACAGGCCGAGGGCTTGACACTAATCCCGCTCAAAATATATACTAATCATAGTTTTCTCAAGCTTAAATTCGCGGTCGCCCGAGGCAAGAAGAAATATGATAAGCGGGAAACAATAAAGAGACGGGAAGTTGACCGGCGACTGAGGTCTTTGACAAAGAGAAAATAACAAAGAGAAAATAGAGCAGGGGGCTTACGTTTAAGTTTATAGCGGACGCTCCCTATAAAAGAGGGAAGTTTCGGGGATGCCAGGCATCGACAGCCGGACCTTCTGTCGGATATTCAAGGCGCGCTTAACCGCCGCGTTAAACCGGTTAAAAAAACACAAATGCCAAAACGGCAAAAGCGTTCACTTGGGCTTGCCCAAGTTACGCTCCAGTTATGGCCTAATAAATAAGCCATAGCCATCGGTCGCGCTGAGTCTTCATAAGCGACGGCCGGTGTCATAAACATGAGGATAGATATTCTTTGCTCTTTCCGGGGAATATTGAAACAAATAGGAAGATCGCCTCAATCGCTTTTCGCCCGGTTTTGATGGTTGAGGTTAAAAAAATAAATCGGCCTATCCTTGTAAATATATTCGGTGGAACCGGTTGGACATGGGTTCAACTCCCATCATCTCCACAAGATTCGCCGGCCGGCGCTATGTTGGCGTGGCAGGAATATTAATAAAAACAAAAGAGCATAGATTGGTCCAGTGGTGGAACTGGTATACACGCAGCACTTAAAATGCTGTGCCGAAAGGTATGTGGGTTCGATTCCCACCTGGACCACCACGAATAATTATTGCGGGTATCGTATAGTGGCTATTATGCGACCTTGCCAAGGTCGAGAGACGGGTTCGATTCCCGTTACCCGCTCAAGCACATCAAATAGACTGATATTAGTCTATTTTTTGTTGGTTTGACATTATTTATAATAACGTATACAATATGTATACGATTGTATATATAAATAATATAATATTAAATTATGATAAATTTTATAGAAAATGGGAAAGGGGAGATTCTAGGACTTTTTTTCGCCAATCCGGAAAAGGAATATTACTTGCGAGAAATCGCTAAAATTTTAAACAAAGAGCCAAGTTACTATCAAAGACAATTAAATGATCTTGTAGCGCAGGGAGTTTTGCGAGATGAGCGTAAAGGCAATATGCGTTTTTTTAAACTAAATAAAAATTACCATCTTTTCGCAGAGTTAAAAAGTATTATTTCTAAAACTATAGGAATCGAATTTAAACTGAAGAATATGGTCGGCAAGCTTGTCGGTTTAGAATATGCCTTTCTTTTCGGTTCAATTGCAAAGAATGAAGAGAATAGAGATAGCGATGTTGACTTATTACTGATCGGCGAAATAGATCAGGACATTTTAATTAATGAAATAAGTGAAGTTGAAGAAGAGATTGATCGAGAGATAAGCTATCATCTTTTTAGTCGCGCGGAAGTTGAAAAAAATATCAAGGAAAATAATAGCTTTTTTGTAAATATTTTTTCCTCCCCATTAATTTCTCTAAAAGGCAATCCCGATGAATTTATTAAATAATAACCAAATTGAAAAAATAACCGTTTCTTTGGTGGATATTAAAAATAGGCAAGAAAAAGCTCGTCGGATTTTTAATTTTGCCGTTAAAAATTTGTCGGGCGCAGGAGATGAGGATATTATTTATACTAATCTTTACGATTCTATTCGTATGGGTTGCGAGGTTATTTTATGGTTATTTGGGTATCGGGTTAAGAAAAGTTCAGAGGGGCATCATTATTTAACCATTAACGCCGCTGGAGAATTGTTGAGCGGTGAGATGAGTAATGAGTTTCAAAGAATTCAAAAGATGCGCCAGAAAAGAAATCGTTTTGATTATGGTAATTTAGCCAGTATTTCTGAAGTCGAATTAAAACAAGCCTTGACTGATGCTAAAAGTTTGTTGAACAGAGCGGAGGAGCTGATTAAGGGAAGAGATAAAGAAAATTAATTTGAAATATAATTCAGATAAGTAATTCTACTATGACTAAAAAAATTTTTCTCACCTCCAGCGTTAATTTTGTCGCTAAAGATATAGCTAAAAAAATTGGCGGAGCAAAAAATAGGCGGCTGCTTTATATTTATACCGCTTGTGAATTAAAGCTCGGTGAACGTTGGCAGAGAGAAGATAGAGACGCCTTGGTTAAAGCCGGTTTTGTAGTATCTGATTATACGGTAACCGGACAAACTAAAATGTCCATAGCCAAAGAAGTTAAGAAAGCGGATGTTATATATTTTAGCGGTGGCAATACTTTTTATCTTTTGCAACAAATTCAACTCAGTCGGTCTATCGGTATATTCCGAAATGCGGTAAAAGCCGGGAAAATTTATATCGGTACCAGCGCCGGGTCTATTGTGGCCGGTCCGGATATTTATCCCACTTACAGATTAGACAACGCGAAGCAAGCGCCAAAGTTAAAAGGATATAAAGGTTTAGGTTTGGTAGATTTTGTTGTTTTGCCTCATTGGGGCAGCCGGCATTTTAAAGAACGCTATCTTAATCAAAGATTGGCTCATAACTATAATACTAAAAATAAACTTATTCTTTTGAATGATTATCAATATATTGAAATAAAAGATGATTGGTACCGGATTGTTGAAATTAAACATTAGCTTGGTTTTATAACCAGCTCACAAAAATAACCCCGAATAGAAAATGCCTTTAGATTAAGGCATTTTTTATTAGCCAAACATTTGTTAATCCATCATTGACTTTAGAGCGGATTCTCATTATAATAATCCATTAAGAACTTTAAAAATTTATAAACATGAAAAATATTCTTATTACTGGATTTTATCCTTTCGGCGACTATAAAGTTAATCCGACCGAACAATTTCTCAAAAGCCATAGTGTCCTCGGTGAATTATATCTTTACTCTTTAATTTTTCCGCCGCGCACTTTTGGCGACGGCGCTGAAAATTTTGGTTTAAATACTGTTAAATTTGCTCGGTCTCTTAACGCAATAGCTATTATTTCCTTAGGAATGGCATCTGATGTTAAAGGTCTGAGAATTGAAACTTCATCAATCAATTGGTCAGAGGGAAAGTATTGTTTAGACTTTGAACAAAAGAAAAGATTGGATTCGCGATTTTCTTCTCGAGCGACTAAAAAAACAAATTTGGCTCAGTGGGACATAGAAGCCATGCTTAAGAATTTTAAGAATTTGAATATTAAATTCGAAAGAAAATTATCTGAATCGGCCGGAACCTATTGTTGCAACGCCCTTATGTATAGGGTTTTGTCTAATTTAGAGCCGTCATCCAATATTCCGTACATTTTTCTTCATATTCCTTGCAGTGCTGAGGCAGTCGCGGGAATAGATAATTTTAATTACGTGCTAGTCTTAATTTATTAAATTAAGATTCGAATCTTTGTCATATAATAAGTGACCTTGAAAAATCGGGTCATTTATTTTTTTTATGAAAAATATTATTAAAGTCGCGCCGCCTGTCGACAAAAAAGATCTTCCGCCCTTAACGCAATTTACGGATTTAGGTATTAGTAAATCAATTTTAGAAGTGTTGGTTAAACTTAATCTTAAGACGCCGACGCCGATTCAAGCCAAAACCATCCCGACCGCACTCAGTGGCCAGGATTTAATTGGCGTAGCGCAAACCGGCACCGGAAAAACTTTTGCCTTCGGCATTCCGATGTTGCAACGTTTAGGTGCAACGAAAGGGCAAGGGCTAATTGTCGCCCCGACGCGCGAACTCGCGCTACAAGTAGAAGAAAGTTTAAAAAAACTTGGTCAACCTTTAGGTCTCAGAACCGCGAGTTTAATCGGCGGGGAGTCTTTAGATCGTCAGCTTTTTTGTCTCCGTAAAAACCCTCATATTGTTATTGCTACTCCCGGCAGATTAATTGATCATTTAAAGCGTCGAACTATAAAATTGGATAGAATAAATATTTTAGTTTTAGACGAAGCGGATATGATGCTGGATTTAGGATTTGCGCCTCAGATAAAAGAAATATTAAGCCAATTACCGAAAGAGCGGCAAACAATGCTATTTTCTGCGACCATGCCGGCGGCGATTGTTAAAATTGCTACGGAGTACATGAAGTTGCCGGTTAGTATTGAGGTTGCGCCGTCAGGGACAACCGCTTCCCAAGTAGATCAAGAAATATTTATCATCAATAGTGAAGAACGCTTGGCTCATTTAGAAAAAATACTAGCTCAATATACTGGCTCGGTTTTAGTGTTTGTTAGAACTAAGCACGGTGTAAAAACTTTAACCCTTAAACTACAGGCGACCGGCCATCAGGCGACAGAAATTCATTCAAATTTATCTTTAGGTCGTCGTCGAGAAGCGCTTAACGCTTTTAAATTTAGAAAGAAACGTATTTTAGTGGCAACTGACGTCGCCGCTCGTGGGCTGGATATTAATGATATTGAATTAGTCGTTAATTATAATCTGCCTGATAACTCCGAAGACTATGTCCATCGCATCGGACGCACCGGAAGAGCGGATAAAAAAGGAAAGGCTATTACTTTCGCTACCGCTAGCCAGTATCGAGAAATTAAAGAAATTGAGCGATTGATTAATAAGAATATTAGGCGGACGGAATTTGTTAAATTATCTAAAGAACATGCGCCGCCGGCTCGCCGGTCGCAAATAAAAAGATCTTCTCGGGGAGGATCGCATAATAAGTCAGATAAACCGAAAAAAGGGAAGAGGAAGTTTTATGGCTCTCAATTTCGACGAGGTAAATGATAGAATTTACAAAAAGAGGCGGTGATATTTGTTACTGCCTTTTTTATTTTAGCTCAGAAATTATCATCACATAATTTTATTTAAATCTTCCAAACAAGAAACCAAATAACAGGCAGAATTCGGCAATAGATTAATAAAATGGTATAATATACATAAGAAAAATAATTTAAATAATAATCTAAAAAATATGAATTTAATTACCTTTGAATCAATCCAGGGTCGGCCTTGGCTTTTAGCCCTGATTGCGGCCTGGTCCCTGGCCTGGAAGGGCGTAGCGCTCTGGAAAGCGGCGCGCCGAAAAGAGAAGGGCTGGTTTATTGCGCTTCTAGTCGTTAATACTATGGCGCTTTTGGAAATCATCTATATTTTTGCAGTTGCTCGAGACAAGAAGGCAGGAGAAAAAGGCAGTATAAAATTAGAAGTAAAACCGGAAGAAAAATCAGAATCAGAAGAAAAATCAGAAGAGAAGGCGGGGCTATAATAAAAGAGAAGATGGGATTGTAATAAAATGGAAGAAAGAATTCGGAAAAATAAGCAGAGGAGATTTTTTATCGGCGGCCTTTTGATATTATTGGTTGCCGCCTTTGTTTTGTTTTTTAAATTCAACGGCGCGCGAAACGATGTTTCTATTTTTATTTCGCCTTACGCTGATGTGAATTGGGAGCAGATTGGGTATTATGACGCTAATTTACATACGCATACGACGCTTAGCGACGGCCAGGCCGAACCGGCCGAAGTAATCGATGCTTATTTAAATAGCGGTTATAAAATTTTAGCGATTACCGATCATGATAATCGGACCGAATGTAAGACGACTTGGTCTTGGGCTGATTTTAATCGCGCGCCGGAAGATTTAGGAATGATTGCGGTTGAAGGTAATGAAATATCAAATCCTGATCATATTGGTAGCCTTTTTAATAATTATGGCGGCGGCGCCTTAACGGAAGAAGAGGCCTTGGTCGCGATTCAGGAGAAAGACGGCCTGGCTATGTTTTTTCATCCTGGGCGCTATGAACACGATATAAATTGGTACGTAGATTTTTATCATCGTTTTCCTAATTTAATCGGATTGGAAATTTATAATCGGAACGATCGTTACCCCGGCGATCGGGAATTATGGGATAATATTTTATATGAATTAATGCCGGCCCGGCCGGTATGGGGCTTTGCGAATGATGATATGCATGATTTAGAAAAAGATTTTGCCTGGAATCGGAATGTTTTTTTGTTAGAAGAATTTACTCCGGCCGCGCTTCGCTCGGCCATAGAAAAAGGAGAATTTTATATTTATCGCCCGACGGCTCAGGGGACTCAACCGGACTTTGCCGTTAATAATATTTTAGTCGGTCAGGATTTTATAGAAATTTCAGTTGACGGCGATTATGAGCGGATTGATTGGCTAAGTTTTGATCCGGCTACAGGAGAAAGCCGGATTATTTATAGCGGTACTCGGATTACCCGAGCGGAGATTCCGGCTGGAAGCCGTTTTGTGCGAGCTGAAATTGTCGGCGTCGCCGGCATTATTTATACCCAGCCCTTCGGTTTTAAGCCCCTTGATTTTTGAAGGGATTAATAGTAGGGTTAAATTAAGAAAGCGGAAATAAAATTTTCGCTAAAATACTAAAATATATGGGATTTAATTTTTTCAAATCATTTACCGAGTCAATAAAAACGCCTCAAGAGGATAAACGCCTAGAAAGGAAAGAAGCAGAAGAATATGGGAAAAATACCAATGAAAAATCTGAAGATATTATGGAGAAAGGCCGGAATTTGAAAATTAAAGAAAAATTTGACGGCCTTAACGACCAAGAAGAATGGCGGGAAGATGAGGCGCGCTTAAAAGAACCGGACACTTTTCGGACCCAAGATGATGTTTATGAAAATGAGCAGATTTATGGCGAGGATATTTCTGATGAAGATAAAATTTATGAGCAGGTTGATGCTAGTTTAGGGCGCGGAGAAACCGATTTAGATAAAAAAACGCTATCGGACGGGGAACGCGCTGAACAGGAAGAGGAAGAAATCACGGCCGAGTGGCGGCGCGACGCTGAAAAATTCTTAAGCCCTAAGGACGCGAAAAAGTTTATTGCTTATTTAGAATCTAAGGAGAACGAATTAGATCAGCGGCGGCAGTCAGAATTTGAAAATCTATTAGCCGGCGAAGATTATGAAAATGAGGAGGATAAAGAAAATGATTCAAGAATTCCGTCCTCGACTCCGCCGAGCGACATCGTTAATCTTTTTAAGAAGATAAATCAAGCGCGCGCCAAAGAAGGCAAGAAGGATAAGGCCCTGGATAAACACGAACAAAGAGCAGAAGAGTTGGCGTTGATGAAAGAGGCTTATAAACGCGTTAGCTCCACGAATTGGCGGGAGCCCCTGCTTGATTCTAAAGGCCAGCTTGTCGCGCCGGAAAGAGTTTTGGAATTAGCTAATGAATATGGAGAGCATAAAGTGAAGATTGGTGATTGGGGTAAAGGAACTTTTAAGATCGGCCATTTCCGTGGTCGAGATCAGGATCAAGAGCAGTTAGTTAAATATGTCCCGGGCCCCAACGGAAAGATGGAAAAAATAATTGCCGATATTGATGATCCGGGAGATTATTTTTACGACTTAACAAAAAAGAGTATAGCCGCTAGTAAAAAAGACCCGAAGATGACTTATGTTTTTGTTAAACTCATTCCCGGATTATTACCGCAAAAGTTAGAACACAAAGGTAAGCGCCAGAAGGAATCGCAAGCGCCACTAAAGAAAGTAGCTTGATTTTCAAAATAACTGTTGATGATATTTGGTTGACAAAAGTAAAAAAGCGGACTATACTAGAAAAACAATAATATATCACCTCTAAAAACCCTGCGGATTTTAAGGCGGCTAATAAAAGCCGGTCGGAGGTGGCCGCGGGGCTCGATGATTAAATCGGGTTAAGGGTATTTTTTTGTTAGGCAAAAAACCCTAAAAATATGAAAGACGAAAAAGATAAAGAAGAGAAAAAATCTCCAGCGCCCGAGGCGATGGATGAATTTGAGACCTTATTAGAAAAAGATAAAATTAGAATTCCGCAAGTCGGCGATATTATCAAAGGAACCGTGGTTGCGGCCTCTAAAGCCGAGGTAAAACTTGATATTGATGGCGTTCTGATGGGTATCGTCCGGGGGCCGGAGCTTTATAATGAAGTTAAGGAGTTTTCCGAATTAAAGCCGGGGGATGAAATCGAGGCGGCGGTGATTGATACTGAAAATGAAAACGGAGAATTAGAATTATCTTTCCGTTTAGTCGGCCAAGAAAAGGCTTGGAAAGAATTGCGTCAGGCGTTAAAGGATAAGACCACGATTAAGGTTAAAATCGTTGACGCCAATCGCGGCGGATTACTGAGCCGTTATTGCCAGATTGATGGCTTTTTGCCGGTTTCACAATTGGCGCCGGATAATTATCCGCGCATTTCCGGCGGAGATAAGAGCAAGATCTTGGAAAAATTAAAATCTTTTGTCGGTTCGGAATTTGAAGTTACGGTTATAACTTTAAACGAAGAAGATAATAAGATAATTTTTAGTGAAAAAGACGTTTGGAACCGAAAACAAAAGCCGGCCTTGGATAAATATCAGATCGGCCTAACTGTTGACGGGAAAATTACCGCGATTACTAATTTTGGCGTTTTCGTTTCTTTTGGCGATAATATTGAGGGCTTGATTCATATTTCCGAGTTGGCTTGGCAAAGAATTGATTCGCCGAACGAGATGTATAAGATTGGCGATAAAATTAAAGCGGAAATTATTTCTATTGATGGCGCTAAAGTATTTTTAAGCGCTAAGAAATTATTAAAAGATCCGTGGCTAGAAGCGAGCGCGAAATATCAGATTGGCCAGGTTGTACCGGGTACGATTTTGAAAGTTAATCCTTTTGGTTTATTTGTGAAACTTGATGAAGAAATCCATGGGCTTGCGCATGTTAGCCAGCTGGCGATTGGCGAGAAAGAAAAAATTACTTCCTTGTTCCAGCCCGATGAAATCAAGAATTTTGAAATCGTTAGCATTAATCCGAGTGAGCATCGCTTAGGCCTGAAATTAGCGGCCGAGGGCGCGTCAGCCGGAAAGCCGAAAGCTGAAAAAACGGAAAAGACCGCTAAAACCAAAAAAGATAAAGAAAAAGAAGAAGAAGAAGAGGGGAAAGAAGCGGGCGAAGGGCAGAAAGAATAAAATTCAAAAATTTAAAATGATAATAGCAAGAACATCCTTAAGCCGGATGTTTTTGTTTTTTTTGGCCGGCAGGCGAAAAGATTGAAAGAGGGGATATTATAAATCATAGGATGTTTTTATAATCGTTTTTGGTTGCCAAAACCAGCTTTTTTACTTATAATAAAGATACAAATTAAGCTTAAATACATGAAAAAACTTATTAGGAATTTTTCTTTTTTTCTGATTATTTTCTTTGTAATCGCCCTTGTTTTTAGCGCTTTTGCGAACCAATCGCCAAAAAGCGAAACGGTCGGTATAGAAACTTTGATCGCTCGGATTGAAGCCGCTGAGGTTGAAGAAATTATTATTAGCGGCAATGAATTATCAGTTTCTTTAAAAGACGGCGGCCAGGAAAAAGTTAAGAAAGAATCAGGAGAATCTTTATCAACGCTTTTAAGCAATTTCCAAGTAGCGCCGGAAAAAATGACCGGAATTAAGATTTCGGTTAAGGAAGAAGGCGGTTGGAATTATTGGCTGGTTAATATTATTCCTTTCGCGGTGCCGTTTTTGATTATCGGATTTTTTATTTTTTTCTTGATGCGTGGGCTCCAAGGCGCGAATTCTCGGGCGATGAGCTTCGGCCAGTCCACGGCTAAAGATTTTAAGCCGGATGAAAAAAAACGAACGACTTTTAAAGATGTTGCCGGGGTAAAAGAGGCGAAAGAGGAGCTAAAAGAAATTGTGGAGTTTCTTCGTTTCCCGAAAAAATTTCATGAGCTTGGCGCAAAGATTCCGCGCGGTGTCCTGCTTTTAGGCGCGCCCGGTACTGGGAAAACTTTGCTCGCTCGTTCTGTGGCCGGAGAAGCGCAGGTGCCGTTTTTTCATATGTCCGGTTCGGAATTCGTAGAAATGTTTGTCGGAGTCGGGGCTTCGCGCGTCCGGTCTTTATTTGAGAAAGCAAAGAAAAGCGCGCCCTGTATTGTCTTTATCGATGAAATTGACGCGGTTGGTCGACGGCGTGGCGCCGGTTTAGGCGGCAGTCATGACGAGCGGGAACAGACTTTAAATCAAATTTTGGTTGAAATGGACGGCTTTGAACCGACGCAGAATATTATTGTTATCGCCGCGACTAATCGTCCGGATGTTTTAGACCCCGCTCTGCTTCGGCCGGGACGTTTTGATCGGCGGGTGACGATTGACTTGCCTGACCTAAAAGATCGGGAAGAAATTTTAAATGTCCATGCTTATAAAAAACCTTTGGCTAAAACCGTTGAGCTTAAAAAAATTGCAGAACGGACCGCCGGATTTTCCGGCGCGGATTTGGCCAATATCTTGAATGAGGCCGCAATCTTGGCGGCTCGGGCTAATCGGAAAGAAATTTTGAATGAAGATTTATTTGAGGCGATTGAAAAAGTTATGATCGGACCGGAACGGAAGAGCCGGGTGATTACTGATAAAGAGAAAAAGATTACCGCCTATCATGAAGCCGGCCATGCCTTGGTCGCTCATTTTTTGCCGGGGACCGATCCGGTTCATAAAGTTTCAATCATTGCTCGCGGTTCGGCTGGCGGCTATACTCTAAAAGTTCCCTCCGAAGATCGCCACATGCATTCTAAATCCGAATTTATTTCCGAAATCGCGGTTCTTTTAGCCGGCCATCTCGTAGAAAAGACGATTTTTGGGGAAGTAACAACTGGCGCGACTTCGGATTTGCGGCGGGCGACGGCTTTGGCGCGAAGTTTAGTGACGGACTTCGGCATGAGCGATAATCTTGGCCCGCGCACTTACGGCGAAAAAGAAGAAATGATTTTTTTGGGTCGGGAAATCCATGAACAGCGCGATTATAGCGAAAAGATTGCCGAGAGGATTGATGAAGAAATTTCCGGCTTTATCCGCCAGGGAGAAGCTAAGGCGGCGGAGATTATTAGCAAGAATAAGGCGGAATTGGAAAAGATTGTCGCGGTTCTATTAGAAAAAGAAACGATAGAGAAAGAAGCTTTTGAGGAAATCGTCGGGCCGAAGCCGAAGAATTAGGCCCTCGGATTAACCCCGATTGACTAATATAAATTTTGGGATATACTGAAGACAGATAATTAATAATTAAATTAATAAATATGGCTAACCCTAAAAAAAGAAAGACCCATAGCTCCAGCCGCCAGGGCCGGGCTCATTTAGCTCTAAAAAAGAAAACCCTAAATAAGTGTCCGAAATGCGGCCAGGCGCTTGAACCGCATAAAGCTTGTCCGTCTTGCGGATCTTATAAGGGAAAAGAAATCCGTCCGGTGAAAATTAAAGCGGCTAAGAAGAAATAATTTATGTCTAATCGTCATTTAGCGCGCACTCTTGCTTTACAAACTCTATTCGCCTGGGATTTTAACGGCCGCAAGAGCGGCGAGATAGATCGGATTATCGCGGATAATTTTGCTAATTTCGCGCCGAGTTTTGATGACGGCGGTTTTGTAAAAGATCTTGTGGCCGGCGTTGGTGAGCATTTGGCCGAAATTGATCAGTATATCGTTAAGTATGCGACCGAATGGCCCTTAGATCAAATTACGACCGTTGACCGCAATATTTTGCGGCTCGGTATTTATGAATTATTACATACCCCGATTCCGCCCCGGGTAGCGATTAATGAAGCGATTGAAGTCGCAAAAAGTTTCGGTGGCGATGCTTCCGGGAAGTTTATCAACGGCGTCCTGGGCGCCTTATATAATGATAAGCCGGAAATCCAAGTTCGTGATAATAAAGAAGAAATTGAAGCGGCAAAGAAGAAAGAGGCGGACCGGCAAGCAGCAGCCGAAGCCGCAGCTGGAGATAGTTTAGCCCAAGTGCTGGCCGATGAAGAAGCAAAAGATATTCCGACCGAGAAAGGTATTTCAGTCGAGAAAGATATTCCGACCGAGTCGGAAAATAAAAGCGCCTGAAAACCGGGCGTCTTTGTTTTTAGTAATTAAATTTAATTTATGGTGATAAATGGATTATTAAAATTACAGAAACGTTTAGGGGTTAAATTCAAGGACGAAGGGCTTTTAAAACAAGCCATGGTGCATCGGTCTTATTTAAACGAACATCCGGAGATTAAAATCGGCCATAATGAACGTTTAGAATTTTTAGGCGATGCGGTCCTAGAAATTATCGTGACGGAGTTTTTATACCTTAATTTTCCGGATACTCCGGAGGGTGATTTAACTAATTGGCGAGCTTCTTTAGTTAATTCTAAGAAATTATATGAAGTCGCCGCGGAGTTAGCAATTGAAGATAATTTATATCTATCTAAGGGCGAGGCACGGGATAAAAATAAGAAGTCTCGTCATTTTATTTTAGCGAACGCCGTTGAAGCGATAATCGGGGCGATTTATCTTGATCAAGGGATGCCGGCGGCAAAGAAATTTGTTACGAAAAATATTATTTCTAAATTGGATGATATTTTAAAAAATCGCGACTATCTTGATCCGAAGTCGCATTTTCAAGAAAAGGCCCAGGAAAAGACCGGTATTACGCCGCATTATCAAGTTCTGGAAGAGTCCGGGCCGGATCATGCCAAGGTTTTTAAAGTCGGTCTATATATAAATGAGGATTTAGTAGCGAGCGGCCAGGGCTTGTCAAAACAGGAGGCCCAGGTTGACGCGGCCGCTAAAGGTTTAAAAAAAATGAAGTGGTAATATGGATATAAATTTTCTCTTAAAATTAGCCGCTGAAGAAAAGGCCTCCGACCTCCATCTAGTTTTCGGCCAGCCGCCGGTTTTACGGATTGACGGTGAGTTAATTGCGACCGCTCGTTTTGCGCCCGAAGCTGCTTCGCCGCTTAGTGCCGCTGATTTAGAAAAGTTTGCCAATACTTTATTATCTAAAGAGCAAAAAACGCGTTTTATTTCCGAGCGCGATTTAGATATGGGTTACCAGGTAAACGGCTATCGCTATCGGATCAATCTTTCTTATGAAAAAGGGAACATTGCGATTGTCGCTCGGGTGGTTGATAATCGTAAACCGACTCTGGAAGAAATCGGCATGCCACCAGTTGTTACGCGATTATTAGATTTGCCTCAGGGTTTTATTTTAGTAACCGGCCCGACCGGTTGCGGAAAGTCAACGACCTTAGCGGCGATGATAAATTATATCAATAAGAATCAAGCCGCCAATATCATTACGCTTGAAGATCCGATTGAATATGTTTTTTCTTCCGACAAGAGCTTGATTGTCCAGAGGGAGTTAGGTACAGATATGAATAGTTTTGCGGCCGGCTTAAAACATGCTTTGCGTCAGGATCCGAACGTGATTATGCTCGGCGAGATGCGCGATTTAGAAACGATTGCCGCCGCCGTTACCTTGGCGGAAACCGGTCATTTAGTTTTCGCTACGCTCCATACCTATAACGCCGCCCAGACCATTGATCGGATTATTGATATTTTCCCGCCGCATCAGCAAGGGCAAATTAAATCCCAGTTATCCGGCGTTCTAACGGCGGTTATTTCCCAGCGCCTTTTGCCGCGGGTTAAGGGCGGTCGGGTCGCGGCGCGCGAGATTTTGATTAATAATTCGGCCGTAGCTAATTTAATCCGGGAAGGGAAAATAGCGCAAATTAAGAGTGTAATCGAAACCGGGGCCAGCTTCGGCATGGTTACTATGGATAAGCATATTAAAGAATTATATTCGGCCGGAGAAATCAGCCAGGAAGTCGCCGAGAGAAATATGGATGATGCGAGGATGTTGGATGGTTAAAACTATTAGTATTCGTAAAATAAAAAAAGTTTACCGCGCGGTAAACTTTTTTTTGTTGATTGTTAAGATTTTTTTTTAAATTTTTCGAATAAAGCTCCCGTATATAGGAAGCAAATGAACCAAACAACAAAGAAAATGAAAAATGTTTGTGCTACAGATTCTCCTATGTAGTCTAATGTTTCTAGATTAGAATTTACTTTTTGAAAGTATAAAAAGTAAAATAATATAGTTGCCAAAAGTGCTGGTAAGGCAGAGAAAAACATAGCGGCAGTATATGGTTCGGTGATAATAAATGCCCATATTTTTTTTATTTTTCCTAAAATTCTTTTAATTTTTTTCATGATTATATATTTTTGTTAAGAAACTAATTTTTACTAAATACATTATATCATACAATAAACAATTTGTCAATAGTATTTTAAAATTTACTTTTAAATTAGTTAAATTATTATTAATAAATTTATAAATTATAACTCAAATATTTGGTATTTTTTACACATCTTATCCCCCTTGACATAATTTTTAAAAACGCTATAATTACTATCAGTTTTAATAGGGCTATAAGAAGCCAAAATAATATGAGAAAAGAGTTAAGAAACCATGTTAAAAAGCGATTCTAGATAATCAGCTATTTTGCGATTACTTAGAACCGCTCAAAGCGGTTTTTTTGCACCCTATGAAAAGTCCCTTAACAATCATGTTAGAGTAAAGACATCAATAAACACAGAGTAAAAATATAAGAAAGGGTATTTCGGATCGAGAATTTATTCTCGGCTGTAGTCCGGAATACGACACGTTTTTTATTTTATTTAAAAATAAAAGCGTGGGAAAATCTCGTTAAGAGTATACGGTGGATGCCTAGACATAAGAAGACGAAGAAGGACGTAGCAGCCTGCGATAAGCCGCGGTAAGGTGGCAAGCAACCTTTGACCCGCGGATCTCCGAATGGGGAAACCCCCTCGATTGAAGATCGAGGAAGCCCGACCTTTTAGGTGGGCTAGAACACCCGGCGAACTGAAACATCTTAGTAGCTGGAGGAAAAGAAAATAATAATTATTCCCTAAGTAGTGGCGAGCGAAAGGGGAGAAGTCTAAACCGCAATAACTGCGGCATTGGCTCGGTTCGCCGAGTCGGTGCCAGAAGGCGCTGGAGCCATATGTTTTTCCGGTGTTGCAAGACCGAACGCCTGTTGCCAGATTAACAGGGCGGAGTCAAAAAAGTTTTTTCTTAGTTGAACGAGCTGGAAAGCTCGGCCAGAGACGGTGATAGCCCGGTAAGCGAAAAGAATTAACTCTCCGTGGTTCGTGTTCTTAAGTAGGGCGGGACTCGTGAAATCCCGTTTGAAGCCAGGTCGACTATGACCTAAGACTAAATACTTCTTATGATCGATAGTGAACAAGTACCGTGAGGGAAAGGTGAAAAGCATCCCGATTAGGGAGGTGAAATAGTACCTGAAACCATATACTTACAAGGAGTCGGAGCCCCGCAAGGGGTGACGGCGTGCCTATTGAAGAATGAGCCAACGAGTTTGTTCTATGTGGCTGGCATAATCGCCGTTTGGCGAGCATGCAGAGTGAAAGCGAGGGTTAATAGCCCGTTTGTGCTTCGCTTTCGAGACGCTAATTTATTAGCGCCGCGGAAGCGTAGCATTTGTCGCATGGACAAGACCCGAAGCCGGGTGATCTAACCATGACCAGGATGAACTTCGTCGAAAGACGGAGGGAGGTCCGAACCCACGCGCCGTGCAACACGCGGGGATGAGTTGTGGTTAGCGCAGAAATTGTAATCGAACTCGGCAATAGCTGGTTCTCCTCGAAATAGCTTTTGGGCTAGCGTCGGATGTTGACCTCAGGGGGTAGAGCACTGGATGAGGGCGGGTCGCAAGATACCGTCTTCAATCAAACTCCGAATACCTGGGGGTATAATCCGGCAGTCAGACTATGGGCGCTAAGGTTCATCAGTCAAAAGGGAAACAGCCCTGATCGCAATCTAAGGTCCCTAAATCTATGCT
>JBAZNJ010000004.1:0-91584 GCA_041649315.1 Patescibacteria group bacterium | reverse complement strand
CTTATTTAAAAAACAACCTCCGAATTCATCGGGGGTTGTCTAAAGAGCATAGAAAATCATTCTTGCTTTGGTATAACTGGTTCAAATATAATAGCTAATTCACCAACTATTTTTGACCATTAAACCGAATCTAACGGCAATGAGTGAAAAATAAATAATCAAAACCTCTAAACCTTACACAAGAGCATTGTCCTTTTCTAAAAACCTCCGGCGAAAATAGAAAAAAATAAACAACCCGAGCGGCATCGCCAAATAAGAAACCAAAGTCGCTAAAGCGGCGCCATTAATACCTAATGACTTTATCCAAAAAACGTTCAAAACGATATTCAAAACCGCACCGCCAGCATGCGTAGTTAAATTTATAAAAACAAAATTCTCCGCTAAAAGATACTGGCCGACCGCAATGCCCAAGAACCCGCCGACGCCTGACCAGACATAAATCCGCAAAACATCAACCGCCGGCCCGTAATCGGGGCCAAAAAGATAAAAAATTATCGGCTCGGCTAATAAGGAAACTGGAATCGCTAAAGCAACCGCGCTTAGCCCTAACAGATAATATAAACGGCGTAAACGGCGATGATAAAGTCCGGCATCAATTTTTCTCGCTCGGACAATCGCAGGAAAAAGCGAAGAACAGATAACGACCGGAAAAAAATACCAGAGCTCCGCAATCTTAACGCCGGCGGCGTAAAGGCCGACCGCGCTCGCGTCAAGTAGGCGCCCAATCATAACCTGATCAATTCGCATGAATAAAACAATGGCCGCGCCGGACAACATCAGGGGCCAAGAATCCCGCCATAACTCCTTCATTAGAACCGGAGAAAATTTCCAATCTCTAATTTTTAACCCATAAACCCGATAAGAATAAAATAAACCGAGAGCGTTAAATAAACTTTCCAGCGCGTAAATCAAAATCAAAGGCACGATTCCTAACCCGGAAAGTATTAATCCGATTTTTAAAAGCGCCGAAATCGCCGCGGCCAAGACCTGGACTTTAATATTTCGTTTAGCAATAACTTCGGCCTGGAAAAAAATAGAAATTACCCCGGCCGCCTGAAAAATAAAAGAAAAAGAAAAAAGGAAAATCAATAAACGGACCAAAGGCGCGCTTTCAACGATTAAAGCGACGCCGGACGCACAAATGAAAGCTAAAACGCCACCGACTAATTTTAAACGCCAGGCCGTACCTAAGAGCTCATCCCGCTGTTCCGGTCGCCGAACCAATTCCCGACTCAAAATATTATCCGCGCCTAAAGAAGCGATAAAACTAAAAAGACCGGCAAAGCTCACCGCATAATTAACCAGGCCGTATTCTCTCGGTCCAAGATAACGGGCGATCCAGGCGCCAACGAAAAAAGCGACCAATAAAGAAAAAAACTGGCCGAAAAACATCCAGCCGGTATTGACGAAATAACGGCGAAAACCGGCATGGCTCAAAACCGCCCGCCATTTAGCTTTTATCGGATTTTTTGTTCCAACCAAATTATTGTCCAAACCATTATTTAACATGCTGTTATTTTAGCATTTTTAAAAATAAATTGCAGGGGAGCCGGCCGGGGTACTCTCCGATAACTTCGGAAGACCGCTAATCAGCAGAGTCATCCGGAAATTGTCATTTTAACTAAATGTTTATTAGCAAAAAGAAAAGGCGAAGATTTTACTCTTCGCCCTTTTTTATTTTATCATTTTAAATAAGTTTTTTCTTCTGAACATAATGCGACATCATTTTTCTTTCCAGAGAATAATGTCACTGAAAAAACATAATAATCGTTCCCTTGCTGCAAAGAAATTGACTGACGATCTTCGCCGGCAGGCTCAATGCCTCTTTTTTTGTAATAATCGGCGGCCGACTGCAATATCTTCTTGACAGTAACATCTTTTCGAACCTCAAATATTGGACTCTTTAAGGTTTGTGGCTCTCTAATTGCAAACCCATCCCATCGACTCCGGAAAATCTCGGCTTCGGTATAAACTCCGAGGACTTCAAGTCCACCTTTATTAAAAAGGTAGCTCAACACTCCGCCGCGACGGAGCAAAAGATTGTTTCTGGTCTTTTTTAAGGCTTCGTGAACCAATGCTTGACTGGAGCCATTTAGACCCTCTAAACAAAAACAGACACCCGACAATCCCCTAAGAGTATCTAGCTCTCCTTGGTTGTTAAAACCAATATACTTAAAGGCCACGTCAACAAAATTTCTTGTTAGGTTTTCCCAATCCTTTACGCCTTTAAAAGACAAAAAGATTAATAGTTGTTGAAATAGTGCCCAAAAACCTAAATTAGGATTTCCAAAACTCAAAGCCTCTATCTTCCCGGCCAATAGCGCGGCCAGGCCGTTACCTCTATTATTTTCCATTTTATATAATTTTAAGTTAAACAATATTTGCTTATCAGTTCGAAGCCCGTATTTTAAACCGGATCCGAACCGATAAGCAAATCTGCCTAGTTATTCTTTTTAAAGATCAACTACTAATTTTAACTAAACATTATAGCAAATTTTTTAATTTTTGTCAACATACCTTTAAAAATGTCATTTAAAAATCACTTTTTAAAAACACCCCTTTGGGGTATTTTGTTTTACGGGCGGAGAGGGTGAAATGTAGCTGGACTGATTCTCTATTATATTATTCTTAAAAAAGTTTTGAATGTGAACCGATTCTCAACAATAAAATAGTTATCTCTAATTTTTCTATTTTGTAAATTAAAAGAATGTCCGGCCTTATATGACACTCAAAACAATCTTTAAATTCTCCAACTAAACGATGATTAGCGTTTTTCAAGGGTAAATTACCTCCTTTAATCAAAATATCCAAAACTTTCTCTAATTCAATAAGCACTGCCCTATTCTTTTTATAAAGCCTTAGATCTTTCTTGAAACGGTTGGAATATTTTAGCCTGAACATAAATCAATCATGCAAAGCATCTTTAATGAGTAACGATCCCTTATTAAAAGATTTGTTGCTATTTTTTGCATCGATAATTGATTTACGTAAAACCTCGGCGTTCCGTAAAGTAAATCCATTTTCTCCTCTTAGCTCACAAGGAAAATTTTTAGCATTTATGACTTGGCGAAAAAAGATTTTTATAGCCGAGCTCATATCCATGCCCAAACTATCCAAAATCTTTTTTGCTTCATTTTTAGTTTTAGAATCAATTCTAATCTGAATCTGTTCATTGTTTTTAGTAGTCATATTATTATATATTATATTTGCATTGTATTGCATTTTAAATTAATTGTCAATACATATTAAAATAACAAAAAATAAGGCTATAGACCTTATTTTTATTAGCGGGCTACCTCGGGCTGGAACCGTAATTTCGGCAAGCCCAGCAAGGCTTTTCGGTGCTTTTTTAAGTCTTTAATAAATAAGATCCTCGTGCGCTATTGTTTTTCTTAAAAAGTGACAAAAGTGACACAAGTATGATGTATAAAGTTACAGATAGTTGTAACTTTAATAAATATGTTAAATCCTTCGTTTATGACTACGTTTACCTCTTTTGTGTGATCGTTTGGCCCCTGGATCCTTAAGATAAGGCCAAAAACCCGTAACATGTAAAATAATACCAGTGGAAGCAAAGATAATCAAATGAACTGGATATGGCCAGACAAAACAATAAACCGACTCACCAAACAATTTTTCCAACAGGATAAGAAGTAAGGATTGTGTCCCCCAATACAGTCCGCTGCCAACAAATATATTAAAGGCAGGAGAAAAACCGTTTTCTGAATTATAATGAAATTTCCCATTCCGGGTAAATAACTCCACGACAGTCCAAATGACTAAACCGACCAGAATCCAAAAACCGTTCCATGACCACAAAAAATAAATTATCTGCCAAACAAAAGACGACACCGAAGATGACAGCGGAATTAAAAGCATTGAACATGTATCGCCGATTGAGAGCATTTATTATATTTTACCCCCTCTATAAAGGGCTTTATTTTATATTAGTCTATTTTAAATAAAAGGCAAACTGAGATATAATATATGAATATTAACTTATTATTAAAATATGGATTTAAATGACTTAAAGCTTTTATCCATAAAGGATCTAAGCAAACTATTCAACATATCCCAAACTACTGCCTATAGAATCGTAGAGGGCAGAAAGATTCCTTTCTACAAAATAAATGGGGTTCTACGTTTTTCCGAGAAAGACATTATTAAGTATTTAGAAGAAAACCGAATAGAACAAATTCAACACAGACGATAAATTATTCTTTATTATTTTGTTGGTCACAATCGCAGAAATGCGAGCAATACAGGGCAAGATAATTTAGAATTTTTTAATAAAATACCGCCTAGGTCGAGGGCGGTA
Organism: Patescibacteria group bacterium; assembly: GCA_041649315.1. Taxonomy (GTDB): domain Bacteria; phylum Patescibacteriota; class Patescibacteriia; order Patescibacteriales; family UBA12465; genus UBA12465. Next base: position 87,266 of record JBAZNJ010000004.1, on the reverse strand, counting down.
TTTTTATTTTTAGATAATTTATAAAAACTAATTATTTAAAATATTTATATTTTAATAGTAAAAAAACCTAACTTAAATTCCTTATATTTTTTAGGTTTATTAAATAATAACAAAGCAGAAATCATTAATACATAAATAAAATCAAAACCAGTAAATATTATATATAAAGCTTCCAGCGGTTTGTAGCTCATCACTTCGGTATAAAAATGATACGAAGAAAAGAAAACGTTGTTATCTAAAAATATATAAATTAAAACTGCTAAAATTGCATATAAAAATATTCTAAAATATTCGGTAAATTTATTGTCTTGTTTACTATATACAACATATGAGCCAGACAAAATTATTAAAGTCATTAGTCCATAAATATCATAGTACTCAAAATATTCACTATCCTTCATAAAGAAAACCCCTAAATAAAGAAAAAATGTCAGAACCACAAGTTGAATAATTTGTTTTTTAGACATATAACGTATATTAATTATTAAGTGATATTATGATTTGAATTATTGCAAAAATAACGAGAGCGGTTGAAAATATTGTCGTGGCTGTATTTAAATTCTTTATTTCATTTGTTAAAACGCATATTTTATCAACGAGCATTGGCGTTTGGGCAGAATTATTATAGCCATTCATTGATTTAATAAAATTTTTATCTTTATCCGATAATTCTTTAGAATAATATACCCCCGGAAGATGTTGAAATTGATTACTTTCATTTATTTCATGCCGTCTCCTTTTGAATATTTTTAGCATAAAGATAATTTTTTATTTAGTAATATGAAATATTTTAGTATTTGAATCAATAACTTTGACATCTCCGATAGACAGTCCTTTGTAAAATTTAAAGACTACTTTTGTTTTTAATTTTTCAATCTCCGCGTTCTTGTCGGCTATGCTTCCTGGATTTAATTCTATCCATTTTTCCACAATCTTTGTCCTTTCTTCGTTAAGAGAAGATAAATTTGTAACAGAAAGATTCAAACAATTTTTTTCACTTTTTTTGAACTTAAAATTAGCCTGATCAATATTTTGATCTTCTATAATTTCAAACTCTTTAACAGAAAAAGGATCCTGTTTAAAAATAAAGAGGGTGTCGGCATATTTTTTATACTCTTTTAATTTATATACAAAGTATACAGGAGTACCGTTTATTGACCCCTGATAATGATAACCCCTGTCTTCTCCTAAATCATCTTCTTTCCAGTGTGGTTTAAAGTTGTCTGGATTAGTGTCTTCAATAAAAAAATGTCCATTAGTCCAAATAACAATCGCTGATAAATTTTCTTCTGCTTGAATATTTTTCCAAATTTTATCTTTTTTTATAGCAACAATATCTTCAAAATCTTTATAGATAGACTCCAAAATCTTATTATCTTCTGATTGGGCAAGATTTTCACCAAATTGGCTTTCATTTGAATAATGAATGTTTGTATCCTCAACAAACTGCTCTTTGTGAAGTAACATGTTGTAACCAAAACCATCTACTTTTTTAACATCATCTTTAATAAATTTCTTAATTCTGTACAGAATACGCGATTTTTCATATGACTTAAAATTCTCTTCAGCAAATTTCTCAAACTTACCATCATCAAGAGGTTGATCGATTAATTTTATTTTTACTTCTTCATTATATTTTAAACTTAATTGAGAGAATATTTCATATAATTTTGCTTTTGCGAGGGCAAATTTTTCGTCATCAAGATCAATTGTTGCAATGAAAGATAACTTATTTTTTCCAAATAGCGGATCAAACTGCTGATCGCCCTCCTTAATAAGAGAAAGCTCGTCATTATAACTTCCGGCTTTTATATCTATTTCTAGAGCTTGGTTATTGATAATTGTACTAAGAATTCTATCTATAAGTAAATTCTTCGCGTCGTTATGTATAGTAACGGTATATACTACCCCTTCTGGCATTCCCCAACTATCCCAGCCAAACGATCCCTTTTCTCCTGATATTTTTATTGCTTTCAAATAAACTAAAAGGTAATAATTTATGTCATCCTGAACATTTCCATAATAATAAACACGGTCTTTTTGCAACGCAACCAACAACTCAGCGAGAGCTTTTTTGTAGAAATCCTCATCTTTTCTTTCTTGATAATACTTATATGCCCAAGAAGTAAAACCAAAGATTACGGCTTTTTTTGTTAACACTAATTCATCTAATAAATTATCTTCATCGTGTTCATAATTCTCACGTGAGAACGAATTATTTAATAGTTCTAAAGTTTTAGAGAAGGCTCCAATGTTCTTATTATCAAAAGCAACCTTCAATGATCCGTTAAGACTTGATAGAAAGTTAATTACATATTCATTATAATCTTCACCTTTTTGTATTTTTGGTTTAATTGAATATTTTGCTATTTCATTTAACCATCTAAAATATATATCACTAAATTCATTCTGTTTTTCGACACTAAGACTAAATGACTGATAAAAAGCATGACTAACATTTCTTAAGAAAATATTAAACGTTTGAATTGATTTTTTATCAAGTGATTGGTAGACATAGCTTAGCGAAAAAGAAACCATTTCCCTAATACAATCGATTTCAGTTCGTTTGAACGAAAATCTTTGTAAAGGAAAAACAATATCATCATTAATAAATTGGATTAAATCCGCGTATGACTCAGCTCTATTTGTAAAATGATTCACAAAGTTTGAAAATTCTTCAAGTTTTAATTCAAGACTTTTTGTATCTTCTATTTTAATGAGTGAAAACATTTCAGAATAATAAGTTCTCATTTCAGCTTCCAAATATGAAGTTGGGTTTTCGTATTTTTCGCTAATAGAAATGAAAGAGCGCAATCTTTCTTCGTCTATTTTTTGTCCCTCCTCTTTCTTTACGCCCAAAATAATACTATCAAAAGCAACCGGAGCACCATTTGAAATATTATAAGGAATGTAATAAGAATTTTTTTTCGAAAAAACTTCATCAATCTCTTTTGAAGAAACTCCATCAATCTCTTTCGAAGAAACTCCATCAATCTCTTTCGAAGAAAGAACGTTTAGGTTAATGTCGACAATAAAACCAGAATTTTGCGCACGAATAAAATGGTAAGCATCCTTGTTTTCATCGAATAAAAATCTTTCTACTGATATATCATTTTTATCTTCAACAGATTTTTTAAAAATATCATTTTTAATCTTAATATTTTCAAATTCCTTAAGCTTATCTTGAATTACACCTTCTTTAAATTTTCTAACAGCCATTTCGCCAGAAAGTTCGTTTTCATTAAACGCAAAGATCTCAGTAAAGGCTTTGAAAATGTTATAAAGTACTACCGCAACCAGTAAAAAATTTACAAACTCATAAATTATGCCTGGCAATGACAAAAAACTTATAGAAAAAAATATCAAACAATATCTAATAACTTGTTTTATCTTTGTATTTTTAATTAATGTTATTTTTTCACCTTTATTTTGCAATCCGTAGATGTAAACACCCAAAGAAATTACCATTGTAAAAATAACACCATAAATAACAATAAATATTTCATTTGCACAAATAATCCCAGCAAAACAAGTTTGGTTATTAGCATTTATTGAGTTAATAATAATTGTTTGAAGTTTGGAATGCATAAAAAAGTTAAGAAAAAAATAATACTAACTACCCTGTTATTTTAAGATGTAGGCATTTATAGTAATATTTAGTCAAATATACTATAATATTAGCATAATGATGTAAAAAAATATATGACAGGAGCGGAAATCAAAAGACAAATAATCTTAATTTTACTAAAGTTTCACCAAATTACCGATGATGATATTGTTGTAATACAAAGAACTGAATTTTCTGGATTATCTGACTCAGAAATTAACTCCACCTTAATTACTTTACGCAAAAATAAATTAATAGAAATACTGGATAACAGAGCCGTAAGGAATGATATGGACACCTTGATGTATAAAGCATTAAAGCCGATCGGACAAGCTGTGGAGGTAAAATTATTAGATGGCTTTAAAAAATATGTGGAAGACAATAAATTAAACGATTATTTAATATTCAACGAATCCAATGCTATTTTGCATGCCACTTATGAAAATAGAAAATTAAAAGTTAATGAAATAATTATAGCAAAGCCACGCTTTGATAGTGAAAATGATTACTTCGCAATGTTTATAGTAAATAATCCAAATAAAAAAATAACGTCTGGAGAATTTGCCAAATACAAGAATAGTAAAATGGTTAAAAAATTCGACCAAATAATTAATGACCTTGGATTTAAAGGAAATATTAAAAAACTATTTTTTCCAAACATATCATTAAAGGCTACTGAATTTCGGAATCCAATAACCAGAGATGATATGAAAAAAGCTGAAATTGACGATATTTATCCATCTGATTTTTCGTCAAAAAAGTAGAAATAGATAGAAATAGCATGAATTAACAGGACTGCAAGGACAGTCCTGTTTTTTGTTATTAAAATTAAATTGTATTTAGTTTGAGGGCCTTAACTCTTTCAAAAATTTATACAAATCATAATTAATTTTAATAATATGAAAGCAGAAAAACTCCAATGGCACACAGTGCAAAAAAGAGTTAACGATCTTGTTCCCCAAGATGTTAACCCTAGAAAGATCAGTGATAAACAAATGTCTGATCTTAAGAAAAGTTTGGCTAAATTTAATTTAGTCGAAATTCCAGCCATCGACTTAACTGGCAAAATTTTGGCCGGCCACCAGCGAGTTAAGGCCCTTCAAATCCTTGGCAGAGGTGAGGAGCTAATTGATGTTAGGATCCCTAATCGTCAACTAACCGAAGATGAGACTAAAAGATATCTTATTTCCAGCAACGCTTTAGGTGGTGATTGGGATTTTGAAAAGTTAAAGACATTTGACCTAGACCTCTTAGTTGATATTGGTTTTGATCAAGTCGATTTATCTTATTTCTGGGATAAAGAATTAGAAGTAAAAGATGAGGACTTTGATGTTGAGGCAGAGTTAAAAAAGATAAAGACACCAAAAACTAAACCAGGTGACCTAATACATTTAGGCGAACATCGCCTACTTTGTGGCGATTCTACCAACCCCGATAACCTAAAAAGATTATTTGGTAATGACAGGGCCTCAATGATATTTTCTGATCCAGTCTATAACATTAAATTAGACTATTCCAAAGGCATTGGCGGTAAAAATGATTATGGCGGAACGGTTAATGACAATAGAAGTTATGAAGAATATAAGCAGTTTATTAAGAATTCTCTTTTAGCCGCTTTGCCGAACACTAAAAATGACTGCCATGTATTTTACTGGTGCGACCAAACATATATCGGCTTATTTCAAGAGTTATATCGAGAACTAGGAATAATAAATAAGCGAGTTTGTTTGTGGCTTAAAAATTCACAAAACCCTACTCCTAAAATTGCTTTCAATAAGTGTTATGAACCTGCCGTTTATGGGGTTAAAGGCAAGCCATATATCAATTCTGATATTAAAAACTATAACGAGGTATTAAACAAAGAGCTTGGTACTGGTAATGAAATGTTTGAAGATATCTATGATTCTTTAGATATTTGGCTTACCAAGCGTATTTCAGGTAAAGATTACGAACATGCCACCAGTAAGCCCCCAAAGCTCTACGAAAAGGCTATAAGGCGCTGTACTAAGCCTGGAGATATTATTCTTGATTCTTTCTCGGGATCAGCCAGCACCATTATTGCTGGTGAGCAATTAAAAAGGAAAGTTTATGCGATAGAACTTGAGCCAATTTTCTGTGATTTGGCGATAGCAAGATATCGAAAATTAACAGGCAGAAAGGAGGTGGTGGAGCATGTCTAAGAAAAGCCGATTACAAGAAGCTTTCTTTAACGAGCTTAAGAAAGTGCCTATCGTTTTAGTCGCCTGTGAAAAATCAGGTGTATCTCGTAACAGCATTTATCGCTGGAAACGAGAGGACAAAAAATTCTCGAAAGTAATGGATGAGGCCTTAGCCGAAGGTGAGGCTCTAGTAAACGACATGAGCGAAAGCCAACTCTTAACAATGATTAAAGAAAAGAATTGGTCAGCGATCAGCTTTTGGCTTAGACATCGCAATCCGAGGTTTAAAGATAAGATTGAGGTAACTTCCAAAACGGAAGATACCGACGAACTAACTCCTGCTCAAGCAGAAGTAGTAAAACATGCTTTGAAACTGGCAAAACTATTACCAGCCGATGAGCAATTAATAATTAATAATACAAACACATATGATAGTAAACAAGATGATTCCACAAGAAATGGTGGAGCAAATGACCCAGGACAAGAAAATAAGAACGGCGATAACTAGGGAAAGTTTTTCTTATTTCTTTCACTTCTACTACGCCCATTATGTTAAATATGAAACAGCGGATTTTCAGAAAAACATAATTTCTTTAATTGAATCCAGTCACAAAGAAAATTTGTTTGTGGTGGCTTTTAGAGGATCAGGCAAATCAACTATTATTACCGCCGCTTATCCGATTTGGGCGATACTCGGCAAACAGCAAAAGAAGTTTGTCGTTATTTTCTGTCAAACCCAAGCGCAAGCTAAACAACACATGATGAATCTGCGCCGAGAATTAGAAGATAATGACCTACTTAAAAAAGACTTGGGCCCATTTCGAGAAAATAGCGATGAATGGGGCGCTCAATCAATTGTCTTTTCAAATACTGATGCCAGAATTACCGTCGCTTCTGTTGATCAAAGTATTAGAGGTATTAGACATTACGAAAATCGGCCTGATTTGATTATTTGCGATGATGTGGAAGATATTAGCTCAACCAAAACCAGAGATGGCCGCAATAAAACCTATCAATGGCTTAAGAGCGAGGTTATTCCTGCTGGCGATAAGGACACAAGACTGGTTATAGTGGGAAACCTCTTACATGAAGATTCTTTGCTTATGAGATTAAAAGAAGAAAAGGAAAAAGAAATTATTGATGGCAATTTCCTTTTCTACCCGTTAATCAATAAAAAAGGTATTTGCTTGTGGCCTGGTAAATACCCAACCGATAAAGATATTGAAGCCGAGCGGAAAAAAGTTGGCAATGAGATTACTTGGCAACAAGAATATCTGTTAAATATTGTTCCCAGTGATGACCAAGCTATTTACCCTGAATGGATTAATTATTATGATGAGATTCCAGAAAGAATGGATATGTACGGCGGATATAAATCACATCTTGAAGTTAGAATCGGTATTGATCCTGCTATCTCTCAAAGTTCCGTCGCTGATTATACAGCCATGGTGCCTGGGTTACTATTTGAAACGAAAACAGGATACAAAATTTATATTCTGCCGAAGATAATCAATAGACGGCTTAACTTCCCCGAAACCATCGATACCTGCAAGGTTATGTATGAGAGTTATAAAAAGGATTATGATCTCGTCAGGTTGGTCGTGGAAGATGTCGCTTATCAAAAAGCTCTTCCTCAACAGTTAAAAGTTGAGGGGATTGGCAATGTCATGACTACACACCCAGGAAGCCAAGATAAACGCACCCGACTTGTTCTGACAGCTAATATGATTAAAAACGGGCAAATACTATTTCCAAGAAAAGGGGCTGAAGAGTTAATCCAACAAATAGTTCATTTTGGAGTTGAAAAACATGATGATCTAGCTGATGCTTTTGTTAATTTGGCCCACAGTTTACTGGATAAACGCCCTAATCCACCAAGAGTTTATACCTTATATTGGTAATATTTCCTTTAATATTAAAGGAAAAGTTATCGACAAGTTACCAACAGCTAGCTGCTTAGCAGAACCTTAAAAGTGTGTCATTAATGGAGGCGTAGATTTAACTAATAATTAACTATTAAATCATATGCCTCCATTAGAAACTGAGCTAAAATACTGTCTTTATGCTAGAAAGAGTACTGAATCAGACGAGCGACAAGTCCAATCAATCGATTCACAGGTTAAGGAAATGCTTCAAATTGCTGAAAGAGAAAATTTGGAAATCGTTGATATTAGACGAGAATCAAAGTCCGCCAAAGATTCTGGCAATCGCCCCATCTTTAAGGAGTTATTAAAAGACATAGCTGAAGAGAAATTTAACGCTATTTTAACCTGGGCACCTGATAGACTTTCAAGAAATGCTGGTGACTTAGGATCCTTAGTTGATTTAATGGATGAGAAGAAATTAATGAGTATTCGCACCTTTGGCCAAACATTTAGTAATTCTCCAAACGAAAAGTTTCTGCTCATGATTCTATGTTCTCAAGCAAAACTCGAAAATGATAATCGTGGCATAAACGTCAAAAGAGGTTTAAGAGCTAGATGTGAAAAAGGTTTATGGCCGACTTGCCCGCCGACTGGTTACTTTAAAGAAAAACAAGTTGATCATAAGGGACAATGTTTGATCGACCCAGACAGGGGCCACGTTATCAGACAGATGTTTGAAAAAGTCGCTTATGAAAAATGGTCAGGCCGAAAGATTTATAATTGGTTACGATTTGATTTAAATTTTAGAACCGCGCTAGGAAAAAAGCATTTAAGTTTAGGAAATATCTACCGTCTTCTTGAAAATACTTTCTACTATGGCCCCTTTGAATATCCCCGAGGCAGTGGTAATTGGTATCAAGGCAAACACGAGCCACTGATAACCAAGGAATTATTTGATTTAGTTCAAGATCAAATGAAGAATTCCCAATTAGTTAGACGAGAAAATATTGAATTCGCTTTTACCAAAATTATGACCTGTGGTTTATGTGGTTCAGGAATATCAGCAACAGAAAAATTTAAGAAATTAAAAAATGGAGGTTTTAACCGTCATATTTATTATGGCTGTACCAAAGCAAAAGATAAAAATTGTAAGTCGGGTTATATCAGCGAAGAAGACTTAATAAAACAATTACAAAAGCAGGTTGAGAAATTAGATTTCAAGAAGTTACCAGTTCAAGATAAAATTGAAGGAGAAATAAAAAGATTTAAGAAATTTCAAATAATGGCGACTGGCAAAAATCAAAACATCGACGTGAGCGACGTCGATGTTAAAAATTATATCAAGTTTTTACTACAGGAGGGTGATGATCAAGAGAAACGAGAATTACTTACGTGTTTAAACGGGAAAATACTACTTCAAAATAAAACTGTTCTAATTAATTAAGATTTTTTAGATATCCTATTATAAGCCTGTTCTATTAGCAGAAAAACGTAATTTAAATCTTCAGACCTATTTAAAATAACCTCAGTCTCTCCTCCGCCATGATGTCCAATTCCTTCAACATTTCTAGCCATATTTTTTGGATCGTCCAAATCTTTTTTTCTTATTTCCAAATGAATTTTTATTTTTGACTGTTGATTATGAACATAGGCAAAAGCATTCTTTAATCGATAGGCCACATAATTTTGTTTAGGTCTTTCTTCCACGGAATCACTAAGCGATAAAATTTTTTCTCTTAAAGCAAAAAATAGGTTTTTTATATCTTCTGGAATGCTAAGATGATCCTCTAGCGTATACACCTTAACTTCGCTACTTACCTTATTTATAGTTTTATTTTTAGTAATAGTTTTTATTGATTCTTTAGAGTCTTGAGATAATAACTGGTTATATAAAACTACATCATTATCATACATTTTCACTTCCCAAAGCTCTATCGGCAAATCTTTAAAATTAATCGCATTCATCTGATAAGACGTAAAGGAATTTGCCACAAAAATAACCTTAGACTGCGACCAATCAACATCGTCCCTCTTTAGACTATTCTTTGTTTTCTCATTATATTCTAAAATAAAATCTGCCTTATTATTAAGCATTAAAGCCAAATAAGCATAACCCTGATCAATAACACTGAAACTTCGATCTCTTTTATACTCTATAATAACAAAAGAATTATTTTCTTGATCAAAGGCTAAGGTGTCAATTCTAAAGTTATGCAAAGCAAATTCAGTGCTAACAAATTCCAAACTAAAAATATTATCCAAATTACTTTCAGTTAATTTTTGAACTGTTTTTTCTAGATCAATATTTTTTTCTTGAATGATGGATAATTTATTACTATCCTGTTTAAAAAGTGGCATAATTTTTATTAATTAAGAATATAACTATATTATAGGTTCTATTTTTTTAATACCATATTTTCCTAGTTTATCACTAATTTTTTTTAATATATTTTCAAGAGTTCCTTGGCAATTAAAAAAGATGGTTTCATGTTGCACTCTTACAGCGCCAACTCGACAATTATTACCTTCCCCGGTAATTACAATTTCCGCTGGCTCAATACCGTCTCTATCAAAATAAATTTTATATTTTTTCATATCTTAATTATACTTAATATATTTTTCTTACTTTCTTAAAACCTTTTTTCTCGCCCTCTTTTTTTCTTACCGCCTTTAATTAACACATTAAAAAATTCGAGTTTCTTAAGTAACTCATCGAAAGTAATTATTTCCACACCCTGCAAGCTATTTCTAAAAATATCGAAAGTTTTAGCTCCATTTTTTGGTAAGTCAGCAATACTACCAGCAATAACTAGACACTTTGGATTATAAGATTCAAACCACTCATCTTTAGTTCTAAGTTTTATAAACTCTTGAATTAAATTCTGTCGCTGGTTTAAAACTTGATTAACTGCGCCCGAAAGCTCTACTGATAATGAATAGACGTCCTTGCCCCTGTATGGTTTAGACGATAATAAATTGGTCTTATGCGTTTTTAGCTCAATAACAGCAATATTATCAGTGAATTCATTTTTATAAAGAAAATCAGTAACCTTTCCATTAGAATTGTTTATTTCTTTCCCGCCAACGTATGCTTGATTCTGAAAAAAGAACACGGGTGTTGCAAATAAATTAGAAATAATCCATGGATTTTCTATAAGAAATTTTTCCCAGTCTTTCTCCAATTTATTATTGTCAAGTTTTCTTTGTGATAGTTTTTGAAAATAAATGATCGCGTCTTCTAAAAAGCGCCTTTCAATTTTTTCTCTTGTTTCCAACACCACCTTCTTAGATTCTACTCCTTGATTTTTTAATTCTCTTAAAGTTAACCCCAATATTGAGTCAAAGTCATCTTTAGATATTTTTTTTACATCATCTTTAACTTGATCAGAGATTATCGAGTATAAAGTTCCTTTAATATACGTGTCTTTAAGATCTTTAAAGTTTTTTGGGAAAAATAAGGATAGAAATTTTTGTGCAGTCACCTCTTTTTCTTTTGAATGTCGCTGAAGCAATGAATCAATTTTGGGGTACACCTTATTTAGTTCCGCATAACTGATATATAATGTTTTTTTGTCTATTCTTGTTTTGCCATTATTTGAAACTTCTAATTTATTAGGCTTAAGAACCCTATCTATCTGATAAATTATAGGTGATAGCACTTTTGTAAATCCATATCCTAATTTTGAGTCCTTAATTAATCCTCTAGGAAGAGGACTTGATAATCCATTATAAGATATTTCTTTAATATAATTATATTTCTGTCTTCCGTCTTTAGAAAAAGGATAATGGATTTCGTGTTTTTTATTTTTAAAAACGATTCTGGAAATTATATTTATTTTTTGCAAATCATCACGAAAATAAAATACTTTTTTAGTTTTATTTTCTTTATATAAATATTCGCCTTTAACATTTTTCTTGGCCATATATTTACTTTTTTAGATTACCGTCGAAAAATTTTACATCAGAAATATCAAAAAACCTTTCAAAAAAGCTAGTCAATTTTGTTAAGACAGTTTCACGCTTCTTTGTTCGTTCGCCATCTGGCGAAAATCGAGATACTGGCGGTAAAACTTTAGTTATAGCCGTACCCGAAACTGCAATTGAACCATCTCTAAAGGAATTTTTAATAAACTTATACGTAGCCTCATAATCGAGTTCTTCAGTTTTAATAATCTGTTCAAGCTCCTCAACTTTTTTCTTATTCATAAAACTCTGCCAGTCCGCATCAACAACAGAATTAATATCGAGCGAGGAAATAAATTGATTGATCAAATCCTTTTTATTTCTTAATTCAACGCTGGCATCAATCGCTTTATTAATATCAACCAATATTTCTCGATTTTTGGTATGATCTTCGTGGTATTTTTTAATTAATCCCAAGATATAATCAATATTAATGTCGACCTGTTTAATAAGCTCCATTTCAAACACGACATCATCATTAACATTTTCTTTTTCGCTTTCTTTAGCTTTACGAAATTCATTATACAAATCAATATACATGCTGTGATAATCTTGAATATCATATTCTGTAAAAATTTCATCTTTAGAAAACTCGTCAAAAGTTGTTAAAATATTTCGTAAACGCAAAATATTGCTATAAAGTTTAATAAACTCTTTTTGAGCTAGTTCGCTGTCAATCCTAACGCTAACTGGAAATTTCTCCATTAATTCATCAACTAAGCTGACATATCCTCGAACTTCTTTATTACCATCTTTATAGCCATTGTAATATTCAGCATAAGATTTAAGCAAAACAATGCCACTAGCCTCTTTATCACCAAATAATGAAATTGATTCGTTGGTAGCTTTCTCTAAATTACGAAAACAAACAATGTTACCAAAAGTTTTAACACTATTTAAAATACGATTCGTGCGAGAATAGGCTTGTAGTAATCCGTGCAATCTTAAATTTTTATCAACCCATAGAGTATTTAAAGTGGTGGCATCAAAGCCAGTTAAAAACATATTAACTACAATCAAAATATCAACTTCTCTATCCTTTACTCTTTGGCTGACATCTTTATAATAATTTTGGAATTTATCAGATGAAGTGTCATAAGAAGTACCAAAGATTGAATTGTAATCAATAATCGCATTTTCTAAGAAATCTCTTGAACTAAGATCTAGTCCGCTAGTGTCCTCTAAATTTTCGTCAACTAAACCATCGGCATCTTCATCATTAACCCCAAAACTATAAATTATCGCAATTTTAAGACGCTTATCACTTGGTAAATCTAAAAGTTGTTTTTTAAATTCAGCATAATACTTTTTTGCAACATCAATAGAGGAAACGGCAAAAATAGAATTAAATCCAGCCAACCTTCTCTCTTTTATTTTATAAAAACTATTGCGTTTAGTTTTTTGATCAAAGTGTTCACAAATATAGCGAACAATATTTTCTAAGCGCTCAGGAGCGGCTAAAATTGCTTCTCGATCAATATCACTAACCTTTTTATCCTCAATATTTTCAGCCTCTTTAACTGTGGAAATATAATCGACCTTAAATGGTAAAACATTTTTATCAGCAATAGCGTTAACAATAGTATAGGCATGTAATTTTTCACCAAAGGCTTGCTCTGTAGTCTTAAAATCAATCCGCCCACCAGAAGAAGAATTAATCGCAAAAATAGGAGTACCGGTAAAACCAAAAAGGTGGTAATTATTAAAGGCTTTAGTAATAGCCGCATGCATTTCACCAAACTGGGATCGATGACATTCATCAAATATAATAACTACATGACCATCAAAAATATTATGCCCTTTATTTTTTCCAATAAATCTATCCAGTTTTTGAATAGTAGTAATAATAATATTAGCATTAGGATCTTCTAATTGCTTTTTTAAAATAGCTGTACTGGTATTACTATTAGCTGCTCCTTTGGCAAATTTATCATACTCTTTCATTGTCTGATAATCCAAATCCTTACGATCGACAACAAACAAAACCTTATCAATATATGGCAATTTACTAGCCAATTGAGCAGTTTTAAAACTAGTCAAAGTTTTTCCAGAGCCAGTTGTATGCCAAATATATCCACCTGCCTCAACGGTGCCAAGTTTTTTATAATTAGTACTTATTTCTATTCTATTCAATATCTTTTCAGTAGCCACAATTTGATAGGGACGCATTACTAAAAGTAAGTGGTCAGTCGTAAAAACGCAATATTTAGTCAAAATATTTAAAACAGCATGCTTAGAAAAAAATGTCTTAGCAAAATCCATTAAATCAGTAATTGGTTTATTGGTAGCATCAGCCCACCAACTAGTAAACTCAAAACTGCTGCTAGTGCGCTTACCTTTCTTAGAAGCACCATCATTAGAGTCTTTGATATGCTGATATCTTGTAGTGTTGCTATAATATTTTGTATGAGTGCCGTTTGAAATTACAAACAATTGCACATATTCGAAAAGACCAGATGAAGCCCAAAAACTTTCTCTCTGATAACGATTAATTTGATTAAAGGCTTCCTGAATAGCTACTCCACGACGTTTAAGTTCAACATGAATTAGAGGTAAACCATTAACAAGAATTGTAACATCGTAACGATTAGCTCTTTGCCCATCCTCAGTGGCATACTGATTAATAATCTGAAGATTATTATCATGAATATTATCCTTCTTTAAAAGATAAACATTCTTTATTGAACCATTTTCACGAACTAAGTTTTTTATATGATCTTCCTGAATGGTCGCGGTTTTATCTTCTATATTTTGATTAGGGTTAGAAATTTCACTATTAAAAAAATTATCCCATTCGCTGTCAGTAAAATTAAAATTATTTAACTTCTCTAATTGCTTACGTAAATTCAAAACTAAATCAGCCTCAGAGGTTATGGCCACATATTCATAAGCCTGAGTTTTTAGCTGTTCTATAAAAGCACTCTCTAATTCAGCCTCACTTTGATAATCAGAGATTCTTTTTCCATTTGGAGTATATTCAGCCACAACTGTGCTCTGCGTACTCTCCGCAACTAAATTGTATTTATTATTAACCGACATATTCTTTGAAAGTTAAAAGTTTATTTCTATAATATTCATATTGTTGACGACGAGCTTTAAGTTCAGCTGGCAGACCAATTGAAATATCATTTACTAACGCATCAAATTTATCAAGGGTTGAAACAATTCGTTCTTGTTCGGATATAGGTGGAATTGGAATTGGAAATTTTCTAAAACCATTCATATCTACTGACGAAAAGCTTGATTTAGTTGTATTTTTTAAACACCATTCATCTATTACAAAAAAATAATAAAATAAAAATTTAATATTCAATTTTTGTTTTAATTCATCTTTTATAGACAGAGAAACAAACCTCTGATTTGTTAAATGAGGTATAGTAATTAAAGCATGCTCTCCAATCGTTGCTGATGTTGCTACAATAATTGAATCTTTAGGAAAAACACCCTTTCCTTTTACTCCAGATCTATTAACACATTGTATCGATTTATCAAGAATTCTACCGTTACTCCTTATGTCTTCCATTCTAAACCATGGTATATCTCCATTTTCCCAATATTTAGATTTTGCTTTTGAGGGTGTATAACCATTTTTAAAATTAAAAATATGTTCCAAATTATTATATTCAATATCATTTCCAAAAGTTAATAATTTGTTCCTATAATGTTCATACTGATTTTTTCTTGCTTCCAGCTCTGCTTCCAGCTCTACTTCCAGCTCTGTAAAATTATCAAGAATTTTAACAATTTCTTCTTGAATTGGGAGGGGTGGGACGGGGATTCTAAAGTTTTCAAGCGTAGATAAAACAATATAAGTCATTGCCGCACTATTTGAATTGCTTTTTAAAAATTCTTGTAAATTATTTTTTAAAACAAAATATAAAAAACGAACATTTATCTTCTTAAAAAAATTTGTTAACACATAAGTTCTCTGATATGCTTCAAATTTTCCTATATAATGTTTCACATCACCGACATTCGCATTACCAGCAACAAGTAACGCTTCCGTATCCCATCGGTATTTATCTATCTTGCTAATTTCTTTAGCGGTTGTAAAAAATAAATAATCACCACCTGCAACAGCAGCATTGGCATTTAACCTCCCTGTTTCAATTTTACAAATAGATCCTAAACCAAAAACTTCTACACCCTTTGGACAAAGTTCCGATATTAGCCCTTCAATTTTTGATTGATTAATATGCATACAATTAAATTTGTGGTTTTACAATTGCACGTATTTTATATAATCCACTACTCACATCATGCAATCGGGAAATAAAGCTATCTAAAAAATTATTGTCTACTTCAAAATATTTTCCCTTCTCATCCTTTCTGCGATGTAAAATCTGCTCATTACTTCTGTTGGTAATAGGATAAGCATGAACAAAATCAGTTCGTTCTGAATTTAATATTTCGAAAATATTCGCCACATCATTCATAATTGTATAAATACTTTTGTATTGTTTTTTAGACTTTATATTTTTCAATGTTTGCCGAAATATATTCAGAACTTCTCCAGATGTTAAATCTAATAATCTAGTTCTATTTTGACTATCGTCAATATGACAAATAATTTCAGTCATAAAACTACTAATAGAGTTGAATCCATACAAGGCAACACCCAATCCAAATAAATATGAATTATCTGTTGGTAAAGCTAATCTAGTTTGCTGTTTAATGGATAAAATATCTTTTTCCATATTATTTGCTTTCAATCTCTTCAACAATCTTATCAATCGCCGCACGTAATTCACTTTGTCTAACAACAATCTTAGAGATTTTTTCATTAAGCTCTATAACATCAACTATCTCTCGAGTATCCTCACTAACGACATAACTAGAGACAGCAATATTATAATCATTATCAGCGATGGTTTTATTATCAACTAATTTAGCAAAATATTCTGCATCTTTACGAGTAGTAAAGGTGTCTAAAATCTTAAGACGATTTTCTTCACTTAACTTATTTTTATTTCCACCCCTAACAAATTCTTTTGAAGCATCAATAAACAACGTTTTATTATCTTTCTTGCTTTTTTTAAGAACAATAATACAAGTAGCAATCGTTACGCCAAAAAATAAATCTGGAGGCAACTGAATTACAGTATCAATATAATTATTATCAACTAAATATTTACGAATTTTTTGTTCCGCTCCGCCACGATATAAAACTCCGGGAAATTCAACAATTGCAGCTGTTCCGCTAGTCGAAAGCCATGAAAGCATGTGCATGATAAATGCTAAATCAGCCTTACTTTTTGGGGCTAATACGCCAGCAGGAGAAAAACGCGGATCATTAATTAATAACGGATTAGCATCACCTTCCCAATTAATAGAATAAGGGGGATTAGAAACAATCGCGTCAAATGGCTCATCGTCCCAATGTTTTGGATCAGTTAATGTGTCTCCTAACTCGATATCGAAATGGTTATAATTGATATCGTGCAAAAACATGTTAATACGACAAAGATTGAAAGTGGTAATATTAATTTCTTGCCCATAAAAACCAAGTCTAACATTTTCTTTTCCAAGAACCTTGGCAAACTTAAGAAGAAGAGAGCCAGACCCACAACAAGGATCATATACTTTATTAACTTCTTTTTTCCCAACTGTAGTTATTTCTGCCAAAAGCTCGGCAACTTCTTGAGGAGTGTAAAACTCGCCACCAGACTTTCCAGCATTTGAGGCGTACATAGTCATTAAAAACTCATAAGCGTCGCCGAACGCATCGATAGTATTATCAGAATAATTACCAAGACGAAGATTACCAATAGATTCCAAAAGTTTGGCTAATTTTTGATTTCTTTGTTCTACAGTATTACCTAATTTTTTAGAGTTAATATCAATATCATCAAAAAGACCTTTTAAATCATCTTCACTATCTACACCTTTAGCTGAATTCTCAATATTGCGAAATACTTCGGCTAAAGTTTCGTTAAGATTTGTATTATTACGTGCATTTTTACAAACATTTACAAATAATTCACTTGGCAAAATATAAAAACCTTTTTCTTTTACCGTGTCAACACGACCAAATTCTGCTTCTTTGTCAGAAATAACGGCATAATCAAAATCTTTTTTGCCAGTTCGGCGCTCATCAGCATTTATGTAATTAGTAAGATTTTCGCTGATAAAACGATAGAAGAGCATCCCAAGAACATACTGCTTAAAATCCCAACCATCAACACTACCTCGCAAGTCATTAGCAATCTGCCAAATAGCTCGATGGAGCTCTGATCGTTCTTGTTCTTTAGAATTATTCAAATTATTAGCCATAATATTTAAATCTTATTTTTTATTACTTGTTTCCTCTAAAAACAGGTGAACATCGGATTCCTTAATTCGCCAAACACCTATCTTAGAAGCTTTTAATTTTCCTGATTCTATATACCTAACAATAGTTCTGGTGCTCACTCTCAAAATATCAGCTACTTCCTCTATGGTTAAAAGTTTTTCTATTCGGTCGCTCATAAAAGTTTAGAATTTATTTATCTTTTCTTTATATAAATTTTAACATATTTTATAAAAATGTCAAAAAATGACATAAGTTGTCAAATAGCTTATTTTAAGGAAAAACTAGCTTTTTCCCAATTAAAAACAGAGCTTTTAAAAGCTCTGTTTTAAACTACCTCGTGCTAGCACGATGTTGCGGAGAGAGAGGGATTCGAACCCTCGGTACCCTTGCGAATACACAGACTTTCCAGGTCTGCCGATTAAACCACTCTCGCATCTCTCCAATTTTTATATAAATTAAAAATCCTGAATTTAAAAAAATTAAAAATATTATAATTTTCTAATCCACTATCTTCTGCAAGCTTTTCGCCACCACCGCCTTTAATCCTTCAATCTTATCTCCATTTGAATCAATAAAATCATCATAAGGCCGGGCGCCTAAAATCATCTCATCGCCGATAAAAATAGTCGGCGTACCTTGAACCAGATAATCTTCCGCTTCTGCCGTTAACTTCTCTATTTTTTCTGATTTTTCATTTTTAGTCAAGCAGGCGGAAAAATCTTTTTCGTCCAAACCGATTTCCCGGGCATAATCTAAAAGCCGGCTCAGATCAAACCCTCCGTTTTTCGTCTTAATAAATAATAAATCCCGCATTTCCGCCCACTTCCCGGCTTCGCCGGCGCAATCTACGGCCGAGGCCGCCTGTTTAGCCGCTAAAGATCCGTCGACGGCATAGGGACGGACGACTAAAGCGACTTGTTCCGCCTCTTCTTCTTTAATCCGCTCCAATGTTTCCGCTAAATTCGCGCTATAAAGATCAAGATAATTTTCATAAACAAAAATCTTAAGCGGCGCCTCTATTGACCCGATAATCTTATCATTCCCGTCCGCGTCTAATTCTTTAACTGCGGCATAGCTCTGTGCCCGAGCGCTTTGGAAATCTTTAATTATCTCCTCCGGCTCTGGCCTTACTTCCACCGGTACGGACGGCACGGGTTTTGGCCGGCTGAAAATTATAATTAACGCGGCGATTGTAACGACAAACATCGTTATTATCAAAAGAATTTCTAGATTCTTTTTCATATATTTATAAATTATTCCCTTTCTAACACTCCAGCCGCCCGTAAAACCAGGCCTTCTTTCAAGCGCGGACCGATAATTTGCGCCCCGACCGGCATAGCCGCCGCCGGCTTTCCGTCAATATCTTTTCCACCATCCGCTACCGCTACCTCCCCGGCCGGAACAGAAACCGCGGGCAAGCCGGCTAAAGACGCGCCGGCCACGAAAATATCTTCAAGATACATAGCTAAGGGATCATCAACCTGCTGGCCGAGCTTGAAAGCCGGATGCGGGGCGGTCGGCGTCAATATTAAATCAACTTTTTCAAAGGCCCGGGAAAAATCTTCGGCAATCAAGGCCCGAACGGCCTGGGCTTTTTTATAATAAGCATCATAATAGCCGGCGCTTAAAGCATAGGTTCCGAGCATAATGCGGCGCTTCGCTTCCGGACCGAAACCGATTCCGCGATTCGCTTGATAAAATTCCTGGAGACCGGACGCTTCTGGAGCGGACAAGCCCCAGCCGATGCCGTCAAAACGCGCTAAATTAGAACTTATTTCCGCCGGCGTAATAATATAATAAGTCGGCACGACATATTTTGTATACGGTAAACTAATTTCCACTAATTCCGCACCGGCCGCAACTAATTTCTCTCCGGCTTTTTTAATTTGCGCGGCGACTTCCGGTTTTAATTCCTTTAAAAAATATTCTTTCGGCAGACCGACTTTCAGCCCCTTCAAGCGCAATCCATCTTGTTCTCCGGCATTATCTTTTTCCGGTTCAACATAATCAGCCATAACTTCATCCAAACCAGCGTTCCGAAACATTTCTTTTTCATAATGTCCGGCCGCCTCCGGCGCGCTGGTCGCATCCCGTTCGTCTGCGCCAGCGATATGTTTTAGGACTAAAGCAGCATCATAAGCGGTTTTAGCAAGCGGACCGATAACATCGGTCGAGGAAGTCATTGACAAAAGACCGAAGCGGGAAACCCGGCCATAGCTCGGCTTAAGACCGATTACGCCGCAGAAACTGGCTGGATAACGGATTGAGCCACCGGTATCGGAACCAATGGCAAAAATACACATATCCGCGGCCACTGCGGCCGCACTGCCGCCGGACGAACCGCCCGGTACCCGGCTTAAATCGCGCGGATTTTTCGTCGGACCGTAAGCGGAATTTTCCGTAGAGGCGCCATGCGCAAATTCGTCAAGATTCGTCTTGCCGAGCAGGACCGACCCGGCCTCTTTTAATTTTTCAATCACGGTCGCGTCATAAGGCGCGACATAATTTTCTAAAATCTTTGAAGCGGCTGTGGTTTTTAAGCCCTTAGTCATTATATTATCCTTACATAAATACGGTATACCCAAAAGATCTCCAGTCTCGCCGGCTTTAAGCCGTTTGTCCGCTTCTTCCGCCGCGACCAAAGCTTCTTTTTCGCAAATAGATAAACAAGCATGAATTTCCCCATCGACTTCCTTAATCCGCGCCAGGCAGGCACGCGTCAAATCAAGCGCCGTTATTTCGCCACTATCTAATTTCCCCCGCGCTTCTTTGATTGTAAGTTTATTTAAAGACATTTTTTATTTTACAAAACCCGCTTAACCCGAATCCGTCCACCTTCAAGCTCGCCCTGATTTAACGCCGCCTCGACTTCGTCGCGCGGCCATTCTTTAATTTCATCCGTCCGCCAGACATCCATTAATCCGCTGGCCGAAACCGCGGCCTTAACCCGCGTCGTATCAACGCCTTTTAATTGGCCGATGTATTCTAAAATTCCGTTCAGCTGGCCGCTAAATTTTTTTATTTCCGCCGCGCTTAATTCTAAGCGCGCGAGTCCGGCAACATATTTTATTTCATCATTAGTTATAGACATAAAACTATTTTAACATCTTCAAAAATTCCTCCTCATTTAAAATTTTAACCCCTAATTGCTTCGCCCGCTCATACTTAGAGCCCGGGTCGGCGCCGGCAACGACATAATCCGTTTCCCGACTTACACTATCCTTTACTTTCCCGCCCAACTCTTTTATTTTATCTTTCGCTTCCCCCCTTGTCAAACCAGCTAAAGCGCCGGTTAGGACGAAAATTTGGTCTTTTAATGGCCTATTTTGGCCGCCAGGCGCCGTTTTCTCGCTCATTAGTAAAACTATACCGGCCCGGTCAAATTTCTCTAAAATCTTTAAATTATGCTTATCTTGCCAAAATTCAACGATGCTTTCCGCCACAATCGGGCCAATATCGCTAAATTTTTCCAAATCATCTGTTTTTAATTTTTGAAAAACTCTAATTAATTCCGGAACCTTTATTTTGCCCATAGCCGATCCTCCGGCTATCTTAAGCTCTAAAGTCCCGGCTAATAATTCCGCGGTCTCTTCGCCGACATGACGGATTCCCAGGCCGTAGATAAACCGAGCTAAAGATAATTCGCGCCGGGCCGCGATCATCGCTAAAATATTATCTGCTTTCTTTTCAGCAAAACGTTCTAAGCTAAGTAAATCTTCCCGGCGAAGAAAATATAAATCCGCCGCGTCTTTAATCAGCCCCGCGGTCATAAATTGTTCAATCACTTTCGGCCCGAGTCCCTCAAGATCAGCCGCGCCTTTAGAAACAAAATGAATTATCTGCCTTAAAGCGACGGCATAACAGCGCCGGTCGGCGCAACGATAAGCGACTTCCCCATCCTCTCGCACAACTCGGCCGCCGCACATCGGACAAACCGCGGGCGGACTGATTTTCTTTTCTTTCCCGTCCCGCAGATTTTTCAAAACCTTAATGACTTTCGGAATCACGTCGCCGGAACGTTCAATAATAACCGTGTCACCGATTCTTAAATCCAATCGCTTAATTTCGTCAAAATTATGTAAAGTTGAACGGCTAATTAAGGCCCCGCCGACCCTAACCGATTCTAAGAGCGCGGTCGGCGTGAGCGCGCCGGTCCGTCCGACCTGCCAAGCCACAGCCCGAACTTTCGTCGTTGCCTGTTCGGCGGAAAATTTATAGGCCATCATATAGCGCGGCGCTTTGCCGACAATTCCGAGTATCGGCCACATTTTTAAATCATTAATTTTCACGACAATGCCGTCAATATGGAAAGGCAGACGCTCGCGTTTCTTTTCTATCTCCTGATAAAAAACAAAAATTTCTTCTAAGCCCCGGGCGCGCCGATTCTGACGCAAAGTTTTTAAACCGAACAGATTAGCGAGCTGATCCGCCTGATCCCGTCGCGCGACAACATTGCCGCGCTCCAAACCATTCAATAATAAATCATAAGCATAGAAGTCCAATTTCCGTTCGGCCGCTATTTTTGCATCCAGCTGACGAATTGAACCGGCTACGGCGTTGCGGGTATTAGCCAGTAGCGCCTGGCCTAAACGCGCGTATTTCTTATTCAGGCGTTCAAAAACATTTTTAGTCATTATCGCTTCCCCGCGAATCTCGATCCGGCCGGAATCAACCAGGTCTAAAACACGCTTAACCTCGACAACGCTTAAGCCCAAGCCGGCCAATTCTTTCTCGCTCGGCCGCCGCAGTTTCAAAGGTATGCTGGCGATCGTCCGAACATTACTAATCACTTCTTCCCCGACCCGGCCATCACCCCGGGTTGCCGCGGAAATCAAAAACCCTTTCTCATATCTTAAATTTATCGCCAAGCCGTCTAATTTTAATTCGGCATAATACTCGGGCGCAAAATCCCGCTTTAAATAATTAGCGTTCCGCTCGGCCCAAGCGCGCATATCCTCCTCACTAAAGGCATCAAACAGCGAAATCATCGGTTCGCTATGCGCGGTTTTCTTAAATTTTTCCAAAGGCGCGCCAGCTACCCTTTGAGTCGGCGAATCCGGGGTCACTAAGCCCGGCCAGTCGTTTTCTAAACGAAAGATTTCGTGCTTTAAAGAATCTAAAGCCGCCGATGAAATCGTTTCTTGGTCTAAAACATGGTAATTATAGCGATGAGCGTCAATTTCCGCCTTAAGTTTCTCAATCCGTTTTTGCGCCTCGGAACGGGTCATGTGATTTTTATAAATTATTATTTAAAAGATTGTAAATAAAGTTTCAACATGAAGATCGCTTCTTTTTTCAAATGTTGCCTAACCCAATCTTTTTCTTTTTCGCTTTTAACTAATTCGCCCAAACCATGTAAAATCTCATTATTATCAACTTTCTCTACAAAAGCCAGACAATCCGCCAATTGTTCCTTAACCGTTTTGCCGGTCATAACCATAACTACTTCCTCATCAATGCTCCAATCGTTATTAGCGAAATGATAAACATCATAGATATCCCGCATCGCCGGCTTACTTCTTGAAGTGAGGGCGATTAACTTTCCGGCAAACAAATGTTCGGGTTTGGCCGCTAATAACGAAATGCCGAGATACTCTTTAAGTTCATAACGCTTCCGGATATCGGCCGCTAATTTTCTCATATTAATTTCCACCTTAATATTATGCTCCTCGTCGCCATAGGAAAGCAGAGCAAAAATCGTAAATCTTTTAACGCGCTTATCCTTGACTTCTCCATATTTCTCTAAAATATTCACAATTTTCTTAAAAATTTCTTCCCGGTCGGACGCATCCTCGGTTAATAAATCAAAATCCAAATCCACGGAAAAACGCGGCAATTCATAAAAAAAATAAGCGCAAGTCCCGCCCTTAAAACCCAAAGCCGAGCTAATGGAAATATCGGAATAAATATCCTTTAGAATCTTCCCCATTATTAATTGATGTTTTTCATGATTGAGCATAAATTTTATGGTATTCGTCCACTCTTTTTATTAATTGCTTATTATTATAAATCTTGACTAAGCGGGCGCATTTTTCCCAGTCAAGCGGCCCAAGATTATCAAAATAATAATTGGGCGCGATATAAATCATATCCAAAAAAGCCCGTTCTGGTGTCGCCAGATTATAATTATCCTTACTGATTACGCCGCTCGGATTAAAAAGTACCTCGTCTTTAAGTTTCCGAAAAGCAATCTTATGACCATCTATTTCCAGATTCTTCGGCCATTTTGAAGCGACAAAAATTGTTTCATAATATTGGAAAATCATTCCAGCTTGCCGTAAAGCTGTTTCAAAGCTGATATATGACGGGGTGTATAAACTTGTGGCTAATTCTTTCGGATTATACTCCCGATCTTTAACAAAAACGCCGCGAGTTAGGCGGATTAAAACTCCTTGCTTAACATAATAAGAAACCTTGGCCTTTAGATTATCTGAATTATTCTCGCGCCAAATCAAAGCTAAGTCCTTAATAGTTAAGACGGTTTTTGGTGATTGATATAGTTTAGCGGTTAAATTATCCATAAACATCTAACGGAAGTAAGAAATAATCATACTTCCATTATACATTATTTCTAGTTATTAGTCAATATCCCATAAAATCCGCACAAAATCCGCTAAAAACAGGATTGTATATTTTTCGTAATAGATCTAAACATGAGATAAATTCTTACTTTTAACTCTAATTATCGTTCAATATTCAGTATTATATCACAAAACCCCACCAAAGGCAGGGTTTTGTATTTTTCGTATTTACTCCCCGCGACAAAATCACAGGGTTAATTGCTTTTATGTATCTACTAAAAAACTCGATCCGATTACTCCGTAACAACCGGGGCCTCTTGCCCGGCCGATTGGTTAGCGCCGGAAGCGTTGTTTAAGAAGGTAATAACGTCGTTTAAGTTCTTGGTGTTCTGAGCGGTCGCCTGGTCAAGCTGGGTCACGGCGGCCCGGACGCTATTTAGGCGGACATTGAACTGCCAAAAAAGCATTAATAAGGCGCCGAGCACGATACCGGCAATTAAAGGAAGGGTCATTTCTTTTTTCATATTTTTTGTCTTAGCGGCCTGGCGGACGGAAACCGGCGCCGGCGCGCTTTTTTTATTATTATTGATTAGTTTGCGCATTGAGATTAGAATTTAAAAAGTTAATCACCGCGTTAACTTGCTCCGTATCGCTTACGATAGTTGTCTGTAAAGCGATCGTTTTTTTCTCCAGGCGGTTTAGCTGAAGATAAAAATAAACGAACATGGCCGCGATGACCAGTAAAACTAAGCCGGTCAAAATCGGCGCGATTAAGGTTTTTTTCATATTGATTTTTTATTTAATTTATCTGCTGATATTATAGCAGATTTTAAAATAGGGGGCAAATAGATCGCATTAAGACATAAATAATCTTACTATACAGCTATCGACTACAACCTATAAGAAATTAGGGGGCGTTAATCATCGATAATTCTTATTTTAAATCATCATTAAAATTAGGTAATAAGGGATATAATACAGGACCTGCCCGTTTATTTCCTTCTTATTCAATTCACTTCTAGTAACAATAACCCCGTATTTTATCGTTTTCTTTTTCATAAAATCAGTAGTCGGCGCTATATCCTTCGGATTGATGTTATTCGAAAATTTAACTTCAATCGGCAATTGCTTTCCATTTTGGTTAAGTAAAAAATCAATTTCTTTTTCCCCTTGACGCCAAAAACTCAAAGCTTCGGCCATCTGGCTACCCTTATATTTTTGATTCAAAGTATTGTAAACTACATTTTCAATTATCTTACCAAAAGCTTGAGGGACTTCATCAATATGACTTTCCTTATAATGATTTAAAGCACAAGTGAAATTAATGCACGGCGTATAAACTTTTTTTAAAATACGACCGCGCTTAATCGGACTCTTATGATACTTGTATAATATCTCAAAAATATAACTATTTCTTAAATATTCTAAATATTTATCTAAAGTCAAACGGGATACGGCGATTTCCCGTCCGACATTTACTTGTTCAAAAACCGAACTCACATTATTCAAAACATGCTTCACTATTAATTTAAATTCATCAATCTTCTCAATATTAAAGATCCTAATGCAGTCATCAATAACTTTGCCAATCACTGACTCGGCTATATACTCCTGTTTTTTTTCAAGCGTCGGCAATTGTCTGATTTCCGGGAATTGACCGGTGATTATATATTCTCTGCTTAGTTCGGTTATTTTTGAACCATAATAAGCGTTATATGAACTTAACTCGCCGTAAACGTCGGGCAACTCTGTCAGATCGAATGGTTTAAACATTTTAACGTCACTATCATTAATTCTAACAAACTCTCTAAATGACAACGGCGGCAAATAATAATCAAAAATCCGGCCGGCTAAACTTTCTCGATATTTCCCCTTTAATAAAATACTTTGCGATCCAGTAACTATAAATTTAATTTTCTTACCTGATAAATCATAGTAACGCTTTAAGATTGATTGCCAATCTTCAATATATTGGACCTCATCTAACAACACATAAACTTTTTCATTCAAAGACAAGCTCGGCTTATTAAGCACTTCTTTAAAGTAAACTGATAAAACTTCATCTAAAAATTCGGGTTTTTGTATCTGGCTGGAATAATCAAAAAGGAAATAGAAAATATTAGTTGGCTCAACTTTAAGATCAAGTAATTTTCCAATTATCTGTCTTAATATGGTGCTTTTACCAACCCGTCTTAGGCCGACTATATTAAGCATTAATGGATGTTCGAGATTATCTCCAATAATCGCAAACAAATCGCGTTTAGGGAACTTAGCTTCTTCAACCTTATATCGGCTATTAACCCACCATTCATTTTTCAAACTTAATTCTTGCCTAGTAATCATATGGATATGTAATAATGAGTAATCATAAATCTTTAATTTAAGTATACTATTAATATATTATCGCGTCAAGAGGTATTATTTGACAAAGAAATATAAATATGATATAATTTTCTTATAAAAATTAAGTTCATTAAAAAACAATTTAAAGGCCTAATTTAATTATCTGTTAAGTTTCCGGTTCTCTTCTGAGAGCAATCGTTACGGCGATAAAAATGTTAAAAAACAAGCGATTATGCCGTTAAAAATTAATAGGCACCTACCGGATATTTAACAGATAATTAAATTATTTAATAACCTTTAAAATTTATATGAGATGAAAACAAAAACAAAAAAATACCTGAATTTTCTAGCTATAGTAGGCCTCATGATATTATTCTTAAATTCTGGTTGTAAAAAAGATGAAGATAAAGGAATACTAACTTCTGAGATCCGAATCCCTTCAAGCTACACATTAACCGAAGTATCTTTAGAGATTACCAACGTGGGTAGTAATTCCCAACCATTATCCTTTATGTACCCTGCTCCGGAAATGCCACTAAAAACCAAGCTTCCCGATAGTTACTATACTGGCCCAGAGATTGAAGTCGATATAAAATGCCGATGCGTCATAAACGATGATACTAATTCCTACGAAAAAATCAGTTATTTTTCTGGCCTGAGACTCGTCCACGATAAAAACATCGTATTATTGGTCATTATTAATGAAAATGATATCGAAAATCAAAAATATAAACCATTTACGATTAGAGCGATCTTACACCCTCCCGCAGGATACACCATAATCAGAAAATTAGTAAAAATATACAAAGGGGAAATTATTATAGTGGTCGATACGGCAAGAAATTATTTAGAGGAAAAAATTTTCATTACAAAAATAATAAGTGGCGATTCATTAATGAGTTATAATAATTATAGCGATTCTTCCACCTTAATCATCCCTATTAGGAAAGACCAAGAGGATATATTCCGTAATTCCAAAATCAGCTTTCAATTCGAAACTTTTCTATCGGATGGGACGGAAATCTATCGTGATATCGCTTTATTTTCTGGAGTTGCTATGAAAAAGTGGGACGGAAACCACACGCTTTATAACAACATAGAAAACAAAAACCTGATCAAGCTTGAATAAATGAAACGAAAAAGCTATTCCTATTTAGGAATAGCTTTTTAAATACCTTAAAAAAATGGTTTGAGGTTTAATTTATCCAAACATGAATCGAATCTAACTCCTTATCTAGAGAACATATAGTACTCGCTCTTCCTACAATTTGGAAGGAACTAACATCCTCATTCTTGTCTAATGGTCTTAATCTCCCTGGGACATCGGAAGTAACTAAGATATCCCCATAACCAAGTCGCTTCCCTTTAGGGGAACGACATACTACATTAGTTTCTTCCGACAAACCAATCAAGGCGATAGGATACCAACCATTACAAGAAGGGTTTTTCCTCCAACCGCTAGGATCCATCACGCCTATTACTTGATAATTAGATCCCCCTTCTTCTTTTGTCGTATCGCTACAGCCTAAGCGCATAATCGACTCGGCCTTTTCTTGAGCTATTCCTTTAACAAAATCACTTTTATCCTCTCTGCATCTTTCTATCTCTCCAGTGCCCGGGTCAATACACATAACATCTCCATTCTTAGGCATCTCTGAAACTGGCGCCATCTCTGATATTACCGAACAACTAGTACACCCTGGCGCGGAAAATGAATACGTTGCGCTGACATTAGGGTAAACAGCTAATGCAACATATTCACGATGTAAATTTCTCTGTGTTGAATCTAATGAAGTCCAATCACCAACCCCAACTCTAGCGATACCGTTCGCTGAAGAGAGGATAGAAAGCGCTGCATTGGTAAGAGCGGTCTCACCACTTCCGTTGCTTTGGGCGTAAAATTTTAAAACAGTAGGCGCGTCATTAACAGTATTTCCAGAAGTCCAATCTTGATCTACTGAGGAAACTGCCCTAATCATAGCCCCAGTTCGATGGGTGCTGTCGCTAGACATATAACCCTTAAAATAAATTGTTCCCAAACCTTCATTTAAACTTATGCTTCCATTATCGTTTTCTAAATTTAAAACCGCATACGCAGAATTTCCTATAATGTTTACATGACCGTTCTCTGTTATCCGCATCCGTTCCGTCATATCTCCTGTCACTGCACGAGTCGCAAATTGGAGGTAACCGGCAGTGCTAGTGGAAGAAGAATCGGCTTTACGGCCGAAAATTGCAGCCCTGGGAATCACGGATCCTTCGATATATCCATTGAAACTTATACCTGTTCCGGAATCTGTCGCGATGGAACTCGTCTCCAATAGAGTCAACGGCTGTTCGTTGGCGGTTAACGAAGTGCTAGCGGCGGCAATCAGCACTCTCGCGCTAGATTGAGCAATATACGACCCTCCGGCAAATTGCGTCGATCCGGTATGTGTGGAATATAACTTGCCACTAGTTATTATCCACCCGCCCCCCGCTCCCGCTATCGTCGTATCCACATAGTCCTTCGTCGCGAGATGGGTAGCAGCCGTCGGGGTTACGCCCGAAACCGTACCTGTAAAAGAGCCGGTACCGGCGACGGAGAGCGTCTGTACCGGATTCGTCGTCCCGATACCAAGATTTCCAGAAGCGTTGACAAAAGTTTTCGGGGTTAAAGTTCGGATATTATATAAGGTGGGTTCTGAAGTCGTCACGGCCATAGACCAGCCGGTTCCCCAATTAGTAATGCTACCAAAACCGGAAATCACTTCGCTGATCGTAACTTTCGGATATTGCCAAGAGGTAGCAGTCGTACCTAAAAGAATCAAGTCATTCGTCCCGTTATTGGCTAGTCGGGCCTGAGTAAAGGGCGGGGTGCCAGTAAATTCCACGCTGTAATTATGCCAATTATGATCTGAATAGTTATAGCCACTAATAATAACTTCCCAAGCGCCTTTGCCGGTCGAATAATCATAACCGCTAATCTTAACCCTTAACATAGTGGAGGAACCGTATTTCGGCAAGGTTACGACCATCGTCCCAGTAGTGTTAGCGCCCGAAGAATAATCAGCGACATTATAGTAATGCTGGGTAGTGGCGGTCGATAAAGTCAGCGGCCCATCCGCGACATGTAATTTAGTTTCCGGTGCCGTCGTCCCGATACCGACGGAGCCAGCCGCATCTATTCGTAAATGTTCTGATAAAATATTAGCGCTGGAATTAGTAGAAAAAGCTAAAGAGCCGCCGCTTGCAGGTCCGGTAAACATACCCTTAATCATAGCTCGTGCGGCAACACCTGTATCACCAAAAATTAAAGATCCGCCACGACCAGATGTTGCGCCGGTATTAGATCGTAATTGTAATGTGACACCGGTTATTGTAGGTCCAGATCCATCAGCGCCTTCAATGTGTAGAATATTAGATGGGCTAACGGTCCCGATGCCGACGTTGCCGGAGGTATTGGCGAATAAAGTACTAGTGTTATAAGCAAAATTCCCGCCGCTAGACACATTTAATGTTGCGCCGGCTGATCCGACTTGGAGCGTCCCGTCGGTTCGGAGCGTACCGGCATTCTGATAAATACTTTTAGATCCATAGGTTCTAATCCAGGTAGCATCTGACATGTACCAACCTCCGCCATAAGTCTCACTATACCAACCATTCGAACCACTGCTTCTGAACCAGCCGTTGTTAGCATAGACACTACCAGCTACTTCCAGGGGATATCCTGGCGCGGTCGTCCCGATGCCGACGTTGCCGGAGGTTGATAAATATACCCCACTTCCAACACCAGCCACGGTTCTTATATCAATGGCATTATATGAAGCACCATTATATCCTATAACGCTCCCTACCCCAGAAGATGTTTGCAATAATAATCCCTGCGTACCATCATTAAAAAAAGCAATTTCTCCGACAGATGCTTTTTTAACCTCTAACAACCTGGTCGGATTCGTCGTCCCGATGCCGACATTGCCGGAGGAATTAATAACCATTCTAACAGAGCCCGTTAATGTTGTAGTGTTAGCGGCGGTATAAAAATTTATTTGGGTTGCGGCGTTCCCGGCGCCGGTTCCGCCGCCGATATTTACAGTGTTAGCAGCTGAACCCGAACCGACCATTAAACCGGTAACCGGCTCCTCGGTATTAGTATAGTGGCCGCCGAAATAGCGGAACCATTTTTGAGTACTATTGGCATTAGTATCCCGCCCTCCCATGCCGGTACCGAGAATACTGAGCTTAGTATAAGAACTAGTGGAAGAAATCGGGGTTGTTTCTCCGATTAGAACCCGACTAGTATCGCCAGAATTAGTATTATATATATCATTTCCGGAAGCGGCCCAAAAAGAGGAAGCAATCGGGGCATAAGCGGCGTCACCATACCCCTTAGTCACGAAATGACTGTCGGCAGTCGGAACCACGCCGGAAACTACGCCCGTAAACGAACCAGTACCGGCGACGGAGAGCGTTTGCGCCGGATTCGTCGTCCCGATGCCAACACTATTGCCGGTTACTCGCATGGTTTCCGACCCCCCGGAATAAAGAGTAATATATCCTGCGCTACCGGCGCGAAGACTTATGGAAGGCACTAGAGTTGTTCCGGTTTGACCAATAATTATATTTCCACTCGAATCTCCGCCAATAAGGCCTCTTAGATATCCGTTGCCTTCGGTATAAATATAATCCCCTCGATCAATGACTAAAGCGGCATTACTCACTGAATCAGTACCAGCACCGGGTACGGCCGTATAGGTACCGGACCCTTCGCCACGGATAGTACTAGCAAAATCTTGCACGGATCGCCAAGTATTGGCACTGGCGATTATCGGCGTATTCACTTCATAGACGTTAGCCGAGGCCAAATACCAATCAAAAGCACCAGAGCCGCCGGAAACCGAAACATGCCCGCCGGAAGAAAAAGTTCCGGTATTGCCGGCATGAGAAATCCTAATATAATCTTCCCATTTGCCGGTACCGACATTACTAGTTAGCCAGTAGGAGGTGTTGTTAGTCCCTTGGGAATTTTCGTTAATATTTAAAGTTTTACCAACTGGCAACTTAGCCCGAAATCTTTGGACGTAAGTCTTGTTGGCCGAGGACGTAAAAGATAAAACAAAACCGCCAAAATTAGGGGAGACCGGCCCGACACCATCATAAGATATCCTTAACATTACCCCCGTAGAATTCG
Source organism: Patescibacteria group bacterium (assembly GCA_041649315.1). Taxonomy (GTDB): domain Bacteria; phylum Patescibacteriota; class Patescibacteriia; order Patescibacteriales; family UBA12465; genus UBA12465. Next base: position 55,346 of record JBAZNJ010000004.1, on the reverse strand, counting down.
GTACTCCGATTTGTCCGGTTAAACGGGTAATCGTTACGGCTGAGCCGCCGGCGTTATTATAAACCGTGACGCCATTATTGCCCCCGGAAAATTCTTCATCAAAATAAAGCGGCTTGCTGCTGCCGGCAATATTCCAGATCGGATTCCAAGGACCGCGTTCCGGATTGTTTGAGGGAAGATCTAATAATTTCACCTGATCGACATATAGGGTGTTAAAATTCGCATCTCCGCTAACATTCAACCGATACGTCCCCGGATCCGTCGTCCCGATACCGACATTGCCTTCGTCATTCCAGACGCCGTCGGTTAAAGCCCGTACCTGGCCGGCAATCAAAAAACCGGCCAAAATCAAGAAGCCGGATAAGCTCAAAATTAGAAGTTTTTTCTTCAACATATAGCTAAATTTAGTTGACTAATATATTTAAATTATAGCACTTTTTATACAAATAGGACAAGGGCAAATAGCTAAGCGGATTGATCTGGATATTTCATTTCTTTTTCTTATAAATTTTTATAATAATCGGAAATGAAGCCAATGTCCAAATTTAAATATTCTATTTCTTTTTTTGGTTATTTTTTTCCGCACTTTCCTCCTAATCCCTCTCCTATCCCGCTTATCTCTCTATAATTTCCCAATGCCCACCTTTAGCTGGTCCGATCCTTTTGACAATATCTCTACTTTTAAGTTTCTTTAAATTTTCTTCAATATTTTTTTCAGCAATACCAACACTCTTGGCTAAATCTACAATTGATATATTACTATTTTTTTTGATTAACTCAATAATTTTTCTTTGATTATCGGATAACTTTTCACCCACCTTTTCACCCACCTTTTGACCCACCTTTTTACCCACCCTCTTATATTCTTCCATTCTTTGCTCAATGCTCATTTCCTGCAAATCCGGCCTCTTAAACGTAATTTCAAATCCAAGACTATCATCTGCTTTTATTATCGGACTCGGTAATAAATATTCTTCCATCATCTGGTTGATTCTCATCAATCCCGATCCAATTTCTTCAACTAAATCCATCCTTTGCATAAGGCCGAATAAAAGATTGTTTCTAGGAAAACTTCTTTTATATAAATCCTCAACTTTTATGTTGCCTACTAACCCGCCTGGATTATTTATTTCCACCCGATCAGAAAAAATATGAATCTGAATTTTGGAAGTGGAAAAATAATCACGATGAGCAATCGCGTTTAAAATTGCTTCACGAATAGCCTTTTCCGGCAATTCCAATTTTTCAATTCTCGCTCCGCCAGTAATAATATATTCGGTATTTAGGCGATAAGTTAAGAACTTATATGCTTCTTCAAAATTAGAAAATAAATCTGCATCAAATTTCTTACTATCAATAATTTTTACCTTATCATTGCCCTGAAAAGCCGAACAGATAATGGTCGCGCTTCCGATATGCCTTGTCGCTTCCTTGCAAAAAAGAAGTACGCCGGCATTTTTTAAATTACCGTCATCCAACAATTTTAAATTACGCAAAATTTCCTCCCGGCTTAGATCATTATTAATTCCAGACATTTTTAGAAAATTCTGAAACGCCTTCTCGTTGAAATCTTCCGCAAAATTAAATTTGCTATTAGACATTTCATCAAAACGAACTAAACCCTCTTTGATAAAAAAGCTTTTAATTTCATCTCGCGAAAGCTGTTGGCTACAAGCGCCTTGGCGCATATAAAATTTTCCTCCGGTAGAATAGGGCTTCTTCTTTCCTTCTGGCACGTCAATAATAATTATTCCATTAAATTCGCTTAGGCCCACCGAAAAACTCGGATCGAATTTTCGTACCAAGTCCTGAATTTCCGATTTCATCTTATTACTCAATACGACCGGCTTCATTTTTCCGTCGTCAGTTACGCCAATTAAAATCTTTCCGCCATTAGCGTTAGCCATGGCGCAAATTTCTTTGGCAATATCTGAATTATAGTTTTCCTTAAATTCCAGATTGAATCCCTCTCCCTCCTGGATTAGAAAATCAAGTTCTTTATTGTTCATAAAAATTAAACGATGGAATAAATGTTTTTAATGATAATAATAATTAAAAGTCACGCTGTCTAAGAAAGGCGAATAGAATTTATCAATAAAAGACGGGAAAACGACCCGGAGGAAAAAGCTGGCGATTTTTCCGGTCGGGAAAGTGATATCAGCGCCTAAAGGAAGCGTCTGCCAATTAACGCCGTCGGAAGAAAACAGAAATTTTATCCCCGCTTCCCCGCTCAAGGCCAAGCTCGGCGCGTCAAGCGCTAAGCGACTGGCGGAGATTTTTTCAATTTCAATATCGCCGCGACTGCGGGAAACCGGATCGAATTCAAGTGCGGCTAAACTATTATTCTTAAAACCGCGATCAGTAAATGAATACCAGGCGTCAACACCACTGCTTGAAGCTTTGGCCGACAAAACTACTTCGCTCGTTCCGGAGCTTTTTAATTTAAAAATGACTGATTCAAAAACGGCTAATTCGTTCCTGAAAATAGTTTCGCCCGCTATTTCGGAACCGCCGTTCTGCCAAAGCTTGATAAGAATCTGCCGGGACAGAGTCGAGCTATAAACATACCAAAGCGCGCTGTCGTCGCGGACAAGGCGGATGGCTTCGGGTTTAAAGCCGCCAATCATCGCTCTTATATCAAAAAATTTGCTAATGTCAGTTAAATTTCCCCCACGAACGCGATAAGCGATTCCTTTATAAGCGCCATAGATGAGCAAGAAATCGTCCTCAGTGCCGCCGCCGCCGAAAAGGCCGAAATAGGACGACGATACCCTGGCCGTAGTTGAGGCGGTAATAATCGGCGTGAAAGATTGTCCGTCAAAATAATAGGCAAAACCCTGATAGCCGCTTCCCTTCTTTAAAGTAAAACCGACAACCCAGCGCTCGCTTAAAGTAAAAAAAGAAACCGCCGCGACTTCTCCGCCGCCGGCCACAAAGGCGTCCACTTCAGACGGATAGGCTAATGCTTCATTATTATAGTAAAGCTCGTTCCATCGTTGTTCTAAACAATTCGCGTTCAAACAGCGCCGGTCAAGATAGGGGCCGGTAAAACTGTTCGGCGCGGGCGAAGAAAAATCACCGGCCGGAACGCTCGCGGCTTCTTGCCAGCTATAATCCGGCTCAAAGATCATCGCGGTTGCCCGCGTATCCTGATAAAGGTCGGTTCGGCTTAAATTTAAGGCGGCATCGGAAGAAAAGGTATTAAAAAAACTGCCGAAAACCAGAGTCGGGGCGGGCTCTGGTTCGGGTCCCTGAACCGGCTCCGGCTCGGGTTCCTGAACAAAATCCGGAATGAATTCCGCAGGTTCGGGAACGGATTCTGGCTCTAAAATCGGCTCAATTATCGGCTCCGGTTCTGGGTTTGGCTCTTGAATAGGTTCTGATGTTGGTTCTGGCATCGACTCCGGTTCTGATTCTTGCGCGGGCTCTAATATTTGTCCTGACCCGGAAGAACCTCCGGACGCTGGGCTTGATTCAGACGACGTGCCGGTTCCGGCTCCGGTCTGGATTTCACCGGTTCCGGATTGCGCGCCTTCCTGGCCTATTTCTGTCTCCCCCTCGCCTGTTAAATCATCTCCCCCGGGCTCATCCGAACCCGAAGACGGCTTTGAGCCGGAATTAGAATTGCCTCCTGCGTCCGAATTTTGATTAAAATGATTAATATTAAAATTATTAACTTCCTCCGAAGATAATTTTGAAATATCCGATGATTGTTCATTTTCCGGCGTTCCGGCTAAAGGCGAACCCGAATCCGAATCTTTAAAAATAGCAAAAAAACTCCGATCTTCGCCCGGAGCTAAAGAAGCTTGCCAAGAAAAAATATTAAGAGCCGCCAAATAAACAAGCGCCAGCATTACGACCGAGGAAACCGCCAATAAAATATTATCCTGACGATTGGTTTTTCGCGCCATTAATTTAGCCTTGGGGCTAGTTTTGGATGTAGTTATGGGATGAGTCAATTTTTTTTGAGGCATAAACTAATCGTGGGCTAAAAGCCACTTCCAAATTGGCCTAATTTTTATTTTAAAATCACCAAGCTTTCTATCCTCTTCTAAGTCGCTCGTTAAGATCAGGCCCTCTTTTAAATTATATTTTTTCAAAGCCGAAACTAATCCGTTTATCTCCCGCTCGTTATTATTTATATTTAAATTTTCCGTTACCTGGATTGCTTCGGCTATTTTTAAACCTTTTCTGACTATGAAATCACATTCGTAATCGCTTTTATGATAATAAATTTCCTTCTCTTTTCTTTTTAATTCCAAAAAAACTAAATTTTCTAAATAACGACCGCTATTTTCAGAAAATCTAAACGAAACCGCTTTTATCATCCCCGCGTCTATACCATAAACTTTCCGATCATTTATCATCTGCTTGCCTAAAGAAAAATCGTATTTATAAAGCAAAAAGACCAAATAAGCTTCTTCTAAATAAGCGACATAATTTTTAACCTGGCTCACACTTTTAAAGCCGAGAATTTTTTTTAAATTATTAAAACTTACCGGCGTTCCAATATTAGACATTAAATATAAGACTAATTCTCTAAAAGCCTTGTCGTCTTTTATTTTAAATCTAACCAATAAATCTTTAACTAAAACGTCTTGGTATAATTGGGACAGCTCGTTTTTATCCTTGCTCTCTAAAATTTCCGGAAAACCGCCATATTCTAAATAATCCTTAAAATATTTTTTAAGTTTTGCCCTATCTTCCGTTAAATTTAAATTAAATTTACTTAAATTAAAATAAGCCAAATATTCTTTAAAGCTAAAAGGATATAATTCCATTTTTAAATGACGGCCGGTTAAAGCCGTTCCGAGCTCGCGACTTAATAAATTCGCGCTGCTTCCGGTAATAAAAATTTTATAACCATTTGCAAACAGCCGCCCGACGAATTTTTCCCAGCCTTTAATATATTGAATTTCATCGAACAAAAAAACCTTTTGTCCACCGTAAAGCTCAATAAAAACTTCAAGTAAATAATTAAAATCCGAGCTTTTAAAATTCAAAAGCCGCTCATCTTCAAAATTTAAATAATAAAAATCTTGATAGTTTTGCGAGATTTGTTTGAGTAGGGTTGATTTTCCGGAACGCCTGATACCGGTTATAATAAATATCTTTTTTGTTTTTAGACTATTTTCCGCCAAGCCCCTCTTTAAATAAACACCCTTTTTCCTAAATAAAAAATTTTGCTCAAGCACGACTTCTTTAATAATATTTTTATTTATCATATTTTTGACTTTTAAATAATAGACATTTTTTCAGCTTTTTAATAATATACATTGGCAGTGTATATTATTTGCTTATTTTATACATTGACAATGTATATTATTTTTAGCCGAAAGTCAAGGGATTTAGCGTTTTATATAACTTTTATGGCATCCAGTGCTTAAAAAGATATATCTAATTATACATTACAATAATCAGCGACTCACACCAGTCTAAAACTACAAACGCCAGACACGGTTTTGCGCAGGGTCTCGAACCGGCTGAACTAATACTCATTAACCACCCTTAAAATATAGCATTTTTTACCGCCTAAAACAAGCAAAACGCCCTTTTCCTAAGGGCGTTTTTGCGTTATCAACAAATCACGACAAACATGAAACAAACTTTATTTAATAATTACTCCACAATCATCTTTCCGACTTCGCCGCGATTCTTATGAATCACGCCGCCAACATTGCAATAGAAAACATATTCGCCTTTCTGGGCCGGCGCGTTAAAAGTAATCGCCCGGGTCTCGTTCTTATAAACGCCAATGGCGATAGCCGACAGCGACGGGTCTTCAAAGACAATGGTATGAGCGGAATCAATACCGGTAAGAGAAATCGTTACCGGTGCACCGGCCTTGACCCTAAATTCATTCGGGCTATAGCCGGCCGCACTGATTTCAAGATTAATTGCCGTCGCCGCCAGGTCTTCTTTAGAAATCGGGCCGGTCTGGGCCGGAGCAAGAGGCGAAGCTATCTCAACATCGTTCCGGGTTTCCTCGCCGAACGAAGTAACGACCTTATCTTCTGTAGTAATCGGGTTAGCGCCCGGGGCGGCTACGACCGCGTCTTTCAAAACTTCGTTAACCATCGGCTCGGCTAAATCCCCCTCGTCAATCGGCGTGCCTTCCGGTCCGCCCGGCGCTTCAACCGCGGTCTGGTCGTTATAGGGCTTCAGGCCTAATTCCTCCGGCGTCGGTTCAACCGCTTTTTTGTTCTGAGCAGCAATCGCGATAATGATTATTGCCAAAACAACCAGCACACCGAGCATAACTAATGTTTTTTTTGTTTTATTCTCCATATTTTTAATGGTCCGGCCACGACTTTTAAGACGCGGACAGATGTTTTTTATGTAAATTATTTATAACCATAATCCTAATCAACAATCCTAGTCGGCTACCGGCGTGGCGCACTAAGTTCATCCGCTACCGATGTTATTACGCGAATACTATTCTACAATCATCGTACCAACCTCTCCGCGCGTGCTATGCCCCGGGATGCCGCAACGAAAACCGTATTCACCCGGCTCGGTCGGAGCGTTAAAAGTAATCGCGCGGGTTTCGCCCGGCCGGACCGACATGGCAATAGCGGACAAATTTTCCTGATCCAGAAAGACGAAACCATGCGAACCTTTCTCGGGCTCATTGTTGGTAAGGGAAATCGTTATCGGCGCACCGGCTTTGACCGTGAATTCATTCGGAACATAACCGGTTGCGGCGCTGATTTCTAATCTGATTACTTCCGCCGGCAATTTTTCCGCATCAAGCGATTGGGTCTGGCGCGGCGCATCCGGCGCGGACGGCATAGCGTCATTGCGGGCGACTTCTCCGGCCGCGGTCAAGACGGTATTGTCTTTCGCGATCGGATTAGCCCCGGGCACGACGACCACTGCTTCAGCCAAGGCCTCATTTTCATTCCAAGCATTAGCCTCAGTCGGCGCATAGTCCCCGTCTTCAGTTAAAGCAACGCCGTCAACACCGGTCTGAACCGCCGCCGGACGGCTTACGGTTGGCACAGTCGTCTCTGAACTTTTTCGGCCTTGGAGGAAGGCTAAAGTAATCACGGCCGCCAAAGCGATTACTAAAACAGCGATAATTAAGATTTTTTTTGATTTGTTTTCCATATTTTTATGGTCGGCGGCTTTGAGAATGAAAAAGCGCGCCAAGGTTATTATATTAGTTTTTAAAAATTATGATCTAAAATTTCTAAAATTATGATTTAAAATTATGATTTACTTTAACTCTACTTTAACTCTACTTTAGCTCTACTTTAACTTTATTTTATCAGTTTAACTTCAAGGCCCTTCCCGCTCTGATCAAACGGCTTAAGCGGCCAGTCGCGCCAGTCAAAGCGCTTGCCAATCAAGCGATAAGAAACTTCCACCGGACGATCGGCCCGGAAAACCAAGCGTTCGCCGTCAATAAAATAATAAGTATTGGCGAATTTGCCATAAGGGGTAATAAAGGCCTCGACATTATCCGGCGCAAAATCAACAACCTGGTACCAAACCCAGGGCTCGCTTCCTTCTTCGGCCGACGCGAAATCAATTATTGCTTCATATTCCCGACCCGTAGGCGCCATAACCGCTTTCCGAATCTTAATCTTGCCGGTATATTCTTCTTTCACTCCGCCGACAATAGAAGCAACAAAAGTCGCGTAATTGGTTTTGTTAAGAGTGTAGAGAGGGTCAATGGTAGCGGCAGTGATTTTTTCAGCCTCTAATTCGTTAATTCCTGTAATATTATGCTTTTCTACAAATTCTGGGGGGTCATCACTAGTCCATTCTTCCATAGTAATATCACCTTTCATCATTCCCCCGATAAGCGGCAAGTAGCCGCCGGCATCAGGAGTACCGCCAGGAACACCAGTAAAAAGCTCATTAACATACTCTACAGTCGTTAAGGCATAGTCATCAGTATCGTTCGGAGTATCACCATAAACAAAACCATCAAAATTTCCTACGCCATTAACACTTAACCTATTAGATCCCGGCGTCGTCGTGCCGATGCCGACATTGCCGCCATTAGGATTAAGGAATAAAGGATAAGCGGCATCCAATGACCCGCGATTGGTTGACTGAATCCAGGAAGCAACCGGAGGATTGGAAACGCCCATGTCAAGAACGACATTGCCGCTAGTACGAGCACTTAAGCGCAAACTGCCGGTTTGTACACTACCGATAGTAGCCGGCAAACTATAAGTGCCCTGGCTAACCTCAAGATGCGTTCCCGGATCCGTCGTTGCTATCCCGACGTTGCCGGTCTCCAAGATAGTCATCCTTGGTTGACTGGTAGAGGTATAAAAATTGATATTACCGACATAGCCGACGGTCGCACTTCTCGTAATTTCAATCCCTTTATGGGAACCCGAGTAGGCGTCATTGCCGGCCACTATCTGAAATAATCCACCATTCTGCCTAACCTGCCAAATCTTATTATTAGCTGCTTGTCCGCTTTCCTCTAAACTAATAATTGGTGTGGCCGATCTACTAACCGTTAATAATGCTCCCGGCGCCATCGTCCCAATCCCGACGTTGCCGGAAGAATTAATAATCATTCTTCTGTAATCATTTTGATTAAACGTATTTCCAGCTGTTAAGCCGGTTCCAGTTGAAAAATATAAATTTCCTCCTCCACTATAAATACCCCCAAACGCAGTTGATTTTGCGGTATATATAAAATTTGGAGAAGAATAAGAAGTATATTTTGCCCCGCCTATCAAATGGAATTCTGCCGTCCCACCACTTTGTAAAAATGCTCCACTGTCGGCTCCGGCTGAAATTTGTAAGGCTCCCGCGCTCCCTACATTTAAATGTAATGTAGAGTAAGGACTATTCGTCCCAATCCCGACATTCCCGCTATTTAAATTCCAGATATCCCCGGTCACCTCCCCATCCCAAAATTCACTACCGCTTCCGCCGGCATAAGTATTAACATAATCAACAGTCGCAAAAGCGTTGGTCTGTGTGTCCATCGGGGTTAGACCGGTAACAAAATCATTAAAATTACCGAGGCCGTTGACGTCAAGTTTGTATGTTTGATCAATCTTTCCAACACCAACATCGCCTGAAGCTAATATTGATAAAGAGGGGGTTGAACTTTGGAATATATAGTTAGAAGCCCCGACAGAGCTACTACTTAATTTTAAAGTCGCTCCAACACAGGAACCGCTAATAAGCTCATAACCCTGTGCGCAAGCCGAACAAACCTCCGTACACTGATTAAAAGAAGTACAATTCGACGGGACAGAAACATTTAATTTACAGGTTTCGGAACATTTAGTATACCCCGTGGTACAACTAAGAATGCAATCATTAATATTACAACTAAAAGTATATGTGCCTCCTGTTGGGTTAGCCGGACAATCCTCAGTCGATTCTACCGCGCAAACAAGAGTATTCCCATCACACCATGATTTCAACTCCGCCCAATTACAAAATACTCCGCTTTTCATAGTATCAGTTTCGCAACCGCGTGGCGAAGTAGCAGCTTCTGCGGAAAAAGCTAATACTAAGGTGAAAAATATGGAGATAAAGAATAATAATTTTCGTTTCATACTTTAATAATTATACAATTATTACTTACAACAGGCAAATTTATAGGTTAAATTACATTTATTCAAAGCGCCAAAGCCGTCACCGCTCGCCAGCTTAATCCAGACCGTTCCATAATCGCCAGAAGCCGAACTCGTCCAGCCCTGGCAATCATTAGCATTAGCCGTATAAGCCGGCGGTCCGTTAGAGATCCAAAAAGTCGTATTAGCCGGAATACTAGAACCCGAACCACTATTGATTGTATACAACATTTCTTCGGACGTACAAACATGGCTGCCAGGATCAGCGGTATTACAAAGCGCATTAGCTGAAGTGTAGCCGCCCTGAGAACCGTTGTAGGTCGTTCCCGTCGAGGCGGAAAAACTCGCCATTCCACCGCCGCTTGCGGCAATAGCGTCGTTAACATATTCAACAGTCGTTAAATGATAATCAGAGGTGTCATCAGGAGTTATACCAGTAACAAAATCTTCAAAATTTCCAAGGCCGTTGACGTCGAGCAATGATCCCGGATCCGTCGTTCCGATGCCGACGTTGCCGGAGGAGTTGATAGTTAATCTTTGAGAAATCGCGTCATTGATTCCGTAATCGACAAATAACGTGGCTGAATCATTCCTGAACCGATATTGGCCATAAGCGCCGCTCCCGAAAGTCGTCACGCTCGGGCCCCTAACTAATTCCAAGGAAGCGACCGGCGTCGTGCTGGTTCGAGCGTGGATTCTTAAAGAGGCATCAGAAGCGGCCGGGGCTATATCAAGATTAACATTCGGCGCAGTTGTCCCGATACCGACAAGACCGCTTTCATTAACCCTTATTCCCGTATTTCCTTTTGGTCTTAAATCTATATAGCTCCCGGAAACATCTCCGGAAACAAGCCATAAAGCACCGGCGTCAGTCGCGTATTCGTTGCCATGGGCCAACAGATAAGCGCCTTGATTAATAGTTATGCCGCCGCCACCGGAAAGGCCGAGCCGTTTATTATCACTACCATCGGCGGTATCCGACCTTATCGTCGGGGTAGAACCCGAGAAAATCAAGCTACCATTGACATCAAGTTTCCCGACCGGGTTCGTCGTCCCTATCCCAACATTCCCGCTGTTCAAACTCCAAATATTACCGGCCAATTCTCCGCTCCAAAGTCCGCCGCCAGCTAAACCAACAACTGCGTTAACATATTCGACAGTCGTTAAATGATAATCCGAGGTATCGTTTGGCGTTACGCCAGTAACAAAATCTTCAAAATTACCAAGCCCGTTGACGTCGAGTAATGACCCCGGTTCCGTCGTTCCGATACCGACCGAACCTTTAAGTGCGGTTCGGACAATGCTATCGTTTCCTAAAACAACTGAATTTGATCCGATGCCGGTAGCATCATAACCAATAACTATCTCATTCTGTCCATTGTCAATTAGAGCCTTAGTATTAGAACCAAGATAAACGGAATAATCAGAAGTCGTGTTGCCGGTCGAGCCATTGGCGATATAAGAACCGGCGGCATGACCTAAAGCGATATTATAATTACCAGTAGTGTTGCCGGACAAAGCTGCATATCCTAACACTGAATTACGCTGACCGGCATTATTAGCGTTCATGGCACTATAACCAACAGCGGAGTTATATCCGCCAGTAGTATTATTTAGAGCACTGGCGCCAAAAGCAGAATTATAAGCACCGGTAGAATTGGATGCTAAGGCATTATAGCCGAAAGCGGAGTTATAAGTCCCACTGATATTCGCCGTCAAAGCCTGCGAACCGAAGCCGGAGTTATAACTGCCGGTCGTCGAAGTTAAAGAGCTATAACCGAAGGCCGCATTATGGCTTCCGGTGGAATTAGAATATAAAGAAGTATAACCGAAGGCGGAATTATAATTACCGGAAGTATTTTGGTAGAGAGAATAATAACCCAGGGCTGAATTACGCTGACCGATGGTATTGGCCAGCATTGAGCCATAACCGATTCCAGTATTGAAAGAGGCATGGTTGGCGTTAGTCGCGGTCGAACCCATAGTCAGGTTGCCGGCTTCGACCCCTAGGAAAGTGTTGCGACCTGTCGGCACGGCGCCACCGCCGGTCGGATGCTGGAAATTATGGAGGAAAATCGTGCTATTTTTATAAATTATACCGGTCGTGGCCGAAGTCGTGTTTTCTAAATTTATACTGCCGACTAAATCCAGCTTTTGTCCCGGGTCCGTCGTCCCGATGCCCACATTCCCGCTATTCAAGCTCCAAATATTACTGGTCAGTTCTCCGTCCCAAAAACCGCCACTGGACGCGTCGACAACCGCATTGACGTATTCGACGGTTGTTAAGGCGTAGTCATCGGTATCTAAAGGGGTAAGTCCATAAGCCCAGTTTTCAAAATTACCAAGACCGTTGACGTCGAGCAAATATCCCGGCGCGGTTGTTCCGATTCCGACGTTGCCGGTACTATTTACTACTAAATCTCCTCTATACCCACCTGAATACGCGGTCGAAAATATAATCTTCTTATTAAGATTTGCCACAATAAAATCCCCCGGAAAAACACCAACCGGGGATGCGTTACTATATCTTATAAACTCAGCATATTGGCCGGCGCTCACACCTTCACCAAATACTGCATTCGCGTAATTACCATTAGCGGTCCCACTAATATTCCAAAAGTTGGCATTCACACCACGAATATCCAATTTTGCCCCCGGCGCGGTCGTCCCGATTCCGACGTTGCCATTCGGGGCTAATACCAATTGCGGACTATTAGATGCTGAATCACTAAATGTATAAAGCTCCAACCGAGCAGGAACGCGTGTACCTGCTGTACCATCCTGATATACAGTAATCGCCGCTCCATAATCAAAATTAGAACCACTATCTACGCCCTGCCAACCAAAAAGGCCTAATCTATTTCCATTATTTGTTGCTGTTTTTACCCCTAAAGTATTACTGTTTGATTTTCTATACATATAAACCGGAGAACCTGAGGCAAAAGTCGTATAGACATCATTATACATGACAGAAGATGCTGCCCCAGGTGCCTCGGTTAAATGTAATATTCCTTCCGGTGCAGTCGTTCCAATCCCGATGTTCCCGCTATTCAAATTCCAAATATTTCCGGCCGCTTCCCCGCCCCAGAGGCCGCCGCCGGAAAAGGAATTAACGTATTCGACGGTCGCTAAAGCATAATCGTCAGTATCAAGCGGCGTAACACCGCGGACAAAATCATCAAAATTACCAAGTCCGTTGACATCAAATAAATACCCAGGCTCCGTCGTTCCGATTCCGACCAAACCCGAAGGCGGAATAGAAAGAACCGGACTTGAGCTTTGGATAATATAATTACTGGCGTTAACTGAATTATAATTCAATTTCAATGTCGGGGCCGCGCCTTCGCAAGCGTTAGTACAAGCATTAAAAGTTTCCCAGAGCTCGCAGGACTGCGTCGCGATACAAGTATGATCAGTCGCGCATAAAGTATATCCGGTAACGCAAATAGCACACTGACCGGCGTTGCAATTTGAATTAGTCAAAGTCGCGCAATGAAGAGCCGGATCATTATAAGTACAACTCCGGGTCGGATAGGCGCTTGCCGTACATAAGAGATAATTTGTTTCGCAAGTACTGCAGACGCCGCAAGAGTCCAGGCCGGAACAAGGAGATACCGGGGTCAAAGAATTTTCCGGACAATAAGCGATATCCATACTCCGACAGGCGCTAGCACAATAATAAAGCTGGCTCGGTTCACTGGCGCAACCAACGCCCTGTGGGCTGGCGGTCGGACAAACGCCGGCCCGCGCCGAAACCGCGGCCGCCAGGCCGATGATTATCGTGATTAAAGTTAGAAACAGCTTTTTCTCCCTCATAATTATTATCCGATAACTATATTATAGCGATAAAACCGAAATGGTCATAGTTTATTTTAAATAATAGCCGCCACTTTTACTACTACCGCGGTATTCAATCTTGTCTGTCTTTTTTAGCTTCTCCAACCATTTTTCCACGGTTCGATCCGATCTGTTTAAAGCTTTAGCGATCGCTCCAGTTCTTGATCCTGGATACTGACTGACAAAATCAACAACTAACTTTACTCCCCCATTTACACCCCCATTTACTCCCCCATTTACTCCCCCATTTACTCCCCCAATCTTTTCCCTTTTACGGAAAGTAATTACGAAAGCGCCGGTGATTTCCGAAAACTCAGGCGCCGGATTGCCGTTCTTGAGCGTTAAATCAATAATTTTTCGGAACCCACTACCCCAAACTTCCATTATTTTTAATTTATGAAATATTTCCACCAATAATTTATTACGCGGGATTGACCGTCTTTCCTGGCCTAAATTCTTAATATTTATTTCTTTCGGCAACAGGCCCGGACTCCAAATCGCTAAACGATTATCAAAAATCCGAATTTGAACCTGGCCGGGATCATTATAATCCCGATGTGCCAGCGCGTTAATAATCGCTTCTCTTAAGGCCTCCAGCGGATAATCCCAGATCTCCTTATGGCGCGCCTGACCGCTGATAACTATTTCGTTTCTCGTATTGAGTTTAATAAACTTGATAACTTCATTAACCGCGCTAATTAAATTATTATCAAAATCTTTCATGTCTAAAAACTTTACCGTGCTATCCCCCTGGAATCGCGCCGCTCTAATTAAGGCGTTAAACATTGAATCGGTGTTTTTAGCAAAACAGAGATAAGCGGCATTAGTCGGTCGCGCGCCGGAAGCGGCTTTTATCTTTTTTAAAAATTCTCCCGGCGTCTTGAATTTAAAACCATAATTTTCTGCGGCCTCCGCCATCAATTTCTCGTCCCAATCAATCGTTTTAATCGTTCCTCCCTCGAACGGACGACGGTCAAAATCCGGTAAAGTATAACGTTTGATCAGTTCCCTTAACTGGCTATTATTAATTTTCTGATTCGTCCGGCCGACGCGCAAATAAGCCCGATCAAAAGCAAAAACCGGCTTATTGTCCGAGGCCGGAACTTCAATCTCGATTATTTCTCCCGGGCCGAAAGTCAATGTGTTAATTGAGGGATATAATACCGGGTCGGTATGCGTTTTAATCTTATTAGCAAGATCTTCAAGCGTATTCTTCCCGATTTCAAGACCGACCGGCTCACCCTTTTCATCAAGACCAACAATTACTTTCCCGCCATTTTTATTAGCAAAAGCCGACAAAGAAATAATAATTTCCCGCCATTCATTAAGCGTACTTTTCAGTTCCAGTTTTTCTGATTCAATATACATAAGATCGAAATATGGGCTTGATGGATTTATTTAATGATTATTAAAATAAAAACTACTGGCAACAAGCGAAACGAATTGAATTATTACATTGCATCAATAAACCGCGCCCTTCCGGATAGCCGGTCGCCGGCTTCTGCCAATAAGTGCCATAAGCCGCGGAAGTATTATCGGTCCGGGCGTCGCAATCATTCGCTAAGGCCGTATATCCCGGCGGCCCGCTAAAAATCCAGGCGTCTTGCGCCGGTGGCGTTCCGCCATTTTCCATAAAATTTAATAATTCAAAAGTAGCGCAAACATGCGAATCAGCGTATTCAAGAGCGCAGATAGCATGCGCCGTGGCATAACCGTCCGTTCCACCGTTATTCCCGTTATAGGTGCTGGCGGTCACGCCGACGAAAGTCGCGATTGTCGATGTCCCGGCCGGAACAAAAGTCGCATCAACATAGCCCTTAGTTACGACATCATAATCTTCGACCGGCAAAGCCACATCACCGACGCGCTTGCCGCCGGCCATGATTGTATAATTACTAGCCCCGGAATTAACCACTTCTAGACGGACCGCCGGCGTCGTCGTTCCAATCCCGATATTCCCGCTACTCACCGTCGTTCCTGTCCCATCTAATCCCGTGCCGAAAATAAGGTTGCCGATGCTTAATTGATTATCTCCATCAGCAACAGGCAAATCAATTTGATTCCCAATTAAAATATTATTATCCGCTCCGGTTGTGGCATTATCACCGACATCATAACCAATAAAAGTATTATAATCACCAATAGAAGTTATCGCGCTAAGGTAGCCGGTATTCGCCCCTAAAAAAGTATTGTAAGCACCCTGGAAATTTTGGCCGGCAAAAGCTCCCAAGCCAGTATTATAAATATTGTTTGTAGTTAAACCATACAAAGCACTTGTCCCTATTCCTGTATTATAATTATTACTTGAAGAAGTATTATTTCTTCCAGCATTCATTCCGATTGAAACATTATAACTCCCAATTTGATTGCCCTGCCCGGCGGCATAACCCATTCCAACATTTCCAGAACCAGTAGTCACTGTACTTAAAGCAGCATGTCCAAAGGCGTGATTGCTACTACCGGTCGTATTAGACTGTAGAGCTTGTGAACCAAAAGCTGCGGCTGTAGAACCTCTATTAATATTAGCTAAAGCGTTCGAACCAAAAGCGGTTACATAATTAACTATTTTCGCCATACTAATTCCGTCTCTATAAATTATCCCCGCCGTAGTATTGTTTTTATTATATATCCAATCAGTCGCCGTTGTGCTTCTTGGGCTATTATCCGTATAAGTCGTAGTCGTATTATTATTTATAATTCCGATATAATAAAGATAGTAATAATCCCCGACCGTCCCGGCTTGAGAGCGATAAATCTTCCGGCCAGTCACTCTCGGGTCGGAAGAAATGGGGATATTAGAAATATCAACCCGAGAATCAGTCGCTAAAGTAATTGAAGGAAAACCTGAAGAAGTAAGGCCCGTGGCTCCAGTTTCGCCCTCTGAAGTCACATAAGCGACCGCATAATAATAAGTCCCTGCCTGGATACTCCCCGCGCCACCATTAGTCAAAACCATGCCTTGAACTTCAGCATTAGTCGGATTAGCCACCGAATCAAAATTAAAATTACCAGCAACCGTTAGAGTTTTAATAGGAACATCGTTAGAAACCCCTATTCTCGCGGAACCAACAACATCCAACTTTGCTGTCGGCGCGGTTGTGCCGATGCCGACGTTACCGCCAGCCTTAATAGTCATTACTTCAGCCGCATTAGCTCCAATTTTGACATCATAATTATTCAAAGTCCCCATATAAAAATTCCCGCCGGAGACATAAAATTCATTAGGGTCGGCGAAAATACTTCCAGTTCCGTCAGTTATTCTTAAATAAGCATTGGCAGTCGTTCCGGCAAAGCCACCAATAGAACCGGAACCTTGAATGGTAAGCTTATTTGCCGGAGTCGTCGTCCCAATCCCCACATTCCAATCCGTTGAAGACGCGAATAAATTATTCCCATCCAATGCCCAATACCCGACCGTCTGGCCCGAGCCGCCCTCTAAGGAGGCGTCTAAATATCCCTTGGTCGCGACATCGGCATCTTCGGCCGGCATAGCAACATTGCCGATTCTTTTATTCCCGGCGGAAATCGTGTAATTGACTAATTCGGCGGTATTCACATCAAGCGTGAAATCAGGCGTCGCGGTTCCGATGCCAACCCGACCGTCAATTGCTAGCCGGCCGTTAGACGGCGCGGCCATCCCGATCCCTAAAGGCCCGCTCATACTCACCGGCTGCCAAGTATTAACAAAATCATCAAATAAATCATTCCATTCATCAGAAGTCAAAGTATCGTTAAAAAGTTTTTCGTAAGTCGTGGTCTCATGATAAGCCAAAGCATCCGGCCAATTCGCGGATAAGAAAAAAACTCCGACTATCATCAAGACGAAAAAACTGATCCCTACTTTTTTTCCGGGAAGCCAGGACATTATTTTAATTATTTTTTATCAACCTTTCAAGGATTTTTACCTTAAAATTATAACATTTTTTAGGTTTCCTGCCAAGAAAATTTACAAAAAATTTACATCCTCACTTCCACGCTTCGTCGAACATTCTGAAAATCCCCAATTGAGCGGAAAGTAAGCGGCGGATAGGCGGTATAATAAATCTCATAAGCGCCGCCGGCCGGCAAAGATCCGTTCATAATCGGCGTCGCCGAAACTACGTCCGGTTCATAACCGTTCTGCCTTAATTCCCAAAGAAAATACTCCATTCCGGCCTCGGCGGCAAAATAAGCGCGCATTGATTGTGATTGGATGCCGCCGGCTTTTATCCCGAGTAAAACTAAATATGAACCGCTCATGGCAATAACGAGCATGCCGGCTAAAATAAACATGGTTAAAATCAAAGCGCTTCCTGGCCGGGAACAGCTTTTATGACCTAATAAATTCTTCCGGTTTATATATTTCATAATTCCTTATTTATTCCTTATAATACCGCGAAGCAATACTGGTTTGAAGAATCATTTCTGATTCAAATTGACGCAAATCAAGAGCATAGGCGCGGAGATTTAAAGTAATCGTCGGCTGGGTAAATTCGCCTTCGTCAAGAACAAACCGCAAAGACGCAATCTTAATCTTGGCCGGAGAAATAAAATCCGTGATTGAATCGCGGGTAATCTGGAAACGGGAATTGTCGCCATCCGCGGCTAAAGAATAAGAAACGCACTGATCATAATAATTTTTAAAACTTAAAGTGTCTCCGAGCGCGTTGCTGGATACGAGAAATATCTCATCGGCCGGAATTCCGGCGCAAAACCCCTCATTTTTTTTAGCCATCCGGATTTCTTTGCCCGTTACTTCTAAAAAATATTTCAAGCTTTCCTGAACATTCTGCGTGGCTAAAGCGCTCCGCTGGCTATCAATTACAAGCTTGAAAATCTGCGTGGCGGAAAGGATGATTAAAGAAAATAAAGCCACGGAAACAATAACTTCCATTAAAGTAAAGGCGGCCGCATTTTTATTTGCTTTTATTTTTTTCTCTGCCATATTTTATAAATTCCTTATTTCCAATCGTACAAAACCGTTTCTAAATCATATTCATAAAAACGATCATGGTCATACCAGCTTATCCGGGCAATAACCCGAAGCGAATCAGCGTCAAGGTCTTCAATAATCAAACGGCGGGAAAAGCCGCTATGATCGCCCGAGCCGCTCGGCCCATGAAAATAAAAACCGTTCGCGTCCTGTCTTAAAATCGTTAGATTATCCGGATCAGCCGAAGCATCGTTCGGCGCCGCGTCAAGATAATCCATATAATATTCGCCCGGGGCCAAATTAACGTCAAATTCTAATGATTCCTTCCAATTAGAGTCCCGTGTCTTCCGAACTAATTCTATTCCCTCTTGCGCTAACTGATAAGCAACCAAATTATTCTTATTATAACTCTGGCTTTGGATGCTCTGGATAATCAAAGTCAAAACTCCGACCAGGCCGAGCGAAATAACGAATAAGACCACGACAATTTCTACTAAAGTAAAGCCGGACTTAAATTTTTCTCTAAAGTTAGCCATAAAATCTGTTCAAAAACTCAAAATAAAACCTAATCCAAAACCTCAATCAAACCCAAAAAATTAACCCGAATGGTTTTAACGGAATTATTGCGCGCTTCTTTTAATTCAATTTCTAAACTCGTTGAAGTCGCTACGCCGTCATAGATATTGGTTTGTGGATCAGGCGGCAAAAAAGTTACATTAACTTCTCCTTCCGAAGTAGTCCCGCCGATTCTTAATTCTTCAATCGTAATTCCAGCCGGCAATCTGGTCAAACGCGCGCCATAAGCGATTTCCCCCTCCCCTTCGTTATAATCAAGATAGCCGCTCACACCCGGCGCTTCCAAATCGGCAAACAACATATAAGTATTTTCTCCGGCTTTTAGATTGACTCCCCAGCCGCCAGCCGGCACGATTTCATTATATTTAACTAGGCCGAGGGCATTATTCTGCGCCAGATGTAAATCCGCGACTAAAGCCTGAGCGGCCATGATAATATCCGTCCGTTTCTCGGCCGAACGGTAATTAACAATAAACAAAGCCGTAATCATCGTTATCACGGAGATACTGACGATCATTTCAATTAGAGTATAGGCGTAAGCTGCTTTCGCGGTTAGTTTCTGGCAACCGGCATAAACCGCTTTCGCGG
This sequence comes from Patescibacteria group bacterium, assembly GCA_041649315.1. GTDB lineage: Bacteria > Patescibacteriota > Patescibacteriia > Patescibacteriales > UBA12465 > UBA12465. Next base: position 35,873 of record JBAZNJ010000004.1, on the reverse strand, counting down.
TTAGCTTTTTAGAAGCGAAAGTTCCTGTCGCCTTCGCAGACGATATTTTTCCGGTTAATAATTTTCTGTTTAAAAAATTAATCATAATTCTATTCCGCTTTAACTTCCCGCCAAACCGGCAGGCCGTAATTTATATTAAGCATGATCGGCTGGCTACAATAATAGTCGTCCGGATCCGTAACTCTTAAAGTCACGGTTGTATTCGTTGCCCGATAAAAAATCATTGAAGTCGTGGCGCCGGTCAAATCGCTGATGTCCGCCCCGGCGTCGTTGGTCGACCAGAGATAAGAACAAAATGAACCGGAACAAGCCGTGGAAATATTCGGATTAGCATCGGTATAATAAGAAGAATCACTTGTAAATTCCGTAGTCGTGCCGACTAAAACTTCAAAGGGATTCCAGGTAAAAAAGGGACTGGGGAATTCATGGCGATAGGTCGTAAAAGTTTTTATATTCACATCCGGATCGCCATCAGTCCGTTCATCAAGCGCTCCATTATGTCCGTCAACTTCGCCGAACTGGTACCATTCGGTCGGATAATAATCTTCACCTTCTAAATAATAAAGCCGGATCCACCAATAATAATTAGTATTATAATCAAGCGCCGGACAGCCCGGATCGGAATTCGGAATAATATATTGGGTCGCGGTTGAGGGCGTCTTCACGCCGCTCCAACAGACATAATTATTCGTTCCGATATCAAAATCATCAACCGTATTAACCACGATCTCATAACCGGCCTGCTCGCCGCTCGATACATACCATCTTAAAACCGCCCGCAAAGCCGTATCGGCGCAAGCCGAAGAATAGCTCCAATTCGGCGCGGATAAATGGCCGACGCGCAAATTACTAATATAAACTTTATAATCCCGCTCGGCACAATTGCCGACTCCGCCCTCGCTTTTACAATTAAAGCTTAAATCCCCGAGCGAGCTCTCGGCATCGCCGACAAAATCACCCGGTTCAATTCCCTGCCCGGGCAGAACCGAATTATTAAGATAATCCCAGGACTGAAGATGAACCGGTAAAGGCGAGGCACTACTTAAATTTATCCAGGTTCCGTCATCAACCGCCCGCCCCCAACCGTAAAGCCGCTGGGTCGTCTCGTTATAACAGGCCCAGCAATTATTTCCGGCTGTGCAGGAATTCGGACAATTAACATTAAAAGCGTAATTATCCGGCGGCGCGGACGTATCCGGCGTACTCGTCGCCTCGAAAGAAACATAGCCGTTAACATAATTCCAGGCTACGCCGAAAAGATTGCCGTCATTCCCGATCGAGGTCTTATGATAATTAGTGCAAGGCGCGGAATAAAAATGAAAACCGCGCGGTATTGGATAAGAATAAAGATTGCCGGAAACATCAAGCCGGTCGCCGCTATAATCGTCAAGGCAATCAAAATAAAGATATTGCGCCTCATCGCCCCACCAAGCCGCGCCCCGAATCGTTGAAGTCGCCGCCCAGGCCACGGGAATATTTTTAAATATGAAAAAACCGGCGATTAACAAAACGCCAAAAATAAGCCAGCGAATTTTCCGGATATTTCCGATCATGATTATCCTAAAAACGGCCGTCAAAACCCTTTTCAAGTGTTTGACTTCCGCTTTATTCTAAAGAAATTATAACATTTTTTTATAATTTTAGGAATTATTTTAAGAGTTATTTAGTCAAACCCTAAAGGCTTAATATTTTAAATAATTATAAAATAAATTTTAAGGCAAATTACGCGCCAAAAAGCTCTGGCCGATTTTTAACATTTCCTTACTGCTTTTTTCATTCCGATCGTCATAACCTAAAAGATGGAGTAAGCCATGGACTAATAAAAAATAAAAAAGATAATTTTCTATTGCGTGCCTCTTCTTTTGACTCAAGTCAGATTGGCAGCTTAAAACCGCAAATTCTTCCATTCCTATTTCCTCAAACATTTCTCGATATTTAGAAAGCTTTTTTGTTTCCGTTAAATTAATAATGATTTCTCCTAAATATTTAGTGTTTTCTCCCCGAATCGGCCCCGCCGGAAAAGACAAAACATCAGTCGCTTTATCTATTCCCCGATACTTCCGGTTTAAACGGCGGATCGCCGCCGGCCCGACCAAAGCCAAAGAAACTTCCCTATCGGCTAATTTATAAACGCGCCAAAACTTTCCGGCCAAGGCCTGAATTTTTTGGGAATTTATTGCTTGTTTCGTGGTGTTGTTGATACTCAGCATACTTAAAACGATAAATATTTATTTTAGAAAAGCTTTAACTTTTTTTCACGACCATAGTGATAACATGGGAACATGGGCCTGGTAAACGGTTTTCGGGACTGTACTCGACATTCGGTTTCCGGGGTTCGACTCCCCGCGGGTCCACAAATTGTTGACTTTAATCCTAAAAGTGATACAATAAACATGTCGAGTACGGTTCAGATACTTACGAAATCAAAAAATCTCTCCTCTTGGGGAGATTTTTAAATTCATTTTATAAAACTCCTAATCTTTCTTAATAAACCATAAACTCTATAATCAAAAGGCCGGAAAATAAAATCAAAGGTTCCGGGAAATTCTAAAACTTTTCCGCCAAAACCGCGTTTGAAACGCGTCACGCCCGGCCATTTTTTCTCATCAATGCCGCAAAAATCATAAGCCGTACAACCCTTTGCCCGCGCCGCTTTTATTGCCGTAAATTGAAGTAAATGCGGCGCCATCACGTTTCGATATTCATTATCCGAAGCCCCGTGCAAATAGCTCGCCCGGCCGCCCCAGAAAGAAAACAAACCGACGGCAATATTTTTTCCTTGATAACGGGCAAAAAATAATTTTATTCCATCATTATTTTCCGCACTCTCCGCCTTAACACTATCCGCAATCAAACTCTGATAATGTTTTTCTTCATGCAATCTAAACCCGTCGCGCGCGCCGGTTAAGCGCAAAAGCCGCCGGAATTCCGGCCAATCCGCGGCCGAGCCAAAACGGATCTCCACGCCTTTTTTCTCGGCTAAACGGATATTATAACGGGTCTTTTGGCTCATTTCGTCGAGTAATTTTGTCTCGTCTTTCTTTAAATCTAAAATTAAAGTTTTCGCCGGATTATAATCCCGCGTCCGGCGAGCGCTGGACAGATTTCCATCCGCCACGATTGGCACGTTCGGCATAATCGCCGCCTCCGGCTCAAAACGTAAAAAAACTGCGGCCGGATATTTCTTCTTTATTTCCGCGAACAAAAACGCCAAGGCCTCTTTACCGCCAATCGGCCCACGCGGCGCGTACCAATAAAATTTCTTTAGACCAAAAAGCGGCAAGGATTTTTTAACTAAAGTCGCGGCCGCTAAAATATTTTCTAAGCGCCGAACACCAACCCGCAAAACTTCCGCGCCTTCCCGCGCCATAATCTCTCCCCAATTCCAGGATTGCAAAAACTCCGCTCCGGCAACGCCAGCGCGGCTGATGATAAAATCATCCAATTCTTCTTTTTTCTTAAAATAAAATAATTCCATATTCCCACCCATCTTCTTAACATAATAATCTAAATTATACCATAAAACCCCGACTCACAAAAAAAAGAGCCGTTGCCGGCTCTTTTTTAAAATCAATCAACTAAATATTAGTAAATACCCGCCGGGGTTGCCGTTTGCAAGGTATCCCCGGTAATATCATTAACATCCGAACCTAAACAATACTCAATCGTATAAGAAGAATCACTGCCAGAATCTCCAGTTTTCTCGTAAGTATATTCATCAACATCAGCTCCGCAAGACGCACCGTCAGTCGGTAAGGGCGGCGTCGGAACAGCCCGCAAATAAGTCCCATTATCGCTCGCTAAAGTCGCACCGGCCGTAACCGAAGCAGTTTCCGGATAATCACCCGTATCATTATAATACATTTCCAGAGCGGTCTGGATCTGTTTGATGTCGGAAATACGCTTGGCATCGCGTGCCCGCGCCCGCGCCGAATTCAAAGCTAAGATAGAAAGAGTTGACAGCAAGCCGATAATGGCGATAACTACCAACAATTCAATGAGCGTGAAGCCCTTTTTGTTGTGTCTCATAGATATTTTATTTATTATTATCTGATATTAAAATTATAACATTTTCCCTTTTTAAGCGCAATAGTTTATAGTGGAAAACTTATCAAGAGTAAAAATTAGCTAAACTGCTTAGAATTGGCTGGCTAGATTATACATCGGCATCAAAACCGCCGCGACCATGATTCCGACCCCGACGCCCATAAAGACCATGATGATTGGTTCCATTAATTTACTTAGATTATCAAGCATATTCGTGCTTTCCCGGGTATAAAAATTCGTCACCCGATCTAAAACTTCGTCGATTTTTCCGGTCTTTTCGCCGACCGCCATCATCTGCGGCACCATTTTTGGCACATAATCGCTAGTTTCAAAAACCGTTGACAGCGGGTTCCCGTCATTTATTGACTCTAAAGTTTCTAAAGTTAATTCCCGATAAATCGTATTGCCGACCACGTCAGCCACGATTTCTAAACTGCGCGTAATCGTCACGCCGCCCTTAAGCAGGGTTGATAAAGAGCGGGAGAAACGCATTAAATAAATATATTTAAATAGCGGGCCGAAAATCGGCATCTTTAACTTTAAAATGTCAAAATTCCGGCGGCCGGCATAGGTTTTATTATAAAGACGAATTAAGAAAGCTATAGCAATCAGAGCAATAATGATCAAAATTAGATAATCGCGAAAAAATTCCGAAGCGCCGATGATAATCCTGGTTGAAAAAGGCATTTCCGCTCCGGTCTCCGTAATAATTGACGTTAAATTCGGGATAACATAAATCATCAAGACGACACCGGCACCGACCAAGCCGGCAATAATGAATAAAGGATAAATCATCGCTCCCCGGATCTTTGAAACCATATCATAATTTTTTTCCATCTCGTCTGCCAAATATTCTAAAACTTCATCCAATTTTCCCGAGGTTTCTCCGGAACGAACAATGTTAACAAAAAATTCCGAGAAAGTTTTCGGCCGCTTAGCAAAAGCATCAGACAAGAAAGAACCGCTTTCAACTTCAAAAGCGATTTCGGCAATCATGTTCTTTAAGGTTATATTATCCGTCTGGTCGACCAAAATCTGTAACGCTTCGGCCGCCGGAACATTGGCCGCGATCATTACGGAAAACTGGCGGGAAAAAATCACTAAGTCCTTTCTTTTAATCGGCGCGATCGCCATTAAAAATTTGCTTTCCCAGCCGCCGGTAACATCAACCAAGCTTACCGCTTTCAAATCTTTTTTACGCAGGCGTCCGGCGGCCTCGGTATCGGAAATCCCGACCACATTGCCTCTTTTAGTCCGACCGCGGCTGTCTGTCGCTTGATATTTAAAAATGGCCATAAGTTAGATAATAATTCTTAACTCTCAATAACCCGCAAAACCTCTTCCATCGTTGTCTTACCTTGTAAAACCTTAATAAAACCGTCTTGTTTTATAGAAATAAAATCCTGGGTCTTTTTTACAGCTTCAATATTCAAATCCTTGTCGCCGTTGGTAATCATGTCCTGTAAGGTCTCATTAATTTCAATCACTTCAGAAATCGCGATCCGATTTGAATAGCCGGTGCCCTCACAACGATTACAACCGACCGCCTTATAGATTTTATAATGGCCCGTTGCCTCTTCCGGCGAATTAATTTCCGGCAATTCGGCCTTAAGCGCTTCCCAGGGCGCGCTCTTAAGCGCTTCATTTATTTCCTGGACCGCATCAGGAGACAATTTTGTTTCTGCTTTACAATGTTCGCATAGACGGCGCGTCAAACGCTGGGCAACCACGGATTTTAAAGTCGAAGCTAATAAAAACCGCTCAATCTTCATGTCTAATAAACGAAAAACCGCGCCGAGCGCATCATTGGTATGTAAAGTTGAAAGGACTAAATGGCCGGTTAAAGAAGCATGAATCGATAATTCGGCGGTCTCTTCATCACGGATTTCACCAACCATGATAATATTCGGGTCCTGGCGCAAAAGCGAACGCAGGCCATTAGCGAAAGAAAAGCCGACCTTCGGCCGCACCTGGGCCTGATTGATTCCTTTAATTTCATATTCAATCGGATCTTCAAGCGTAGAGATATTAACCCCCTCCTGATTTAAAATATTTAAGAGCGCGTATAAAGTCGTAGTTTTACCGCTACCAGTCGGACCAGTCACCAAGAAAATCCCGCTCGTCTTCTTGATTCCGTCGCGGATCCGGCTAAGAGCTAAATTATTAAAACCTAATTCTTCCAAAGTCGGCGCGCCTTTGGAAACATCAAGAATTCTCATTACCACTTTTTCTTTATTAACCAGCGGCAAGGTCGAAATACGGAAGTCCACTTCCCGATTATTAATTACTAAACGAATCCGGCCGTCTTGCGGAATGCGCGTTTCATCCAATTTTAATTTAGCCAAAACTTTAATCCGGGCAATAATCGCACTATGAATCGATTTCGGCAAAGTTAAAGACGTATGAAGGATACCATCAATCCGATAGCGAACACGACTATCATTCGCATAGGGCTCAATATGGATATCGGAAGCCCGGGCTTCAACCGCATGCCGGATAATAACCGAAACGATGCGCGATACCGGGGCGCTATTGATATTTTCATCGCTTAAATCTTCCTTCTCCGTATTAACCGTTACCAATTCGTCCGCGCCCTCTTCTTTTGCCTTAACTTCCAAGGCGCTGGAAATTTCTTCTTCAAGTTTCTGATATTGCTTAAAGGTTTTCTGCCAGCTGGCATTTGAAATTAAAAAATATTGGACATTAAGCCCTTCTTCGGCCGCCAAAAAATTAACCGCTTCCATGGCCTTGAGGTTCGGTTCAAGTAATCCGACCTTAAGGTTCTTCCCTTCCTGGCCGAAGCAGACAATCTTATAAGTCCGGGCGATTTCTTCCGGCAAAAAGTTAAGCACTTTTTCCGAGACCTCTTCGTTTATCAGATTATAATAAGCCAAGTTATACAACGAAGCTTTAAGTTCGGCTAATTTTTCCTCATCAACAATCTTCTGGCTGATTAAAAAAGCGCCAAGATCCCCCTTGGTCTTAGCTAAGGTTTTCTTTATTTCCGCCGCCCGATTGGCGTCAATTATCTTTTTTTCCTGCAGTAAACCGAGCAGTTTTTCGTTCTTATCCATGAAAATTTAAAATTAATTCTAAACCTTATTCTTCTTCATTCTAAACCTTATTCTTCTTCCCGAACCGGAAAAGGCAAACTATTACCTTTAACGCAATGGACCGGAATCGGGGTGCTGATTCCGGATTCTTCTCCGGCCTCAGATTCTTCTCCGACAACGGTCTCTCCGGGAACAGACGGCGTTAATGGCGTAATAACGGCTCCCACGGCGGCCGGGCGATAACAAATATTATCAAAATCAAAATCAATCACATTATTAGTTAAAGCCGTAAACTGCGGAGAATCCAAGGCACTAGTATCAAGCGCGTCAACGGAAACAGAAAAAGCCAAAGGCGCGACGGCCGGAGCCGCCAAATCGGCCTGCTCCTGTAAAAAATCAAGTAAACGGTCGCGATAAACAAAAAGCAGAATGCCAGCGACGATCATCACCAGGACTAAAAGATAAAGAATGGCGCGATAACTTTTTTTCATAATTATTTCTGTCTTATTTCTCTTCCGCCGGCGCCTCTATAGCATTAGGCGTCGTTTTATAATAATACGTCCTTATAACAATCGCGGCACTTTCAGTACTAGGAGAAAAATCAACCCGTATAATATCAAATAAGCGTAAATTATTTTCCAATAGGCGCAACAATCTTTTCAGGCCGGCGTAATCAACCGCACCGATTGAAAGCTCTAATTCAAGCGAAGTAATTTTTTTATCTTTGAAAGCCGCTGCCAAATCAGCTTCACCTCCGGATAAGGGTTTATATGCCGGACCAGGGTCCCCAATTCGGACATTAGTCAGGAGCCAGCCGGCGCGGCCAATTACCTCTTCTAATTCACCAAATAACTTTTCCGGCACATACTCATCGGGCAAAACGCTATTAAATCTTTGTAGATCGCCGGAATTTATTTTCTTATATAATTCTAAAATTGATTTAAGATTATTTAATTTTTTCTGTTGATTTTCATATAAAAGCTGCTGCTCTTCCATATTCCTTTCAATCGCCGCTTTCGTGGCCTGGAATTTAGGGCCTAAAAAAAGAAAATAAGCCGCGGCTAAAAATAAAATTAAGATAACAGCTAAAATAGCGTTAAAATACTCGTTTAAAAAAGCATTTAAAGCGTTCTGGTTTTTAGAATTGCGCGGGGCCATAATTTACTTCTTAAAAATTTCCGGTTTAATTTCAAGATTAAGATTAAAACTTACGCCACTAATATTTTCTCCGTCTTCTGCGCCGGCCGAAACCGAATCAACCGCGGCGACTAAAGTCAAAGGATTGTTCAAGAATGACTTAACCTGCCAGGATACATCGGCAAAGGCCTGGGCAGTCGCGCCAAAAGAATAAATGCCGGTCAAATCACCGGAAAAACCGGCATACTCAACCGAACTTAAAGTATTTTTTTCCAACCAGGAAAAAAAGTTAGTCCAATAAACATGATTTTCTAATAATTCGCTAAAAGCGGCGGACTTGTCTTTATAAGCTAAAGCGGCGGCGGCTTGATTTCTAGCCGTAGCGATTTCCCGATTAACTTCCGCGACGCTTTCGGTTAAAATCTCTGCTCGGGCAATTTCCCGCTTCTCCCACCAGCTAAGACCAAAATGAATTTCTGCGATAAACAAAATCGCTAAGAATAAAACGAAAACCAAGGCCATAAGATTCTTATTCCAATTAAAAAAAACCTGGGCCTCGTCTTTAATAAGATTAACCTCAAGAATTTTCGGATTCTGCAAACTGCTTTTGCGAATCTCTTTATGAATCACCGGGCGATCTTCTTTGCGGGCGGCTTCCCTGTGTTCTTCCTTGCCTCCCTCTTTAGAATTGTCTTTATGAGCGCCTTTAGATTTTTTAAAGGTAAATAACGACATGTGATTCTTTTCTTATAAGGCTATCATCGAATACTCTTTTAAGTATCCGAGAAATCCCTTTACTCGATTTCCCGCATCGCTAAACCGATCGCGACTGCCAAACGCGGCCCGACCTCGTTTAAAACCGCCTTTAACTCCTCTGGATAATGAACACGATTCCAAGGATCGCCGACAAGGACCTGTAAATCCAGGCGTTTAGATAAATACTCCGGCAGATTCAGAAGCAAGGCGCCACCGCCGGATAAAATAATCTTTTCTACTTCTCCATTATTCTGAGACCGGAAAAAATCCAGCATATATTGAATTTCCGTAATAATCGGCTCTAAGCTCTCAATCATTAAATGCGGCAATTCTCCGTCAGCATTGGCGTCTTTCGCGCCGGCCTCCAAAGAGACGCTCATATCAAATTTAAATTGTTCGGCCTGGGCAAAAGGGACATTCATTTTTTCCGCCAGTGCTCGCGTAATCGTCGAACCGCAAATCGCCAAGCTCCGGTTCAAAACCGGAATGCTCTCTTTAACTATCGACAAATCCGTACTATTAGCGCCTATTTCCACGATCATCACCGTCGTCTTATCGTTCCCAACCAAAGACCGGACTAAAGAAAAGGTTTCGGTTTCTAAACTCGCTAGATTAAGTTTAGCCGCTTTGAAAATATCAATATATTTCCGGACAAGTTTCTTCGGACTGCCGGTTAAAAAAATCTGCATATTCCCTTTAGTCGGGGTTTTGCCGTTCCTATCCGGAATTATTTTCCAATCCAGGGTCATTTCTTCTAAGGGCAAAGGAATCACTTTTTTTGCCTCCTCGTTAATTGTCCCGGCCAACGCTTTCTTGTCAGCGACATTGATATTGATTATTGAAGAAAAAACCGCGAAAGTCGGTAAGGAGGCGGTTACCCGATTGCTCACTATTCCGGACTCGGACTTTATCTTATTGATCGCCCGCGCCAGATATTCAATATCCTCCATTTTCGTAAAATTGATTTCACTGACGTTTTCGCTAAAAGCATAATTAGACAAATAAACCCGACGATTCTTTTTCCGGAGTTCAACCATCTTTAAAGAAGAATCCCCGATGTCCACGCCTAAAAACAGATTTTCCTGGCTTGAAGAAAAAATACCCATAAGATTAAAAAAATCCCAATTTAAATTGAATTATCTTCTAATTTAAGATATACTAATTATATAATATTTAGAAACATTAAACAAGCGCTTTATGAACTTTTTCGCCAGGTATAAGAAATTTTTTCTAATCGTTGGATTTTTGGCCTTAGTCGGCTTAATCGGCTATCTTCTTTGGATTCTTTTCTTCCGCGCCGCGGTCGTAATCCCGCCGGCGGAAACCTTGCCGGCCGGAGAAATTAGCGGCCTGCCGAGCGCCGGTCCAAGCGAGGGCGGCGAAGAAATCGGCGAACCAGGCGAAGGACTGCCGGAAGCGGGTGGCATACCCGGAATCGGCGCGCCGAGCGCTGACGAACCGAATATCCTGGCAGTCGGCGGACTCACTAAAACCACTACTCTTGTTTCCTCCCCAACGCTTAATCCGACCCTTTCAAGCGACGGACGAATCCAATATTATAATAAAGACGATGGCCGATTTTATAAGCTTGATGCCGACGGTAATCCGGTCTTGTTAAGCGATAAAGTTTTCCATAACGCTGAAAATATCGTCTGGTCACCGGATAGCGACCGAGCGATTATTGAATATCCGGACGGCAACAAAATCCTGTATAATTTTACGACTAAGAAGCAGGTGACCCTGCCCGCTCATTGGCAGGAATTTTCCTTTTCGCCGAATAGCGAACAGATCGTTTCCGAAAGTATTGGCCTTGATCCGGATAACCGCTGGCTGATGGCCTCAAAAGACGACGGCTCGCAAGCCGTAGCAATTGAAAAAATCGGTACCCGGGATAATATTGTTTATCCATCTTGGTCGCCGAATAACCAAGCCGTCGCTATTTACACGGATGGCATTGATGCTGAACGCCAGGAAGTATTTTTCGTCGGTTTAAATAACGAAAATTTTAAATCAACAATTATTGAAGGCCGTGGCTTGGAATTCCAATGGTCGGATGCCGGCGATCGCCTGCTTTATAGCGTCTATCATAGCCGCGATAATTATAACCCCCGACTCTGGATCGTAAACGCTCAAGGCGATTCGATTGGACAAAACCGGATTTCGCTTGACCTGGCAACCTGGGCGGATAAATGTACTTTCGCTTCCAATACGGAAATTTATTGCGCCGTCCCAGAAAATTTGGAAAACGGCTCAGGATTTTTCCCGGAATTAGCAGATAGGACTAAAGACAATCTCTATAAGATCGATCTAAAAACCGGCGCTAAAAAATTAATCGCCGTACCGGACGGCGCTTATAATATTTCCCAGATAATTGTCCCGGAAAATCAGGATTATCTTTACTTTACGGATAAGCAGACCGAAGAGATTTATCAGGTAAGGTTGAGATAAATTCGGGACTAAAATTTATCCTTAGAAAAAATTTAACTTTTTTTCATGCCCCCTCGGCTATAATAGCCGAGGGGGTTTTTGTTTATGAGGCCATAAAAATATGGGGCTAAAATCTTTTTTATTAAACCTGCTATTTCCTATAAACTGTCTGGGTTGCGGCCAAGAAGGCGACTGGCTTTGTTCGGCTTGTTTTAAAAAAATTACTTTCGGCCAGCGCCAAAAAATGAATTTAAAAACGCCGGACTTGGACCAGGTATTTATCGCTGGGGACTACAATGATCCCCTACTCGCCGGACTGATAAAGAAATTCAAATATAATTTTATTGCCGCGCTCGGCCCGATCTTGGCCCGCTGGCTGATAATGTTTTGGTCGGGACAGGTCGCGAGCCAAGCGTTTGACATGGGGGCTCGCCCACTAGCGGATAAACCTAATAACTTTCTTGTCATCCCGATTCCCCTTGCCCAAAAACGTCTTCGTTGGCGCGGCTTCAACCAGGCGGAAATAATCGCCCGAGAATTCAGCGCCGCTTTCGGTTATCCTTTAAACTGCCGCGATTTAAAACGTTCCGGCCGCCGCCGCCGCCAGGCGTCTTTGAGTGAAAAAGAACGGTTTAATAACATAAAAGGCGTTTTTTCTTGGCATGGAAAACCTTTAGGCGAGGATTCAAGCGGCACAACGATTATTCTAATAGACGACTTGATTACGACCGGCGCAACTTTAAATGAAGCGGCCCGGACTTTAAAGGCGGCCGGGGCTAAGCAAATTTATGGTTTAATATTAGCTAAGGGGTAAAATTAGTTAACCGCCTATATTACTGTTATTTTATGGGTGGTGTAATAGGTATTGATTCTAGCCCATTACTCGACTATTGACATTTTTCCAGAAATGGTGTAAAATTATCTAGAATTACTAACCTTAAAAACTGAATAAAATGGAAATTAAAAAAATTTTTAATAAAATGGGAAACAACAAAAAATGGCGAGAAGAAATCTGGTATGAAACTTCCGTCGCCGAAGGCGACCCCCAAAATGGAAATATAAGTTATAAAAGTTTAGGAATATTTCCAGCCGCTGAAGAGGCGATATATGCCTCGTTCCAAATAAACAAAAAAAATGGCGGAATAAAACCAAATAAACTTATTCCCATTAGGGTAATAACAAATGGAAAAAAAGCTTTTATGCTCGCGAATGAGCAGGAAATCATGCCGGCTAAGCTACCAAGGAAAGCCCAAAAAGAAATGAAAAAATTTCTCAGACATGAACAAAATCGTGTCTGGGCAGAATTAGCGAAAAGAAATGAAAAATAAAAAAATTATAGAAAGGCCGCGGCAACAACCCGGCCTTTTTTATAAAATAGCCCAACCTTTACAAAATCTCCAAAAACGCTTATCATTTAAATACTAGCTGAAGTCCGGCCTACCAAACCGGATCCGGAAAAAACAAAAACTAAAAAGCGTCCCGCTTTGCCGCGGGAAAGCCGGGTGGAACCGCGAGACAAAATTAGACGCACGTCGCGTTGCAAAAAGTCCCGTCCCGACAGAAGCAGTTTTCGCTGTTTTTGCCAGGAGGGGATTTTTTAATTTTTAATCTTTTAATTTTTAATTAGAATAATATTATGTCAGAAAAAAAACACAACGAAGTAAGTAATATTGAAATCAAGCGCCATTCCCTCGCTCATCTCTTGGCGGCCGCCGTTCTAGAAATCTACCCGAACGCCAAGCTGGCGATCGGACCGGCGATTGATAACGGCTTTTATTATGATATTGATTTCGGCGAACAAAAAATAAACGACGCGGACTTAAAGGCCTTAGAAAAAAAGATGGCGCATTTCGCTAAACAAAATCTGGAATTCAAAGGGGGCGAAGAAAAAATCGACGTCGCTTTAAGCACGGCCGAAACTGATAATAATCCCTATAAAACCGAATTGATTGCCGAGCTAAAAAATCAAGGCGCCAAAAGCGTCAGCTATTATACGGTTGGTAAATTTACCGATCTCTGCCGCGGCCCGCATGTTGCTAACACTAAAGAAATCAAGACCGGAAGCTTCAAGCTTTATAAACTCGCCGGCGCCTACTGGCGGGGCGATGAAAAAAATAAGATGCTTACCCGAATCTACGGTCTGGCTTTTGATACTAAAGAAGAATTGGATGAATATTTAAAAATGATCAGCGAGGCGGAAAAACGCGATCATCGGAAGCTCGGCAAAGAATTGGATTTGTTTTGTTTCTCGGACTTAGTCGGCCCGGGCCTACCACTCTATACGCCGAAAGGCATGGTTATTATTGAGGAATTAAAAAAACATATTGAAGCGGTTTGCCGGCGCTACGGCTTTGAGAAAGTCATGACACCGCACCTGGCGAAAATCGATCTCTACGAACTTTCCGGACATGCAAAAAAATTCAGCGAAGAACTTTTTCATGTAAGCTCGGATAAAGGCCATGACTTCGTAATAAAGCCGGTCCAATGCCCGCATCATACTCAGATTTACGCTTCCCGCCCCCGCTCCTACCGCGACCTGCCAATCCGTTATATGGAATCGGAGAAGCAATACCGAGCGGAAAAAACCGGCGAAGTCGGCGGCCTATCCCGCGTTTATGCGATTACCGTAGAAGATGGTCATACTTTTTGCCGAATTGATCAGGTTAAAGAAGAAATAAAAAATCTGATTAATATTATCAGAGGTTTTTACAGCGCTCTCGGCCTCTGGGATAAACATTGGGTCTCTTTATCCGTTCGTGATTATGCCCATCCGGAAAAATATATCGGCGACGTCGCGGATTGGGATTTATGTGAAAAGATGCTCACGGAAATTTCCGACGAAATGGGCTTAGGCGCGAAACGGCAAGAGGGTGAGGCCGCTCTCTACGGCCCGAAACTTGATTTTATGTTCCGTGATTCTTTAGGTAAGGAAATTCAAATTCCAACCGTCCAGATTGATTTTGCCACGCCAAAAAGATTTGATTTAACTTATACTGATAAAGACGGTTCGGCCAAAAATCCGGTGATGGTCCACCGGGCGATCTTGGGCTCTTACGAAAGATTCTTAGCGCTTCTAATTGAACATTTTGCCGGCGCTTTCCCGCTCTGGCTTGCGCCGGTGCAGATTAAAATCGTTTCGGTTGCCGAAACTCATCTACCGGCTTGTATAAAATTAGCGGAAGAATTTAAAAACGCCGGTCTGCGCGTGGAAATCGATGACGCCAACGAGACCGTCGGCAACAAGATCCGAAAAGCGGTAGCGGAAAAAATCCCTTACATGCTCGTTATTGGCGATAAAGAAGCGGCCGCTCCAACACTTAGCGTCCGCGATCGCGGGGCGCAAGAAGCGCGGGAAATTTCCAAGGATGATTTTATTGCCGAGGCCTTGGATAAAATTAAAAATAAGAAAATATAGATGGCTCAAAAAAATTTAAAATTTTTCTAAGAGAAAGAGCCGCTTATAAGCGGCTCTTTGCGATTTGATGATTAGCGATTCGGTTGGCAACCGGCAAATAAGAGCGGATGGTAAAATAAAAAGGGTTGCCTTATAAGCAACCCTTGGTTTGGCAAAATCAACTGAACCTAACAATCCGACCTGAATGGAGGACGAGCCGGAAATTTATTAATTCATCATTGCTCCGAACATTTCCTCTAACTCATCGACGATTTCAATTTCTTGTTCCCGATCAATCCCGTCGCGCGACTGAGCTACCTGGAATTTTTCCAAACAATACCGCGGAATGTTATATTTATTCTGCAATATTCTCCTGGTTTCGGAAGATAATTCAATCACTTTTAACGGAATAGAAATTTTCCCGCGTCCGTTAGGCGATGATACGGCTACGAAAGCGATTTTATCCCCGTTTTCACCTTGGCAGAAGATATCCGAACCTTTGAAAGATATCTCCGCATGCGGCGGGAATAACTTCCGAAATATCGGGCAACACATTACCTTATCGGTGCGGATTTTTCCACTGAAAATTTCTTCACTATCTCCGGCCGAGCGATTGGCGCTGGCCTGTCTTGAATCTGAATTTTTCTTTCCCATGATAAATGTTTTTAAGGTTAGTATAAAAAATTTAAAAGAACAGCTATATTATATCATAAAAATCATAAAAAGTCAACGAAAGAAGGTAATCCCCTACTTTCCAATCACAATCATTTCTTTTTCTCCGCCCGGAAAAGGCGCATGATAGCCAGTAATATAAGGGCGGATAGCAGTAAAAATAATCGCCGCCGGATAACGATAATCTTCACCCCGCCGCGTGCCCGGATCGTTGGTAATAAATTCATCGCTCGCCGGATCATAGCCCTTAACTAAAATCATATGCCGTTCCGGTCCGGGCGGCGTGAAATAAGGATTCTCTAAGGCCTGGCCGTTCATCGGCAATAATACTAAATGCCCTTTTTCTAATTCAGCTAAAATTTCATCCGCGCTCTTAACTGATTTTATAGCGACGTTGCCATGTTCAAAATAATCGCCGAAGACCCAAACTAAAACATGGAATAAAGAAACATCGCGATTCTCACCATATTTTTCTTGCTCCCAATCAGTTAGCGTTAATATCCGCTCCCGCCAAATTTTTGCTTCCGCCGACCCCTCGCCCTTAACCCAGGCCATAACCATGAGCGCCGATGCTTCTTCGCAGCCGTCCTCTTGGCGTTCATCGCTCCATTCAAATAAGGGCGCCTGCGAAGTAAAAGGAACCTTTTGTATTATCGGCTGATTCGCGGCGGCCAAAACAAAATGGTCGGAACCAGACAATAAAAAATTAAAACTAAAAAATAAAATCAGGGATAGGAAAAAAGCCGTCTTGCCGGACCCCATAATAATTTCTTTCTTAAATTTCATGATGTAAAAATTTAATTTTTTTGACCAAGTTTTAAGTTTTTCTCACCGCCCAATCCTTTAAAATTATTTTTGCTAATAATTTTCTTTCCAGTTTTTTCTTCTAACTCTACCCTGGCGTTTTTAGCTACTCCGCCGCCTTTTTGAGCCGGGACTTTATTCTCTACCAAGCCCTTAGTTCGCATTACTTCAGCGATCTGTCTCGTGGATAATTCAGCTAAAGCCGTAAAAATTAATTCCGCGTCAGTCATATAATCGCGCAAATTTTCCGTTTTTAACCCTTTATAATTTTTATGCTCTTTAACTGTTAGATCACTCCATTCATGATGAATAATGTTGGTTAAAACAGCATATTCTTCCTTCCCCTTTACTTCATTATTTTTCCAATAATCAGTTAATTTATTCCTAATTTCCTGGCCCATCATTCTTTGTTGAATCCACTGTCGACTCCGCCCCATCTTTTGCCAATAATCCCTGGATCGATTTAAGGCCTTTTCCGGATCAGATATTTCCTGGATTCTTTCGTAACCAACTTTCGCCAACCAGAGTTTAAACGGTTCGGCTTTTGGAGAAGGAATGGATTGGATCAAACGAAACAAGGTTTCGACATCAGCGGCATCAGTTTCGTAAAATTTCCCATCTTGAGATAACATTTTCAGTTGTCCGATTTTTTCGGACAACTGACTTCCCTCTTGTTTAAGTTTAACTTTTAAATCATTCCAGTATTTACGTGGGCGGTTATTTTGAGCTAAAACTCTTATCACATCCACCACGCTGAACATCCACTTCTCTTCTTTTTCCCGCCAAACCCGCCGTACCGGTTCGTTATCAAAAATGGCGATAAATTTTTTATTGTTTGTATGGGGCATATTGTATATAGATAAGTTTACATTTTAATTATAGCAAAAACTACCTTAAATTCCTATAAAATTTTGATAAATTTAAAGTAAAATTCGCAAAAATAAAAAATATTAAATATTAGCCCATTATTAAACTAACAAATACAAAGACCGAGCGCTCACCAAATAAAGAGAAATTTATGGTTTTTATAAATTTCTTTTTATGGAGAATAGGGGGAATAGATTGTTTAATGGTTTAAGGTTTAATGTTTAATGACTATTTCTGATTAATAAAAAAGTCCGCGTTTATTTTTACGGACTTTTTCTTAAACTCATTAATCGCCATTTTTAGCGGCCCCCGCTAATTAATGAATTTAGATAATTTATACTCTTCCCTCCCGCCTCACTCGGAATAAAACTCAATCGGCCGATAGCCGTATTGATTTACAACCCGGGTCGCCCAATGATTACTAGCCGGGGCGAGTATTAAGGTCGAGCGAATCTGACTCGGATTGTTAAATGAAGCGAAGCGGTTAATATCAATAACTTTCTGGCCATCTGAACCAATCGCTTGAAAAATACTATAAGCCGGCGGCGTGGACATTAAGATTCCTTCCCTGGTCCAAGGACGATCCTGATAAACCTCAAATAATCTCAAAGCTGGTGCACCCTGATCATTCGCTTTTCGCGCGAAACGGAGATAAGGCAACCAATGGATCCATTCGGTAATCTTCTCGCCGTTAGCAAGAATAAAACCGATTCGATTTTTCGCTGATTGAAGATCGGATAAATACAATACCCGCGACGGCCCCCCGGGTAAATCATAATAAAGATTCTTTTTGATTTCCGTCTCCACCATAAAGCGGCTATCTAAAAAATTTTCCTTATACCCCTGCTTGCCCATGAAAGTTACGAAACGAAGCATGTCTTCCGGCGAATTAGCATCATTAAAAAAAATTTTCTTTCCTGTTAACAATACCGATTCTAAATTTATCTCCGGCTCGCCAGGCGACAAATCATAATAATAGCAACCGGCGCTACAAGCCAAAAACAAACGACGGGTGATATAACTAACAATTACCGAAAATATCGGAATGCCGCGACGGACGCAAGTAATTGCTGAGGCTCCGCCGGTAATCGACACCGGCCGGCCAAAATTTCTTTCCCAGTTATTCCGGAACTCCTCGCTCGCCATCGCGGCACTAACGGTCTGCCCTTTATCTTCAACTGCTTCTAAGGATTTTTTTATCTGCGACGAACGGTCAGTCGGATCACTGATAAAAACGGTCCGAAAATGATGAGGATTGTCGGAATAAGCCAAATCTAATTTTCCTTGGCTGCCGACTTCCTCAGTAATGACGATTGAACGCGCATCATATTCCTGGAGCGCGCTAATAATCATAATTTCCGGCATGGCGTCCATGCCTAATGTATCGCTCTTCCCATATTTCAAAATAGAACGAAGAGCTTCTTCAACAGTTGACCCCCAGAAAGCGTAAGCCGCTTTCGTTATTGCTGTAATTACGGCGTTACAGTGCGCCTTTTCTACGCCTTGCATAGCTTGTTCCTCCTTGCTTTAAGTTTATACTAATTCACTATTATTTTCGTTAAATCTATAGAATTTTTAAAGAAACAAATTTCATATTACTTTAACACCGGCGACCGGAAAGGTCAATCTAAAAAAAGTTATTTACTTGTCGCATCGTCGGCCCCCGCCTAACCCGCCTGCCCTACTTATTCATCCCCGCCTTCTTTACATTAACAAAAATAATCCAGCATTTGCTGGATTATTTTTGTTAGCGGAGAGGCGGGCCTGCCTGCCGGCAGGCGGATTTCCGCCCTCGCTCCGCTTCCGCGTCGCTCACTTGTCCCGGGTCAGCGCTAAGCATCCCCCGGATGCTTAGCGACGCTCGCCCACACCCTCGCCGCTCAGCATAGCGGCTCGGGTTTGCCTCGCTTCTGACCTGTTCGAATCCCTTCTATCCATACAAAATAAAAATACCCAAAATGGGTATTTTTATTTTGTACGCGGGGTGTTAGGGACGCTATTCGAACTTTTTTAAACCAAACTATTTAAAATTAGCAAAATTACTTCTGGGCGATTATCCTGACCACCCCATGTTTATGCGGATTAGGAAAACCTGGATGGCCTGGATCCAATATGGTATTTTCCAAATAATAAAATATTTTATAGCCGGAAAAGATATTCAATAATTCTTGCTCTTCGAAGTAGCTGGTAAATTTATTATCCGAGAGAAAACTGGGATCATCCTTGGTAAAAACCTCAATAATAATATAAGAGCCCTTTTGAATATTGTCTTGCAGGCTTTTTAATATCCTCAAGGCCTTATTCTTATCTAAAAAATTCAAGACATTGCGGCATATTATCACCTGATATTTATTTTTTTCTATATTAAAATCATTGATATCGCCGCAAATCAATTCTAAATTGTCGAGCTTAAATTCGTCTTTTTTAATTTTTATTTGGTTAATGGCCACATCCGAACTATCGATAGCGGTAACAGAAAAACCATTTTTAGATAAAAATAATGAGTCAATTCCCTGACCACAACCTAAATCAAGGATTTTTCTGTTTGGTAAAAAGTTCTTCCAGATGAGACTTAAAATTTGACTGGGCTTGATATCTTCGCTAACATTAGAAGATGAGTATATTTTATTATATTTTTCCATATTTTTATGATAGAAAATAATTTTTTAAAAAAAAATCCAGAAGAAGAATTAATTAATAAATTTGGATTAAGAAACACACCGTTAGAATACACCGAGAATGATGCAATTAACTATAGTTCTCAAATAAACGAGTCTGCTGATTTAAAGGAAAATCCTGATAATTTGATACGCCAAACTTTTGAAATGCTACCTGAAAATTTAGAAGATAAACAAGTTATAGACATCGGGTGTGGCGAAGGAAGGTGGGATAGATTGATGGCTGAACGCGGAGCCATGGTGACCGGAATTGACTCAAGTAAAAAAATGGTTGAGATTGCCGAAGAAAGATCTAAAAAATTTGACGACAAAATTAAACTCCTTGGAACGGATATTGGCAATCTGGCCGATAGTGACAAAAAATTTGATTTTGCCTTCTCGTGCTACACCTTTAATAATATTAGCAATTTAAACGATATTTTTCAAATATTGAACAAAATATTAAAAAATAATGGAGAATTATTAATTGCGACAAAACTATTGGATTTTAGCGATACGGAAAACAAAATATTGAAAAAATATTATTTACCAATAAAATCAAAAAAACACACAATATATACATACGGAAACGAGTTCAAAGATTACGAAGAATCTTCTAAAAATAATGATTTTGAGCTTATTGAAAATTATTTACAAGAGGTTAAAGATGGTTTTACAAATAATGAACTAAACGAAAAAAATATTAAAATATTTGATGCTGTATTAAAATATAAAAAATTGCAAACAAAATAAAAAATGGCCGTGATTTTTCAACAGCCATTTTACTTATTTTTTCCAACATTGTGGGTCTTTGGCAAAAAAATTACCAGAAGTGCCAAAAGCGACAGCATGGCAACCGCGACAATAATTAAGAAGCTCACAATTAGAACAATCGCTAAATTTATCGATTGATCTGTACTCTTCCATTTTTTCACCAAGAAAGATATCATAGATACTTTCTCTTAACACATTGCCAACTGGGCTGGTAAATCTTCGACAAGCGTAAACAGTTCCGTCTGGTAATAATGTAATATGCCTAAATCCGCAATTGCAGCCATCAACTATAGCACTGCTCTGATTAATTTTTATCAACCCCTTTTCATAAAGAAATAATGTCCACAAATGGTCCTTCAGGGAAAAAGATGTACCTTTATCGGCTAATTCTTCATAAACGTCCCATACTTTTTGAAGAAAACTCCTATACTCCTGTGGTGATAAAAATGAATCTTCAAGGTTATCATCGGGCGTCGGGCAATACCTCGCAAATGCATAAGTATCAACTTTATTTTCAACCACAATTCTAACGAGTTCCGGAATTTCCAAATAATTTAGCTTAGAAACGGTTGTCATAATATTAGCTTTTATTTCAGACTCTTTTAATAAAGGGATTTTCTCTAAAGTGGCTTTGAAAGATCCATTTTTTCTAATTCCGTCATGAGTCTTTTCTAAACCATCTAGTGACATCTGGTAAGAAACGCAACCCAGCTCTTTTAATTTATCGCATACTTTTTTATTTAAATGAAATGGATTTCCCAGTATTGAGAAAATAATTCCTTTGATAGATATATACGAGAGGACCTCCCAGAAATATTTATACAAAAGAGGGTCTCCTCCGGTAATACTTAATCTCGGTTCACATTCCATTTGTTCACAAAAAGATACGAAATTATCAACAACAGACTTAGCTTCTTCAAGTGATAACTCCTTCTTCGATTCCTTTAAATAACCAGCATTCTGATAAATGTAACAATGCTGGCAGGCCTGATCACATCCATCGGTAAAATGCCATTGCATACTAAAAATTTTTTTATCAGCATTCATTTTTTGTCCTCCTATACTTTATAATAGTTTAATTAAACTTAAGGGGAAATAATCAGATAATTATTTCCCCTCTTTTTTAACTGCCACCCTCGCATGAGGTAGAGCATGATCCATTACACCCACCACCGCAGTTACAGGAACCAGCCCCACAACTACTAGCAGCAACAGAAGCTTTACTTTTTGACAAACCGAGAACTGATTGGACGGTATGTCCAATATGTTCATCTGTTTTTTTGCGCCAAAAATTGTGCTGAAAAATTTTTTTTCCTTTTTTCATGACAAAATCTCCTTAATTTTAAGTTAATAATTATTTTAATGTACAATCAAAACGGCTGTACTAATTTAGATATACACTTTTTTTAAATAAATGTAAAATAAATTTTATTCAAATTTAAAAAATAATCTAAAATTACAAAATTCGAACTGAGCAACATTTGTTTAAAATTAGTCATAAAATAACTTATTTTCTTAACATCGTCCCTGTCTCCTTCTTTCGGTTAGAACTACTTTGGAACTTAAAAAATTTACTAAAAATAAACAAAAAAGTAGCCTACCTGAGCTACTTTTTCCTAACTGCGGAGAGTGAGGGATTTCCGCCTCACTCGCTCGCCGTCGCTCGCTCATTCGTTGTCCAGGGATTGCGCCAAGCATCCCCCAGATGCTTGGCGATCGTTCGCTGCGATATTTACCTGCTGGCAAATATCTAGCTCACTTCAATCCTGTTCGAATCCCGGCTCGACGAATATAAAATAAAATACCCCAACTGGGGTATTTTATTTTATGTGCGGAGAGGGTGGGACGCACTGGGAACGGTTATATCTAAATCTTACCTATAAAAGGCTTAAAATCAACAGAATCTTAAATTATACTTGCTCTGGAACTTTCTCTAATCTCACATAATAAAAATTTTCTCCTCCTAAATATTCAGGCATGGGTTCATCATAAGCCAACTTATACCCCTTACTTTCCATCCATTTGGCAATGCGAGGATTTGTAATTAAACGATATGAAGTACTCTCTCTAGCTTCAAATTCAATTGCCGGCACGTCATACGCTTTGGCTGTATCAAGCAGAGCTAGAAATGAAAAAATCTAGCCAAGATAATATTACTTTGGAACGGATAAGAAATGCGTTTTTAGAGCCTAAAACAATGCAAAAAGAGTTTTTATCTCAAAAACCTGACGAACAGCGAAATACTCTAATAACTCTACTTTGGAACGCTACTATTGATAACAAAAAAATCGCTAATATTTCTTTCAAAGAGCCATATAATGTGCTCTCTAAAATTGAAAATAAAAGCGATTTTGATTCAGTGCGGAGAGGCGGGGATTCGAACCCCGGATAGGGAAATAAACCCCTATAACAGGTTAGCAACCTGCCGCTTTCAGCCGCTCAGCCACCTCTCCATGTTTATATTTAATTGTCAGTAACCTGCCGCTTTCGCTTGCTTCGCAAGCCGCCGCGCTTCGCGCGTCAGCCGCACTTGGCCGCCTATTACCGCTAAAAGCTTCCGTCTAAGGCCGGTTTATGTTATAATCACTATATAAAATCCGCCCGGTCTTGTCAATGAAAAATCGGGCCAATTATTGGAAAAATATGCCCCAAGATTCCTTAAATAACGAACAATATATCCGCTGGCAAATACCGGAATACCGGGCGCCAAAGCGCAGCCGTTCCTGGTATATCTTGGCCGGGCTTTTTGTTTTTATTTGCCTGTTTTTGTCTTTTTTTTCGGTCCGAAATTGGCAGATTGAATTTCTCGGTCCGGAAGCTAATTTTCTATTCGCTCTAATAATTATCGTCGGCGCAATCATAACGCTTATTAATGAAACTCGGGAACCATTAATGATTGACATTGAACTCGGGCCGGAAGGAATAAAAGTCGGCCGCAAATTCTATGATTATGATGAATTTAAAAATTTTGTGGTCTTATACCGGCCGAAACAAAAAATAAAAAACCTGTATCTGGAATATAAAAACGCGGCGCGCTGGCGCCTTTCCCTGCGGCTCAGACATCTTGACCCTCTGGCGGTCCGTAATTTTTTGGCAAAATATCTAGAAGAAGACCTGGAGAGAACGGCTCCCCCCCTATCCGAACAGTTGACGAAGCTCCTGAAATTATAATAAGATAGAAACCGAAGGCCTTCGTCGTTCAACGGATAGGACGCAAGATTGCGGATCTTGTAATCCAGGTTCGATTCCTGGCGGAGGCACCATTAAGCGGCCGCTCCTAATTATTATGGATCTTAATTCCCCAATCAGCGAATTACACCGGGTCGGCCGGACAACTTACGCGCTTTTAAAAAAGCTGGGTCTGGAAACGGTTTCCGACCTGCTTTTTTATTTCCCTTTCCGCTATGACGACTTCAGCCGAATCCTGCCGATTGCGGAGCTAAAAGACGGCACCGAAGCAAACGTCCAGGGGGAAATCGAACTGATCCAAAACAAAAAAAGTTTCAAACGCCGAATGTCTATTACCGAAGCCCTGATCAAAGACGACAGCGATTCTTTAAAGGTCATCTGGTTCAACCAACCGTTTTTAACCCGGACTTTAAAAATCGGCGATCGGATTTCCTTATCCGGGGCCGTGAGTGAAAGTTATGGCCAACTGGCTATGATTTCACCGCGTTATGAAAAAATATATTCCGAGGACTTAATTCATACCCAGGGCTTAGTGCCTAACTATCATCTGACTGCCGATTTAACGCCGAAACAAATCCGCTTTCTTATTAAAAGCATTATCAATTTAGCTGAAACCGTGCCGGACTGGCTGCCAATGGAAATCAGGCAAGGCCTCGGCCTCTTGGATTTAAGCCAGGCCTTGCGCCAAATTCATTTCCCAAAAAACCGCGCCGAAATCGCGGCCGCTTCCCGCCGACTCGGCTTCGCCGAACTCTTCCTTCGTCAACTAAAGGCGCAAAAAATAAAACATGAACTTAAAAGCCGGCAAGCGCCGCCGATTAAATTCCAAGAGCCGAAAACACGCGCCTTTGTTTCTAATCTGCCCTTTAAGCTCACCGATAGTCAAAAACGCGCCGCCTGGGAAATATTAAAAGACCTGGGGCAAGACGCGCCGATGAGCCGCCTGCTCCAAGGCGATGTCGGCAGCGGCAAAACGATTGTCGCGGCCTTAGCTTTTTTAAATGTTATCTTAAACAAACAGCAAGCGGTCTTAATGGCGCCGACAGAAATCCTGGCCCGCCAACATTTTAAAACTTTTTCTGAATTATTCGCCGCGTCCGGCTTTAAAATAGCGCTAATGCTCGGCGGCGGAAAAAATAAAAAAAATCCTAATCCGAAAAAAACGGCTGATGTCGAAATCGCTTCAGATCCGCCAAATTCCGCCGACCTGATAATCGGCACGCACGCTTTAATCCAGACCGATGTTAATTTTCCCCGCCTGGCTTTGGCGGTCGTAGACGAACAGCACCGTTTCGGCGTAGTCCAGCGGAAAAAAATCATCGACTTCAATAGCCGGCCGGAACGGACGCCGCATTTTTTATCTTTAACCGCGACACCGATTCCCCGCTCCCTAGCTCTAGCGATTTACGGCGATCTTGATCTATCCGTAATTAAAGAAATGCCCCGTGGCCGACAAGCAATAATTACTAAAATCATCAGCGAAGGACAGCGGCCGGCCGCCTATGATTTTATCCGAACGCAAATTCGCGCCGGCCGCCAGGCCTTTGTCATCTGCCCGCTTATCGATGAATCAGATAAGCTCGGCGTTAAATCCGTAAAAAAAGAACATGAAAAATTAGACCAAAAAATTTTTCCGGAACTAAAAGTCGGCTTGCTCCATGGAAAACTCAAGGCCGCGGAAAAAGAAAAAATTATGGCTGAATTCGCGGCCGGAGAAATACAGGTCTTAGTCGCGACTACGGTCGTTGAAGTCGGGATAGATGTGCCAAATGCGGCCATTATGATTATTGAAGGCGCCGAACGCTTCGGACTGGCTCAGCTTCATCAGGCTCGGGGGCGTGTCGGCCGTGATAAACATCAATCATATTGTTTTCTTTTTATCTCGCAAGAAGCGAACACAAGCACAAAAACACGAGAACGATTAAACGCCCTAACTAAATACCATGACGGACCGACTCTGGCCCGAATTGACCTTAAACTGCGCGGTGCCGGCGAACTCTACGGCGAAATCCAAAGCGGCTTTCCAGAATTGCAGATTGCCTCTCTGTTTGATTATGAACTAATTAAAAAAGCCCGGGATGAAGCGGCACAATTAATGAAAAATGATCCGGAACTGAAAAAATATCCGCGCCTGCGGGAAAAATTAGGCGAATGGGAAAATCAGACGCATTTGGAATAATATGTAACATGACACTATTTAAATCACGCTTTAATGATAAAATACAATAAAACTAAATTTTCCATAATATTTCTCCACAACCAACCCTTGACAAAATCTTAAAAAAGTAATAGTATTTAATGATAAATAAAATAAAAAGTAACTTAAAAATAAACATAAATAATGGCAACAATGGAAAAATTTCAAGGGGAAATGAAAATAATTTCTCCGTCCGGTCAACCGGAAATATTATTGTTGGACGTCTGGACGGAAGATAACCAAAAAGGAATCGCCGACCCGTCCGAGACCTCCTTGGAGGACGGCCAAATGAAAATCGCCGTTTATTTCGAAAAGGCGATAGATGGCGGCCGGGTATTTCCGACATTTTTACCTATAGAAAGTTTATGCTTTTCTGCAGACGACAGAAAAACAATAAAAGAAATATTGGCGAAAAAAATATTACGCGGAGGAATCAATTTTCTGCTTTCAAACATTAATTCTGCCAGCAATAACCAGGGAGAAAAAATTATTAAAAAATTTGAACCGTTAAACCTCACCGCGATCGCAAAAGAAAAAATAAATGAGGCCTATAATTAAATATCGGCCTCAAAAAAATAAAACAGCTCTGACTTATTACGAGCTGTTTTTTATTTCCATCGCTTCATTTTCATGGCTACAATTATATCTATCTCCATCGCTACTTTTTATTTTATTCCTACTCCTTATCTTACAATCTCCGCTAAATCATTTAAATTCTTAACCCGAATTAATTTTAATTTACCCTCTGGCGCTTTATCGGCCGCGCCGACCGACTCCGGAATAATCGCGGTCTTAAAACCGAGCCGCGCCGCTTCTTTCAGGCGTTCGCCAAGCCGGAAAACCGGCCGGACTTCCCCGCCGAGGCCGACTTCGCCTAAAATTAAGGTCTGGCGATCAAAATTCTTATTCAAATGCGAAGTAATAATCGCGGCGCAAGCGGCTAAATCCAGCGCCGGATCGCTAATTTTCAAACCGCCAACAATATTTAAAATAATATCTTGATTAATTAGATTAACTTTGGTCCGTTTTGATAAAACCGCGCTCAAAACCTGGAGGCGATTAAGGTCAAAGCCGCTTGTCTTCCGTTGCGGATAACCGAAGACCGTCTTGCTTACCAAGGCCTGGAGATTAACTAAGAAAGGCCGCGTTCCTTCTAAAACGCAGCCGATAACCGAACCGGAAATATTTTCCGTCCCACCGGCAACAAAAATTAAACTCGGATTTTTTACCTCCTTAAAGCCGCCGCCGGTCATTTCTAAAACTCCGAGCTCGTTAACCGAGCCGAAACGATTCTTGGTCGCCCGCAGTAAAGAATAATTATTATTCGTTTCGCTTTCTAAATATAAAACCGTATCAACGATATGCTCTAAGGATTTCGGGCCGGCGACTAAGCCGTCTTTGGTAATATGGCCAATAAGCCAAACCGAAATATTATTTTCTTTCGCCAATTCTAAAAATTTAATCGCCGCCGCCCGGATCTGGCCGACGCCGCCGGCTTCAGCCGGCAGTAAGGCGGAATAAACGGTCTGAATAGAATCAATGATTAAGATATCAGGTTTTATTTTTAAAGCCGCGGCCGCGATTTTTTCCACATTCGTTTCTGAAATAAATTTCAAATTAATAAAATCACCCTTAAGTCGGCTTAAGCGGTCTTTAACCTGCGCCGCGGATTCTTCGCCGCTCACGTAAATCGCCGTCCGATCCTGGCCTAAACCGCCAGCCACCTGGGCGGCTAAAGTTGACTTTCCGATGCCCGGCTCGCCGCCGAGCAATACTAAAGAGCCCGGCACCAAGCCGCCGCCTAAAACCCGGTCAATTTCTTCAATTCCAGTCGCCAGCCGGGCCAAAGCCGTATCCTTGATTAAAGATAAATCAACCACGGTCGCGCCACCGATTTTTTTCAAGGCCTCTTTTTTCTCGTCTTTCGCGTCTAAAACTTGTTCGGATAGAGTTCCCCAAGCGCCGCATTCGCTACAACGGCCGCTCCATTTCGGAAACTGAGCATCGCAGTTAGAGCAAGTAAAAATTGTTTTCAGTCCAGCCATATATTTTAAATTATTTTATATATTTTTTATTTTTTTCTTTAATAAACTTTATAAAATCAAGTTAAGCGCTCTAAGGAGCTTGGGGTGCGTAAACGGTATCCGGCAAAAATAACATCCAATTTTTCCTCTATACAAAACAAGGCCCGGACTGGCCGGGCCAACGCCGATATTCTTATTTTTCCCAATAAGCCGCGTCCACGAGCCATTCTCCGTCCAGACGGATAAAATCAATATCAATATTCTGGCGGAAAGCTTCGCCGCCGTTTATTTCTGTGTTGCTCTCCCGCCGCTCAGTCGCTACTATAATCCGCGCTGTGCCAGCGTTAGCGTCAAAACCCTTAACGACTGCCGTTAAGGCCTTGGTCGTTATGCCGTAATAATCGCCTGCGCTCTTAGCCGTCGTCCGCTGTTCATTAACATATTTATCGGCCCAAACCTGGAAACTTTCAGTCATGAAAATCTTTAAATCCGTAAAATTACCATAATCGGACTGGCTAGAAAAAGAACCAAGCCGTTCCGCAAAAGCCATGGCGATTTTTGCTAAGTCCTCGACATCGGTCTGATGCTCGTCTTCTTTAGTAATATCATAGGTCTGCGGATTGCGCGGCTTGTCGCTCGGCGTGGTTGTGCCTGTTTCCGGCGTCGCCGGCAATTGCGCGCCGCTTTCGGCCGGAACCGCGGTCAACGGGGTTTCTATTGTCGTCGGCGCTTTTTTTATAAAACCGAAATAGATGATTAAAAAAATCAAAATCAAACCAATAATAATTAAAGAGAAACCAATAGTTTTACGATTAGTGGTCATATATTTTTAAATTATTTCTTCTGATGATTCTACGCCGCCTTCTCCGCCGCCTTCTCCGCCGGCCGGGCCGCCTTCAAGCGCCTGGCGCTGGCTCTCTTCAAATTCTTTTTTCGCTTCCTCAAGCTCTAAAAGCTGGCGCGGATCGGAAGTGATCAACTGGTCTTCCGTATAAGAAGCGACGACTTTCATAGCTACATGCTTACTGCCGGCAAAAAATATTCCTTCGCCCACGCCGCATTCCAATAATAAATATTTCTCGCCCTCCGTTAATAAAAAGGTTTTTTGAACTAAATCAATTGAAGCCGGCGACTGCTTCAAGAGAATCTGCAAGGAGGAATTTGTCACGATCGCCTGGCCATAGGGGGAGGTTAAAAAATCATTAACGTCCTGGGTAATCGTAGTGACACCCAGATAGTATTTGCGGCAACGTTTGACGAGCGCGAAAATAAACTTAGCGCTATCTTCGTTCTGCATCATCCACCAGGCCTCATCAATCACCAGAATCCGCTTTTTCATTTCGCTCCGAACCACGTTCCAAATATAATTAACAATCGTATAAATCGCAATCGGCCGAAGCTCGTCTTCCAAATCGCGGACGGAGAAACAGACCAATTGGTTATTCATCTCAACATTGGTCTGGTTATTAAGTAGGCCGGCAAAAGTTCCTTCCGTATATTTGCGCAAACGCAAAGCTAAATCCGCGCCGCCCTCCATGCCGTCTAAAATCTGCTCAAAGTCGGACATAATCGGCGGATCGATTTTTGATAAATCCGAATCCGGAGTAATATCTTTCTTCGCGTAAGTTTCCAGAAGCGCGCGATCAACGATTGAATCTTCGTCATAATTAAGTTTTCCGATCATTAAGCGGACTAAACCTTTCAAAGTTATAACCGCACTCCGGATAATATCTTTCGGTTTTGCTTCTCCGCCGACCGAACGCGGCAGGTCAAAAGGATTAATCTTATTTTCTGAAGATAAAGAAATATTGATATAGGTCCCGCCGACCGCTTCTGATAAATGCTTATACTCATATTCCGGGTCAATAACGATAACATCGCCGCCGAGCATCAAGGAGCGCAAAATTTCTAATTTAATCGCGTAGCTTTTGCCGGCGCCGGAAGTCGCGAAAACTACGGAATTCGCGTTTTGAAGGGTAAAGCGATCAAAAAGGATTAAGCTGTTATTATGGCGATTAATTCCGTATAGGATCCCTTGGTCGCTCGTCAATTCACTAGAAATAAACGGAAAGGACGAAGCAATCGGCGATGAGTTCATGTTAAAAGTAATATAGAGCTCATCGTCGCCGAGGGGTAAAGTTGAATTAAAGCCCTGTTCGGCCTGATAATAAACGCGGCGGGAATAAACCAAACGAGAACCAAAAATATCCTCAACATTATCCGAAAGACGGTCAAGCTCCTCAAGATTATCCGCATATAAAGTAACATAAAGAGCGAATTGAAAAAATTTCTCCGTACCTTGCGTAAGCGCATCGCGAAGGTACTCAATATCACGCAAGGCGGTTTCCCGAAGCGGATCGCGGGCCGCCCCTTTTTCCGCATCAGAAATTATCTGGGCCTCGAGAGCGCCAACCCGATTCTTTAATTGTTTTAAAATAATGGCAGATTTTACCGGATAAAAAAACATGGAAACATCAAAGGTAAAATTGAGATTTATAACCGGCGCGAACCAGCCCACGGAAATATAGCGCGGATAACTGATAATGAACATTGTCCGGAGAAACTTGTCGCCCAGGCGCAAAAAAGTCGGCTCCACCTTCAAAGAGGCCGGCGCAATAACATCGCGCACCGACAACACGCCCCGGCGAAAAGCCTTTTCTTCTTCGATTATCTCTTCCGCGGCTTCAGGATTAGCTTCAACCGCCGCCGGCTTTTGCCCAAGATTAACCGAAGTTTGAAGGGTAATCTTATCCGGTTGTTCTTCTTTACTAAAATCTATCATATTAAAATTAAACGAATTTATCTCTCTACTCTGATTTTTTCTAAATCAACCAATTCCTGATTCTTGGAAGTTTCCGGATTATAGGTCTTATAATAAAGCTCAATCAAGCTCTGAGTATCTAAACGCGCGACCGCGACGCCCATTGATTCCAGGCCGCCGGCCACGCTCTCAATCCGCCGGTTCAGAGCCTCCTGGTATTTTACAAAGGTTTTTTCTTTTAATTTAATGATTGTCGCCGGCTTCATGGCCTCACTAATCATTGTCAAGAAATTTTTCCGTTTATCCGACAAAGGGTTATAAGGCACAATAACATAAAAGCGCTTATTCATTATTTTGCCGAGGGAGGTGAGCTCCTTGATATATTCAATATAATCAGCCGTCTGGATCTTTAATAATTTATTGGTCTGCTCCTTTTCCTTGCCTTTCATGTACTCTAAATAATTATTAATATCCAGCTCCCGCGACTGGATTACGATCTGCAAAGTAAAATTCAAATTATTCAAAAAGCGGACATAAGAAGCAATGACCGCGTCCTGCTCGTCCTCGCTTTTTAAAGCAAAATTAATACTGGAGACAAGCAAAACCGCGCGTAAAGTCCCGTCCTTCATTACGATAGTATCGTCCTTAACCTCAGCAATATTCAAATATTGCTGAGTGGATACGGATATTTTGTTTTTAGCTAGATTTTTCGGAGGCATATTATTTAACAACGCGATAAATTCAAATCTATTATTTTAATCATTCGCCTTTATATTTCCCTTTAGTGTCAACGATAAGCGCCAATTCAGCCAAACGCGATTTCTTGAATTCCGGCTTAAGCGGCGCCGGCGCTTCCGGACGAATAGCTTCCGCTGTTTCATCCTGTTCGTTTATAAGCGCTCGATTATTCCAAACCCGGAGATTCGGGCGGCGAATGGTCTGGACGGCGTTAACGACAAAAAGATGAAAAGGGCGGCCGTTAATCTTAACGAAGGCGAAGAAGATAGCGACTATGGCGATGAAAATTCCTGATACTAAAAATAAAGAAAAATCAAATATCTTATAACCAACCGCGATAACCACTCCGGCGACCAAAATAATCACGAATTGGCGGGTCGTAAGCGGCCCGATAATCTTGCTTTCAACATCAATGAATTGCGGAACGGTAAACTGTTGCATAATAAATTAGGATGAAACTTGCCGCTTAATACCCTTTAAAACACGCGGCAACGACTCTTAAAAAGTCAGGCGGCCATTAAGCGCAATAATCCCCTCTACTTCTTCTAAAGTTAATCCGGTCGGGTCTTTCGCCTGCGCGGCGGAAATCGCTTCTTTTAAAGAAACCCCATGGGAAACCGCATCCTGGCCTAAACGCAAATAAGCGCGGTTAACCGGACTTTGGCGCCAAGCTCTAACCCCTGCTACCATTTTATCATACCCGTCCCGTTCCAACAATTTTATCTTCTTTAAAATCTTTTCAGTAATTTCTTCCGGCGTCTTTCCGAGACGGCGAAAATTAACCAAATCCAAAAATTGTAATTCCTCAATCGGCCCAAGCGCTTTCGGCATCGGCTTGATATCATGCATCTGCGGCCGGGAAACAACCGGCGCCGGTGCCGGACGACGACTCGCTAGCGACGGGGCAGTGGAAACTGACGATGAAGCAGGGCTTGATTGAGACGGACGCGGAGGAAACGGAGAAGCTGATGATTTAGCTTCTGGCTTAAGCGGCGAAAACTTAGCTTCCGGCTTAGCCGATATTGAAGAGCTGACTCCAGGTTTGCTAGGAGCCGGGGCTGAAGTTTTAATCGGGGCTTTAGTTGAAATTGGGGCTGAGGTTAGGGTTGGGGCCGAAGCCGGACTTTTAGACGGAGTCGGAGTCGGAATTTTAGTTGGAACTGAAGCTATCTTAGCGGATGGGATTGAGTTTGATTTTATGGACGAACCTGGAGCCGGTTTCGTATCTGAAGCCGGAGCTTGAGCCGAAACAAGCTTCCCGGATTTTTTCTCTATTTTTTTCTTGGTCCCGAATAAACGAGCGAATAATCCCCGTCTTTTCGGCGGTTTCTCAATCGTCTGGATTGCCGAACGAGACGCGGGCGTTGTTTTCGGCGCAACCGGCGCGGCTGATGATGTTGATAACGATGCCGCCGATGCGACTGAAGCTTTTTGTTCTCCTTTAACCATCTGATCTTCTTTCGGCCGAAGCGGCTGAAGCTTACTGGCTAAGGGTTTAGCTGGCGGCGTAGCCGTTTGACTGGAAATCGACGGCTTGATTCCGGGAACCGACGGCTTAACCCCGGAAACCTCCACCCCTTCCGCCGGACGCGGCAAACTTAATTCATCTTCCGGTTCTGGCAAATCTAAAGTTTTTTCCGGCGCTTCAAGTTCGTGCGTCGTATCTAATTTTATCTTAGATTCCGATTTTATTTGAACCCCCGGCTTGGCGCCCTTATCCACCGCCAGTCCTGCTTGTCCGCTCTTAAGCGCGTTCTTTAAATTATACTCCGCGGCCGAAGAGGCCATGGTTTTTTCTGTCTGCTTAATTATGCTATCAAGGCGGCTTACCGGCGCGCTCGCTTTCTGCGCCGGCGATTCATTCGGGTCGTAATTCTTGAATTTATGGCTCTCACAAACTTTAAAAACCCGATCAATTTCTTCGGGGCTTAAATTAAGCCCTCCGATTTTAGTATCTTTTGCCAAGGTCGCCCGGGTATCAATACGATTCCGAATTCCTTTGAGATAAGTCGCTAAAATATTTTTCAAACGACTAATCAAAACCTCGCTCGGCAGAACCAAGCCAGCTTCCTTAATAACGACCTTAATATCTTTATCTAAATCAAGCGCCCTAATTTCCGTCATTAAATTCAAATAATAGGCGACCGGCGCGAAAATCTTTTCTTTTAAATCCCGGACCAGATGTTCGGCCGTCACCGGCAAAAAACCGCCTTCGGAGACAAAATAAGCCGGCAGATCTTTCACCGCCAGCTCTTTAATCATTACTTTCATCACCACCATTGCCAAATCAACGCGATATTGGCTTTCTAAATCCGAAAGCGCCGCCATAATAGACGGCGAAGAAACCTTGTCCCGCAGGTCTTTCGGCAAGTCATTAAATTTTCGTAAATAGTCAAACATGGGGCGCTAAAAACAAAGAATCAAGCCTTAGTATCGGCCGGATAATCTTTTTTTATTTTAGCATATTTTGTCTGAAAGAGGAAATAGAAAATACCGCTATAAAGTCGTAATCGGCCGGCTCTGGGTAATATAAAATTTCCCTTTAGCATACGCCCATTCAATATCACAAGGAAATTTATAATGTTTCTCAATGCCAACACATATTTTAGCTAATTCTAAAATCTGTTTACCGCCCAATTTCTGCTTCTCGCCTTTAGTTTTAGGAATTTTAACCCATTTTGTCCCGCCGCCCGCGCCTTTAATAATCTGTCTGGCCTGCGCCGCGATATTAATATCAATTAAAGAATAATCCCTCTTCCCGATAACATAGGAATCCGGGGTAATTGAGCCGGAAACTATTGCTTCGCCTAAGCCGTAGCCAGCTTCAATAATCATCTGGTTGCGGTCCTGGGTCACCGGATGAACAGTAAAGGCGATGCCGGAAATCTCCGAATCAATCATCTTCTGGACCACGACCGCGACACTCACTTGCGCTTTTAGCAATTTCTTTTCCTGGCGGTAAAAAATTGCCCGGGGTGTAAATAAAGACGACCAGCATTTTTTAACATTAACGAGCAAGGTTTTATCCGTTGTGTTCAGATAAGTCTCAAGTTCCCCG
Organism: Patescibacteria group bacterium; assembly: GCA_041649315.1. Taxonomy (GTDB): domain Bacteria; phylum Patescibacteriota; class Patescibacteriia; order Patescibacteriales; family UBA12465; genus UBA12465. The sequence continues at coordinate 1,318 of JBAZNJ010000004.1, read as the reverse complement.
GCCCAGGAAGCGGTCGAGGAATCCTCAGCCGTCGCGCTCGAACGCACAGCGACGAAGGGCGCTTTTAATTTTTTAAACTCGGTAATGATTTCCTTTCCTAAATCTTCCGGCATCGGCGCGTCGGCGATCAAATCGCGGATAACGTTTGAATAGCGGTCAACCGAATTAATGTCTTTATAATTAACTTTTTTTAGCTGGGCCGCGATTTCTTGAACTAAATCAGTTTCTTCTAAAAAACGCTCAAAGGCATTGGCTAAAATTACGAAACCGGGCGGTACCGGAATTTTCGCATTAGCCATTTCGCCGAGCGAAGCTCCCTTCCCACCGGCTTCATTTACGGAAGATTTGCTGATATTAGAGAAATTTTTAATAAAACCTACCGAGGAGTTAATTTGTTTTCTTGACATATTGTTTTATTTATGATATAATAATATAATTAGTTTTGGTAGCACCCGCGTTTGGACGCTATCACACTATAATTAGTTTTTTGAAAAATAAATAAATATTAGTATAAACCAAAAACTCATAACGGATGAAAACTTTAGCTTATGTTCGCCACGGAAAAAAAGATAAAAGATTTAAAAACAGTGATTCAATCACCCCGAAGTGCCTGAGAAACATTAAAATTAATGGCATTCTTGGGGTTAATGAATTACTCCCTTCGGCTAAGAGACTGGTTATCCATTTAGGAACAGAATGGAAACGGACTCGCCAAGTTGCCAGAGCATTCCAAAAATATGCTGAAAGTAAAGGTTATAAAGTGGCTTTAATACTCCCCCGTTCAAAACGTTTAGGGTCGGTGGCCATGTTCACAAGAATCGGCACACCGGAATATTTAAAGGCAGACAAAATAAAGGGCGGGCTCCATCCGCTCCATCGGGTTACCGCGATTTCTGATGCTACTTATTTTGAACGATTACAGCGCGAGATACTACAGGCCGTCAAAGACATTTTTACTTGTTTGGAAGACGGTGATCTATGCGTGACGGTTGGGCATACGCCTTTAATTGAGCTGGCGACAGTCCAAATTGACGCCACGCTATACGACATTGCTCTTAAAGAATTAGAAGGGGTGGTAATTACTGGCGATGTAAATAATATGAAAATCGCTAAAGTAATACAACAATAACTAAATCATTAAAATATTTATGAAAACCGGGCCTAAACCTTATCCCCGGTTTTTTTATTTTTAGGTTTAATGGTCAAAAATAGTTGGTGAAAATACCATATTTGTCGTAATATTAAATTAGAATAAAAAACAAAGTTAAACTAGTTGAACAATATGGTAAAAAAAACACTGTCCGCTCTGTTTAAGCGG
>JBAZNJ010000003.1:0-105079 GCA_041649315.1 Patescibacteria group bacterium | reverse complement strand
CTTATTTAAAAAACAACCTCCGAATTCATCGGGGGTTGTCTAAAGAGCATAGAAAATCATTCTTGCTTTGGTATAACTGGTTCAAATATAATAGCTAATTCACCAACTATTTTTGACCATTAAACCTATTTTTAAAATATCAACAATGCTTAGTTAATAATCCTCACCACTCCCTTCTCCGCATCCACCTCAACCAAATCGCCGTCTTTCAACACCTGGGTGGCAATCTTCGTTCCAACAACACATGGTTTTTTTAATTCTCTCGCTACGATGGCCGCATGGGAAGTTATCCCCCCGTCATCAGTAATAATACCGCCGGCTTTCTTAATTGCCGGGGCATACTCCGGCGTGGTAAAATTAGCTACCAAAATTTCTCTTGGTCTTACCTTCTTTAAATCTTTAGAGGAATAAATCAATCTAACGTGGCCGGTTACTATCCCCTTAGAAACTACCACTCCCTTAATTCTTTTATCCTCCAAAACAGAAGTAAAAATCTTCTTAATTTTTTTAATCAAATTATGATTATAAATAAAAAACATCTTACCTCTGGCGCCAAAAGATACGAAATCTAAGGCCAATCTTTTCTTTGTAATTACTAAATTAACTTTTTGGCCATACCGCAAAAAATCTAATATTTCTTCATCGGTCATAGAAATTATATTTTCATAGCACGCTGTCTTCTGCTTTTTCTTTACCAATTCCAAGAGTCGATAGAAAAAACAACGGAAATCAGCTTGGAACATCTTATAAACCTCTATCCGTTCAGTTTTAATGTTTATATAATCGTTGACCAACCGAATCTGTGTCTTCAGATTCTTGTCTTTTATCCTTTTTAATAGTTTTCCTAATCTTCTTTTATTATTTTGGCAGACCTTCGGAACCTTTACAGCTGTGTCTATCAACCCTCCGATGGCTAGTTGGCGACGGTCTGCAATGGCCAACTCCTGATCTAATAATCTTTCTTGAAAAGAATACTCTTTTACCCAACGGTAATTCTCAATTAGGGATCTATAATCTTGTTTACTCTTAGCCCTAGCTAAGGTGAGGTGATATTTTTGATAGCCAAAAACGGTTGTCGGCGATGAAATAATTTCTAACGCCGCCTGATATTTTCCTGGCGCAATGGTCTTTTTTAATCTTTCAGCTAAACTAGGAAAGATATAATCATCAACCCAAAAAGGAGTAAGTAAATAAAAAACAAAATTATCTAAGGCCTTCTGATATTCCGGAAAAATATCTAATAATTCCGATCGATCTGTCGCTAAATTTTTTGCTTTAATACCTACGGCTAATAATTCCCGACTATATTTCTTATAATCAAGCAGATGTTCTGCAACCGCCTTTTCAGAATTAAGGCTTGCCGCAAAGGCCATGCCGGCCTTTTTATATTTATCTCTTTCAAAATAATAACTTAAATCTCCTTTATTACCCTGAAAATTAATCGTATTAGTGCCGATACATCTATAAAATGCCCTAATTAAAAATGTTAACCTTTGTATGGATGCCGGCCGGGAAACCCATAAAAAATATTTATCTTTATTCTTAATAATTTTTTCTGTTAACTCTTTTTCGGTCATCATAGTTTATTTAATAATCTTTATTACCCCCTTCTCCGCATCCACCTCAACCAAATTGCCGTCTTTCAACACCTGCGTCGCGATTTTCGTGCCGATAACACAGGGCGTTCTCATCTCACGGGCGATAATCGCGGCATGACACAATAAACCGCCTTCATCCGTCACTATCGCCGCCGCCTTTTTCATAATTGCCAAATAATCCGGCGTGGTCATCGGCGCGACCAAAATCTCTCCTTTCTTAAAGGATAACATTTTATCCTTTAATTTAACAATTCGTACCCGGCCGACCGTTTTCCCTTGATACGCCGGCGTACCCTTAAAATCCGAGATTGACTTATTGATTTTCGGAAAATCAAAGACAAAATCTTGATGATTCCGAGCGAATTTTTCCAAACTTGTAATTTTTTGAAAATATCCGGGGATAAGAATAAAATTATTTTTACGTTTTTTTAAAACCGCCAGTGCTGGACGCCTTTTTATCTCATTAGATAAAATTAACGTCTCTAAGCCCCGCGCTTCGGGAAAAATCCGCGACAAGCTCCGGCGTAAAAAACGATCACAATCATCATAGAAAGAATCACGTAAACGAATTTTTTGAGCATAATTTTTTACTTTATCCGGCGCGACAGAATATTCCGCCGAATAATACATGAATGTAAAGCTGGCGATAATCCCGCGAAGCCGTTCTAAAAATTCTTCCAATTTATCTTGATTCCTAACGAATCCGACCGAAAAAAATTTATCAAATCCTTTTAACAAGCGCTGATAGTTTTTCAATATTCCTATAGCTTTCTCCGGCCCCTGACGACTAAAAACATTTATCTTTCTAATCAAGCTATTAATAACCGCTTTATCACTCCAAACTTCTATCGCTCCGTCTTTAATATAAAAAACCAGGGGCTGGCGGCGCGGCGAACTAAAGCCAAATTCTTTTTTAAACCCGGAAAAAATGGCGTAATGCCAAACTTCTTCCATTATTATAGAAAAATCGCGAGTGAATTCTTTTTGGTACATATATTATTTCTTGTTCATTATTTTAATAGTTCCCTCTACCGTATCTACTTCCACCTGATCTCCGTCATGAAAAACTTTAGTGGAGATTTTAGTCGCCACGATGCAGGGCTTCCCCATCTCTCTAGACATAATCGCCGCATGACACGTCGCTCCACCTTCATCAGTAATTAGACCGGCTGCCTTTTTCATCGCTATAGCAAAATCGGGCGTAGTCATACTAGTAACTAAAAAATCTCCGGCTCTTAATTTTTTATATTCTTGTGATGACAAAAGAATTTTCACCTTGGCTATATATCTCAACTTCGGTCCACGACAAGCAACAACTCCAGATATTACTGATCTCAACGGCTGGATGGCAATAATTTTTTTATATTTGATCAATTCTTTACGATTAGAAAAAAAGACCTTACCCCCTTTTCCTACAGCCATAAATACTTTATTCATTCGATCGGCTGATAACTTTAAAATATAACTTTTCTTTTTGTCTATTTCTAAAATCTCTTCTACCGTTAAATATTTCAAATTCAAAAAAGGAAAATCTAAACGGCGGCTAATTTCTTTTAAGATAACATGGTAATAATAATGCAAAGGGGAAATTAGTTTTTTTCTTTCATCCGTCCAACGAGCCCCTTCTTTAAAAGCCGAATATAAGCGCCAATAATAAGGACTGGACTGCAGTTTTTTAATTAAAATTCGTGAATCTTTTATTTTTTCCGTACGAATTTTTGCAATATTCAATTTTATCTTGTCCGAACTAAATTTCTTATAGATCTTAAGCTTTTTAGAAAAATACCCGTCCGTCCACGTTTGCGGGCCATCGTAACCAAACGGCAGCCACCAATATTTTTTTCTTAATTGCGCGGCCCGGACTGAAAGTGGAGTTTTATCATCCAAAGCGGCGCGCCACAAATCAATTTCCATTTTTTTAACGTAACTTGCCGCCGGTTGTAAAAAAATATTTAATTCTTCTCCTTGAAGCTGTAAAAATTGGCCTAGAGTTGTCTTTATTTCTTCCCCCGCGCCAAACCAAATAAAAGTACTGGCGGAGTCGTAATTAACCCAAGCATCTCTAATTTCTAATAAATAATTAAACAATTTATCGTCCTCTATCTTCCGCCAATCTTCTCTTTCTATTTTTCTTAGTAATTTTTTAATCACTATTTCCCGCTGCCGTGTCGCGGCTTTTATCTTAAAAAAATAAGCAGCCGACTTGCCTACCCGTTCTGTAACATACGATGATGCCCTCGCCAAATCTGCGCTAACTAAAAAAGAAAAGATTGGCTTATCCGGAGAAAAAATAATTCTCTGTTCAGAAAGATTAACGCCATAACAATCAATCATCTGTTGATTTTTACAGGCTATTAAATTCCAATAATAAGGATTAAAATGCGCCTGGCGCTGACGAATTATAGAATATCTACCCTGTTTATCCATAAAATTACTATTAACTCAAAAACTCCTCCTGATAATTAAGGCGATTGACTAAAATAATCCGGCTATTCTTATAAGCTAAAAATTCTTTAGGACGAGTCATTTTTTCTTTGGTCCATTTAAACTCATAGCCATCCAAGCGGTCGTCATATTCCTCCACATAATCAACTTCTTTTCGAGTTAGGGTCCGCCAAAAATATCTCTGGCAGGAAATGTCTTCGGCCTGCAGTTTCTTAAAGCGCTCGCTCACGCAAAAATTTTCCCAAAGCGCGCCGATATCATCACGAACGGCTAATTCGTTATAACGACTAATAATACTATTTCTAATGCCGAGGTCCACAAAATAAATCTTCTGTTTTTTAGAAATTTCCTTGCGCGGATTGCGGCTATAGGCGCGTAAACGGAAAATAATAAAAGATTTTTCTAAAATATCTAAATAATTAACAACCGTATCGCGATTACAGCGTAATGTATTGGCCAGTTCGTTAATAGAAACTTCCTGACCGATTTGCAAGGCCAGGAGCTGGAGTAAGGAGATTAGTAAGCTTGATTTCTGTACCCGATCAAAAGTTAAAATATCTTTATAAAGATATTTTGTGCCGAGATTGTCCAATAACTGGCGCGCCTCCGACTGTCCGCTCTGAGCGATTTCCGGATAGGATCCGAAAATTAAAGATTGTTTAAGACGACTATCAGCTTCATGGGGTTTATCTAATCTTCTAAGTTCCCGCCAGGAAAAAGGATATAAAGTAAATTCTAAAGCCCGGCCGGTCAAAGGTTCATTAACCTGATTTGCCAAATCAAAAGACGAAGAACCGGTAGCAATAATCTGTAAATCCGGGAAAGAATCAATTAAGAGCTTTAAAACCAAACCGATATTTTTTATCTTCTGCGCTTCATCAAAGACAAAAAACTTCCCGTCGCCCAGAAACCGCCGCAACGCCGCCGGGTCCTCTTTTTCTAAAGCCTGACGCACACTCATTATTTCACAATTAAAATAAGCTTCTTCTCTCCCATATTTTTGCAATAATTCTTTCGCTAAAGTCGTTTTTCCGACCTGCCGGGCGCCATAAAGAATAATGACCTTACCTTTAAAAAGCCAATTTTCAATATTTCCTTGAATATCTCTTTTAATTACTTTTTTATCCATAAAAACAAAATTATTTGGCTAATAATAGAATAAGTTAGCTAAATATTTACTAAAATAGGATTATTTAAAACAGCAATTTTAGTGTATAATACTGCTGTTCTAACATCAATATTAGTATATAATATTGCTGTTTTAATGTCAAGAGATTTAGTCCGCCGATCTTACATTCTGTAAAGTCAACTTTACAAAATGATAGTATATTTTGTAAAGTATAACATAAATTTAGCTAATATTAGAGATAACTAAATTTTGGATGCTAAAAAGTCAATTTTATGCGATATTATAGCTCAAACAGCAGTTTTAATGCCTAATATTGATGTTTAGGCGGCATTAAAATGTATTTTTCTTATTTATTTTTTCTTTTTAATAATCATCACCACCCCCTTCTCCGCATCCACCTCAACCAAATCCCCGTCTTTCAAAACCTGTGTGGCGATTTTGGTGCCGATGATGCAGGGGATATTAAGCTCGCGCGAAACAATGGCCGCATGAGAAGTTATACCGCCCTGCTCGGTAACGATAGCGCCGGCAATTTTCATGGCCGGAACAATATCCGGATTAGTCGCAATGCTTACCAAAATATCGCCGGCTTTAAGCTTCTTCATCTCCGCCGGCGAATTAACAATCCGAACAATGCCAGTCGCCCGCCCTAAACAAGCCGGCTGGCCCTTAATTTCTTGCAAATCAATATTTACCTCCTGCGTCACCCGCTTCTCCCATCTTTTTACAGCCGCTCCGATTTCAACTACTTCAACATTTTTCTCGCCATAATAAACACAGGCTTTTGACCGCGCTTTAACTTCCGCCGCCTTGCTTTTATCAATCTTCCCTTTCCGTAAAGCAGCGACTATTTCGGTCGGCAAAATAAAACGACATTGCCGAAGCGGCAAACGCAGGCGCCGGCTAAGTTCGGCAAAGAAAAAATCCATTTTATAAGCCCAAAGCAATTGAGCATCGCGACGGAAGGCCTTGGTAACAGAAAACTCGGCGTAAATATTAAAAATTTTCAGAAGCTTCCCTTTTATTTTAAATTTTTTAATAAAAGCCGAGCGTTTTTTTAAAATTAAACGACGCTGTTTTTCTTTATACTTAATAAACTCGACTGCCTTCTGCCCGGAAGCAATAAAAGATTTTATTTCCGATAAATAGTACTTTTCATCATAAACGCCGTCTTTGCCGAGCCAAAGATGCTTGAGATAAAAATATTTAGCTGTATGCCTTTTAAGGGCACTTTCAAAAAACTTATCTTTACCGGCTTGCTTTAATTTAACTAAATTTAAAAATGAATCTTGTTCCTCGTCAATAACGCTTTTTTTAGGAGAAGAGCTTAAGGCGACTAAAACCTCACTAATCTTATTCGCCTTTACTAATTTAGCTAATTCATTTCTTAAATATCCGGTAAAATTTTCATGAAACATGTCCACGGCATTCGGTAGCCAACCCCAAGAATAGAGAGTCGTATGCAATTTATCTAACTCTAAATATAAAGAAACTAATTTTTTATTACTTAAAGAGGCTAAGCCGGCGGGATTTAAAGAAGCGGCGGCTTTTTTAAGCTTAACGGAATAATGGCGTATTTCCTGATTTATTTTTTCGCCGAAAGCCGGATCAGCAACTATAAGCGATAAAATATGCCGGGCAAAATCATCGCTATCCTTAGAGCCATAATAAAATTTCAAGTCATCGCCATGATATATAGCTAATACTTTCTTATAATTTCGCCCGACGGTTTTCTGTAAATCATTAACAAAAGCTGACAGCCAAATCTGAGAAAAATGGAAATCTAAATCCGGAATATCTTCGGCCAACATCCAGGAATCATCCTTACTATTTAAATGCTTGGGTCTTAAATTTTTTAATTTATTCATAAATATTAAACTTTATCTTTTCTTCATCTCGCTTTTGCTATTATTAATTTGCTGTGGGCCCGGCCAGGTAGCGTGACGAGTTTTGACAACTTCGTCTTCGGGGTTCGATCCCCCGCGGGTCCACAGTGGCTAGCTTCAATAGGGGCTAATCTTAAAACTAAATTTAAAACCTTGACCACAAAAAATAACAATGCTATATTAATTACAGTTGTCAAAGCTCATCATGTTGCCTGTAAGACAATAAATTCCCCCCGAACAGGGGGTTTTTATTATCAAGCGAGTGAGCGAAAAGAAAATTTATTTTCTTTTCCGAGCGAGCGCAGATAATATGTTTGGCGCAAAGCGACAAACATATTTTACTTTTTTATTCTCTTAACTACCCCCTTCTCCGCGTCCACCTCCACTAAATCGCCGTCTTTTAAAATTTTAGTGGCGTTGCGCGTACCGACGATACAAGGTTTTTTAAGCTCCCGAGCGACGATAGCGGCATGCGAAGTGACGCCGCCGACATCAGTCACAAAAGCGTCCGCCAGCTTCATCGCCGGCAAAAGTTGAGGACTGGTTGATATAGAAACCAAAATATCGCCTTTCTTGACACGAGAATTATGCTGAGAACCAAAAATTAATCTTACAATTCCCCTTGCTTTGCCAGGTTGAGCGATTTGACCTTTGATCTCCGCGGAATCAAAAATTTTTTCATTTTTTACACCAATATAGTTCTTTAACATTCCTCCAACTTCCGCGCCGCTAATCACCAAATAATTATTAACTGATTTAGGAATCACTAAACTATGGTTCCAACGCATGAGCAAGGAGTCGGCGTTGATATTATTATTTTTGATGGCTGATACTAATTCTTTAGTTGATAATACTTCCAATTTACTGGCCGAAACTCGCCAACGCTTAGCCAACAAATCAACAATATTACTGACGACAACATAAATCGCCTGGCGAGAATCGGCTCGCAAAGATTTTATGAATACTAAATCGGACGCTACTTCAAATATTCTTTTTTCATCAGGCGATAAATTAAGTTCTCTTAATAATACCGCCTTACTAACGTTATATGAAGCCGGACTGATTTTATGATGGCGGCGAATATTTTTTATTTGAGCCTCACTCAATCCTCGCCCAATATATCCCTGATCAAGCCAAAAATATTTTTTCTGTAAATACTTATTATCTTTTGACGAACATATTTCTTGATACGCTCGCGCGGTCAAACTTGATTTTGTGGGGTTAGCTAGAATATCAAGATAAACGCTAACTGGGTATTTTAAATTTTTACGCTTTGATAATATTTTAGAAACTTGATTCGAAATTTCTCCATATACATCAGCAAAAGCGACGGCCATACCCCAAGCCGCCATCTCCATCTGCAACTTACGGCTCTTTTTAAGAAAAACAATTAGTTCCTCGTCGGTTAAACGCTTAAGTGGAAAATTCCTAGCCGCTAAATGCAAGGTGGCTGTCGCCTGAAGAGAAGCTTTTTTCTTGATAGTAGATAATAAACGGGTATTATTTAAAACCTGATGAGCGCAAGCATGAGAAAATATTTTAGCCTGTCGTTCGTTCTGATAATAATTCAAAGTGGAACCTTTAATAATTTCGCATAAAGAATCCGGCACAAAATAACCGACTTGTTTCTTTAAAAGCGGACTGCGCATTCCGGCCCAAGTAGTTTCAATATTCAAAAATGAAGTATCAATATCATGATTTAATAAAGAGTATTTAGCCATATTTATCTTTTAACAATTTTTACAATCCCCCTATCCGCATCAACCTCAACCAAATCACCGTCTTTTAAAATTTTAGTGGCGATTTTCGTGCCAACCACGCAAGGAGTTTTTAACTCCCGGGAAACTATCGCCGCATGGCAAGTAATACCGCCGTCATCAGTGATAATCGCCGCCGCCTTTTTCATGGCCGGAACAAGAGATGGGAAAGTCGTATGTGCGACCATAATATCGCCTTTATTCATTTTCCCTATCTCTTCCGGCAAATTAATAATCTTCACTCGTCCTTTAGCTTCACCAGGACAGACGACGGTGCCGATAATAATGGAAGTTTTTTTGACAATTTCTTTCTCAATATTCAAACCGGCTAAAAATTTCTTGGCCGGCGCACCAGTATAGATAATCCCATTTTTGCCTTTCTGATAATAGACACTAAATTTTCTTCGATCATTCAAAATATCTGCCGGAAAATAACCGCGATACAAGGCCGGCAGTATTTCCCAATAGGCAATCATCCGAACTTGCTTAATTGATAACCCCAAGCGCCCACCAATTTCTCTTAATAATTTATCTAAAACATACATACCGAAAAAAACCGCATCTTTGCGATAAGCTTTAAGAAAAATTATATCCGCGGCGATTTTAAATAATTTACGATCAGCTGCGTTTATTTTTAAATTTTTAATAATCTCCCGCCTTTTCTCTTTAACTTTTAAAGAATAATTTTTTAATTCATTAATTTTTTTCTTTGGATCTATCCTCTCCTTAATCCAGCCCGCCCATAAAGCTAAATAATAATCTAAATCATAAGCCGGCCCGGCATAAGTAAAGGGCTGCCAGCGCCAATTTTTAAAATGATTTAAAATTTTTCTTTTTAAAGCCGGCGGCAAGGAGCCTATTCCCGCCTCAATACTCGCGGTATCATTTCGGCGGAAAACCGCCGCCGCTCGCCTATCTGCTTTAATTTCCCGGACAATCTTCCAGGCGGCTAATTCCTCTATAATTGCTTGGCTTGGGCGGGCGGGAGTAGTAAGCGTACTAAAAACATCAACCGCCTGATAATTACTACCGGCAACGATGGCTTCTGCTTTTTTTAATAATAACTTAGAGAAATCTTCGCCGTCAGAATCAACAAACCAGGTTGTCGCAATAGACCAAGCGTGATGGATTATCTGAAAATATAATAATCGGTCGTATATTTTCGCCAATTTCTTATTATTAAACTGGCTTAAATCCATCTTTAATAAACTCCTGGCATATCGGGAATAATCTTTGACATACAAAATCGTCTCCCGATGTATTTTATCAATTAATGCCGGTTTGTTTTTAATAGTTAAAATCGCCCGTTCCACTATCCGGCGCAAATCGGATATCGGGAAATAACTACCAATATTATCATCGCCTTCTTGAATCCAGACACATTCTTTTAAAATTCCCTTAAAAACTTGCGGCTGATAAATCATAAAATCCAAAATTGCCGGAGTCGCCATCTGATAATGAGTATTCTGGATAGAAAAATTTTTCCGCCAGATTTTTTGTTTTTTCTTTTTAGCCATAACTAATTAATTATTGGCTCTACTAAATATTAGTTCTGCCAGACGACCCTACTAAAACAACCGGGGTTAGGTGTTTAGACAATAACTCGACTTATATTTCTTCGGATAATAGGCCCTCATTCTTTTTATTTTACACCCTAGACAGGATTTAGCAATTTCGCTTTTCAGCCGTTTCATGTCCACTTTTTGATCATAACCGAGGCAAATTATTTCCGGCCGATATTTTTCTAAAACCGCCCATTGATTTTTAATCGCGCCTAAAACCGCGCGAGCGCGGAAAACGGATTGGCCAGCGGTGTCTGCTCGGCCGGAAAGCGATTTTCGCGTGCGTTGCGACTCAACGACTCCTTCTTCCATAATATCTTTCAAAGCCATTCGCACTTTCTTAATTCGCCGCGTCTCGTGTTCATGCGGTAAGCGTCCTTTTATTCGCAAAACATTCTGATCGCGCGCCACAACGGCGATTAATTCCATCGCGGCGTTTGCCTCGGCTTTTTTAATCGCTTCACGGCTAGCCTCGGCGCCCTTAGCCGCAAAACGCTTCGCCGCCTTCTCACCGAAACGCCGGGCCTGCCGGAAATAATCCTGATGGCCGGGATGAAAATTATCAAAAGTACCAAAGACCATGACGCGCATAAATTTATAATGTCTCCGTTTTTTATCTAATATCTCCGCCCCAAATATAATCAGAAAATTTAATAGCCGGATGACGGCCGATTAAACGATATTTTTTCACTCCGGATTTAACCGCTAAATCAGAAAGTTCTTTCAAATCATCGACGGCCGGCGTTTCTTTAACCTCTAACGCTAAATTATTATCAAAAATAAAATCTATTTCCCGGCCGGTTTTTAGAGAATAGTAACGGACCTCGCCCTGCCGCGCCAATTGCGCGTAAACCGCATTTTCAAATTTCGCGCCGCCGCTCACTTCACCTAGAACCGCCAAGAATCCGGGATCGGTAAAATAAATTTTTTGCGCCTTAACGATTTCCCGGTCGGGATTGTTCGCGAAAATAGAAACACGATTAATTAAATAGGTCTTTTCAAAAAGATCTAGATAATTTAAAACCGTCTGGCGAGATAAACCTATTAAACGAGAAATTTTAGAGTAATCCAACTTCGTGCCGGTCCTCAGCGCCAGCATTTTTATTAGATTATATAAATTACGGCTGTCTTTGAAATCCGCCAAAATTTTAATATCAATATTAATATAAGAACTGATAATATCCTGAAGCAAATCTTTCTTGATTCTCTCCGTGGCGGCCAACACTACTTCCGGAAACCCGCCAAATCTGACATATTCTTCATAAAAATTTTTTAGTCTTTCATATTCCGTCGAATTAAATTCTGACGCGGCAAAATCAACCGAACTGGCGGAAATATTTTTAAAAACCAGGAACTCTCCGAAGTCTAAAGGAAACAATTCAAATATTTTTTTTCGGCCGGACAAAGATTCGGTAAAAAGATTTTTTAAATAATAGGAACTGGAGCCGGTAATAATAAACTTGATATTATAATGATCATAAAGATATTTAACAACCCCGGTTACTTCCGGCAATAATTGAATTTCATCCAAGCCTAAATAAATCTTTTCTTTAATATTAAGCCCCTGCCGCTCTAAATTCAAAATAATATTATCAAAATTCTTCTGCGACCACAATTCCTGATTACTGATTTTCTGCAAATCAAAAAAAGCCTTATTGGTACTTTTAATTTCCGCCAATAAGTGTTGAACTAAGGTCGTTTTGCCGGTCCGACGCATACCAGTCAAAACGGTAATTTGTTTATTCTCTAAATGCTCTTTTAATTCTGGATAAATTTTACGAGCATAAAATGCTTGAGGCATATTGATTTATTGCTAATTACTATAATTATACTACCATTATATATCTGGTAATACTATTTGTCAACTACCACTATACAAATAGTAATGCGCCTACTTCTCAATAAATCTACTAAATTTGCTAATATTAAATAAATTACCTATTTTTACCCAACCTAAATTAAAGTCAAGTTTACTTTAAGTTTGATATAAAGCAAACTAGAGAAAGGTGGGCCCATTAAAAAACGGCGCCATTTTATAGTGGCGCCGCCTTAACTCTGTTTTATTTTTTTTCGCCAATCGCCTTTTTCAACTCCTCAACCTTATCTAATTTTTCCCATCTAAACTCCGGCCGGCCGAAATGGCCATAGGCCGCGGTTTTTAAGAAAACCGGTTTTTTTAATTCTAAATGGTCAATAATCGCTTTCGGCCGAAAATCAAAAACTTTATCAATCGCCGCTAAAATATCTTCTTCCGCGTATTTGTTCGTACCGAAAGTATCAATGTAGAGTCCGACCGGTTTCGCCACGCCGATGGCGTAAGCGACCTGAAGTTCACATTTATCCGCTAAACCCGCGGCCACGATATTTTTCGCCGCATAGCGCGCCATATAAGCGCCGGAACGATCGACTTTTGAAGAATCTTTGCCGGAAAAACAGCCGCCGCCGTGCCGCGCCAGACCGCCGTAAGTATCAACAATAATCTTCCGTCCGGTGAGTCCGGTATCGGCCGCCGGACCACCAAAAGTAAAGGCGCCGGTAGAGTTTATAAAAATTTTTGTGTCTTTATCCATTAATTCGCCTAAAACCGGCTTGATAACTTTGTCTAAAATATCAGTCCGCACTTTTTCTAAAGCGACTTCGGCCTGATGACAAGCGGCGATAACGACGGTCTCAACCCGCTTGGCAATCCCGTCGTGATATTCAACCGTTACCTGGCTCTTGCCGTCCGGTCGCAAATACGCGAGCTCCTTCTTTTTGCGAACCTCGGCTAAACGCGCGGTAAGTTTATGTGCTAAAGTTATTGGCAAAGGCATTAGTTCCTTGGTTTCATTAGTCGCGTAGCCGTACATAAGGCCTTGATCTCCGGCCCCTTGTTCCTGAAATTCGCCCGCGCCTTCGTCAACGCCTTGGGCGATTTCCGCGCTTTGGGCATGGAGCGAAGACATGATGCCGACGCTATCACAATCAAAACCGGAATCCGCACTGTCGTAGCCGATGCCTTTGAGGATTTTTCGGATTGTATCATCGACCTGGATATACTCCTTAGTCCGCACTTCCCCGCCGACCACAATCATCCCGTTGGTCGCGAAGCTTTCAATAGCCGCATGGCTCTCCGGATCATGCTTTAACATCTCATCCAAAAGTCCGTCGCTAATCTGATCACAGACTTTATCCGGATGTCCTTCGGTCACTGATTCCGAAGTCATAAGTTTAATATTCATATTTTTTTGTCCGCTCGGGTAACGGAAATTAATTAACGAAAATTAAATAAAATTTTAACATTTAGATTGTAAAGTTTTACAATATATATTGTAATTTTTTACAACAATTTTAGCAAATTCATCAATCCTTCCTATGTCCCCAATTCCCAAGACGCCAAATATGCGGCCTGCTCCGGCGTAAGCTTATCAATCTTAATCCCTAAAGATTTTAGTTTCATGTTCGCGACTTTATTTTCAATCGCTTCCGGCACATTATGAACCTTAACCGCCAAACGGCCGGAATTCTTAACAACATATTCCGCGGCCAAGGCCTGCGTCGCGAAGCTCATATCCATCACGCTTGACGGATGCCCTTCGGCCGCCGCCAGATTAATCAACCGCCCCTGCCCTAAGACATAAATCCGTTTCGCGCCGACAATATATTCATCAACATTTTCAGTTACATTATAATTTACTTTTTTCGCCATCTTCTTTAAGGCCGGCAAATTTATTTCCACGTCAAAATGACCGGAGTTGCAAAGCATGGCCCCATCTTTCATAACTTTAAAATGTGCCGCGTCAAGAACTTTGATATCGCCGGTAATCGTGCAAAAAACATCGCCGACTTTCGCCGCCTCAATCATCGGCATCACGCGGAAACCGTCCATGGCCGCTTCTAAAGATTTGATTGGATCAACTTCAGTTACGATTACTTCCGCGCCCATGCCGCGCGCCCGCATGGCAAAACCGCGGCCGCACCAGCCATAGCCGGCCACGACCATGCATTTCCCGGCCACTAAAATTCCGGAGGCTCGGATAATTCCGTCCAAAGTCGATTGCCCGGTGCCGTAGCGGTTATCAAATAAATTTTTGGTTTTCGCGTCATTAACCGCGATTACCGGCAATTTTAATTGGCCGTGCGCCGCCAAGGCCCGCAAACGGATGACCCCGGTCGTGGTTTCTTCCATGCTGCCTAAAATATCCTTGGCCTGATTCTTGTATTTATTATGTAATAATGAAATCAAATCCGCGCCGTCGTCCATAGTAATATGCGGCTTATTTTTCAAGGCCTGGTTAAGATGCGTATAGTAGATTTTCGTATCTTCGCCATGGATCGCCATAACTTTCAGACCATGGTTCTTAACTAAAGTCGCCGCGATATCGTCCTGCGTTGAAAGCGGATTGGAAGCCACGAGCGTAATATCCGCCCCGCCGGCTTTTAAAGCCAGCATTAAATTAGCCGTTTCCGCGGTTACATGCATACAGGCGGAAATCCGCTTACCTTTGAAAGGTTTTGCTTTCTGAAAATCTTTTTTAATCAGCCCGAGAACCGGCATGTCGCGTTCCGCCCAGGATAGCCGCTTCTCTCCGGCCGCAGCTAATTTTAAATCTTTGATGTGATGAGTCATATTAACTTAATTATTCGCTCGTGAAACTCTTGAATTTTAGCTCTTGACTTTTAACGAGCGCTTGTTATAATGTAATTAATACTTACGAAAAAGACCCTCGCGGGGTTCCGTCCCCGCCAGGGGCTTTTTCTTTTTGTGACACTAAATGCAATCGTTGATCATTAATATAAGCAATCCTTACTCCGGTCCGCTTAAGTAAAATTGAACACTTATCTTTTTGATGAGGCGACAAAACGACAAAAAATTTTTGTTTTTCTTCTAAAAACTTAACCAGTCCGGCGTAATCACCATCGCTTGCAACCAATACTGCTTTATTAAATTTATTTTCATAAGCATCACGCACAGTTGCTAAAACTAAATCGGCATCGCAATTACCCTTTGGATTCCCAACGCCATCATAAACCACTTCTTTAAAAACAAGAGTAAAGCCGCACTCTTGCAAATATTTATAAAGTTCTTTATATCTCGGTATTAACCCAATAAATAAATAAGCGACCTGCACGCCGTATTTTTCAAGCAACCACACCCTAAATCTTTTATAATCCAGCCCCCAACCTAAACCAATGATGCCCTTATGCAAGTTAGCGCCATCAATATAGGCATAATTGTTTTTTTTCTTTATCATAATTTAGTTTATCCACAGATGATTTCCCGACATCAGGAAATCATCTGTGGATAAATAATTTAACTATTATTTAGAGAATTTTAACTAATACTTAACCTCTCCAACCTCTCCTTATAATTCTCATAATACCTATTCTTCAGCCCGCTAAGCGTGAATCTATGCGTCTGCGTGCCGAATTTCTCAACCGTATAAACCGCCACGGTTGCCGCCAATTGCCCGCAGGTTTTTAAATTAAAACCGGAAATCAGGCCTTTAATAAACCCGGCCCGATAAGCGTCGCCGGCCCCGGTCGGATCACAAGTGTTTTTCGGTTTTGCCGGCTTAACAATAATCTTTTCCGCGCCCTGATAAATTTCTGAACCGCGGCCGCCTTTCGTGATTACTAAAATTTCTACCATCCTAACCAACGCCTGAAGATTAACTTTTAAATTACGCTCAATCAATTTTATCTCATAGTCATTGCCGATCAAAACTTTCGCGCCTTTGACTGCCCGACGGAGTTCCGGCGGCGTAAAAGCAATCAGCGCCTGCCCAGGATCAAAAATATAAGGCGTGCCTTTTTTCTTATAAGCGGAAATATATTCAAGCATCCGCGCCTTATCATCCGGCGCGATGATTGCTAAATCAAGGCGGCCGGATTTCATCGCTGTCCGGCCTGCATAACCGCGCGGACTCGGTCCGGGATAAAAAGCAGTAATCTGATTATCGGCCTGGTCGGTAATGATATAGGCGGCGGCGGTCTTAAACGCCGCGGACCTACTAATATATTTTAAATTTATTTTTTGCTTTATCAGCCATTTTTCATAAACCGAAAAGTCCCCGCCAACCGCGCCGAAAATCATCGGTTGCAAACCAAGTAAAGATAGATTATAAGCGATGTTGCCGGCCGTGCCGCCGAAACTCGTCTTAAGCCCTTTAAGAAAAAAGCTAAAGTTTAAATTATGGACTTCGTCGGGCAGGATATGGTCGCCGAAGCGACCGGGGAAATCCATGATTTGATCGTAAGCTAAAGAGCCGGACACCGCGATTTTATGGAATTTATTATTTGACATTTTAATCTATTTTAAAAATTACGTTATATTTGGACTAAACCCCATCTAACTAAAGTTATTCGCTCAATCTTTTTAAAAACTAATTGCTCGACAATCACGCCTACTAAAGCTATTACTATTATACCGGAAATAACTTGATCAAACTTAAAGGCCCACTGCGACATCCAAATATATTTTCCTAATCCTCCAGCTGTTACCACTAACATCTCCGCTCCAACTAACGATCGCCAAGCCGACCCAAAACCGACTCGAATGCCGCTTAAAATTTGCGGTAAAGCTCCCGGCAAAACTACTCTAATTATAATCTGGAACCTATTTAACTCCAAATTCTGAGCCACTAACAACCAATTTTGGTTAACGCCTTGAACGCCGCCAATAATACTATAAATCATTCTAATAAAACTGGAAATAAAGATAATTATCCAAATAGTTTCCCGCGTAAATCCAAAAAATAGAATAATCAAGGGCAACCAGGCTAATGACGGCACTAAATGGATTGCTGCCAAAAACGGAGAAAACATCTTACTAAATGTAGGATTGGCACCAACTAATGTCCCGAGGACCAAAGCAAATATTAAAGATATAATAAAAGCCGGGAAAACATTTAAAAAACTATTAAATAATAATTTTATCAAAGTTCCATTACTAATAAGCTCTAAAAAAACCGAAAATGTTTCCTCCGGAGGAGACAATAGCCATGGTGGAACTATTTGGGTGGCACTTAAAATTTGCCAAGTAATTAAGGCTATAATAAATAATGACCAACCAAGAACTATATCCTTAATCCTGATCGCCATATATTTTCTTCTGTGCAATCACTAATTTATCCATAAATCTTAAATCATAAATATCTTGAAGCGTCGGTTCTTGATCTACCGCCCCTATTTCCTTGGCTTTACTCGCTAAATTCATGGTAATGCTCGGATCTTGCCAAATCATGTTAATTACTTCTTTGTTATCCCATTGGCTAACGATTTCTTCCGGCGAACGAATAACCGCGCCCCCACTACTCTCCT
The DNA here is from genome assembly GCA_041649315.1 of Patescibacteria group bacterium. Classification (GTDB taxonomy): domain Bacteria; phylum Patescibacteriota; class Patescibacteriia; order Patescibacteriales; family UBA12465; genus UBA12465. Next base: position 87,400 of record JBAZNJ010000003.1, on the reverse strand, counting down.
TTATATGATTGGACAACAATCGAGCCGCTTCTGGCGCAGTATTATGGATTAAATAATGAGCATCAATTAAGGCCTCTAAAAAAGCAGCTGTTTCCGGTTCATGTTGATTAAGAAATTCCGTATTGACGACAATAGAATTACGGGGCAAAAACTCTTTATCATATCCTTTTTCTTCCCAGTTCGGTAAAACTACAGCTCCGGCTTCAAGTAATTTCTCGGTATCTTGTGCGGACACCACAACAGCATCAACTGTCCTTTTGTCCATTAAAGCAATCACCTGATAGGCTCTTTCAATATCAACAAAATTTATTTTTTGTACATCAATATTTTCTCGGTTCATAACTGATCTAAAGAAAAGATCATTAATCCCACTAGCATTAACTAAAATATTTTTTCCGTAGAAATCGGCTAAATTATTAAACCCTTCATTCGGTCTAATAAGAACAAAACTTGGCGATGAAGCAGAGGCAGCAATAATTCTAATCGGCACACCTTTAACCATGGCGGTCATAAAATTTGTAAAACTACCGATTCCTAAATCAACTTGCCCGGCGGCTAAAGCCAACATGACTTCCCGGCCGCTTTTTAACGGAACCATCTGAGGGTCTAAACCATGTGCCTGAAAATATCCTTTTTCGTAAGCAATAATAATCGAGGCATTAGTCACGCTTTCTGTGTTATATCCAACCCGGACTGGAATAAGATTAGAATTGGTTTTGTGCGGTGTCTTAAAAAAAATAAAATAACTACCGACCATTACTGCGACAAACCCAACACACAAAATCACTTTATTTATAATTTTCATAGATCTAATATTTTCTCATAATAAATTAACTCCCTCACTATGACATTCTGCCCCCGACCAAACTACTTAAGCTATAATTTAAATTCTTTAAATTCTTTAGCAATCTTTCTCTCAATATCTTTGGCAATCTTTACAAACCGGAAATCATACTGCGAACGAGGCCGCGGCAAATTTATTTTATAAGTCCTTATAACCCTAGCCGGAGAATCTGATAAAAGATAAATGGTATCGGCCAAAATAAGCGCTTCATTAATACTGTGGGTTACAAAAATAACTGTCTTTTTTGTTTTTTGCCAAATTTTTTCTAAACTCGCCCTCATATATTTACGACTTTGGGAATCTAACGCCGCAAAGGGCTCATCCATTAATAAAACTTTAGGATTAGAAATTAAGGCGCGAGCGATAGCTACTCTTTGTTTCATCCCACCAGAAAGATTATGAATATACCAATTCTTAAATTTTGTCAGACCAACTAATTTTAAATATTTATTCGTCAGGGTCTCCTTTTGGCGCTGGGACAATCCACTTTTTTCCGCGCCAAACATAATATTACGACGAACCGTCATCCATGGAAATAAAATATAATCCTGAAAAATCAAAATCCGGTCCGTGCCGGGTTTGGTAATTTCTTGACTATCCAATAGAATTCGTCCCATTGTTGGCCTTAAGAATCCAGCCACTAGACGCAAAATGATTGTCTTACCACAACCACTGGGACCTAAGATACAAGCGAACTCACCATTATTCACAGAAATATTTAATTTTTTTACAGCGAGAAATTTATTTTTTTCACCAAAGCTCTTACCAACCCCCTCTAACCGTAAAATCTCTTTATTCATAGTTAATTACAACGAAATATTAATTGTTTAGAAGACTTCTTAATCAAATTTGTTCTTAAAAATTATTTTTTTCTCAGACGGCTAATTTCCTCTTTTATTGCTTTATACTCTAAGCTAGAAGAATGGTAATTTTTTAAAACAGCTTCTAATTCCTGAATGCTAATTTCTTTTGAAATAATATTTTTTTTGACGCCATTATTTCCTATTTTTATAATTGATTTTAACTGGGGATCAATCTCGTCCGTTACTAGAATATCAGGCCGAGATTTTTTATCTGATAAATCTGCTTTTCTTAAATCTCTATCTAAAAATTCTTTCTCAATTATATTTATTTCTTTACTATCTCCAAGTAATTTTATTGCTTCTAGAACATTTTGGGCGCGCTTAACCGGTTCTAACACTCCTTTCCTGAAAATATATAACTGCCCGTTCATTTTTATCGGCGGCTCTTCGTCAAATCCTTCCGGCGAATCAGAAGGGATATTAAGACGATCATAAAATTTAAACAAAACGGCTAAATTCTCATATTCCTCAGGGCTAATATTTCTATGATTTTTTAAAGAGCTTAAATATTGGGCTTTAGCTAAATTATCCGGCTTGTCTATCCCAACCTTAGCTACATAATTTTTAATCCAATCTTTAACATATTTTATCTCATAGTTAGCGGATATAATCTCGATATTTTCTAAAAAAGCTTTCTTTAAATTTTCCTTAAAAATATTCCGATCGTTAATCGCGATTATATTTAAAATTTTTCCGGATATTTTTTCCAAAACATCATAATTTTTAAGCCTAAATTGGAAACAAAAATCATCTCTAATTAAACTGATAACCTCCTTTTCATCTAACGTCGGCAGGCACGCAAATTTTAACTTTAAAATAATTTCTTCATAAAATTTTAATAGTTTAGGTTGTAGTTTTAGTTCATTAATATTTATATCAACAGCTTTACTTAAAACTCGCCGCAGCTTTAAGGCCTTAGCAATCTCGTCATGAGAAACTATATAATCAACTATTTCCGGCAACAAATCGGCATAATTTTGATCTAATATTTTTTTTGTTTTATCTTTTCCCATATTTATTTAAACGCCTAAATCATTAACAACTCGTTCATACCTAGAACTTATATCACTATTATCCTTTAGACCTCCAAGGCGAGTCTCTAAGACGTCTATTAAAGATTTGCCACTATCTTTATTTATCTTGCTAAATTCGGCTTTTAATTTATCATTTTTCATAATAGCCTCATAACAATATTTAGCGGCACTTTCATTCATCGTATTCATTCTGCCATGACCATGGGCATTATCCATGCTCTGTAATTTCAAAACCCCGCCAGCATTGATATGGAACTCACCGCCGACATCATGATAACCGTAAGCAAGCCGATTATCGTTGCGTATACATTGTTCCTGCTGCCGCTTACCGCTCTCCGTGGTCATTATTTCATTATGTTCTAAATTAGTTGTTTCTCGCCACTGACCATCTTCCATTACATAAGCCGCAGTCGCCGCCCAATGATTGGTGGCCTTATTTATTTCGGCAATTTGACTACCGAGAGAAAAAGCTTCTTGCTCGCTAAACCCGGCATAATTATCTGATTTCTTATCAGCAAATTGTTTCATTAAATCTTTCAAACCAACATGATCGGTGCGCCCAGCTAAAGGTTGTAAAAATTCATTATCATTTCCATCTTTAGTCATTTTTAAAGTAATCGCTTTAACCATGGTGGTATCATGCCCTTTAATCGCATCTTTTAAAATCCTCCCTAATTCAGTCGCGTCGGTAATATCATTAATCTTTGACGCTTCTTGAGAAACTAATTTTTGTTCAGTTGCCCGGGCCTCGAAAGCGTAATCGGGAATATTTCTTTCAATTTTTTCTCTAGCCTTAGTGGCATCACCGGCCACTCTATTTTTATTAGCTCTAATATCTTCCTTATCCTTATTAGAATACACTTTACGCTCTTCTCCTCTATCCTGGACCCCTTTAATAAATTGCTGAATAGGCTTAAGTTCTTCTCCTTTTTTCTTAAGATCACTAATTCTACCTTCGTTTTGCGAGCGCTCATTTTCAAGACTATTAATTTTTGTCTTATCTTGAACCCGAGGATCTTTCTTTTTTTCTTCTTCCAATTCTTTATCTATACTGGTTATTCGATTCCGGCTGGTCTTAATTCCTTGAGCAATACTATCTCTTTCGTTTTTAATATCTTGAACCATTTTAGTCCTTTCATTAACTCCATTAGCGTCTTTACTGTTAGGATCAGTATTTGCCCATTTTTCCTCAAAATCATACCTGGCTTTTTCATTTTTAGCGCGCTTTTCTTCATCAATTCCTTCTGTTTTTAGCATTTTCATTCTTTTCCCGCCTTTTATTCGTTTCTTAATGCCTTTCCATGAAGTAATCTGGTCCCAAGCGTCACGAGGACTGCCAGTCATAGCCAATATCCCATGTATACGACCCCCTTTTTCCATCGCCTCTCTGGCGGATAGAACCCCGCGCCCATAACGTTTTTCCCTGTTTTCAGCTCTTTGCGCTTGGGTTTCTTTCCAAGCTCTTTTGAGATTTAAATCGACACCTGTTTTCTCGTGTAACCTATCGGCGCTCCAAGAGAATGGTTGTTTGGCAATACTCTTTACTCCACTCATCCCCCAATTCTTCGCCTTCCCAATCGCTGCCATTCCTTTTCCAGCCATTGCGCCGGCTTCGCCGCCGATTTCCTGAGAAATCTTCAAGCCACCAATAAGCATGCCGATTGCGACTACGAATTTAATCAAGGCGCCGGGCGACGAGGCCTTAGAAACGGCGACCGTTGACGTGGCGGAATATTCTCCTTCCGTACTCGCCGCTAACTGGACATCAACCGTTGGATTACCGGTCTGTAAAGCGGCCAAAGACAACCAAAGGAAGAAAGCGATTACCGGACCGATAATGAGCGCTTTAGTAAAATCGCTCCACCAGCGCGAAGCCCAGGATTGACCGCCCGGAAAAGCGGACAAAAGATAAGCAAGCGGCGACAAGACAACATAAAGCCAAATCGTTACCAAGCGCATCGCCAGCATCGCTAACATCGTGGCAATAACGATTATCGCCACGATCATGTAAATTAAACCTAAGAAATAAGCGCCGACAATCGTCCCAAAACCGGCGTCAGATGTATTTTCAGCCATAGTTACAATATCGGTAATCCCTAAGATATCAATCAAATTCGCCCCGGCAATATCCTTGAAAGAATTAACAAAGGTAAGCATCACGACCTGAGCAATATCAATTAAAACGCCGCAAATCGTCTTAGAAAAATTAATCAACACCGCCATTAACACCAACTTCGGCAGCCATTTTTTATAATTATAATTTTCTAAATGTAAAATCGTTCCAAAAGCAATAATTAACAAAACCACAACAAAAAACATATTGCAGAGGTCCCGAACCATTACCCAACCTACTTCCACGGCCGGCGCGTCAATAAAATGCTGATAACGGGCGATCAAAACCAAACCTTTAACTATTAAAGTTAAAAGTACTCCTAAAATCTGGATAAATAACGCAATTATACCGCCGACAAAATTACCCATGGCATCACTAAAAGAAGTAGAGGCAAAACAAATAAGAGGGGCTAAAAAAAATACGCCGGTTAACAAAACCAGAGAAGCAATCCATTTATATTTTTTTATTTTCTTGAAAAACATTTTAAAAAATTATAAACCTCACAATGCTCCAAAATCCAAACAATAATAAATCTAAGCTCCTGGCACAAAAGATTTAAACATATCCCAAACGGCGCTGAACATCACTTTCAAAGTTTCCCATTCTAAAGTCATCGCGCCGACGATAATCCGAACAAGAACAGCCACGGCGATAATCAAGACCAGACAACCGAGATCAAGATATCCGACTCCCATGGGCTCTACCGCTTCTACGAATTTAGCGGACTTCTTTTGACTTTTACTAGCGCCGGCTACCGCCGCTAAGCGCGTCGGCGAGGCCTCGCCCCATTCTTCGCCTAATTTACAAAAAACTTTATTCCCGAAAATCATTCCTAAGATAACATGGATATTGATCCAAATTAAGGTTAAGCCGAAACTGCTAATCAAATTCAGCCAGGCCGAACGAAGCGCCCGCGATACGCCCTTGCGCATCGGCGACACAGCCGCGCTTGTCGCTTTTTCTTTCAAGCCCTCTTTAGCCGCCGCGGCTTCCCGCTTTTTTTTATTTTGTAAAACTGCTTCCCGTAAAGATTTCGGTTGGGCCTCTCCTTGGCCGGCACTATCAGCCGCCCGATTCTTCGCCGCCGGGTTCTCCGACTTTTGAGCCCGCCGCAAAGCGCCGGCGCGTTCCGCGCTCGCGTTCCGGCTTTGTCCGCCCACAGCGCCGCCCCGGCCGATTCCTTTCTCCTGTTCCGCTTTTTCCCTGGCGGCCGCCGGGGCGTTCAGCAGCTGTTCATCAAGATTCATACTATTCATCAGGATTTATTAATTATAACTAAATTATACACTATTTAAAAAATTTTTAATAGGAAAAATAGATAAGGAGACAACAAAAACACGATAAATGAATTTAGCTAAAATTAAAGAAAAATGAAACTATTGACAAAATCATTAAAATCTATTGACAAATATCATAATATATGATATAATATATTTAGTAAAAATTTCTAAATTTGTTCATTTAAAACTAAAATTTATATATCATGAAAAAATTAATGTATTTTTTGATGCTTGTCGCTATGGTAGCCATAGCCGCATCGTGCGAAAAGGATCCTATAAAACCGGATCCGGACCCAGCTGAAACTCCGGAAGAAACGCTTCCGAAAAGCATAACTATCACGGCAAATATTATTTTGCCGGATGATTATGTGTTTATATTTAGCGATGGGATTGTAAAAGATCTGGCAACAGAAGAACCTCTCGTTCTTATTGGAGAAAGCAAAAGTAAAACTCTAAAGCTTGTCATAGAAGGGGAAAATCTAGAAAAATACTATGGCAAGGAAATCTTGGTTCATGCCGGTGCCGCCTTTGATACTCCTGAAGAATTTTACATTATCGATAGCGATAAAAAAACAATCGTTCTAGAAAAAGATTGTACTTTAGATTTTTATCTAGAATAGAAAAAACTACCAAAAAAGCCGTTTGCTTAACAAACGGCTCTTTTTTTATTAAAAATTCTTATTACGGACATTGAAGCGGCGCGCCGGATTTGCTACAGCCGAAATAATCCCAGTTGTCAAAAACCTTAACCTGAATATTATAAGCGTCGCCTTTGGAAAAATAATGATAGAAAGTATGGGGCTGGCTGGCCTGCGGCCGGCTGTCCTGGCCGGTAATAGCCTGGATGCTGTCGTCATTCCAGGCGATGACAATCTGCCGGAGCGGCTCCTGCTCCTTATCAACCGTGCTCGTAAACGACAGGGCGTAGAGTCCGGATTCCGGAATCGTGCCTTTCATAGCCGTTAAGGCCCGACTGCCGGAACGCAGGGACAAATTAGCGACTTTCGGAAAAACCCCGCACCAGGCGTCGGACGGAGTCCGGGAAGTGCCGCTACTGTCGCCGCAAATTCTCGGCCTGTTGCTACTCCAAGTATATTTACTACTAACCGATTCCTTGTAACCCTCATTATCCGCTTCATAATGAGAATACTGTTTATAGAACAAAGTTTTTAAGATATTATAATTATCACTGTCTATTGCTGACAAGGTAACCAAAGGCGTCTGCCATAATTTCTGACAAGTTCCATAACCGCCGCTGACACAGCTCTTGGCATTGATATCATAATCCGAGTTTGAATCGCTTGAATAAATACAGAAAACATTCGGATCGCCACTGCATTGGCCGATGTTGTCACAACCCAGATGAGCTTTCCCACTGCTATATGCCGAACAGCCGTAAGGCCGGCCAGCCAAGATTTCTTCCTGGTTCTTGGCGGAATATTGGTTACGCAGATAAATCGGCTCATTAATATCGGCGATATCCACGCCGTCCGGGATAACAGCGGCACCGAAAGGAATATCCTCGCGGCTGCGGCCGTATTTAATAATATCCGAGGAATACGACTCGGTCTTAGTTTCTTCACCGTAATCAAAGAAGGTCGGCGTAGTATTGGCGCTGGTTCCTATTCCGGCCCGGCCGACCCAGGCCTTATTATTACCGGCGGCGTCAACGAGTTGAGTGAAACGGTTACAGCGGATACGGAAAACTTCGTCATCAGAACCAGAAATTAATTTCAAATCTTCCTCATTATTTACGCCACCCGAACGAATAGTAACCGGGGGTGTATAATTAGCCGCCTCCCTTGATACTATCTGATCTTTTTGATAAATTTCTGTGACTGTGTTTACTTCCGGACCGTCAAATACAGCACATCCATTATCATCGTTAACATTGTAACATTTAAATTCATTTAAATTTCCATCATAAGGAACCCATCCTTCATAATACGAAGGGTCCCACCCCTGTGACCAACTGGACTCCCAACCAAGGTCTACTAAGCTCCTCTTTTTTGTTTCAATTAATAATTTATCTTGATTAGGGATACACCACAGCTGATCAAGATGATACCATTTACTATCAGAATTCATTCTAAGAACCGGGATATAATCAGGATTACTTACTTCGTAACCATCGGGATTGCAAAGCCGACAAGCAGCTCTAGCCTGCTCTTTGCCGGCCGAAGATTCACCACAACCATCAGCATAATATATCTCATCACTCGTCCCGCACAATTCAGGATGCGGCCCGTTACCATAACAATGTAATGCGCTAATGGGATCAACTTCTCCTGTGCTAATACGGAACCCAACAATCTTCTTCACCAGCTCAAAATTTCCGTCGGCCTCTGTGCAATAATATAATGGGAACTTTCCTTTATAGCCAAGGGAATTTTTGGCGGACGAAGCGGATGAACCGATTTCGTCAATCGGATGCCAGAGAGCGCAGACGCCAGGGTTATAGGCATCATATTGCAGACAATAGCCGTATAAACCGCTCCTCACAACATTATCATTATATGACTCGCAACTTAAACTTCCGACTTCCGGATACAAACGGCAGTCGCGAACCACGTAATTTTTCGCTTCGTCATCCTTGCCGTCCGCCGTTTTATAGTCGCCGACCTTAAGCACCGGCTCAATATTTATATCATCAAAATAGATATAGCGTTCTTCGTCAGATGACGAGGTCAAAACGATATTGATCTTATGCTCGCCGGTAGTACTGATCCGGAACTTATGAATTTTGCGTTCCCAGCCGGAATCAGCGATATCGGTAAAGGTCGCCAAGACCACGCCACTTTCGGCATTAATAACCCGCAAACGGGCGGCCGTGCCGGAATTCCTGGTATTGACGAGATAATTTATATAATAATCCTGGCCGCCGTAAACCACGACTGACGAACCGATTGGCATCGTAAAGATATTATACTGGCCCGGAACCTTAAGGTAGCCGCGGCCATGCGCCGGATAATCAGTCGGGGCTCCTTCCGGCTCCAAGACCAAAAGCTCGGAACTTAAACTTGATTCAAAAGCGCAAGCGGCACCATTACCATTATAGTTCTCGTTGCAACCCAGGCTTATTCCGCGGCTCTCAAAATCAAAATGGGCCTCAGTATCAATACCGACTTCTTTCATGCCGCCTAAATAATACTTGCCAAGTAAAGTATAGCCGGTCGCGTTCTTATCGTCTTCTTTGCTAAAAGCATGGATCTGCGGCACGGCGGAAGCGTTAACATAATTTGCGCATTCATTCTTATCATCAAGGCGATTACATTCGCCGAGCGCGTAACAGACCCGCTCGCCATCATTATCTAAGCCATAAGTGACGCAATCAAGCCATTTTGAACAAACCCGATCCGGCCGGACTTTAATTAAAGCGTTGGAATTGCAGGAACCGGTCCGGCTTGAACATAGCTGCGGCGCCCGGCCACTTGTCGCATAAGCGTCCCAACCCGAACTCAAAGAACTTAAATTCCCGCCGGCACTGATGCTCCGTTCATTAAAGAGAATGCAGCCGTTATCAAAATTAACTACGCCGTTACAAGTGGTCTTATCAATCTCAGACTGCTTCTGATAACCGATGGCCAATTCTTTTACTTTGATATCTTTAGTTGAGGTTCCGCCGGTTATGAGCGCCTGGAAATTATTAAGAGAATTAAAGATTATTGCCTGGATATTCGAACCGGAAAAAGTCAAACGATTAACTGGATTACTAAAATTATTATCAGCCTGCAAAGTCCGGACTTCACTTAAAAAATCTAAAGTAACCGCGCCGGCCGTACTACCGCTCACCGTAAAGCTATAAAGCTTATTATGATCTAAGCCGATGAGCTGTTGATTGTCCGCTAAATCAGCGCCATTCCAGGTATCATCGGTCGTTGTCGCCCAGCCGTCATGCTTCCCGCTTGAATTCTCGATATAGCTAGAATTAATAACCAAATTAGCGGCAAACTGCGTTAGGGGATCAATATATTCGCTACAGCCGGAAGAAGCGGCATCGCAAAGCCCGACCGCGTTAACCGGCGTCGGAACGCGATTACCAAGCCCACCGGTGCCAATTGTCTTATAATAAGAAACCTCGCAAGGATAATCATTATTATCAATAAGGCAGGCCGCAGTGCCGCAATCCGCATCACTTAAACAGGCCTTACTTCCCTTTTCCGCCCCATCAATCTCCTTATTTCCGTTCGCATCACAACGCTTAACCGGAATCCTATACCAGGCCTTACCGACCGCTTCCGGATCGTCTTTAGCCGAACGATAAACGCAGACCGCGCTACCCGGATTCTTAAAATAACTAAAACTACTATCATCATTATTCCGCCATTCTTCACAACCGACCGCGTCAAGACCGCAAATAATCTGATTATATTGATTTGGATTATTAAGCTTGAAAACATCCGACCAAGCGGTAAGCGTCTCGCCGCCTTGGGCTTCGCCTAAACGACTACAGCCAAAATCGGCAGCGTTGCATTGCTTAGCCGGATCATAAACGGCGTAAAGCGCGGCATCACCCGGAACATAAACACAATCGCCTTCGCTGGAATCGCAAACGCCATTATTATTCGTATCATTCCAGATACCGCGGCCGGCCGGAGTATAATTTTGAGTCGCAATCAGCTGTTCGCAACCGACGGCCGAATCCGGACAAAGGGACGAGAATTTATGGAGATTATGGGCCAAGCCGTCGCGATCAATATAACGCGTACAGCCAAGATTATAATCGGCACCGCGATAATTATCAAAAATATCATAATAGCAAACATCGGGTATATTACTGGAATTCTTAATCAGATAATAACGATCGGTAATTTCCGATAAAGTAAGATTATCAATATATAAAAGCTCGGAAGAATCAATCGCGAACACCTCATCGGCCCCGATCGAATGATCAAGCATATCTAAATTTGCCGTATAAATATTCCATTCGCCGCCGCCTTTAACTACTACCCCTTCTTCATTAAGATTAAAGTAAGAGCGAGCGTTAGTTTCTTTATTCAAGAAATAAATCTTTAAATCTACATCGTTAACGGAGCTGGCCCGGGCTAAAAATCTTACGGTATAAGCGGCGCCGGAACGGACCAGGCCGGAAACCTTAATCTCGGCCAAACAGGTGGTCGGAGAATAAACTAAGGAATGTCCGTCGCGATCATTAGAAACATTAGCGATTGCGACTGAACCGTCGCAATCCGACGACCAGCCATCCAAACCGCTTTCAAAGTCATAATAAGAAAGCAAACGAACATTATTGCCAAGCGAACCGTTATACTCGCGACAACCGTTATCGCTCGCCCGACAGGCCTGACCCTCGCCTGGAATCGCCTGGTAAATACAGGCGTTATGGCCGGAATCCCAAACGCCGCCGTTCAAGCAGACATAGCAAGAAGCGGTCGCCGCCTCCCAATGGCCGCTCCGATTAGCACAAACCGTCGCGCTTCTGATATTCTTATCAACATTATTTTCGCTCAAACGGTAAGAATGACAATTATCCGAACAAGTGATAGTTTTTGAAGCTAAATGGTAAGAAACCTGGCCGGCGGAATTATAAAATTCCCGGCAATCCGGATTATACTCCGGATCATTCACCGGCAAATTATAAATCGCAACATTACAAAGCGGCTGACCGCTGTCGCCGAGCTCAGGCGAAGTTACGGCCGGTTCAATTAATGTCGTCCCGCTCTTCTTTAAATTATAACTCCGAAGCTGATAGCCGGCCGTCGTCCCTTCCCAGGAATAAAAGGTCGCGCAGTCGCTCGTGTTCGGTTTAATACACTGCTTAAGAGAAGTATAATATTCCTTCTGTTCCCCGCCTTGAGCAACCGCGTCTAAATTAGTAAACTCGCTACAACCGGCGGCCGCGGCCGTACAAGAAACAGCATTTTCCGGAATAAGATTTTCCGCCATAGCTAAATTAAAATATCCGGCTTTTGCCACATAAACATCATACCCGAGGCACTGGGACGGACAATAATCACTATTTTCAACCTGGGCGGAAACGGAAAAACCATCCGTGGAATACGTTTCGCATCCAACCTCTTCCTTGTTACACTTCCGGGCATAATTGGAACAGACAGCCGGCGCGTCGCTCTTTAAATTATAATCCTTAGTCGCGCTTGAAATATCCTGATAGCAAACATTCTCTAAATAAGGCGGCAAGAGCTTCTCGTAAACCTTGAAGGTGCCGTAAGGGCGATAAGCGGTTTCCCAATCTCCGGCTTCAAATTTAAGATTCTTAACATAAAATTTATTAAAGGCCTTTTCATCGGAATTAACATAAAGACCGAAATTCCCTTCATTATAACCGGCGCCGGCGCTTCGGGTAACGCTCAGATGCCGCCAGGCATTTTTCTCAGCCATGGTCGCGCTAAATCCTTCGGTAGCCGAACTGCCGGCAAATAAAGTTAAGCTGTCGCCCTCAAGCAAATAAACATCGGCGCTTAAAGTATAGGATTGACCAGGTAATAATTGAAAATTGGCCGGCAAAAGAGAATGGGCCGAATTAGACAATAATCCACCCGGGCCCTCGGTCATTATTTTTAAAACTCGCCCGGTCGCACCTCCCGGCTCAACTGTGGCGTCAATCACAAGAAGAGGATCCGTGGAATGTGAAATATACCAACCATCACTCTCCGGCGGATTACTATCAATATCATAAGCGTTCAAATCCGAATTCATTATTAAATTCGCGCCCCAAGTCGGCTTAACGCGCAAAAATTCTGTACAACCCTCGTCTTTAGCCGAACAGGTTTTTAAATTCTTATTTAAATAAAGAGTCGGCGAATAATTCCAAGAAATCGTTCCCGTTGAAACGCTGTAAGCGCCGGATAAAGAGTACTGCCGGCAACCAGAACTATCCGGATCGCAAGCGGCATAATCTAAAGTATTCTTCAGATAAGCGGCCGTACTACCGTTCGCCGTATTAGTAAATGACTGGCAGGTATTATAAACCGGCTCGCAAGAATCAGTCCCGAAATTCCAAACCCGCCTTTCTTCATTACAATAGCCATAGGCCTCGCAGCTGCCATCGCTCTTTTCTTTTATACAGGTCTGTTCATCCGCGCAATAATCCTCAGCCCGGACTAAGTTGACCTCGCTTAAAGTAGAGTAAGCTCCGGAATCCGCGCCAGGAATAACCGTCTTGCTTAAAATCTGGGCACCAATCCCTTCTTTCCCGCAATAATTCGCCGGCGCTTTTAAGACCCAATTCGGATCGATCAAGCCACGGCACCAATCCTGATCCCTCTGGTTAAATTCCGCGCTATATTCCCGATATTCGTCATTAGGATCAAAACAGGAAAGCAAATCAATTAAAGTCGCTTTAACGCCCAATTCGCTCGCTTTATTCGCCGCGGTTTCCCAACCGACCGGCAAAATCCGATATTTGCGCAAAACTGAAATATTGCGCAATGAATAACTTGATATATAACTATCTTTTTTAGCGTCTATCGTCACCTGCCAATCGCTATTCAAAAATCCGCCTTCCAAAGCCTCGGCCACGGTCTTTTTTTCCGAAATCGCCTGCATGAATTTAGAATCAATCACGCAGTTATTCGGCCCGGGGTTATCCTTATCCGGACAAACGGATAGATCCGATAGGATATTATAATTGGTCTGAGAATCAAACTGCGGCTCGATCAGCTTGCTAGTAATCTCCGTAACATTCCCGACGCCATACATCACGTTCGGGTCGCTCGTGTCGCCGAGTATAGAACCGGAAACCGCAGAATCTTCGTTATCCCAATGGATATTACCCCGGCTTGATAAAGCATTACTTATATTCTTCGTAATATCGCTAAAAGCGGTAATCGCTAATTGATTTAAGAAAACATTGGCGGCGTCAACAAGAATATCACCGGTAACTTTACCGAGCTGAGCGTTTTGTAAATTTTCCGCTTGCTCTAATTCTCTCTCCGCCTGATTAGGCGCCCCTTCTTGATCACCAGCGATATTACGGACATCAAGCCAGCCCTGTTTAGCGATAAAACCGGCTTTAGATGTTTCCGTGTCAATAATTGCTTTATTCATCAAATCCGTCCGAGCAATCAAATAAATTCCTAAATCATTAGAGACCGGGTCTAAAAATCCCGGTATATTATTAATAAAATTAGGATCCCGAAGGTCTTCAATCTTCTTCGTGATATCGTTTTCCCAATTAGCAATCATCTGCGAAGCCGTACAATTCGGACCCTGCGGCCGAGTATATTGCGTGAGGCCTAAAGCGATTTTCATCTTCGCTTCTATTGATGACGGCCGACAAACATTAGTAGTAATCGCGCTTCCGCCTTTCGCATAATAACTAGTGTTTTTTGAGGCGCAAGACGTTGATTGCGCCTCACAGGCGTCTAAACAGGTCTCTTGCCTTTCCATAGCGGCCCCGATATCCCCCTGAGAATCTTCATATTCTCGGTTACAATTTTCTTGGCAACTATTTAAAGAAGCATTACAATCGTCCGTGCCTTCTCTATTTAAATTATTAACAAAACTCTCAATAAAAGTTCCGGCCGCTTCGTCGCCAATTTTAGTCAGATAATCGCCCAGCTCTTCTTTAACATATAAGGGCTTTTGTCCGGGACCGCCGGATCCGATATAAGTTGCGGCATCGTAAGCAATCTTATTAAGCGCCGTGCTTAAAGTTCGCTGAAAGGCGATTGAACCGGCTTTTTTTAAAACTTTAGCCGCTACTTGCCAAATGCTTTGTTTAACCGTTTGAACCGTAACTGGAAGAGAGGCTGTCTCTATTACTGGCAATGGAATCTGCGCCCGAACCGGCTTAAGCGGCGCGATGGCCGAAAATAAAATAAAAAAAGCCAGAAGAAAACCAATAAGGACTTTTTTATCATTATTCTTCTTCGGCTTATTTTTGGAAAAAAATTTTTTCATCTTATTATTAAAATTTTTTGTTACTCGGCTAGCTCTTGGCTCTCTAAGGTTTCCTGATAACTCCGCATCAAATCCTCGTCGCTGATCTTATCCAGGTCTTCGGCCACGGCGCCACTCTGAAGCAATAACGCACGTAAAGTCGCGGCATCAATATTACCGGCTAAAACATTTTGTAAAATTTCTTCATTTGTTCCATACAAGCCGCTTCCGGCTGTTCCTAATAAAGGATCAACTATAACGGCGTTCAAACCGGAAACCGTTCCGCCCGTTAATTCTCCGGTCGTTTCCGGCACTAAACAATTTTTCCCTTGCGGACAAGTCGGATCGGTTCCGGCCTTAATTTCTTCATAATCACTTAAACCGTCACTATCTGTATCTTCTAAGTATGGCGAGGTTTTATGAACATAAATTTCATCATAATCGGATAAGCCGTCGCTATCTGTATCCCGATTCTGCAGAACTATTAAATAATCGCTTTCAATAATTAACTCCGAAGCGGCTTTATTAGCCGGATAAGCAAAAGGGCTATTGATATGGTTCTGAATTTGCCAAAGCCAGCCGGCAAAAATCATGAGCGCTAAAACCGACAAAAACCAAACCGCGGTTTTCTGCGCCTTGGGTAATTTTTCCGGATTAGATCCGGAACCGGAATTATTCAAACCTTGATCGGAAAAATTATTCTGCGGCATAAAACCTTAAACTAATGATTTTATTATGGGAAATAAGACAAAACCGGTATTCGGCGACAGACTCCTAAGACAAAAACGGCATTCGGCAATAGGCCTAATAGCTTCTTTTAATAATTTTATTATATCACAAAGGCCGCTAAAGCCGCAAACAATTTTTTCCAATCGTCAAGCGACAATTCTTCGGCCCGGATTTTCGGGTCAAGCCCCTGCTTAACCAGATATTCTTCAATAATTTTTGGCGCGATTTTCAGGCCGGCGGCCAGGTTATTTTTAAGCATCTTTCGCTTAGCGCTGAAACCGAATTTGACTAAACGAAAAAACCGCTTGTCTTCTTCCCGCCTCCCCGCTTCGCCTGATAAATCTATCCTGATTATTGCACTGCTTACCGCCGGTTCCGGCCAAAAATTACCGGCCTTAACTTCCCTAATTATCTTTGGCGCGCCATAATACTGCACGGAAACCGCGAGCAAACTCATATCCGGCGGCACGGCGACAATCCGTTCGGCGACTTCTTTTTGAAGCATTAAAACCAAAGATTCCGGCGGCCGGACGGCCGATAAAAACTGACGCAGGAATATGGAGGTAATATTATAAGGAAGATTAGCAACGACCTGATATTTTTCTCCGGCGGCCAAATGCGCGGCCGGATTAAATTTTAAAATATCCTCATTAATAATTTTAATATTTTCCCGGTCCGAGGCGGCCACGCCGGTCTGGAGATAAGCGGCCAGTTTATCGTCAAGTTCAACCGCAATTACTCGTTTCGCTTGAGCGGCTAATTTAGTCGTTAAAAACCCTAAGCCGGGCCCGATTTCTAAAACCGTATCGCTTTTCTTGATATCCGCCGCTTCAATAATATCTTCATAAATTTTTTCGTTAATTAAAAAATTCTGCCCTTTGGAGCGGGCGGGTTTAATTTCTAAAAGGCGACAGATGTCGCGAGTTTTAGTTAAAAGATCAGACATATTTTAATTAAATGGCTATTTTGAATATTATTTCACCACAATATTCAATAATTTCCCCGGAACAAAAATCGTCTTGATTATTTCTTTACCCTCTAGCCATTTTTTAACATTATCATTTCCCCGTCCCGCGGCTAACGCGTCCGCTTCGCTAATATCGGCCGCGACTTCTAAAGTCGCCCGTAATTTACCGTTAACCTGGACAACTAAATTAACAATCTCATCCTTAATTAATTCCGAATCATATTCCGGCCAAACGGATTTAAAGATACTTTCCTTGTTCCCGATTTTCTCCCATAATTCTTCGGCCAAATGCGGCGCGAACGGTGATAAAATCTGTAAAAATAAACCGAATTTAGCCGCGCCAATCGGTAAATTCCCAGCTTTATTTCGATATTCCGCCATTTCATTCGCTAAAATCATCAAGGCCGAAACCGCGGTATTTAAAGCAAAGCTTTCAATATCCGCGCTCACTTTCTTGATCGTCTTATGTAAAAGCGCTTCTAATTTCCGTAATTCTGGCTTTATTTTTTCTTTGGTCGATGCGTCTTCCGGCGCCGCTTCTTCGGCGGGCGCACTTTTCTGAGTTGCTAACACGCCATCCGGCTCACTAAGCGCTTCCGCTAAACCAATAACTTTCTCCAAAAACTTCCGCGCGCCGATAAGCCCCTTGGTATTCCAGGCGGTCGCCTGATCAAAAGGCCCCATAAACATTTCATAAAGCCGTAAAGCATCCGCACCAAACTGCTCAACCATATCATCGGGATTAATTACGTTCCCCCAGCGCTTAGACATCTTCCGGCTATCCTCGCCCATGATTAGCCCGACATGTTTTAATTTCGTAAAGGGCTCTTCATGGCTCACCGCGCCGATATCATATAAAAATTTATGCCAAAAACGGGCGTAAATTAAATGACGCGTCGCGTGCTCGGCCCCGCCGACATAAAAATCAACCGGCGACCAATATTTTTCTTTTTTCTTATCAACCAGCGCCTGGTCATTACGCGGATCAATGTAGCGCAAATAATACCAACAGGAGCCGCCCCATTGCGGCATGGTATTGGTTTCTCGCTTAGCCGGGCCGCCGCATTTCGGGCAAGCCGTATTAACCCAATCGGTAATCGCGGCCAAAGGCGATTCGCCGGTCCCGGTCGGCTCATAACTTTTAACCTCCGGCAAACGAACCGGCAAATCTTTTTCCGGCACGGCCACGACGCCGCACTGCTCACAATGAATAAGCGGAATCGGCTCGCCCCAATATCGCTGACGGGAAAAAACCCAATCTTTAAGTTTATAATTTATTTTTTTTGCGCCGCATTTATTTTTCTCCAGCCAAGCGGTCATTTGCTGACGCGCGGTCGATGAGGTTAATCCGGTAAATTCCTTTGAATCACGCAAAAAACCATCCTTAATCCAACAAGTTTTATTATCAGCTATATTTTCCCACTCTTCTTTTTCTTCAATGTCTATTTTGTTTTGCCAAAATTTTTCTTCTTCGGGATTGTCAGGATGACCACCTTTCTCCGCTAATTTTTTATTCATTTCTAACCTCACGCCGCTATCTTGGCTTTTCTTAAAAATCCATTGGCTAAATTCTGGTCTATCAGGAATAACCACTGCCTTTATTTCCAACCCATATTTCCGCGCAAACTCAAAATCCCGCTCATCATGCGCCGGCACAGCCATCACGGCACCGGTGCCATAAGAATTTAAAACATAATCGGCTATAAAAACATCTACAGCTTCATTATTAAAAGGATTAACCGCTTTTACGCCCTCAAGAATCACGCCGGTCTTTTCTTTATTTAAATCCGTGCGCTGCAAGTCGGTTTTATTTTTTGCCGTTTCAATATATTTTTCCACGGCCGGCCAATTTTTTATAGCCGGCTTAAGCGCGGCAACTAAATTATTTTCCGGCGCCAAAACAACGTAGGTGCAGCCAAAAATCGTATCCACGCGCGTCGTGAATACTTTAATAATTTTATCCTTACTTTTAACGATTTCCGGTTTTTCTGTTGCCTTGTTTTTTTTCTCGCTCCTTTCTTCTGCCTTATTTTCCGTCTTATCTTCTCCGCTCGCCTGAATCTTGAAATCAATTTCCGCTCCTTCGCTCCGTCCGATCCAATTCCTCTGCATCTCCTTAATCGATTCTTCCCAACCGTCCAGTTTTTCCAAATCATCAAGCAAACGATCGGCGTATTTAGTAATCTTTAAAACCCATTGGCGCAGCGGCTTTTGCTCAACCTCACTGCCGCATCGTTCACACTTCCCGTTTTCCAAATCTTCATTAGCCAAACCGGTCTTGCAGGACGGGCACCAATTAATCGGCTCATGCGATTCATAAGCCAAACCCTGCTCCCACATCTTTAAAAAAATCCATTGCGTCCATTTATAATATTCCGGATCGGTCGTATTTATTTCCCGTTCCCAATCATAACTTAAACCGAGCATATTCACCTGCCTTTTAAAGGTCGCAACGTTTTTTTTAGTCGCTTCTCGCGGATGAACCTTGTTTTTAAGCGCGTAATTTTCCGCCGGCAAACCAAAAGCGTCCCAGCCCATCGGATGCAAAACATTATAACCCTGCATTAACCGCCGGCGCGCTAAAATATCGGTCGCGATATAGCCCTTCGGATGACCGACATGCAAACCGGCGCCGGAGGGATATGGGAACATGTCCAAAATATAATATTTCGGCTTCTTAGGATCTTCGCCAGTCCGATACAGGCCGGATTCCGTCCAGATTTTCTGCCATTTTTTTTCTATTTCCTGATGATTATACATAAATTTAAAACTTTAACTTTTCTTCATCTCTGAAGAGAAACATCCGCCCCTAAAGCGGATTGTTTTTTATAATTCAATCCCCACGGGCGCGTGATCCGAGCCCATAACTTTATCTAAAATATAAGCTTTTTTTATCATTCTCTTAAGTTTAGCGGAGGCGCAGAAATAGTCAATCCGCCAACCAACATTGCGCGCCCGGGCGGCCGCCCGGAAACTCCACCAAGAATATTGGATCTTGTCGCCATTTAAGACCCGGAAAGTGTCAATGAAACCGGCCGACAAGAATTTATCCAGCCAATCCCGCTCTTCAGCCGTAAAACCGGCGCTTCCCTCATTCTCTTTCGGACGGGCCAAATCAATTTCTTCATGCGCGACATTAAAATCCCCGGTGATAATCACCGGCTTTTTCTTTTCCAGTCGTTTAACATATTTAAACAAGGCGATATTAAATTCTAGCTTATACGGCAAGCGCGAGAGCTCGGCATTGGCATTCGGAAAATAAACATTTAAAAGATAAAATTTTTCAAGTTCCGCGGTTTGGACCCGGCCTTCATTATTAAATTTATTTAACTCCGCGCTTTGGCCCTGCTCATCTTTATTAACTTTTTTCAAATCTGATTTTTTCGAATCAAAACCATTATTGACTTCTTTAAGCGCTTTGAATAATTTAGCGTCCTCTCTAACTAAAATCGCCGTCCCGCTATAACCCGGACGCAGAGCCGGATTCCAATATTCTTTATAGCCGGCAAAATCAAATTCCGTATCGGCGATGGCGGCGACCGAAATTTTTATTTCCTGCAAACATAAAATATCCGGCTTCACGCGCCGCAAAAAATCTCCAAAACCTTTTTTAGCGACAGCGCGAATTCCATTAACATTCCAGGAAATTATTTTCATAAATTAGATAGCTCAAGAAAATTATGCTATAATAAAATTACCTAAAAATCATTATTACTTACTTAAATTATAGCGAAATTACGCTTAATTTACAATTCTCAACCTAAAAATATGGGCTTAGATGAACGCTTAAAATACGCTGAGATGAAAGCTCGGCATAAAAAAGTCCTCCGGCCTTGGTATCGGAAATGGTGGGGCGTCTTAATTATCGTGATCATGAGTTTTATTCTTATTCTTTTGGTTATTTCCGGTTTGTACTTGAACGAAAAAATAAAAGAAATCCTAAGTGAACAGGAAGCGCTTTCTTTAGAACAGCAAAAACAAGATTATTTATCCGCGGTCAGAGGGCATGCCGGAAATTTTTCTTTAGGCGCGGCCGAGCCAATAGTAACAATTATTGAATTCGGAGATTTTAGTTGCTCTTTCTGCGCCCAAAGCGCGGCCGGCTTTCGCCAAGTCGCAAAAAAATATCCGAATCAGGTAAAAATAGTTTGGCGTGATTATCCGCTAATCAGCGCCGATTCGGTTATTTTAGCGCTGGCCGCCCGGTGCGCCGGCGAACAAGGAAAATTCTGGGAGTATCATGACCTCTTATTCGCTAATCAAGATTCAATAAATTCTTCCGACTCTAATGAGGAATTTGGCCAACTTCTAGAATCCTTGGCGCAAGAAAGCGGCATAAGCGTCCAGCAATTTAATACCTGTTTAGATTACCAGACCTACCTTGACCGGATCAATCTTGATTACCAGGACGCGGAAAACCTGGATTTATCCGGTACGCCGACTTGGTTCATTAATGATTACCATAAAATTACCGGCGCGCTTAGCGAAGAAAAATTGGATGAATTAGTCCGGGGCTTTATTAAATAAAACCTGATTAAATTCATAGGGCAAATCAAGTCCGGAGAAATAAAACCCCTAAAATATTAAACTTACAATATGGAGCAAATTCGTGTTCATGGGCGCGGCGGCCAAGGAGTAGTCACGGCCGCCGAACTGATTGCTATCGCCGCTTTTTACTCCGGCCGGGAAGCGCAAAGCTTCCCTAATTTCGGCGTGGAACGGAGCGGCGCGCCGATCCAATCCTACGCCCGCGTTTCGCACCGGCCAATCCTTACCCGCGAACAGGTTTACGCGCCGACTGTTCTGCTTATCCAGGATCCGACTTTAGTTGATGAAGCACTAAAGAAAAAAAATGCGCTTACTCAAGGAATTTTTGCCGGCTGTACGCCGGATACAAAAATAATCATTAACGCGCCGGCTAACCGCTGGCCAAGTTTAAAAAAGAAATTTAAAAATCTCTATTTTTCTCCGGCCACAGAAATCGCCCTTGAAATCTTTGGAAAAAATATTGTTAACACGGTCATCCTCGGCGCCTTAGCTAAATATACTAAAATAATTTCCCTACCCGCTTTAGAAAAAGCAATCAAGGAAAAATTCGCGGACAAGGGTAAAGAAATAATTAAAAAAAACATTTTGGCTGTTGATAAGGCCGGACGATAATATCAAAATGCCTTCACAAACATTATACACATTATCGCCGTCGGTGATTTCCTGAAAATTATAAAAATAGTATGAAAAAAGTAATAAAAAAATCTAAGCTGAACGCGGAACCGAATACTTCCCTGGCGAACAAAACCGGCGCCTGGCGGACTTATCGGCCGGTCATTGACCATGATATTTGTATCGGCTGTTCACTCTGCGCCAAGCTCTGCCCGGAGGGATGCATTGAAATGAAAAAACAAAAGAAATCTCCGAATAAACTTAAGCCGGAAATAAACTATGATTACTGTAAGGGCTGCGGCCTCTGCGTGCACCAATGTCCGGTCAAAGCAATCCAGCGAGAAAAGGATTACTAAGATAAAATTATGGCCAAGAATAAAAAACAAATTTTAGAGGGCTCGCGGGCGATTGCTTTAACGATTAAGAATATCGCGCCGGCCGTGGTCTCCGCTTATCCGATCACGCCGCAAACGCATATCGTTGAAGATTTAGCGCAATTTAAAGCTGACGGACAGGCAAAATATGAATATGTCCGGGCGGAAAGCGAATTCGCGGCCGCCTCAATCGTGCTTGGCGCCAGCGCCGGCGGCGTTCGGACTTATAGCGCGACCAGCTCACAAGGTCTTCTGCTGATGACCGAAGTTTTATATAATATCGCCGGCTTACGCTTGCCGATCGTAATAACCTGCGCCAATCGCGCCGTTTCTAGTCCGATAAATATTTGGTGTGACCATGGCGACGTGATGGCTATTCGTGATGCCGGCTGGATCCAGCTTTTTGCGGTCAACGGCCAGGAAGCGATCGCTCAACATCTACTCGCTTATAAGCTCGCGGAAAAATTAAAACTGCCAGTGATGATTAATGTTGATGGTTTTATTTTAACTCATTCTTATGAACCGGTAATTATACCTCGTGCTAATTTAATCAGAAAATATCTGCCGCCTTACCAGCCGGGAAAAACCGAATACCTTAATCCGGCTGCGCCGCAAACTTTCGGCGCTTTCTTCCCACCGGAATATTATATGGAAACCCGGGAAGCTTTACACGAGGATTTGCGCGCCGCTTTAAGCGTTATAAAAAAAGAATATAAAAACGCACAAAGAATTATCGGCCGAGAAATTATAGGCGCGGGCGACGGTCTGACTGAATACTACGGCCCGAAAAATCCGGCCACGATTTTAGTCGCCATGGGCTCAATGGTCGGCACAATTCGGGAAACAATTAAAACCCAAAAAAAAGTCGGGGTTTTAAACATAAAAGTTTACCGCCCCTTCCCGGGCAAAGAAATAATCAAAGCGCTCGTCCGCGCGAAAAATATTGCGGTTTTAGAAAAAGCCATAAATTTAGGCCAGGCCGGACCTTTATATTCGGATTTAAAAGCGGCGCTAGTTTGCGACGGGAAAGCCGGAGCGGCGAGATTTAATATTAAAAATTATGTTGTCGGACTCGGCGGCCGAGACGTGACCGGAAAAATTATTCGCAATATTATCACCGACGTTAACCGACGGAATAAAAAAACTGGCGAGAGTGAAATAAAATTTATCGGAAAATAAAAATTTAAATTGTAGTTTTCTGCAATCACCTGGCAAGCGGATTATTTATCAAGCCAAGCATTCATCAAATGATAAAAAATATATGAAGCTAAAATTTAAAAAATCAAAAATCTTTAAGCTTGCCTTAGTCCTCTGTTTCGCGTTCCAAATCGGCGGAATGTTGTTAGCAGTTAAACCGGCGGAGGCGCAAGAGACGGAGACACAACGAGAAGAAAAACCGAGCATATTTAAAAAGACTGACCCGACTCCAATTAACTTTTACCCTCAAGTCGGAATTCCGGATTCAGATTTTAAAGCTGAAACATATATAAAATCCGGCTCTTACAGCGACGCGACCGGAGAAACTACCAGCACTCTCCTGGCCCGCTATGTCAAAGCAATTTATAATTACGGCATCGCAGTCGTTGGAATTTTAGCGGCCGTTGTTTTAATGGCCGGCGGAATCCTCTGGCTCACTTCGGCCGGCAATGATTCTAAAATCGCCCAAGCCAAAGAATTAATTACCGGTAGTATCGTCGGCACCGGAATTTTACTCGGCGCCTGGTTAATATTAAATACGATTAATCCGGATTTGGTGGAGCTGAAGGCGATTGAGGTTAAAATGTTTGAAGAAACAAGCTTAGAATCTTGTTGTAATTATTCTCTCAACGGCGAATTAACAGCAAAAAGTCCTACATCTCAAAAAGAGTGCGAAAAACTTAATGGCCAATTTTATGAAAAAGGAAAAATATTAACATCAACAACGGGCATTCTTTCAACCTGTGTCGACACGGGTTGTTGCCGATGCTTAGTTAAAAGGGGTGTAATGTCTTCAACACAAATAAAATGTTCTGATGAAAAAAACTATAATGAAAAAATTCTCCCAGACACTTGTGAATCAATCTGTAAATTATTTGCGGGGATTAATGAAACTGAAAAATTCACTTCTGAATTTTATTGGGGTCAAAAATGTGACGCTAATCAACAATGTGTTTTTTCAACAGAGCACGGAGCCGGAGGTGAATACTAAACAGGATAATAATCGTGATTTATCAATAATACATCTAATATTTTTAAACTATAAATAAAAAATAAAACTCCGTTAAATTGTACAACTATGAAGAAAGTAAAAAACCGCAGTAATAAACATTTTCTCTCCCCCGGTCATAACGCCTGTGCCGGCTGTGGCCAGCTGTCTGCGGCGCAAGCGGTGATGCGGGGATTAGATAAAAATACAATTATTGCTAATGCGACCGGCTGTCTGGAAGTAACGACGACTGCTTATCCACAAAGTTCTTGGGGCTTACCTTGGATTCATTCTCTATTTGAAAATGCCGCCGCGGTCGCTTCCGGAATTTTAGCGGCTTTAAAACAGAAAGGCGATAAAAAAACAAAAGTCATTGTCCAGGCCGGCGACGGCGGCACTTATGATATCGGCTTCGGACTGATTAGCGGCATGTGGGAACGCGGCGAAAACATTCTTTATATCTGCTACGATACCGAAGCCTATTCTAATACCGGCATTCAGGCCTCGGGCGCAACCCCTTACGGCGCCTCAACCACAACCACGCCGGCCGGTTTAAAATCCATCGGCTCGACTCAACGGAAAAAAGATATGATCACTATTGCCTTGGCGCACGGCTTAAAATATGTTGCTCAAAGCGCGGCTGGTTTCCCGGACGATATTACGGCGAAAGTCAGGGCCGCTTTAGCCACACCTGGTCCGAGCTATCTTCAGATACTCTGCCCTTGCGTCCCAGGTTGGAAAATCGGCTATGACGAAGCAGCACATATGGGGAAATTAGCGGTGAACACCGGATTGTTTCCATTATTAGAATTCCGCGACGGAAAACTGGCCGCTTCCAGTATTACCGCTAATTTCAAAGCTAAACCGGTTAATGAATATCTAAAAAAACAAGGACGCTTCAAACATTTAAAAGCGTCCGAGATTGCTATTGTCCAAAAACTGGCTGAAGAAAATATTAAAAGATTTAAAATTGAAAATTAAAGACTCTGCCCCCGATCCATCGCCGCATTCGCTAAACGGTCCGCTTCTTTATTCCGTTCCCGCGGAATATGGGTATAAGTAATTTTCCGGAAATTCAAGCTTAAATTATGAATTTCTAAAAATAACGGTGCTAAATCCTTGTCTTTAACCCGATACTCGCGATTTAACTGCTTAACCACGAGCTCGCTATCTAAATAACAATCCGCTTCAGTCGCGTTTAAAGACGCGGCTTTTTTTAAAGCGGCAATAAGCGCCTTATATTCCGCCTGATTATTGGTCGCCACGCCGAGATAGTCGGAAACTTCCGCAACCACGCGCCGCTCGGCGCCATAAAGCACGGCCCCGATTCCGGCCGGACCGGGATTGCCCCGCGCCCCGCCGTCGGAATAAATAGTTAGTTTCATAGATTAAAAATTATTTATATTGTTTTAATTATATTAGCTAATTTATAACTATTGATTTTTAAACAAATAACTGGTATATTATTTATGTCTATCGGTTCTGCCATAGAACTGATAGGGTATTACATCCCAGGACCATCCTCCGCAAGGAGGATGGTTTTAATTTTATAACTTATACATCTTAAAAAACTTTATCTAATAATCTTTCAAAAAAAGCGAAATCTTCTTGATGATAATATTTCTTCAAAAGCTCCTTAATCTCCTCTTTATTCTTACCGCTCTGTTTTAAATATTTAAACTGCTCAGTAAAAGCTGACTGTTCAACTAAATTATTAGGGTAGGAATATTCACCGCCCAAATCTTCAAAAGCAAAAATTTGCTGATTTTTTTCATAAATCGCTTCTGAACCAACGGCCATAAAATTTTGACAATGCGCCAATTCATGAGTCAGCCACGCGATTTCATCGGGTTTATCTTGATTCTCATAATAACTTTGTTTGAATAAAATCAAACTTTTCTCCGCGTGTGATTCGGACGGCTGTTCTCCTTTTATCCACAAATTATCAGGAATAACCGCGATTTTTATATCTTTTAGTCGTTCATCTTTAAGAAATTCATACTGATTACGATAATCTTCCGCCAAATTTTCCGCGGCCTGTAATTTTATCTTTTCTGTTTCTCCCTTCTTTAAATCAAGATAATCCTGAAGATAATTTTCCAAAGCAAAATCACCCTCCTGATCAGCCGGTTTTTCCGTCGACAAATTAATTCGGGAATTGATTGGCGGCATCTCCTCTATAATCATAACTTATATTATAAAATTTTTCTTAATCGAGCGATTTTCTCAATTAAAGACGGTTTACCTCCGGTTCCCGCGCTCTCTATTCTCTTCATCATTTCGGCGGTCGTCGCTTCGTCCTCATCTATAAATTTTATTAATTCAGCATAAGCTGGAGTTTTAATTTTGTTATAAAGCATCACTAAATTTGCTTTGATTTCATCTAATGACTGCGGCTTATACAAAAATTTATCTTCCCAAGATTTTTTTAAAGCATTCATTTTATTTCCGATCTCGCCGACATTAGGAGAACCGACCGCCGAAATTTTTCCTAACTCATTTTGATATAGACGCCAAGCGTCTATATCCTGATCCATTTCTAAAGACTTCACCTCTTTGTATATATTTTGAAGATCCTCTGAATTGACTATTTCCCAACCGCGACCGCGATTAAGTCTGATTATCTCGCGATTTGGGGTATATTGCGTCTCCCATGTTTGCGATCCTTGTGGCGTAACTACTTCTGCGCGCATTGTCGCTTTATTACTTTCTGGTTCAGCCAACAGCCCCAGCACTTTAGACCGAAGGCCGCCAGTTCTAGTAACGGCATCAATTGGAATTTTAAATTCTCTCACATCAGAAATAATCTTTTTTAATTCCGATGAAGAAAATTCATTATTTGAACCTATCAAACCATCACTTTTATCCAATATCAATTCTAAATCCTCAAATGATTTAGCCTCATTAATCCGATCTTCTATTGGAATATCTTTATCGACTAATTTACTCTCTGTTTTTAAAGTTTTTCGATATTCCAATAAGGAATCGTGAAATTCTTTAAAATAATAAGGGTCGGCGCCGGCTCCTATTAATTTTTCAAATTCTTGCCATTTTTCTTCTTTCTTTTCCGCCGGCAAACTTTCAATAATCTGAACCGCTTTATCGGTAACACGAGAAATTTCTTCATAATTCTCGCTTCTAGAAAAATTTCGATCTATTTCATTGTTTATATTTTTTACACGTAAATCATTCTGGGGCTTTTGCTCCATTTTTTCACTATCACTTTCTTTTTCGTGATCATCTATTCCATCCTCTAAAGATAGCTCGGAAGATGGTTCTTTGGGTTTATTCGTTAAATTAAATTTTTCTAGATCGTTGTTCATATTTTTTAAAATTATGTCTAATTTTAATAGGGTCTAATTAAAATACTACTTTCTCACCTTTAAATCAATCATCTTCAACTGCGCTTCCCTCCGGCCGTTGAATTCGTTGATTTCAAGATAATAAACAAGATCAAGGCGATCGCCGATCTTTATTTTTTTATACTCTTCCGCCGCGCCAAACGCCAAGGCCCAACAGGAGTTAAGCCGGCCTTCTCCTTCTGCCGCGGACAAGCGGAGTTTAATATGCTGGTTATCAACACCCATGGTAACAATATCATTAACTCGCAAATCATAAGAAACAAAACGCGGCTGGGGATTATTCTGGCCGAAAGGCGCGAGCGCAGAAATCTTCTCCGCTAAATCCAAGCCGAGCTCCGGCCAAGCCAGCTCGGCGTCAATCGCTAATTTCGGGATCAAGTCGGCCGCGCTTAATTTCGCGCCAGCCGCGGCTATTATCCGTTCCTTGAATTTTTCAAGTTTTTCTTCTCCGATAAGCGAAAAACCGCAGGCCATCGGATGGCCGCCGTACTTATCGAGCAATTCAGCACAATCTTCTATGGCCGCAATCATGTTAAAACCTTCAATCGAACGGCCTGAACCTTTAAAAGATAATTTTTTCGGCACTAATTTTTCCGTCGCCGGATCAAATTCCGCTTCCTCAACCAAACGGGTAATAATCAAAGTCGGACGATGGTATTTATCGGCAATCCGTCCGGCGACCAAGCCGATTACCCCTTCGTTCCAAATCTGGTCCTCCCCGGCTAAACCGATAATAAGCGGCGGCAGATTATCCGGATCAATCTGTTCTTCTACGGCCGCGCTAATTTCCGCGGTAATTTCCTGGCGGCTCAAATTACGCTGATGCAGTTCCGCGGCCAAGGCACTCGCCTCGGCTTGATCAGTCGTAGTCAACAAAGTAAAAGCACTATTAGCATGAGCTAAACGGCTCGCCGCGTTAAGGCGCGGACCGATTTGCCAGCCGATATTCCAGGCCTCAAGCGGCCGGCTGTTATTTATCTTAGAAATTTTTATTAATTCAACTAATCCCAAACGCTTATTTTTATTCAAAACCTCCAAACCGCTTTTAACGAGCAGCCGATTTTCTCCCAAAAGATTAACCATGTCCGCGACCGTCCCAACCGCTACTAAATCCAAACATTTTTCCGCGATCAATTTCTTTTGCTGCTCCGCGATTTTCGCTTGGCTTAAAAGCGCGCAGATCAATTTAAAAGCTACGCCGACCCCGGCCAAATATGGCCAAGGATAATTATCCTCTGAATCGGATGGATTGATATGCGGGCAATTAGGTAAATCAGCGCGATCTTCCGGCAAAATATGATGGTCAGTGATAATTAGTTCCAAACCGCATTCTCGCGCGTAAGCCGCTTCTTCCTTGTTCCGAATCCCGTTATCAACGGTAATGATTAATTTAAAATCCTGCGCGGCAATCTGATCAATCGCCTCTTTATTAAGCCCATAGCCCTCGGAAACCCGATCCGGCAAATAAACATCGGCTTCGCCGCCTAAAATCTTTAAAGTTTCCAAAAGAATAACGGAAGAAGTTACGCCGTCCGCGTCATAATCCCCATAAACCATAATCTTGTTTCCGGCTTTAAGATGGGAAATAATCAGCTCCGCGGCCGCGGCCATGTTTTTAAACAAAAAAGGATCATAAAAAATCGGCCCATCCGGCTCGCCGATCCGACGGGATAATTCCGCCGGCAATTCACTGTCTAAAAATAATTTGATTGCCGCGACATCGGTGAGCCCGCAGTTATGAAGCAACTGCAAAACGACCGGATTAATATCCGGATGAGCGGCGATGAAATCATCTTTAATTTTTGGCGATACTTGCCAGATTTTCATGAAAAAATTTAATAATAAATCCTCTTCCTAGTAAAACCCAATCGCCACGGTCCAGGCAACCATGGAAACGGTTACGACAAAAGAGACAATAATCCAAAAGATTTTAATCATTTTGCGGCGTTTCATAAGATTAAATATTAACTATTTAAAAAATCTTCCATATTCTTAAAATTACTAGCCAATCGGAAATGTGTTTTAAGGAGCGATTGTTTTTTTCGTAGAGTAAAATTCAGCTTTAGATGAATTTTACCCCAGAAAAAAACTAGCGGGAAAAACATATTTTCGATTGGCGCCTGGCTATCTCTTCAATATCTTAACAAAAGTATCCGGCGGAATTTCTACACTGCCTTTGCCCGCGGCCATCATTTTTTTCTTGCCCTTCTTCTGCTTCTCTAATAATTTCCGCTTCCGACTAACGTCACCGCCATATAATTTCGCGGTCACGTCTTTGCGCATCGCCGGCAATTTCTCGGCCGCAATTACCTTACCGCCAACCGCCGCCTGAATTTTTACCGCAAACATCTGATGCGGCAAATTATCTTTCAAAATATCCACGACTTCCCGCCCCTGGCGATAGGCGTCGTCGCGATAAACAATCGTCGCCAAGGCCTCAATTGAATCTTCGGCCACAAGAATATCCATTTTTACGACATCAGCCGGCCGATAATCAAGATATTCATAGTTAATTGAAGCGTAGCCGGCCGAGACACTTTTTATTTTATCATAAAAATCCGTTAAAATCGCGGATAAAGGAATTTCATAATGAAGCAAGGTCCGGCTATCATCGCCGTCCGTTGAAAGATATTCGGTATTTTTATAAATTCCCCGCTTTTCCTGGGCTAATTTTATAATATTACCCATATAGCTTTTCGGGGTAATAATATCTAGTTTCACCCAAGGTTCTTCAATTCCTTTGATATGCGTCGGGTCGGGCAAACGCTGGGGCGTGCGGATAATTATTTCTTCACCGTTGGTCTTAATAACCTTATAGGCGACGCTCGGCACGGTCACAATCAAATCTAAATCATATTCCCGCCGCAGACGTTCCTGGAAAATTTCTAAATGAAGAAGACCTAAAAAGCCGCAACGAAAACCAAAACCGAGCGCGTCAGACCGTTCCGGTTCGTATGATAAGGCGGCGTCATTAAGCTTTAATTTTTCCATGGCTTCGCGTAATTCTTTAAAATCGCTGCCTTCGCGCGGGAAAATTCCAGCGAATACCATGGGCTTGACGTCCTTATAGCCGGCTAAGGGCTTCAACTTGGCAACATCTTCAATGCTCGGTCCAGCTATTACCGTATCGCCGACCCGACAATCGCCAACCGTTTTAAAGCCGGTAACAATATAGCCGATCTCGCCCGCGTTTAAACTCCCGGTAGAAAAATAATCCGGCTTAAAAATCCCGCAATCTAAAATTTCACTGGCCGCCCGGGTCGCAAACAATTTTATCTTATCACCTTTTTTCAAAGTGCCGTTAAAAACGCGAACATAAGCGACCACACCGCGATAAGTATCATATTTAGAATCAAAAATCAAAGCGCGCGGATAATCTACTAAGTTATCGGGAGACAGCTTTTCCGGCGGCGCTCCGGCCGCAATTACTCGATCTAAAATTTCCGCCACCCCGGCTCCGGTCTTGCCGGAAGCGGCAATAATTTCATCTTCCCGACAGCCTAAAAGATCCACTATTTCTTTTTTAGTTTTCTCCGGATTGGCCGCCGGTAAATCAATCTTATTTACTACTGGGATAATCGTTAAATTCTGCTCCAGAGCTAAATATAAATTAGCCAAGGTCTGAGCCTGGATTCCCTGTGTGCAATCCACGAGTAAAACCGCGGTTTCCACCGCGGCTAAAGAACGCGACACTTCATAGGAAAAATCAACATGCCCAGGCGTATCAATTAAATTCAGCTGATAACCCTGATAATTCATGGTCACCGGCTGAAGTTTGATCGTAATCCCCCGCTCGCGTTCAATATCCATGCCGTCCAAAATCTGGTTCTTCATCTTCCGTTTTTCGACGGTATTGGTAATCTCAAGCATCCGATCGGCAAGCGTGGATTTACCATGATCGATGTGCGCGATTATGCAGAAATTTCTGATTTTTTTTATTTCTTCAATCATTTTAATATCCCTAAGATTAGCTTAAAATAAATTCTCTAATAATAATTCTTAATATTTTCACCTAAACAATTAGTGATTCTTTTAATAACAAACAAGCGATCTTTATTGTCGCTTAAAGCTGATATTATTGTAATTGATAAAGAGAGGGAGGTCAAATAAAAAATCATTTCCCCATCGCCTTTAAGACCCGTAAATACATATTTTCCACGACTTTCTCCTGCTCCCGTCCGGTTTTTATGTAATGATCTAATCCGGGGGCGGCGTTAATTTCAATAATCCAATACTTCCCTGTCCGGGGTACTCGGCTAATATCGCCGTCAACCATTAGATCAACCCCGCAAAAACGCAAACCCATATCTTTAACTAAACGGACCGCTAATTTTTTAAAGCCGGGATGGATAGTTTTTGTAACATCGAGCGCGTCGCCGCCGCTGGACAGATTCGCGTTATCCAATAAAAAAATCCTCTGTCCGGATAGCAAAACTGATTTTAAAGTTAATTTTTGTTTTTTAAGATTGCGACTTATCCGCCAATCATCAACATCAATCCGCGCCGACCGGCCGTCCCGAATAAAACCGCGTAACTTATTTTTAATCAGGCGTTCTATTGAACTTTTCCCGTCGCCAGTAATATTAAACGGCAAGCGCTCATAAGCAGAAATAACTTTATCATCCAAAACCACCAGACGATAATCCCGGCCGCTAATGAATTTCTGAACCAAAGCGATTTTATCCTGCTTAAAAACCAAATGCATGGCACGATAAAATTCGCTTTTATTATAAGCCTTAAAAACTCCCCGCCCTTGGCTACCGCCATTCGGTTTAACAATTACCGGCCAGCCGATTTTTTGCGCGTAACAATAAGCGGCATCAATATTTTTTTTGGAACCGATCGCCCGGCTCCAATTATCCGAGAAAAAAACTTGCCCGGGAATAGTTGGATAGCCCAAGCGATTCATAAAAAAATCCGCGTAGCCCTTATCTTTCGCGATGTCCGAAGCGCCGAGCGGATTAAGGTCTAAACTTGAATAACGAAAATATCTTTTCCGGCCATTCTTAAAAATAATCTGGCCGACAAAACCCCACTTCGGCTCAATAATAACTTTAGCGCCGATTCGCGGCGCTATTTTTTTTAATATTTCTCCTAGGAGAGGGGTAATGTTTTTCTTTTTCATGGGTCGTAAATATTATCTCCCCAGCGCTTCACCCTGATCGCCAATTTTAGCTTTCTTAAACGGCAAACGCCGTCGGGTCGCGGCTAAAAATCCGAATAGTTCTTCGCTCCGGAATAAAAAGCAGAAAAGCGCGTAGACCAGAATCCCAGCCAATCCGGCCGCGACTAATTGGATAAAAACCCCGGAAAACTTAGTCATATCAATAAAAGGCCAGACTATAACCTTCATGATCTGCGCCGCGCCGCCGGCCGCGGCCGCGCTTATGGAAAATTTAAAAACCGAAATAAGAATCCGCCCGAGATCCAAGGCGCCAATCGAGAATGACAGGCAAATCCAAAGCAAGATAAAATTAATAATATTAGCGATGGAAAAAGCCAGAGCCAAGCCGGCTACTCCCATCAAAGGACCTAAAATCAAAGATAAAACAATATTGGCCGCCACCGTTACGAGACCAAGGTAAAAAGGCGTGGCCGAATTTTCCCGAGCATAAAAAACCCGAACTAGAAGCGGAATCGTGGCCTGAGCGAATAAACTAATCGCGAAATAACCGAGCGTATTCATGGTTAAAATCGTATCGTTCCAATCAAAATTTCCCGTACCGAGCACGACGCGAATAATCTGCGCCCGCAAAGCGATGATAAGCACCGTGGCCGGCACGATAAAAAATAAAATCTGCCGAATTGTCTTAGAAAAATCCGCGGTTAAACGCTCACGGTTAAAAGCGCTCGCGGCCAAAGACGGAAAAGCGGCGATGGCGAAAGATACGCCGAAAATCCCGATCGGAAACGACTGAAGATTATTGGCAAAATTAAAAACCGCGAGTGATCCGGACGACAAACGGGAAGCTAAAATCGTAATCACGACTAAATTAATCTGGGAAATCGCCAAGCTTAAAGTCCGCGGCACCATCATCCGGCCGAGCCGGCGAACCGCAACATCGCGCGCCTGGAGTAAAAACTTATAACGGAATCCGAGCCGGCAGACGCTCGGCCATTGGACGACCATATGTAAGAAAGCGCCAAGCACTACGCCCCAGGCCAAACCGGCCACTCCCCAGCGCGGCACAAAATATAAAGCACCGATAATGATGCCGACATTATAAAAAATCGGCGCCAGCGAATAAACTAAAAAGCGTTTGAAGGACTGAAGGATACCACCGAAAATTCCGGAAATTCCTAAGAATATCGGTGACAAAAACATAATCCGAGTCAAAACCGAAGTTAGGGCCTGGCTCTCGCTATCAAAACCGGGGGCGATAATCCGTGTCAAAGCCGGCGCGAAAATTATCCCGACGGCCGATAAGACAAAAAGTCCAAGCAATAAAAAATTCAAGACATTATTAGCCAGCCGCCAGGCCTCATTATTATTTGCCTCTGATGCAGCATCTAATCCCGATGTCGCGGACTGGAGCGATCCTTCCTGGTTATTACTTCGCGCCTTTATCTCCGCGCTTGATTCCCTACCCTCTGTCGTGGCTTCTCCGCCTTTAAGCAAAGAAGTAAAAATCGGAATAAAGCCGGCCGACAAAGCCCCTAAAACAATTAAATTAAAAATCAAATCCGGAATCCGAAAAGCGGCATAATAAATATCTAAGGTCTGGCCGGCGCCGAACTGACCGGCTAAAATACGATCGCGAACAACGCCTAATAAGCGCGAAGCTAAAGACGATAAAGCGACCAAAGCCGCAGCCACGGTAATGCTGTCTATTTTTTTACTAAGAATATCTTTGAATTTAGCCATAAAAGATTTTAATTCTTATAAACAATTTTAATTTTATTGAGACAATCCGCTCTGATGATTAAGAATTTGATATAAATCTCTTAAATTCTGCAAGGCCTTATCATATCCGGGATTAACTTCTAACTCTTTCTTAAACTCGGCTTCGGCGCGAACGAAATCTTTTTTATTAAGATAAATCACTCCCAGATTATTATGAACCATCGGCTCATTCGGTTCAAGGGCCAGCGCCTTAAAATAATAATCTTCCGCCTGATCAAAGCGACCGGCAAAATAATACATTACACCTAAATTACGTTGAGCGAGCGGCGAATGCGGCGCATCAGCGGCCGCTCTTTCCCAAAAAACCAGGCGATTACGGAAATTAGCGCTATGAAAAAAAGATAACGCGGAAAAAGACAACAATAAAACCAGCGCGATTATTGTAATCAATCGCTTCTTAAAATCAAGCTTTTTAATCCAGTCAATCTCTAAAAGAATAATTATAAACCCGATGATGGGCAGATAAAGACGATGTTCTAAAAAATCCGGCAGAGTATTAAGACGGATAAAAGACGGCAAGAGAAATAAGAAAAACCACAGCGCTCCAAAAAACGCGTAATTATTCCGACGACCGCGGGATAAAAAATAAACCAATACTAAAATAACTAAAACAATCAAGCCATAAATAATAGTTGAATCCGCTAAAATCGGCAAAACCGACAAATTAAGCGGCAGAACAAACTTTCCTAGGCCGAGCAAAATGGCCGGAGAATTTTTTAAAATTCCGATAAAAGCGGCCATATAATCGGTCGATCCGCCGCCTAGAGCCGCCGCGCGGAGTAGAAACCAAACAAAACCGACCGCGACCGACCCTCCGGCTAGAAGCCATTTATCGCTATTTAGCAATTTCCCTTTTTCTAAAAACAAAAAATAGAAAATGACTAAAATCGGCACAACAATCGCACTTTCTTTCGTTAACAAGGCACAAAAAAATAAAACTAAATATCCTAAATACGATCGTAAGCGCGGTTGGTCTAAAAAATTAAAAAAGGCGATAAATGCCCCCAAGACGAAAATAGCTAATAAGGAATCATTGCGCCCCGGGATCCAAGCCACGGCTTGGGTCAAGACTGGATGGGCTAAAAATATCAAAGACAGAAAAAGGGATAGGGGTCGACGGCCACTTAATCTAGTTAAAAATCTAAAAAGTAAAGCGGCCGCCAAACAATGGATTAAAATATTAGAGAAATGATAAAAAAAAGGCAAAACACCGCCGGTCTGAGCATCCAGCATAAAAGATAAAGTTAGAAAAGGGCGGTAATAGAATTTATCATCGGAAAAAAAAGCATCAGTCGTAAAAATCTGCCCAACATTCTTGAAATCCTGGAGGACCTCAATATTTTCCAAGACCAAAGTACTATCGTCAAAATAAGTAAAATCAAAAAACAAGGTCTGGCTATAAAGTAAAAATCCTAAAGCGAAGATTAAAAAATACGGCCGCCAGGAACTGAGCCAATTTGATTTAAATTTAAAATTGTCACGGGAAAATAATTTAATCATAATTTACAAAATCTTTGACGGCGATAATGTAAAACCATTCAACCCTTAAAGCTTTCTTTATTAAAGAGGTATTGCAAAACAACCCCGACCGTCCCTAAACCGTATTTCAAACTCCTGATAAAATTTATTGATGAAGATTCCGCAGTATAACGGACCGGAACCGGAATATCGCCGATACGATAATTATTGGCGATAATCTGGAATAAAACCTGGCTGTCAAAGACAAAATCGTCCGAATTATCCGCGAAATTAATTTTCTCCAACACTTCCCGCTTATAGGCGCGCATTCCGGTATGCCATTCAGATAAACTCTGTCCGCTCGCCAGGTTCTCAATCATGGTCAAAAAGCGATTAGCAAGATATTTATACAAAGGCATGCCGCCGGCCAAAGCCTCGCGCCGCGACCGGATCCGGGAACCGAGCATTACGTCAAAATAATCATCGGCAATAAATTCCACTAAATATTTTACTAATTTCGGATCATATTGGTAATCCGGATGAATCATAACAATAATATGGGCACCGCGCTCTAAAGCCAAGCGATAACAATTTTTCTGATTAG
Organism: Patescibacteria group bacterium; assembly: GCA_041649315.1. Classification (GTDB taxonomy): domain Bacteria; phylum Patescibacteriota; class Patescibacteriia; order Patescibacteriales; family UBA12465; genus UBA12465. The sequence continues at coordinate 50,664 of JBAZNJ010000003.1, read as the reverse complement.
CGCCATAGCCGCCGTTCTTTTCCCGTTCAAAAACTATTAAGCCCAAACGGCGCGCTATGGCCGCCGTATCGTCAGCACTCTTATCATCTACCAAAATAATTTCGTCCACGATTTCCCGCGGCAAATCAGCCACTGTCCGCTCCAAAGTCGCGGCGGCGTTATAAGCCGGCAGAACCACAATGATTTTTTTAGAATTATACATAAAACCATTACAAAATTATCCGCACATCTCCCGCGATTATTCCTTTTTCTTTAACAAACAAGGGGTTGATATCTAACTCGGAAATTTCCGGGTGCTCATTAGCCAGGCGCGCCAAATTAATAAAAGACCGAGCCAAAGCCTCTAAATCATATTTTTTCTGTCCACGGGCGCCGTTTAAAATCGGAAAAATTTTCAAGGACCTAATAAGCTTATGAGCTTCGGCTATGCTTAAATCGCTTACCGCTAAACAAAAATCTTTGAATATTTCCGTATAAATTCCGCCCTGGCCGATCATCATAATCGGGCCGAAAGAAGCATCGCGCTTGAAACCTAAAATTATTTCCTGAAAATCAACCGCTTGCGGCTGGACTATTAAATAATTATTTTCCTTTTTTAAAGCCCGCAAATTAGCAGCTTTTAGCTTAAGGGCGGCCCGGCGCAAATCAACCGGATTTTTTAAATTAATGACTACTCCGCCTTTATCTGATTTATGCAAGAAATCAGGTCCGACTATCTTCAAGACGGCCGGATAATCATAACTATTTAATTCAGACTCCTCATATTGCCTCACCTTAACGACCGGAATGCCATATTTTTTAAGCAGCTGAAAAGAAAAAGCGTAATCTGTGTTAATAATCGGTTTAAACTTAATTTTTTCCGGATTATTATATGGCTTGATGTTTGATCGCAACGCGCGATATGAAGATAAATGTTTAAAACTTCCAACGGCTTCTTCCGGATAATCAAAGCTAGGGATATGATTTTTATTTAATAATTCCTTAGCTGACTGCAAGGTCTGGCCGCCGATGAAACTGGCCATAATCGTCTTGTTTTTAAAGCGACGCGCGGCGGCAACAATCGCTTCAGCTGTTTTTAGGGGTTCGGTTGAAGTTTGGGGAGTTAACAAAACTAAAAGATTATTTACCTCGGACCGAGCCAAGGTTTTATTGATCGCTTGCTGATAACGCGCGGCCGGAGCATCGCCTAAAATATCCTGGGTGCCGGCCAAAGTTAAGCCCTGCCGACCGGCCTCATCAGCGGTTAAAACTGCCGGGCCGCCGGCATTCGTAATTAGATATAAATCGGAATTCCCCCGGCTTTGCCAATCTTCGGACCTAAAAAGCGAGAGATTAAATATTTCTTCTAAGCTATCAAGTTCTATGGCTCCGGATCTCTTTAACCCGGCGTGGAAAGCGCCGCTAAAACCGGTTAAGGCGCCGGAATGCGACCGGACCATTTGGCGGCCGGCTTTACTCGATCCGGCCGGCAAAACTAATATCGGTTTACGCTTAACTAAACGGGAAACAAGCGCCATAAATTCTTTTCCTTGTTTTATCCCTTCTAAATACAAGATTATCAAATCAATATTTTTATCTTGAGCGATATATTTCAAAAAATCATTCTCATCTAAAACCGCCTTATTGCCCAGGCTTACAAAGTAGCCTAAATTAAAACTTTTATCTTTAATCCAATCCAGGGCGGCGCTGCCGACCGCGCCGGACTGGGATAGGAGGGCAATATTCCCTTTTTCCCGCTTAGCCTGGCCGAAACTGGCGTTTAAATTATAATGACTATTAATAAAACCGAGACAATTCGGACCAAGAATATTTAATTTATTTTCTGCGGCTATCTTAACCAATTCTTCTTCTCTCTTTTTTCCTGTCTGACCGTCTTCCCGAAATCCGGCGCTGATGATAATTATATTCTTAATTCCTAAAGCCGCGCATTTCTTAACTTCATCTAAAACAAAGGGTGCCGGAATAACAATTAAAACCAATAAAGACGACGGGGCCGTCTGGCCGGTCGATGCTCCTCGGCCAGCCGAATCTATCCGCCTATCCGCCGCGATCAGCCGGCCAGCCAGCGGCAAATCAGCCAAAGAAGCATAGGCCTTCAACCCGGCAATTTTTTTCTCTTTTAAGTTTATCGGATAAACTTTTCCTTTAAACCCACCTTTGATAATATTATCCAAAACTTGGCGGCCAATCTTAGCCGAATCATTAGAAGCGCCGACTATTGCTACCGCCTTGGGTCTAAAAAAATGATTTAAAAACATATGATTATTGCTTAATTTTTAAAAGAGGATCATCGCCAGACCTTATTTCTTCCTTAGATTTTGCGGTTTGATGACAACTCCGTAAAAATAAAATCCCAAAAATCAAAACGATGATAAATAAAAAATTAAAATTTAAATAAGCTAGAATAATGTTCGGCCAGATTATTTCCATTAAAAATAAAACTAAAAAAAGCAAGCCAAAAAAATAGAAAAATTCTCGTAAAATAAATTGGCGGCTGATTTTAATCATATTTAATTTAATGGGTTTTTATTTTTCTTGCCTTATTACTTCCCTAATCTTCTCAACTAATGTCTTCCCTTTTAATTCTACTTTAATTTCTTCAATCTCTAAATAATCATCAAGCGCGTCATTCGGATTAAGCCCGGGGGCGGAAATCAAAAAAGTATATTTTCCGTCTTCCCGATAGGCGCCCCAGAGATCAAATTCAACTCGCGCCGTTTTTATACCCTTATTTTCTATCGGCCGTTCATAAGCGGCAATGATATATTGGATTTCCTCGCCCGGCGAAAAATAACGGTCAATCTTTTTAAAACTCGGGTTAAACAAACTATTGCGGCTAAAACTAAAAACTCCACTACCGGCCAAAATCACATCATCTTTCTCTAATTTTATTTCATTAAGATTACCGTCTGCTTTAAAATCAAACTGCTCATAAGTTTTATCCAGCGAAAATTCGCGGCCGCCGAAAATAATCGGCCCTAAACTAGCCGGCGCCCAGGTCTGGGCGCTGATAGTACCTGTATCAGTAAAAACCGATAAATTTCCCGGTCCGGAAACCGGCCAAAGCTTATTAATAAAAGATAATTGGTCAGACGAGCTTTTAATTTCCGAAATAACAATATCGTCGCTCGTTTTTATTTCCGCCCGATAAGCCCCGGCCGGAGCGCCTGCGCCCTCAATGATTAATTCCCGCTCTTCCGGCGCCTCGTCTGACGCAAGCGGCAATAAATCCTCTAAAGATTTTGTAGCGATAATTTCATCTCCGAATAAAACATTAACCGTAATCGGATCATCGGCCGGGTCAAGATTAAGGTCTAAAAAATTAAAGCTTAAACGCCAAGGGCCGCTCAGATAAACATAAAACTGATGCGCGCCGCGCAGTGGTTGGTTAATAATTAAAGGCTTAAGCGACTCATAACCCGGGCGACGATAAGCGGCGGACAAAGGATAATTATAAACCGCGACGCAGGCCGTCGGCTTACCCGGCGGACAGCCCTTAAGCCCGCCCGCGGCCAGGTCCGCCATAAATTCTTCTGGGTCATTATAATATTTTTCCGCCTGGAGGATTAACCGCTCAGGCCTATCTTCCAAGCGCGGCCAAGAAAAACGAAAAGCGTCTAAAATATTATTCTGAATCGGCTTTAAATCATAAGCGCCGGTGAACTTATCGCGTAACAAGCCAGCTTCAATGAGCGGCGTATTTTCACTAAGATGGTCGCGATATTTAATAATTAAAATCGCTTGATCAAAAGTCCGGGGCGTGAATAAAGAAAAATAAACCGGATCGCCGATGATTTTTAAAGAATCGCCGCCGCCCGGCCGGCCATCGGCTTCAGGCGCAATTCGTTCCGTCGGCTTAAAATCATAGAAAAAACCCTTGCCCGAAGCCAAGCCGCGCGGCCAGGTTCGCTCATAAGTAATTGACCCGAAAGGTACTATTTTTAAATACAAAAAAATTCCGGCAATAAGCAAAATCGCCAAAGCAAAAAACAAGCGTAATCTAAATAAAGGCCCTTTCCCTAAGGATGGCTTAAAAATACTCATACTTCTATTTTACGGCATTTTTAGGAATAAAAAAAGCCCCTAACGGGGCTTTTTATCTTAATTCACTAGTTATTTCCCAAAATCCTCCCGCTTCTTTTTACCCTTATAACCGGTTCCGGCCGGAATAAGACAACCGATAATAACGTTCTCTTTCAAGCCCTCAAGATAATCAATCTTGCCGTTAACCGCCGCGTCAATCAAAACACGGGAAGTTTCCTGAAAGGAAGCGGCAGACAAGAAACTGTCGGTCGTTAAAGAGGCCTTAGTAATACCGAGCAACAAGCGCTCAGCGCCTGCCGGTTTCTTTAAACCCTTATTCGCGACTTCTAAAACTTCTTCCTCAACCGTTTCGCCTGGCAAGAGATTGGTCTCGCCCGCTTCTTTAATTAAATGACGACTAAACATCTGGCGAGCAATAATCTCTACATGCTTATCATTTAGGGGCTGGCCTTGGGAACCGTAAACATATTGAATTTCTTTAATAATATATTTCTGGGTTTCCAAACGGCCCTTTAATTTATAAAGTTCGCGCAAATCTAAACTGCCTTCGGTTAACTGTTGGCCGCGCTCAATCGTCTCGCCGTCTTTAACTAAAAGCATCGTTCCCTTAATAATCGAGAATTCCTTGACTTTCTCGACGGACTTGGAAACGGCTACGTATTTTTCCGCCACCGCGACTTTTCCGGCCGCCTTAGCCCGGACGATTTCCGCGCCGACTTTGAATAAATCCGTATTCTTAGCGACCTCCGCTCCATCCTTAACCAATACTTTAATTTCCAGTTTCTTTGCGTCCTTCGCGGTTAAGCCGCCAGCCAATTTAAGCTCGTTTACTTTCTCGGAAAAATAATATTTATCCTGTTCCTGGCCTTGGTAATAAATGCTGAGAACCTTGGTCTGTGGGTTGCTGACGGAAATGTCCTTGCCGTCCTTATCCTTGATTATCTTCTGGGCAAATTCAATCTTGATTCGGCCGGCTACATCGGAAATCAAAGCTTTCTTCTTCGGCGAACGTGCTTCAAAGATTTCTTCAACCCGCGGCAAACCCTGGGTAATATCATCCTGGCCGGCCACGCCGCCGGTATGGAAAGTTCTCATCGTCAACTGTGTACCCGGTTCACCAATTGATTGCGCCGCGATAATCCCAACCGTTGATCCCATGCTCACCGGACGATTATAAGCGAGATCCCAACCATAACATTTAGCGCAAATCCCCTTATGCATCTTACAGCTTAAAACCGAACGAACGCAGACATCGCTGATATCTTTAGCTTTTAATGATTTAATATGTTCCTCGTCTAACATCTCTCCGGCTTTCAGGATAACCTTGCCTTTTTTATCCAAGACATCTTTCGCCAGATAGCGGCCGATAAGCCGCTTGAAAAAATCTTCACCGCTCTTTTCTATCTCTTCCCGGTTCAAATCCAAGCCGTCAGTATCGCCGCAGTCGTCTTCGGAAATAATCACGTCTTGGGAAACATCAACTAAACGACGAGTTAAATAACCGGCATTGGCCGTTCTTAAGGCCGTATCCGACAAACCTTTGCGGACGCCATGAGTAGAAATAAAATATTCTAAAACGCCGAAACCCTCTTTAAAATTTCCTTTAACCGGTAATTCGATGATCGCGCCGGACGGCGAAGTCACAAGGCCTTTCATGCCCAAAATCTGGACCGGCTGAGCCCAAGAACCGCGGGCGCCGGAATCAATCATGGAATAAACCGGAAGAATATCGGTTAAACCCTGTTTACAAACATTAGCAATCTTATCTTTAGTGTTAGTCCATTCTTCAATTACCTTGGCATAACGCTCGCTTTCGGTCAAAAGCCCTTCGTTATACTGTTCCTGGATAACTTCCACCTGGCGATTAGCCGCTTCAATCAAACGGTCTTTCTCCGGCAGAGACGGCAAATCGCCGAAACCCCAGGACAAACCGGATTTAGTAATGAAGAAAAAACTCCGGTTCTTTAAGCCGTCAATAAATTTCACGGTCTCTTCTTCGCCGTAAATCCGCAAACATTCCCGAATCAAATCTTTAAGCTTGCCTTTACCGACCACCTCATTAAGATAACGCAATTTTTCCGGCAATAAAGAATTAAAAATCAAACGTCCAATCGTAGTTTTAAGCATCTCGCCGTTATACTTAACACGAATCGCTTCATGTAAATCAATCCCGTCGTTTTCATAAGCCAAGCGCGCTTCGTCTTCATTATAGAAAGCTTTCATCTCCTCGATTTTTTTGGTCTCATAATCCTTTTCGGCTAAAGTAATATAATAAGTTCCCCAGACGATATCCTGGGCTGGAGCGACAATCGGATCGCCGGTGGCCGGTTTCAATAAATTATGAGAAGACAACATTAAAGTTTCTGCCTCGTGTTTGGCCTCTTTAGTTAAAGGCACATGGACGGCCATTTGGTCGCCATCAAAGTCGGCATTGAAGGCCGTACAAACGAGCGGATGAATCTGGATCGCCTTGCCTTCAATCAAGATTGGCCGGAAAGCCTGGATGCCTAAACGATGTAAGGTCGGCGCCCGATTAAGCAAAACAAAAGCGCCTTTAATAATTTCTTCTAAAATATCCCAGACCTCGTCATGCCCGGCTTCAATATAACGAGAAGCGCTCCGGACATTATGAACAATTTCCCGTTTAATCAACTGGGAAATAATAAAAGGCTTAAACAATTCTAAGGCCATGGTCTTCGGTAAACCGCATTGGTCAAGATTCAATTTCGGATTGACGACAATAACCGAACGACCGGAATAATCAACGCGCTTACCCAATAAATTTTGACGGAAACGCCCCTGTTTTCCCTTTAAAGTATCGGCCAAGGATTTCAACTGGCGCTTCTGGCCAGTCGAAGCAGTAACGGTTTTCGTATGCCGGGCGCTGTTATCAATTAAAGCGTCCACCGCTTCCTGCAACATCCGCTTTTCATTACGGCAAATAACTTCCGGCGCATTCAGCTCCATTAATTGCTTTAAACGATTATTGCGATTAATAATCCGGCGATATAAATCATTCAAATCAGAAGCGGCAAAACGTCCGCCGTCAAGCGCGACCATCGGCCGCAAATCCGGCGGGACAACCGGCATGACCGTCAAGATCATCCATTCCGGCCGAATATTATTATTACGAAAACTCTTTAACAATTTCAAACGTTTTACTAATTTTTCTTTTTTCGAATCGACCGCGCCGTTTAATTTTTCTTCTAACGCCGCAATGCTTTTTTCCAAATCAATTTTTGATAAAAGCTGGCGGATAGCGTCAGCGCCGATTCCGGCTTCAAAGATATGGCCGAATTTCCGGCTCAATTCCTGATATTGCTGTTCCGATAAAATCAAAAGCGGTTTTAATTCTTTTAATTCTTTCTGAGCTTGGGCAAAATCTTCTTCCAAACGCGCTAATTTCTCCGCCTTGGCCTTAATCTCTTCTTTCAGTCCGCCACTATTTTCATCGTTTTCTCCGCCTTCCTTAAGCGCTTTCGCCCGAACATTAAAATCATTATCAATGCTTTTAACCTTGCTCTTATATTCCTGTTTAATTTGTTCAATCGTCGCTTCTTTTAAATTTTCATCAACTTCGGTAACGATAAAACTCGCGTAATAAATAACCTTTTCCAAGGACTGGATACCAAGATTCAAAAGCAAGCCAATCTTAGAGGAAAGGCCTCTTAAAAACCAGATATGGGTAGCCGGAATCTGTAAGGAAATATGGCCGAGGCGTTCCCGGCGGACAATGCTGCGCGTCACTTCCACCCCGCATTTATCGCAAACGATTCCCTTATAGCGAATTTTTTTATACTTGCCGCAAGCACATTCCCAATCCTTAGTCGGACCGAAAATCTTCTCGCAAAATAAGCCGTCCTTTTCCGGCTTCTGCGTCCGATAATTAATTGTCTCCGGCCGAGTTATTTCGCCGTGCGACCAATTCAAGATCTCTTCCGGGCTAGCAAGCTTTAAGCGGATGGCGGAAAAATCGCTGGTTTTTATGGGATTAAGCATAATATTTAAATTAAAAATTGAAAAATTAAAAATTGAAAGATTAGAAACTTATGGTTTATTCTTCTACTTCGCTCCCCTCGTTACCTTCTTTCAAATCAACTATTATTTCCGGTTTTTCTAAAGCTAATTTTTCTTCTTCACTAATTTCTTCATCAATTTCCGTTACGACTTCCGAAGCCGGCTGGCCGCCGGTACCGCCAAGCAATTCGACATTCAAGCCAAGACCTTTAAGTTCGCGAATCAAGACATTAAAAGATTCCGGAACATTAAGTTTTTCAATTTCTTCGCCCTTGATAATCGCCTCATAAGCCTTGCTCCGACCGGGCACGTCATCGGATTTAATCGTTAACATTTCCTGCAAGGTGTGCGCCGCGCCATAGCCCTCTAAAGCCCAGACTTCCATTTCACCGAATCTCTGGCCGCCGAATTGCGCTTTACCGCCCAAGGGCTGTTGAGTAATTAAAGAGTAAGGACCGATAGAACGCTGATGAATCTTATCTTCAACCATATGGTTAAGCTTCAACACATACTTATAACCGACCGTAATTTTATGATCATAAGCATCGCCGGTCTTCCCGTCATACAAAGTAACTTTTCCGTCTTCCGGTAAACCCGCTTCCTTTAATTCGCTTTTAATCTGTTCTTCCGTAATTCCGTTTAAAGCCGGGGTCACGACTCGATGGCCTAATTTTTTGGCGGCAAAGCCGAGATGCGTTTCAAGCAACTGGCCGAGATTCATACGAGAAATAATACCCAAAGGAGACAGAACCACGTCAATCGGCGTCCCGTCAGCCATAAACGGCATATCTTCGACCGGCACCACGCGGGAAATAACACCTTTGTTTCCATGTCGACCGGACATTTTATCGCCGACCTGAATTTTCCGCAGATTCGCGACCGCGACTTGGATAGATTTCAAAACGCCGGCCGATAATTTATCGCCTTCTTCACGAGAGAATATTTTTATATCAACAACCTTACCATGTTCGCCATGCTCTAAATACAAGGAAGAATCACGAACATCTTTAGCTTTCTCGCCAAAAATCGCCCGAAGCAATTTTTCTTCGGCCGACAAAGTCGTTTCGCCTTTCGGCGTAATTTTACCGACTAAAATATCCCCGGAAGAAACCTCGGCGCCGATTCGGATAATACCATCTTCGTCCAAATTCTTTAATTTCTCTTCGGAAATATTCGGAATATCGTTAGTAATCACTTCCGGACCAAGTTTGGTATCACGGACATCAATCGTATAATTTTCAATATGGATAGAAGAATAAACGTCCTCCTTAACCAAACGTTCGGAAATAATAACCGCGTCTTCATAGTTAAAACCTTCCCAGGTCATAAAAGCGACCAAAACATTGCGACCCAAAGATAATTCACCATTATCAATCGCCGGGCCGTCCGACAAAATATCTCCTTTCTTGACTTTCTGCCCAACTTCCACGACCGGATGCTGATTAATACAAGTCGAAGAATTAGAGCGTAAAAATTTATTTAAATCATAAGTGATAATTTCACCCTTCTTGCTCGTCAATTCAATCGTCGCCGCCTCGACTTTGCTTATCGTCCCGTCATCGCCGGCAATAACGACATGGCCGCTATCGCGCGCCGCCCGTTCTTCAACGCCGGTCCCGACAATCGGGGCTTCGGCTTTAACAAGCGGCACGGCCTGACGTTGCATGTTCGTACCCATTAAAGACCGCTGACCATCATTATGTTCCATGAACGGGATAAGCGAAGTCGCGATAGAAATAATCTGATTCGCGGCCACGCCGACGAAATCGATCTTACCAGTCTCGGACAAACCCGGCTGGCCATATTTTCTAACTTCAAATTTATCGACTAAAAAATAACCATTTTTATCCATCGGAATCGTTGCATCAACGGTAATATATTTTTCTTCTTCAAAAGCATCAAGATAAACAAGCTCATCCGTCATCCGGCTTCCCTTTTTATCATGGGCCACTTTACGATAAGGGGTTTCTAAAAAACCGTAGCTATTGAGCCGCGCGTAACTTGCTAAATGGCCGACCAAACCGATATTCGGTCCTTCCGGCGTCGCGATCGGGCAAATCCGGCCGTAATGAGTTGAATGCACATCACGAACATCAAAACCGGCGCGCTCCCGAGTCAAGCCGCCCGGACCCATGGCCGACAAGCGGCGCTTATGTTCCAATTCGGCAAGCGGATTGGTCTGGTCCATGAATTGCGACAACTGAGAGGACATGAAAAATTCCCGCACCACGCCGATTACCGGACGGGCGTTAACTAATTTCGAGGGTGTTAATGAGGCAATATCAGAAGTGGACATCCGATCTTTAATAATCCGCTCCATCCGCGCCAAGCCGACCCGGAAACGATTTTGAATCAAGCCGCCAATCGCCCGAACGCGGCGGTTGCCAAGATGATCGATATCGTCTTCCAGCTCTTTAGTAATATTCAAACGGATGACTTCCTTAATTATTAAAATTAAATCTTCTTTGCGTAAAACGCGATTCTCTTTTTTATTGGCCGGCAAATCAAGTTCAAAGCGGCGATTTAATTTATAGCGTCCGACGCGGCCGAAATCATAACGATCAAAACGGAAAAACATTGAATGGATTAATTGGCGGGCATTTTCCGTCGAAGCTAAGTCGCCCGGTCGAATCCGGCGGTAAACCTCTTGTAGGCCCTCAGCTTCGTCCTTGGCAATATCTTTTTCTAAAGTCGATTCAATATAACCCTTTTCATCTTTATCTTTAACCAAGTCAACATCCGAAAAAAGCTTGATGAAATCAGCGTCGCTAAGATATTTTTCTTTATCGCTTTCTTGATTCAAAGCGCGCAACAGTGAAGTTATCGCGACTTTCCGTTTCCGGTCAATCCGAACCCAAATAACCTTGCTGGCGTCCGTTTCTATTTCCAGCCAAGCGCCGCGGTTCGGAATAATCTTTGCGCCATAACATTTTTTTCCTTTTATAAATTCTGCTGTAAACATTACGCCGGCGCTGCGGATTAACTGAGAAACAACGACCCGTTCAATCCCGTTAATGATAAAGGTCCCTTTGTCAGTCATCAAAGGAAAATCGCCGAGAAAAATTTCCTGGTTCAAAGACCGCTTGGTTTTTTTATTGACTAAGCGGGTTTTAACGCGCAAAGGCGCTTCATAAGTAATATTTTTTGTCCGGCTTTCTAATTCGGAAAACTTCGGCTCATCTAGATAGTAATCTTCAAAATATAATTCCAAATCACGGCCGATAAAATCGCCAACTGGATTTATTTCATCAAATAATTCCGCCAAGCCCTCTTTTAGGAACCAGCGATAAGAATCTTTTTGGATTTCAATCAAATCCGGCATCGGGACGCTCGTGCTGGTCTCTAAGAATGATTTGCGTTTAGACATAATATATAGAAGTTAAAATTATTTAAAAATTTCTATAAAGATTCTATAAACCTGAATTTTGCCGGCAAAAAATAGGGCTGTCGCTGGTCTTCTTGCGCGTGGTTAGCGGCAGTTTTTATCGGATTGTTGCTAAAGTTATTACTGGAGAAAATAAAAAAATGGAGATCAATTTATTTTATTTAACAAAAAAATCCCATTCCCAATTGGTTTGAGTTTCGCGTAGAGTATTGAATTAATTCGTTTTTTGATAAATCACTTTTTTTTAGGTAAAAAAGTGTAAGAGTACCCTTATAATATTATAATTATTCTTTTTTGTCAATACACATTTTATCCACAATCGCCTGCCGAACTTCTTTCTGCTCATCCCAAGGGATCATCCGGCCATGAGCCACGCAAATTGCCTGTTCCGCTCCTTTGCCAGTAAATAACAATAAATCATCTTTTTCCGCTAATAATAAAGCTTTTTTTATAGCTTCACGCCGATCTAAAATCTTAAAAAGATTCTTACCTGCTTCTTTTCCGGCTATTTCCGCACCGGCCGCCACCTCATTGATTATCTTTATCGGATCTTCATCATAAGGATCTTCATTAGTAACAATAACATAATCAGCGTTTTCTGCAGCCAAACGGCCAAGTAAGGGCCGGCGCGCCTGATCACGGCCGCCACCGGCCGAACCGAGTAAATGAATTATCCGCTGATGCGGAATCTCGGTAACAGTCTGATATAATTTTTTTAAAGCTTCGGGCTCAAAAGAATAATCGACAATCGCTGTAAAATTTTGACCAGCTTCAATCTTTTCTAGCTTCCCGGCCAAACCAGTGACTGATTCTAAACCAATTTTTATTTTTTCCGGCAAAATATTCTGATTAAACCCAACCGCATAAGCGGCTAAAGCGTTGATCGCGTTAAATCCGCCAAGCAATTTTAAATTTATTTTTAATGGATTAGGAGGATTACCTGATTCTTGTAAATTATTAGCTGGCCGCTGATCCGTAGCCCCTTGCGAATCCTCGCCGACCGAAAAAGAAACGCCGTCTGCGCCCGCTTCCCTATTAAAAGCTGTAATTAAAGTAAAATCTTTAACTAAAGCGACATTGCTTAATTTTTTTAAAAAATAATCCGGCTGGATTTCAGGATTAAAAGAATAAACTATTTTCGCTTCGCTCCAAAAATTTAAAAAATAACCGGCATTATCATCATCACCATTAACGATTATTGTTTTGGTAATTCGAGTTAGATCAATTTTTGCCAAACCGCTATTTGGTCTAACAACTGCCCGTTGATCATTAACATATTTAACCGCCCCCCTTTTTAAATGCGCGAATAATTTTCCTTTTGCCAATCGATAATTATCAAAACTACCGTGCGCTTCAATATGTTCTGGATAAAGGCCGGTAAAAACTAAAATGTCGTAATTGATAAAACGATGGCGAAATTGTTCGACCCCCTGTGAAGTCGTTTCTACGACCGCGTAGTGGCATTGATTTTTCACCATTTGCTTCAATAGTTTTTGAATAAAAAAACGGCCAGGCATGGTCATTTTTTTGTCGTTTAGCCACTCACGATCGCCATCAGAAAATATCGAAGTTGAAGTAAATCCAGTTTTATAACCGGCAGCCGACAACATTTTCGCAATCAAATAAACCGTAGAGGTTTTACCGGCCGTACCGGTGACGCCAATAATAATCAATTTTCGACTGGGGAAATTATAAATTAAAGCCGCCAAGCCGCTCATTAAAAAATGATAAAGCGGACTTAAGGCCTTAAAAATCCGTTCCGGAATAAATTTTTTCAATCGTTCAAACATGTATTTTAATTACCGAGCGAAAAACATTTCATCATCGTCATCTAAGGGTGTGCGCGGCGGCGATTTTCTATCTTGGTTCTTCGCCGGCGCTTCCGTTTCTCCATCGTCATTATTTTCCTCATCTTCATTCTGATTCTCATTGCCCTCGCTTTCGTCATCACTAATTTTTTCATTAGCTTCTCCCTTATCTTCATCGCCATCCTCATCGTCATTAATTTCTTCAATATTTTCTTCGTCATCATTTTCCGGCTCATCCTCCCTATCCTTAACTTCATCATCATCATCCTCTTCTTCTTCATCCACTTCATTATTATCATCATCTTCCCCGCCCTTAAAAACCAAGGGGATATCGTCATCCGCTTCGTCCTCATCCGCTTCGTCCTCTTCTCCTAAATAATTATCCGGCGCGCTCGTTTCCGCCCGCTTATGTGTCGGCATAGCGCTCACGCCGCCATCCATTAATTCATACTCTTCCGCGCTAACCATTACTTCGCGCGGCTTGGCGCCATTAGACGGTCCGATGACACCGGATTCTTCCAACATATCTAAAATTTTAGCCGCCCGACCATAACCGATTGATAATCGCCGCTGTAACATTGAGGTCGAGGCCTTCCCGGCCTTGATGATTATCCCTTTTGCTTCCTCAAATAATTCATCCTCGTCGCCGTGCGTCCCGTCCAAGCCGACACCAGCGTTCCCACCGACTTTTTGGCGATCAGTCACGCCTTCAAGATATTCAGCCGGGCCACTCTTCTCTTTAATAAAATTAATAACGTCATTTATTTCATTATCGCTTAAATAGGCCCCCTGGATCCGTTTTGGTTTTGATAACTCAGCGGTCGTAAACAACATATCGCCCTGACCTAATAATTTTTCCGCGCCGGAAGAATCTAGAATCGTCTTTGAGTCGACAAGAGAAGCGACAGAAAAAGCAATCCGCGTCGGCACATTGGCTTTAATCAAGCCGGTAATAACATCAACGCTCGGCCGCTGGGTCGCCAGAATTAAATGGATTCCAATCGCCCGTGACATTTGGGCTAAACGAATAATCGCCGCTTCCATTTCCTTGCCGCTCGTCATCATAAAATCGGCCAGCTCGTCGATAATGAAAACAATATAAGGCAATTTCTCTTTACTCGTTGCGTTATAAGATTGGATGTTTCTTTTCCCAGCTTTATTTAAAACATCATAACGCCGTTCCATTTCGTTCAAGCACCATTTCAAGGCGTTAATGGTCTTATTGACATCGGTAATAACCGGCGTTAATAAATGCGGGATGCCGTTATAAGTCGGGAGTTCAACCCGTTTCGGGTCAACCATGATAAAACGGAGATTATCCGGATTATTCTGGTAAAGCAAACTGATAATGATCGCATTCAAACAGACGGATTTTCCAGAATTGGTCGCGCCAGCTACAAGCAGGTGCGGCATCCGCGTCAAATCATAAAGCCAAACCGTACCGGCAACATCTTTGCCTAAAGCAACCATCAGATTATTTTTCCGGTTCTTAAAAGCCCCGTCTTCCAATATTTCCCGCAGGCCGACAATCGCTTTCGCCTTGTTCGGCACTTCCACGCCAACCAAAGATTCTCCGGGAATTGGCGCCTCAATCCGAATCGGATGCGCGGCAAGCGCTAAACTTAGATCGTTATTCAAAGTCGTAATGCGTGATAATTTTACGCCTTCGGCCGGTCGGAAAGTATATTGGGTTACGGTCGGTCCGACTTTAGTGCTCCCCATCTCAACAACAATCCCAAATTTTTCCAAGGTCTTCTGGATCCGCGCCGCCGCCGCATCCGTATCGCCGCCGATAGCTTTAGAAAATTTGCTATTTAATAATTCTAAAGGTAAATCAATCTTAATGGATCGTTTTGGCCAAGTAATCTTTTCCTGGATCTTTGGCTTGCCAGCGGCCAATTTATCTTTTAAGGCCGCCGGGCTCGGTTCATCGTCTCCCGCCTCTTCTTCCTCCTCGCCATCTTCTTCCTCATTCTCATCTTCGCCGACAGCTAATTTTTCCATTTTAACCGGCACCGCTTTCTCCTCCCAGGCGCCAAGAATCTCTTCCCGGGCCTCGGCCACAAATTTCTGTCCGTCATTTTCTTCTTCCCGGCCGGAAAATAAATTCTTAAAAAATAACACGAAAGGTCGGCCAATCCGGGCGAAAAAACTTTCCCGACCGATAATTTTATTTAAAGAAGCATTAAAAACTAAAACTAAAGAAATAAGCAAAAGGGCAATTAGGACCGATACTCCGCCCCAAAAACCAAAGATATAGAAAAACATCCGACTCAGATAATAACCGATATAACCGCCGCCGCGACCGGCTTCAACCGCCGTTAACCAATCAACGCTCTTGATAAAAAAATGGAATAAGGTCTGATAAGAGATAAATAACAGACCTAAACCTAAATAATCAGAAAACTTCAAAGGCCGGCGGCTCTGGCGAATCAAAATAAAAGCCCAATATAAAAATATTAAAGGGACAAGCCATTTTCCGAAACCGAAAATAAGCGTCAATTCTTTAGATAAAAATTGCCCGAAATGGCCGGATAAATTGAACAAACCCAGCAAACTTACTAAACCGAGCGCTAAAAGGACAACGATAAAAATGCTGCGCTTAGCATGTTCGTCTAAATCAAACTCCGGCAAAGCAATATAATCAAGCGGATTTTGTTTTTTCTTTTTCTTAGCCATATATAAACATTATATCATATTAAATTTTTATTCGCCTTAAACTACTAAAAACCATTTAATTAAATTTTTAAATTTTTCTTAACTTCTTCTAATAATTCCTTAGCTAAAACTTCATCATGCCCGAACTTTAAAAAATAAAAAGTTGCGGTCCGGACGGCCGTCCAATTATAATACAAATTAATCCGCGCTCGCAAATCTTTAGTCATCTGCCGGCCGGATGCCTTCAGATAGCTTTGCAGAAAAATTCGCTTCATCCGGCGCGCTAAACGCTTCCGTCCGGTCTTTAAAACGATTTTATATTCCACCTGTTGTAAAAAAGTCCCTAGATCACGGGCAAAATCCGCTAAGCAAAGATCGGTAAAATCAATCAGCCCGATTCGGTCCGCGCCGGTTTTGATAATATTCTCGGCATGGGCGTCGCCATGGATAAAAGTTAACGGCTGACCGGAAGAAAAAAACTTATCTTCTGCCGTAATCAAACAATCATAAATCTTTATCAACGCTTCATTATACTTATTATCATAACGCTGGCCCATTTCTTTAAAAATCAATTCTATCCCCGGAATCACGGTCGGGATCCGAGCATTGTAGGGATTGAAATTTGTTTCTGCTTCAGCCGGCAGAGAATGAAGGCGGGCAAACAAAGAGCCGGAGGATTTAATCATTTTCCCGACCGTACCCCAATCGCGCTCCTTAATATAATATAAAAGATTTTCTCCTTCAATCGCCTGATAAAAAATCCCCCGAAAATATTCAGAATAAAACAAGGGTTTCGGCAAATCAAACTCGCCATCCGGAAAATCCTTTCCCCAAAGATAACTAAGCCCGTCATAAACATTTTTTCTTTCTTCGCTGCTATGGGCCGAACAGACAATTGATACGGCCTTTTCTTCCCCGCCAGCGCCTAATAATCGGACTTTAAAGCTAAGAACGACATGATAAGTCGTTTCCCAAACCATATTTTTATAAGGAGTAATCTTAATTTGTCCGATATCAATGAAACCTGGATAAAATTTAAGCAATTCTTTCCGAAAAAAATCACGCACGAAGACCTCGTCGAATAAAGATTTTATTTTGTTCATACGATTCTGCGCCAATGCTTGCGCCAATGCTCTTCCCAAATTAATTTTTTAATTTTCAAATAATAAGCTTCTGCTTCCAATTTTATTTTTTTGCTCTTTGGGTCAGCGAATGACCGGACTGAGCGCACTAGATCCTCTAAGCCGCTCTCGATTTGATCCGGGCTCCAGGCATAAGGGCCGTAAGAACGGGAAAAATCATGAGCACTCGCCCACCAAAATACACAGCTAGCCAAACCGCGGACTAAATGCCAGCGATACCAATAAAAATTCTGGTCACCTTTAAATTTTTCTCCGGCTGCTAAAGCTAAATAAGCTAATTTCCAAAGATTAACCTGGATTTTATTATTTTTATCTTGCCAAAGAAGATAAGGACGCTCGCGCTTGATTTCTTTTAAGCTTGATTCCCAGGTTGACGGCTTTAAATTTATTTTTTCCGCGCCTGGCTTCGGCAAGGAACCAATAAATTTAGACAAAGTCATTGTCTTAAGCTCCTTAATCTTAGCGATTTTTTCCATTTCGGCCGTATGGTCCTCATGCCGCAGACCATAAAGTTCGGCATCGGTCGCGGTAATAAAAACTTTTTCTTTATTATTTTGATTATTCTCCTTGCCTTGGCCGTTTTTTTTCTTGGTGGCTTTCTCAATATTCTTAAAAATCGAGCCAATCTTATCCGGCGGATAAGCGTTAGAAAAATCACGTTGGCGAAAAACTACTTTTAAGCCGCTGGCCGCGTCAATATAAAGTTGCCGCGGATCCGGCTCCCGACGAGTTGAAGCGCGATAAGCGAACTCATCTAAAATAATCCAGGAATAACCGGCGCGCTTAATCAAAACGCTGAGCGCCGGACTATAAGCCATTTCCGGTAAGAAGAATCCGCGCGGTTTAAAATCCTTCCCAAAACACTTCTTTAATATTTTTTCATTAGTTTTGATCTGCCTAATAACTTCCGCCTCCGGTAAAAGCGGTAAAAATCCATGATAAGCGGCTGAACCGGTGAGCTCTACCCGCCCCTTCTTAACTAAAAATTGCAAGCGGTCGATAAAAGCCGTTTCTTTTTCTCCAAGCAAGCGCTCTAAAAGACAGCCGCTGATATTAATCGTAAAACGCAAATCCGGATGCTCTTCCAATAATCGAATCAAGCGCCAATAACTTTTATCTAAAGCCTGGCGGATATGGAAAAAGTCGGCATTCGCCGGCTGGTAAAAATGTAAAAAATTAAGCCAAAGCATAATAAAAAATTTATAGGACCAGCACCGAATATCCGAAAGAACATTCGGAAACAATCCCTTTATTTCCCGTTTTTTTGTTTTTTGTTTCTCGCGGCATTACCCTTATTTTCCTTCATCGCCTTCTTATACAACTCTACATATTTCTTGGCCGGAATCTCCCAACTATT
Source organism: Patescibacteria group bacterium (assembly GCA_041649315.1). Taxonomy (GTDB): domain Bacteria; phylum Patescibacteriota; class Patescibacteriia; order Patescibacteriales; family UBA12465; genus UBA12465. The sequence goes on along the minus strand of JBAZNJ010000003.1, from coordinate 32,253 downwards.
GGAACGGCTCATTACTTTTTTGACTAGATACTGCCAGGCCGCCTTATGCTTATAATTCTCCAGGGCGCGGATAATCGCGGCGTAAAAAATATTTTCATCCGGCGACTTAAAAGTAAAGCCAGTGCCGCGCTTCGTCGTCGGATTAAAATTTTCAACCGTATCATAGAGGCCGCCGATTTCCCGAACGATCGGCACACAGCCGTAGCGCATGGCGATTAATTGATTTATGCCGCAGGGCTCATGATTCGAAGGGAGAAGAAAAAAATCCGCACCGGCGTAAACATTAGTTTCATATTTTTGGTTAGCTTCATGCGAGGGGATAACCACAACTTTTTCCGGATATTTTTTAGCGATTTTTTCCAGTTCTTTAAGATATTTCTTGTCGCCGGAACCGATAATTATAAATTGGATATTAAGCTGGACCAAGCGCGGGAGGATACTAATAATCGACTCAAAGCCCTTTTGAAAAGTCACGCGCGAAGTCGTACATAAAATTGGCGTTTCCTTCTTGAGCGGCAAACCGAATTTCTTCTGCAACCAGGCCTTATTAACGGCTTTGGCGCCGGGAGAGGCGGCCGAATAGCGTTCTTTCAGGGATTGATCCTTTTCCGGATTATAAACATTATAATCAATCCCGTTTATAATTCCGAACAAGCGATCAGCACGATTTTTCAAGATCCGATGAAGATCCTGGCCGAATTTTTTGGTCATTATTTCTTCCCGATATTTTTCGCTCACCGTATTAACGATATCCGCCGATAAAATCGCCCGCTTGGCGAAATTAATCGTCTCGATCTTCGGATCGCTTAAATGCGGCAAACGGCTCCGACCATAATCTTTATCAGCGGCTTCAATCTCCCACCAATTATGGCCAAGCTGGAAAATAAGATTATGAATCGTAAAAACCGATTTTGCTCCGTGCAAGGTTTTAGAATAGCGGAAATCAGTTTTTAAATAATAAGGCACTAAGCCGGACTGCCAATCATGGCAATGGACAATATCCGCTTTCATCTTTAAAAGGGATAGGAGCTTAAGCGCCGCCACATTGAATACTAAAAACCTCGCATTCTCGCGAGACGAACCATAGATCCTGTTATGCTTGGAAAAAAATTTTTTACATTCGATGAAATAAACCGGCAAACCTTCAATCAAATATCCGCGCCAATAATTAACCTTGATATTTTCTTCGCTATTAAGCCATACATTAACATCGGAAAAAACTAATTCAAGTTTTAACTTTTTTGGCTCCATTAATTTTCCATAAAGCGGAGTGATAACCGCCACCTTATGGCCTAAACGTTTTAAGGCCTTAGGTAAGCTTCGGGTAACATCTCCTAACCCGCCGGTTTTAGAAAAAGGCGCGACTTCCGAAGCGATATGGACGATTTTTAGCGATTTAGACATAAACGGGAATTTAAAGCGCCGATCGCGACGGCTAAAGCGTCGGCGGCGTCATCCGGACGCGGCAATTCTTTTAGATTAAGGATTAATTTTACCATTTTTTGTACCTGAGTTTTTGAAGCGCGGCCGTAAGCGGATACCGCCAGTTTAACCTGTGCCGGCGTTAAATCAAGAATCGGCAAATCATGCCGGCTTAAAGTTAAGAGGGCCACGCCGCGCGCCTGGCCGACAATCAAAGCAGTCCGGACGTTCTTATTAAAAAATAACTGTTCAATCGCCGCCGAATCCGGTCGATATTTCTTGATTATTTTTTCTAAACTATCCTGCAATTCTTCCAGACGATCAGGCAATTCCCGCCCGGATGCAGTCTTAATCGAACCATAAGCCAAACAGGTCAAGCGCCCTTTATCCTCTTTAACCACTCCATAGCCAGTATCGGCGATTCCCGGATCGATTCCTAAAATTATTTTCGCCATATTTTAAATATTAAATCCCGATTTGGCTAAAACTCTTATTCTAAATTAGTATAATAATCACTCACATCTTCATTATCTTCTAATTCTTCAAAAAACTTATCGATCTTTTCCTGCTCGGCCGCCGGTAAAACCATCTTCTCTTTGGCGACATATTCTATCTCCGCCGACTCCGGCGTTAATCCTCGGCTCTCCAACCAATCACGGATCTTCTGAAAATCCTGAATTTCAGTATAGACCGTAATCCCTTCACTGGCTTTTTGAAAATCAATAATGCCTTCATCAATTAAGGCCAGCTCCAACTCTTCATTATTCATCTTTTTCTCTTTAATTGTCTCAGCCGGAATACGTATAACTCCAAGCTGGGAAAAATTCCAGGCCACCGAAGAAAAAGCGCCGCCATTTTTAGTAAAAGAATGGCGGACCGTAGAGCCGCTGCGATTCTTATTATCGGTCAAGCACTTTACCATAACCTGAATACCGGGCGGGATTATCCCTTCATAATATAATTCCTCAACTTGATCGCCGGCCAGTTCTCCGGTCCCCTTCTTTATCGCCCGCTCAATATTGTCTTTCGGCATACTGGATGCGCGAGCGCGATCAACCGCCGATCGCAAAGCCGGATTAGCGTTCGGATCACCGCCTTTTTTTGCCGCAATCGTTATTAAATTCGCTAGTTTAGTAAAAACCGCGCCACGCTTAGCATCGGCTAATTCTTTTTGACGATGAGTAGTCGCCCATTTAGAGTGTCCAGACATAAAAAAACTAACAAAACTATCGCTGGATGCCTTTGAAAAAAGTTATATTCAGCGGTAACCCCTTAATAAATTTAATATAACGGCCGTATTTTTCCGCTATGGCCGTCTTTTTTGCCTCTCTTTGATGATAACGCAAATTGAAATAAAAATCAATATCAGTTATAATAAAAACATCGGTAAAATAAGAGAAAATGTTTAATTTTTATGCCTGATTTAAAACTTGATTGTTTAGATAAAACCGTTCTTAAGGCTTTAGATTTCTTTACGGCTAACCCGCCGGAACCTTTAAATTTGAGCCGCTTTAAATTTCCCCTGGTTATCGGCAGTGTTAATAGTTACAACACCGCCAAGCTTATCTTCGCCAATCAGGCCGCTTTTTTCGCTAATGAAAGTAATTTGAAAAAAATAATCCGAAACGAAGTTCCACTAATCATGGAAAAGAAGATGGCCAGCGAGATAATTGTTATTTCCGCTTCCGGCGAAAAGGATTCGGTCTGGGAATTGAAACTTGCGAAAAAATATGGATTAAAGACAGTCCTATTTACCTGCTCCCCGCAATCAACGGCGGCAAAAATCGCCGACGAAGTTTTTGTTTTCCATAAATTACCCGAACCATATACTTATAATGTCTCAACTTACCTCGGAATGATTTTAAGCGTTTTTGGAGAAAATCCATCTTTAATTAAAAAATTCTTAGTCCGATTAAGCGCTGCTTTGCCAAAAAATTTCCAAAATTATCATAGCTACGCCTTTATTATCCCTGATGAACACGCTGCGCTCAGTCTGATGATCCGGACTAAACAGGACGAGCTTTTCGGTCCAAAAGTATCAATCCGCGCTTTTTCTTATAGTGAAGCGCGCCACGCTAAATTCGTTATCCGTGATCCAAAGGAGCTAATCATCAGTTTTGAAAAAAATGAATATTTTGGCAATCCGAAAAGCCGCTGGGAAATCAAGCTGCCCGGCCATGCCGGCGCCGGCCTGTTAATGTGCCTTTCCTATTATCTGATTGGTTTGATCCAAGCGGACCGCCCGGCCTATTTTAAAAAACATATCGCCAATTACTGCTTAGATTACGGGTATAAAGCTTATGGACGGGACAAGCCCTTTGAAGTTATCGTGCCCGGAAATTAATTTATCTTTTAAATAATTTATCTTAATCGCCAGAGCTGAAAATATAATCTCGCGATTAACAACAAAAATATGAAAATCTTAATCATTGACAATGACACCAACACCGTCACCACTCTCCAGGCCTTGATTTCCAGCCGCGAGCCGGCGGAAATTGAAGTCGCTTACGGCGGAAAAGAGGGTTTGGAAAAAATGGCTGCTGATTCCGGCTACGACTTGATTATCCTGGATATTATGATGCCGGTCGTCAGCGGGCTTGATGTCTGTAAAGCCATGAGCCAGGACGAAAAATTAAAGGGCATCCCAGTCCTGCTCGTTTCCGCCCTGCCGATTGCCTCTAAAGAATTGCGGGAAATGTTAGAACAATTCAACGCTACCGGCGTCGTTAAAGGAATATTAGAAAAACCTTTTGAACTCGACAGTTTGATGGCAGAAATCCAAAAAGCAGCGGCACGATCTTAAAATCTTTAAACATATAAGGGGCTAACGTTAAATGTTCTCTTGAATATCTAACGATAGTCCTATCACGGGCAATCTTGATTATGGAAAGCCTGAAAACAAAAATAATAACTTCTTTTTTATTAGTTATCACGATTCTCTTCGTTTTTAACGTCTTTTTTTTCATTTCCCATTTCGCCATGATCAAGCGCTACAAGGATATTTCTAATAACATGCTTTCCGAGTACAGGCTAATTGGGCTAACAGATAATTTAACTCGTGCTTGCGATACTCGCGCCGCCGATGCTAAACAAACAGAAAAAATAAACGAATACCGCGCTATTCGAGCAGAAATTTCTTTGATCTTTTCCCGGCTCAACCAAACGATTATTAATGAAAAGAGCCAAATCGCTTATCTTGATCTGAAAAAAATAATAAATGATTTGATTTCCGACTGCGACGAGGGTTTAAGCGTCCTGGCGGACGAACCTGGGCTGGCCGCGGCAGATTATTTTTACGTCGCTCAAAAACAAGCCATTCTTGCCCAGGAAACAGCGACTAACCTAATCTTACACGAATTAGAATACGTCGAAGAACTTCAAAAAAAAATAAACCATACTCAGCTTTGGCTTAACTTGATCGGCGGCACTTTCTGGCTGCTTGTTATAATTACTTGTGTAATTTATTCTTTCCGTTTTTCTAAAAAAATAATCGAACCCTTAGTAAGCTTAACCGACCTGGCAAAAAAAGTTGAAAGCGGCGACCTTAGCGCCACGGTCGACCAGAAACTCCTCCATATCTTCCAGGGTCGCGGCGATTTACTCCAAGGCAACGATGAAATCTCCAGCTTAGCCAATTCTTTCAATACGATGCTTTTTTCTTTAAGAACCAATATTGAAAAACTTAAAGAATACAATGAAAAATTAATCAAAGCGCGAAAACAAGTCGCCAGCGGCGAATTAGAGATAAGCCAACTGAAGGAATTAGATAGGATGAAAAATGAAATCATGAATATTGCCACGCACGAATTAAAGACCCCTTTAGTTTCTATTATGGGTTTGTCGGAAGTGATGATAAAAACCGCAAAAAATCTGAATCCTGAGCAGGAAAAATATCTCGGGGTTATTCATGAAGAAAGCTCTAAACTTGCCGGCTTGATTAAAGAAATGCTTAAATCCATAAAAAATGAACACGGCAAAGTAGAAATCTCTAAGGAAAAATTTAATCTTAGCCAAGCAATCGCGGGGCTGAAAACATCTTTAGATGCTTTGGCAAAAAGATCTGCCTCCCGAGTCACGATAGAAATTGCGGCTGAAGATATCGTTATCGAAAGCGACCAGAAAAAAATCTCCGAAGTTATTTATAATTTTGTCGATAACGCGGTAAAATACGGTTCGGAAAAACAAAACATCCGCGTTATTCTAAGCCAACCGGACAATAAAACCGCGAAGGTCGAAGTAATCAATGACGGGCCGGGCATCTCTAAAGAACGACAAAAAAAATTATTTCTAAAATTTTCTCAATTAGAACCTTCTTTATCCCGTTCGCAAGACGGCATGGGGCTCGGGCTCTATATCTGTAAACAAACCATTGATTCTCTCGGCGGCCAAATCGGCCTAACCAGCGAACCAGGACACGGTGCTAACTTCTATTTTACTTTACCGCTCGCTTAAAGCGCCCCCAGGGGAAACAGGGGGTTGTTTTTATTTTTAGATTATCAAAAATACTTGATTAGTCCCAAAAGGCCAAACTTAGAAAAAAATATCCAAAAAATTGGCACCTGCTAGCCCCCTTAGCCACAAATTGACGATAAAAGTTTAAAAATGATAGTATAGAAGGGCTGGTTTTTGCCAAAATATGAGAAATAGGACAAAAACGGCATTAGATAGAAGCCCTATTATAGCTAACCATATCGGGAAATCTTTCAAAAAACAACTAAAAAATATCGGCCTGGAGCTTGGATTGGCTTCAATAAAGTTTCTGCGGCTGATCGGGCGCTTATCCTTTGGCTTTATCCGGCTCGCCACCGGTTTTTTTCGTTGGCTTTTCGGCCGAACTTTTTCTAAAATATTAGTAAAAATTTACTATAATATCTTTCGTTTAAAAAAAAGTGAAATAGCCGGTAAGGCCATAAATGAATTAACCCGAAACCGCTTAGTTTACCTGTTCGTCTTAGTCCTAACGATTTTTTTGGTTTTTAATAATATAAACGGCAAAAACCAGGCCGCGGCCGCCGGACGAGGAATTTCTCAAACAGTAATGGCCAATCTGGTCGAAACTGAATTTGGCGGGCAAATCGAAGAAGAATTGATTGAAGAAACTATAGATTTGAACCGTTTGGCCGCGAAAAATGAATTGTCTTTAGAGGACTCCGCTATCTTAGACAAACCGGTTGAACAAATTGTAAGCGAAGAAGCTTTAGAAAATTTTGTCGCTTTCAATAATGAAGGAGATTTAATCTTTAAGCCCAACAGCGTTAATGAGAGCGGCGGCTTCGCCCCGCCACGCACGGAAATAATTGAATATACGATTCAGCCAGGCGATACGGTCAGTTCTATCGCCCAACATTTTAATATTACGACCAATACGATTCTTTGGGCTAATGATCTCTCGGCTTATACCCTTATCCGACCGGGTAAAACGCTCACCATCTTGCCTTATAGCGGATTATTATATACCGTAAAAAAGGGTGATACAGTTGCTTCTTTAGCGAAAAAATATAAAATTGAGGAAGAAAAAATACTAGAGGCAAACCGCTTGGAGGAAGGCCTTAAAATCAGCCAAAAAATTATTTTGCCTGGCGCTAACAAAATCATAGAAGCGCCAAAAATAACGACGACAGCTAAAAGCGGTTTGAATGTTATTAGTAATTTAGCGAAACCCTCGGCCGCAAAACCTGCAACCGGAGCCTGGCTTTGGCCGACAGACGGCCATCGCATTTCCCAATATTTCTCCTGGCGTCATCAAGGTCTTGATATTGCTAACGCCGTCGGCACCCCGCTTTACGCTACGGCCGATGGAGTCATTGAAATTTCCCAAGGCGGCTGGAACGGCGGCTACGGCAACACGATTTTAATCAATCATGGTAACGGACAAAAAACCCGCTATGGGCACGCTTCAAAATTATTGGTGAGCAAGGGCGAAAGCGTGAGCCAGGGACAGATAATCGCCTTAATGGGCTCGACTGGACGCTCAACCGGCTCGCATCTCCATTTTGAGATCATTATCAACGGGCAAAGAGTTAACCCGCTTAATTATATAAAATAATAAATGGGCTGTTGCCGAATGCTCTTTTGAGTATTTACAGATGGCCTCTATAAAGATATGTCGATTATCGTCGGAATTTTACTAATCGGGGCCGGAACATTATTAATTTTAAAAACCGAATGGTTCTTAAGCAATTTCGGCCGGATTGCCTGGTTTGAAGCAAAACTCGGAACTGAGGGCGGCTCCCGTCTCGGTTATAAGCTTATCGGAATAATTTTTCTGTTCATCGGCATCGTAAGCTTGACGGGCAGTGGCGGCGATTTCGCCCGCTGGCTCACCGGCCCTCTCTTGAAGTATAATTAATTTTAAGTATAATTGAATAATGGTTGGGCCCTTAGCTCAGCTGGCTAGAGCACCTGCTTTGCAAGCAGGGGGTCAAGGGTTCGAATCCCTTAGGGTCCACTAATAAAAACAACCCAAACTGCTTTGGGTTGTTTTTATTTGTTGCTGATCCGCCTAAGGGATTCGAAAGCCGGAGCGATGTGCGGAGCGAAGCGAACGCACCGCGAGGCCGGGTCGGGGCGCTTAGCGAGCGCAGTTTGCGAAGCAAACAAGCGAGGCTTAGCGACCGTGACCGAATCCCTTAGGGTCCACTAACAAACAATCACCCAAATTTATTTGGGTGATTGTTGTTTATGCCAGTATTAATATTGAACTAACCCAGATCTAGAAAGAGCTGAATAAATCCGGCCGTATTAACCCAGTAATTTTTTGCTGCCTGGCTTTTTAAATATTTTTCGATCTGGCTTCTTTGGGTAAATAATTTTTTAGATTTTTTCTCTATTTTTTCACTAATTAATTTATTTGAATAAGTTCCATCCAAAAAAGATATATAGTAAATATCTTTTTTCTTTTCTTTTAATTCTAATATCTTAATCAATTCATCAATTTGTTTATTTTGTTCGCCACCGCCGGTGTTTAAATGTTTTGCTTCTAAAATAAAAATTTTCTTATCATGTTTAATAATCAAATCTAACATTTTTCCTTGATTTTTTGTTTTTAAGTTAATTCCAAGATTTTTTATTACTTCGTCGTTATGGAAAATATCTTTTGAGAAACTAACCACGCACTTCTTTGTTTTATAAAAATCTTCCCAATTTTTTACGGGTTTGTATCCGAAAGTATCGGTTAGAAAAGCAAGTAATTTATTTTCTCCAAGTTTGCCCTTTTTTCTCGAAGCATTTGTATCAATAATCGCTTGGATCCAATTTTCCGGAACTTTATCATCTATAACTCTCTTTTTAATAAATAAATCCGTTATCTTTTTAAAAGAATTAAAATCGTTTTTTATTAAATCTCTCGTCGTATCACAGGCGTTTACAAAACAACCCAGCTCAGAACAATTAGAATAATCATTAAAATCATTAAACAATTTTTTATAATATTTTTCTACTGTTTCTTGGCTTTCCTTATTTTCTTTTAATTTCTTAATAGTTATCAATGTTTCTTTGATATTTTTAACGTGTGCTATATATTCTTTAATTTTAGGATCTTTTTCAAGAATGAAATAATTAATATCTAACTGATCTTCCGGGTTTTCCTGTGAAACCTTAAAATAATGAAGGCTGTTTGGCATAGTTTTTCTTATATATATAATTGAGTAATTTATAGGTAAAATCAAAAGAAATTCTTTTACGGTTATTATCTCGGAAATTTGTTAAAAAATAAGAAAAATATTTTTCTCTATTTTTATTTAATTCCTCGTTAAACTCTTTTAAAAGTTTTTGCTGTTGCTCCGGGGTTAAATTTTCTTTGAATATTAAATGAGCCATATTCCTAGAAGAAACTTTTCCAGCTAATCCAAGTATTCGATATTTTCTTATATCTTCCAGTTGAATCTTTTTACCATTTTTACTATCGATAGCTCTTAACATGAGAATGTTTTTTTCTAGTATTTCTTTTACATCTTTAGGAACTTTAAAAATCTGTTTATCCTTAATATTCTGAATAGCAATTTCAACTTTTTGATTACCAGGTATCAAAAAACTTTCAGTTAACCTGAAAACTCCTAAATAATTTTGTATATAATTGACCTTTTTAATAAATTCTCCACCTAGTTGCCAATCATACTTTTTTTCAACGGTAAAATTTATTTTTTTCTTTTCCGGAAATATGATTGCGTTAATAATATCTTTCTCAGTAGGTTTATTTTTCTTTTTATAATAAAAAGCGATAACGTTATAAGTAGTATCTTCAAAAACCTGTTCAGAAAAAATATTTAATTTTACTATTTTAAATTTTTCAAAAAATAGATTTCTTGTTTTTTTTGAATTTTCAGCACTAAGAAAATTAAGCGGAACAATAATAATGCCTTCGTCGCTATCAAGCATTGATATTATGGAAACTTGATATAAATCTTCAAAAATGGCGTTTTGGCCGGAAAAAAATTGATTTTTAGTCTTAATATCCGCCTTATTTTTATGCAAATAAGGAGGATTAGTGCAAATAAACTTGTATTTCCGAGGATTATTAATGGAATCATTTAAAAAAACAAGTTTATTGTCGATATAATTTTTATCAATATCAAAACCCTTAATTGATTTACAACTATTTTTTTTAGACCAATCCATTAAATCTCGATTCCCGGCAAAAGGATCAATAACGTTTTTGCCTTTAACATATTCTTCAAACCCCTGAAGAATATAATCGGATTGCTTGGTAAAAAATTGTCCGAGCTGTTTTTTCATGCGGAGATTATTAGGAGTTTATTATATGAACCATTATATCATTTTTTATAAGAGGAAACAACTTGTAAAATGGTCTTTAAAGTACTATTAATATAGTATATTTTACCTAAAATTATGTTAAAAATAAGAACTGGTAGAAATTTACGGACTACCTAATAAATAGCTATGAATCCAAAAACTCCGTCCAATACCGAAATCATCTTTTAAAAATTGCTTAGTTGTTTTTTGCCTGTGTCTACTAAACGAGATACATTTCAATTTTAGGTTGTTTTCATTAGTATTGCTCCGTACAAGAGCTTCGAAAGCCGGAGCGATGTGCGGAGTCCGCCAACTGGCGGATAGTTATTTTAATTGGTTATTTAAAACCGAAAAGTAATACGACCTTAATCACCATATCTTTTTCAATACTGGAAGTATCATAATATCTATCATAAAAAATATCCGGAGAATCGGCCGGTAAAATCCTTTCCGAACCACTAACCACTCTTTTAAATTCACCCAAATGACGCCCTAAGTCGGCCGCTTTTTGGTAAGCTTGAGCTTTAGCGTCTTGAAAAGCTTCTTTTAAAAGCGGCTCATACAAATCCGGGTAATCGGAATTATAATATTCCAAAGACTGAACAGAAAAAGTTACTGCCGCGGAATTAAACGAAGAAACTGCTTGAGAAACTTTAGTAATTTTATCAGTTTCTCCGTTGATAGTTACCGTTCTTGTTAGTCGGATATTTATCGCTTCCCGACTCGCATCTTCTTCCTTTTTCCCCTCAATAATAACTGGGCTAATTTCTAAACGACTAATATCAAGACCATTTTCCTTTAAAGTTTTTTTTAGCCAATCCAGGTCATATTCAAAATATCCATAAGCATTAGTCAAATCGTCAAGCGGCGCTAAACGGGAAATGAAAATTTTCAATTCGGCATTATTAGAAATAATACGCGCTTTGGCCGAACCGCTGACTAATAATAAATCGTAGCTCTCGGCCCGGGAATGGATCGCTTGCAAGAATAGGCCAAAAATTAAAAAGCCGGCAATTAGCAAAAGACCAGAAATTAAAATAAAAATAAATTTAGAGTTTTTCATACATCATTTGTTTCTTGTTAATTTTCACCCGAATAGGCCCTAGACCAATTAAGATCGTCTAGCCAAAGTTGGATAAACTTACAATTACTATCACCATATCTATCTTCAAGAACAAACGGCTCTTGATAATTAATATTAATATCGCAATAAGAAGTAACTCCAGTCCCTCCTCTTCCGTAAGTCCTGATTGTATCATTATCTAACCATTGAGAATAACCTGTGCCCTCTGGCCCAATAAAAACAATTTTAACGCTCCGAGTAAGTGGATTAACGATTTTTAAGAAACTGAATCGATTATCGCTTTCTTTAAGGTCATCATAAAACGATAAGTATTTTCCGTCAGGCGACCAGTTCAGATCAAATTTATAAGAAGACGTGCCGGAAACTTCTTGGCACCGGGGAATAAACTTCCAACAGACGAAAACAGCGGTATCATCTATAATAGAAATATCTATAAAAGCACGCGGCCACAAAATAAAAACAGCAAATAAAGAGGCTATGCTCCAGGTTAATCCTATAAAAATAATTTTAATAATATTTTTGAACATAATTTAATTTGGACTCCAATAAAAACGAGTGCCCCCTATCTGTTTTATAAATTCCCCTTTGGGGATTGTTATTCTCTCGAATCTAGTTACGTTTGCTCCGCGTCCGATGAAGTGCGTGGCTGTCGTCGGGCTCTCAATTTCTCCAGTTAATACTTTCTGGGCAATTTCATAACACTTGAACCACTCATTTCTGTCAGCTTCGCCTTCGTTTTTATAATCCAAGGGGCTAATAATTTTTTTGAAAGTATCATTATCAGGCTTAAACGGATCATATTGCCCTTTTTGTAGAATTACTCCTGCAACTGTGTCAGGCCAAGCTTTCGCCGCTACCCGATTCCTAACCGACCAGGCTACCCAGATCTTTGCTTCATGGGGCTCACCGTTTGTCTCGCCAAAAATTGCTCTCGCCAAAAGCATTTCTTCCGTATCGTCCCTAAAATCTCCGGTCCAAAGCGGATCGTCAACAGTGGGAATTCTTTTCGTGTTAACCGGCTTTATCCCTATTTCTATTTTTGATAGGCGCGGGGCCTCGTCGGAATACAAGTCAAAATTATATTGTTTCGCTTGCGAATTAACATCCTTAGAAAATGTTTTATCTTTGCCTTTTAATATCTTGCCGCACCAATACCAATACTTATGAGCGCGTTTATTTTCATTCTTTTGAATTTCTTCATTAATTACCAATTTAATATCGTCGTCATCACCACGATTTTTATTAGCCCGGGCGGTAATAGTTAGGTTAGTAATAAACAAATCTAGAATAATATAACTTAGCCAAGGGCGCCCCTCGCCCTTTTGGGCTGGGTTATTATCTGTCGGGATATAGATTATCTTATCTCCTTCTTCTACCTTGGATACAGCGATAGTTTTTAAATATGGGGTCTGGTTCGGTCTTAGGGTTATAGTATGGTTCCCCGGCTTCAAATTTACCGCTATTAAAACCGTCTTTTCTAATTCTTTGAGTTCATTACCGTTCCAGGAGGAACGGGCGTCCGGCTTTTTACTCCGCGACGTAGTTAATTCCTGGTTATCTAAAAATAAAAAAATATCGTCGTCTTTGGAAAAGACACGGCTGGATTTAAAATTCTGCCACCAACTCTTAGCGCTGGCAATTATTTCAATCAGGCAAAGAATGTCTTCTTCAAGAGAAAATTCATAAGAATAGGTCTTGGTAATTATTTTATTAATCTCTTCTTTCGCTATAAACTTCATAAATTAAATTTGTTTAAATTTACTCAACATTAAATTTTATTTTATTAGCCTTTTCCAGCATTTCTATACTGGCCTTAACCGAACCATTAGCATCTTTAAAACCGAACCACTTTTTTATTATAACAAAGTCAAAATATTTTTCAATAAAAATTTTAAGTTAGTTAGCCTAAACTTACACAACATTAAATTTCCATTACTAAACTCCCCTTTTTATGCTAATATGTATATATTGCTAAATAAATGTATAAGTTGAATAATATGAAAAAACTAAAAATCGGGATTATTTTCGGCGGCAAATCCGCCGAACATGAAATCTCTTTAAAATCGGCGGCTAATATTCTAAAAGCGATTGATAAAGAAAAATATGAACCAATACTAATAAAGATAGATAAGGGCGGACGCTGGCTGCTTGGCGACAGTGCTGATTTATTTGAAAAAACAAATAAAGCTAATCCGGAAAATGAGCTCGTGCTCATTCCCTTCCGCGACTCCGAACATCCGGATGAAAGCGGCGGCCGGCTTATTAATTTAAGGGGCGACCAAACAAAAATAACCATTGATGTCGCCTTCCCGATTCTACACGGTCCTTACGGCGAGGACGGAACAATCCAGGGCCTGCTTAAACTCGCCGATATTCCTTTTGTCGGCGCCGGTGTCCTCGGCTCGGCGGTCGGTATGGATAAAGATGTAATGAAACGCCTCCTGCGCGACAGCAATATTCCGATTGCTAAATTTATTGCCGGCCTGAAAACAGAAATCCCGACCTATCCGGAAATCGTTAAAACTTTAGGTTCACCTTTTTTCGTGAAACCGGCCAATCTCGGCTCTTCCGTCGGGATAAGCAAAGTTCGGGAAGAAAAAGATTTCGCTCCGGCTCTCCGAGAAGCTTTTAGCTATGATCAAAAAATAATTATTGAAGAAAATATCATCGGCCGAGAAATTGAATGTTCGGTTCTGGGTAATGACGATCCGCTCGCTTCCCTGCCGGGAGAAATAATTTTCAATCAAGATTTTTATTCTTATGAAACTAAATACCTTGATGCTAATGCGACTACCTTGGAAATTCCGGCAAAATTATCAGAGGAAATTATTAAAAAAATCCAAACCCTCGCTATCAAGACCTTCCGCGTCCTTTCCTGCGCCGGTTTTGGCCGGGTTGATATGTTTTTAAAAAAAAATGAAGAAATTTTAGTAAATGAAATAAATACTATCCCCGGATTCACGGCCTCAAGCATGTATCCAAAACTCTGGGAAGCAAGCGGCCTTTCTTATACCGACCTAATCGACCGCTTGATCCAGCTGGCGCTTGAGCGGCACGAGCAAGAAAAAAAACTAAAAACTTCTTATTAAAATTTTCTGCCGAATACCATTTTCACCCTGAATCCCTAATTAATTCCTTGGCTGGCTCTCGCCAAACCATTAAAAATAAAGCGGCTTAAAAATTGTAAAATTTCGGTAATTTTGGTATTATAATAAGTACTATGAATCTACTGCGCCTCATCAATGAAGAGCCGATTGGCGGCTTGGAAATATCTGATTCCCACATCCGGCTTACCTTATTAAAAAGAGGTAAATCGTCTTTGGAAATTAAAACGCTCCTTGAAGAGACTCTTTCGAGCGATGTAATAAATGATGGTTTAATAAAAAAAGAGAGTGAATTTATCGCGAAAATAAAAAAGCTTTCCGGCCGCCGGCTGAAATATTTAGTTGTTTCCCTACCCGCCGACAAAATCTTCTCTAAAATCTATTCTTTCCCGAATGTAATGCCGGATGAGAAAATAAGTGAATCAATGAAATTAATTGCCGATTTCCAATTGCCGCGCCAACGCTCGGAAATCTATTGCGATTGGGAAACAGCGGAGGCAGATAAGGCTAATAAAAACTTCTTATTGGCCAGCGCGCCGATCTCTTTGATAGAAAATTTTTTAAACACTCTAAAAAAGGCCGGTCTGAAAATCGTCGCTATTGAAAGCCATTCTTTAAGCTTAGCCCGGGCTCTTAAGCAAAAACCGGGCGAAACATCCTTAATCTTAAAAAAAGACCATTCAACTACGACTTTTTCTGTTATAAAAAATAATCTGCTCATTTTTTCCCAGTCCTTGCCAAACGAAAAAATAAAATCCGGCTTAAAACAAGAAATTGATAAGATAATAAAACATCAGGAATGGTTTGATCGGAAAATTTCCGGTCTGGTTCTTATCGGATCCTTTGACTCTAAAGAAATAAAAGACCTGCCCTTAAAACCGCTTAATCCGGAATTCCGGGAGGAATTAGGTAAAAAAATAAAAATAAAACCTGAGTCCTTAACGTCTTTGGGCGCGGCTTGGCGCGGCTTAGTCCCGCGGAAAGACGACGAACTGATTAGCTTAATGAAAGTCGGGACAGAAGAGGCTTTTCGCCAAGCTAAGGCCAACGCCACGGCCGGCTTCTTAATCGGCGCCAGCTTCGCCCTATCTTTATTTTTTAGCGCGGCCCTAAGCGCAACCTGGTTTATTCTCGTTATGATGCAAAATAATTTTAACGAGGAGATCGCTTTCATGTCCGCTTTGCCGGGTGCAGATAATGCTATCTTAATTGAAACTAGAGCGGAATCATTTAACCGTTTGGTCGGCCAAAGCAATGCCTTAGCCCGTCAGGAAACTGCCTGGAGCCCGATTGTTGAAGAGATAAAAAACCGAATTGTTTCCGGCATTACCGTAAATACCTTATCCTTGCCGGGCGCTGAAGCGACTTTTTCTTTATCCGGAATCGCGGTTGACCGGGATCGGATTAATTCCCTAAGAGATTCTTTCGCCGGCTCTGAGCTTTTTACGGAAGTGACTCTGCCCCTAGACAACCTCGGGAAGAAAGCGGATATTCCTTTTTCTTTAACTTTTAAAATTACCGATCCGGAAATCTTAGAAAAAAATATTGAATAATTGGGCTTTCGCCAAATGCTCTTTTGAGTATTCAGCAATGGTCTTATCAAAACCAAATCAAAATGCTAAAGAATAAATTCATTTTAAAACTAAGCATTAAAATACTAGTCGCTCTAGTAATTATTAGCGTTGCCGGAACGCTTGATTATTTTTTGGTTAAAAAAATCAAACAACTGAATTTAGCTACCCGAGAAAAGAAAGAAATAAATTATCTTCTGCGTAATCGGGAAGAAACCACCCGCCAAATCCAGGCCGATTTCAAAAAAATTGATTCTGATTATGAAGCTAAGATTTACGCCGCCCTACCTTCGGTCTATAATGTCCTGCCTTTTGTCGAGGCCTTGGACAGTTTGGCTAAGAAATACAACCTTAAATCCGAGCTTAACTTCAGCCAGCCTGCGCCTCTTGTTTCGCCGGTTGGACCGATTTCCCTGTCTTCAGTAAACTTCAGCGCATCCTTAAGGGACGCTAATATTGATATCCTAGTCGCTTATCTTAAAGACCTCGAAAAACTGACTTATTTTTCCTCGATCCAGACGATAAACATAAATGGCACTAATGGCTGGAATAATAATTCAACGATAAACTTTAGCGGACGGCTTTATGCTCAAGAATAAAATAAAAAAAACAAAAACTTTAAAGATAGAAAAATTAACCTACCCTTTAATTTTTGCTCTTTATCTTATCGGGATAATTATTGCCTTTATCTTAATGATTAAATTTATAAACCAAGCGCTTAGTTCGGCCTTAGAACCGGCTGAAAAACAGGTCGCTCCCGAAAAAATACTACAACTTGATCTTGATAATTATTTATTATTAGCGAAAAAATTAAATTTAACTAAACCCGTTTCTGATGAGCTAATTAGTGAAAACAAGGAAATTAAATCGGAGGAGGATGAGTTAGGCATAATCGTTAATGAAGATGAGACAACCCGATTAGAAACGGGGGACGAACTCGGAACTAACAACGAACAAGGGGAGAATATTCCCGCGGCCAATGATTCGGCGCCCGTTCAGGATGATTCAGCATCGATTAAAGCTAAGGCGCCTTTAAACCTTAAAATCTCCGTACTTAATTCAACGAACCGCGCCGGTTTAGCTGGAGAAATGAAAAAAATCCTGGACCAAGCCGGCTACCCGGTAGAAAACATTGGCAACCAAGCGAAAAGCGAAGAAGCAACGCTGATAAAAATAAAATCCGGCTTAGACCGGAACGCCAGCGAACTCTTGGAGATAAGCAGATTAGTCGATGAAAAGTATGACTTTATCGTTGAGACCCTGGGGAATGATATTCGTTATGATTTGCAGATTGTTATTGGTAATAAATAAATATCGAATCTTCCTAAGATAAATCTTCCGCGATGAATTATCAGGCAAGTTTCTAATCAATCTTTTTATTCTAAACGCCCTCTCTTGCTAAATCCTTACTGCTCCGTCCAATCATAATCAAGAATTAAACCATCCGCATCCAGCGTGGCCGCCACCTGGATTTTTCTTATAAAATCACCGGCCCGTCCGGCCGCGCTGATCATTTTCGGATTTCCGGCCGCGACACTCACTGAAACGCATCCGGAAAATGGCTCTAAACAACCGTCTGGAACCGCCGCGATGTCGTAATCTCCGACATAATCTTTATTACGGGCAATTCTTTCTAAAGCATCGCGCGCGCCGGAACGGGCGTAATTCAAAGCCCGGTCGGAAGCGCCCGCGCCGCTCACTGATAAATTATCAGAAACGCTCACCGCGGAGACAAAAACGCCGACAGAAATTATCAAGGCGATTAAAACTAAAACAGTTGGTAAAGAGGCTAAACCCGCTTGTTCTTTCTTAAATATTTTCATAATAAACACCTTAAAAATTTTCTATAAAATAGTTTAATGATAGTTTCTGAATCATTAGAAATCGGCCGCTAAATGATCGGGAAAACCCTGGCCATAATCCTATTAAAAATCCGCGTTAAGATTAACCATTATTTTCCGATCTTGTTCATATTGCCGGCCCGGATCGCCGCTGTTATAGGCGCCGGAAATATTAATCTCCAAGCTCACTTTCTTGCTTCCTAAAAATGGATTAACGTTTTCCAGCCGGGTGAAGCTTAAATTACTGATGTTTAAGTTTTCCGGACTGATAAATTCCGGCTCGGCCGCACCGGCCTGCCGCAATAAACGGCCTTGATCAAGGGAATAATAAATATTTTCTCCGCCAATACTCAAATCAAGCGCGGCTGCGCTCTCTCCGGCCACGGCTGGAAAATTAAGGCCCTCAGCCACGCTGATATCGTATTTAACTTTCTCTAAAACAAAAGACAAATTAGAATTTAATTCGCTTTTTATTTCAATATTATCCCGGCCTTTATTCAAGGTTAAAAAAGAATCGGACACAACAACGCTCATGATCGACAAAACCGCCATATAAATCAAAAGCTCCATTAAAGTAAACCCGGTCTTGAATTTTCTTTTTTTATTATTCTTTCTTAAAATCATAAACCTAAGGACTCCAATTAATAATAACTTCGTCCACCTGCGGCGTAGTCGGCCCGGAAGCTGAGCAATCAGTGGAGCAAAGACGGGCTTTATAGCGGAAATATCTTTTATTATTCAAAAGCGAATAGCACCCGATTTCCGCTGCGGTCTCCGGCGGCAATTCAAACCAATCATAAGGCCCGCCAATACAATTCGGTCCGATATAATCCCAAGGTCCGATCGTGTCATCGGCGGCGGCAATCTGGAATAGAACCTCCCCGATATCAAATTCTTCGCCACCTAAAGCGCCGCGCCACATAATTGAATTATATGCCGGCCCGTCCGCGGAACCGGTTGAATCAAAAATCGTGGAAATTAAATCGCCATAAGGAGGATAGCTTAAACCGCAAATCGGCGGCTTATAACGATGGGAAACCGTCAACTTCGCCCCCAAGCCGGAAAGCGTAACACCGGCCGGAGCGATATCTAAAGAATAATTATAAGTACCAGCGCTAAGCGGACTAATGGTTCCCATATCATCCTGATAAATAATCTCAAAATTAGTCGGAGACACAACGGCCGGAAGGAGAAAAGTTTTGGTTGTAGAGGCGTTGTCGTTTAAACCTAGAGACAAAGAGCCGGAGCCGGTATAAACGCCGCTCACCGTAAAATAAGCGGATTTGATTGGGTCGCTCACGCCCTCAAGATTATCGCCGATATAAAGAGCAAAGGGCAAATCAACCGCGCCGCTTACCTGGTTAGGATAAGCACCGACAAAATAATCGGTGGACTTTATTTTTTCATTGGCCGGAACGCCATCCGGACAAGCCGTCGGCACGAATTGATAAGTCGCTTCCAATTTCGCCCCTAAGCCGGAAAGTGTAACGCCGGCCGGTGCGACATCCAAAGAATAATTATAAGTGCCGGCGCTAGTCGGATTAATAATTTCGGTTTCATCCTGATAAATAATTTCAAAGTTAGTCGGAGATGCCACGGCCGGCAAAAAAAAGGCCTTAGTCGTGCTGGCGTCGGAATTTAAGCTTAGCGACAAAGAGCCGGAACCGGTATAAACGCCGCTCACCGTAAAATAAGCGGATTTGATTGGGTCGCTCACGCCCTCAAGATTATCGCCGATATAAAGAGCAAAGGGTAAATCAACCGCGCCGCTTACTTGATTAGGATAAGCGCCGACAAAATAATCGGTGGTCTTGATTTGCTCGGCGGCTAAAGTAATCTTTGGCGAACAAAAAAATAAAAACGCCAATGCGCCAACAAAAAATAAAAATTTTTTATAGTTTATTTTTTTCATGCCTTTTATTCTAGTGCCTAACGTCTTCTTAAGCTACTTAAACCGCGCGGCAAATCCGCGAAACTAAATCATATTTATTAATTCGCCCTTCAGTTTATTAATTCGTCCCCCTTATGCCTATATTTTTAAAATCAGCGAACCCACATCGCCGTTGTCCGCGGAGCCGGTTCGCCTTCCCGGGTCGTTGAGAGGCCATAGGCCCAAAGCTTGGCGGCCGGACTATAATAAAAACTGATTGCTGATAAAAAATCGCGATCAAATTGAACTAAATTCCGTAGAGAATTAATGGCTTCGCCGGAATCATACCAATTCTCCGGTAAAGCGAAGCCGGGCTCGCTCGTTTCAATTTCTTCTCGGCTAATTATCTCATCGACAGAAATTATTATTTCATAGCCTTGTTTTTTTCCGGCCGAACCAAAAACTAATTGCCAGGCGCTTGCTTTCCCGTCTAGCCCTAAAGCGCCCAATGATTTAATAAAAATCAAAGCGGCATCCGGCGACCATTCTCGAGCCGCCGCTTCGCTTAACTGATAGGCCTGTTTTAAAGTTAAAACGGCGCGCGGAATAAAAACTTCTTCTTGTTCAGACTGCGGCCGGAGCTTGACGCCGTATTCACCCGGGCTAATAAATTCTCCGTCATTAACGCTAATTTGGCTCGTATCCGGAAGTACTAAATTATCTTCAATAACTAAACCTTTGAATCCTTTTTGCGGCCGATTTATTTTAGAATCAGAAAATGGCCTAAAAATAAAAAGCATCAACAATAAAATTGCTACCAAGGCCAAGCCGCCGGCAATTAAATAAATTTTTTTATTTTTTCTTTTTTTAGCCATAAATTTATACTGCTATTTAATGTTTTACCTAAACACGGAAAATAGGACAAAAAACGGCATTAGCAACCGCCCTTTTATTGTCCAGCCCTTTTACGGTTCAAAAGAATAAGTGGTGAAAAACTTAGCAGAAATGATATTAGTATCCTGGCTGGGGTTTAAGGTTAAAAGGTTGGCGGCCGGATAAATATTGATATTAGACGGATCGACCTTATACAAAATCTTAAAATTGCTCGGTCCGGCGATATCATAAGTTAATGAAGGCTGGCTGTTTATCTGGACAGAAATTTCATTGGTACCGGACACTAAAGACAGGCCGGTTAATTCTAAGAAAGAGCTTTTGAAAGAAATTGATTCCTCAGGGATATGGACAGAAAAAGCCGTACTGGTCGACACGCCGCCACTGATAACATCCGGGCGCCCCTCAACATAGAAACGTACGGTTTTCGCTGGCTGATCAACATTCAAAGTCGTAAACGAACAATACGGAGAGCTATCCGGCTTAAGCGCCTGATTCCCTTCGGCGTCCGCGGAAAGCACCCGGAAATAATAAGTAGTATTAGAATCTAAATTATTTAAATTATAAACATGGGAAAAAGCCGGATCGCCGGATGGAATCGGGAAAAAAACGGCGCCAGTCAAACTGCTATTCTTACTATACTCGATCTGGCCATCAGCCAATTCATTCAAATACCAGGTGATGGTCGCGCCGTTAGTTGAAAGCGAAGTCACGGCCTCGGAACAAGTATTGCCACCCGGAAAAGTAATCATAGGCGCGCTAGCATCAATCTTAAAATCAGTCGCGTCTTCCCCATTCCCTCCGAAAGGCGCCCAATTGCTAAAATAATCTATTCCGCCGACATTATAGCGGATGCGCGCCTGCCAATGATAAACATCATCTTCCGGGGAAATTTCAATCGCGCAGCTATTCGCGGTCTGGGCACAATTAACCGGACCGGGGCCGGCCTGGCCGCCGCCCTCAGTAGCAGTCGCACAGGCACCGCTACCGCAAACAAAAGGCGTACCGATCGGCTGATATTCTACTTGCGGATAAAGCGTCCCGCCCGGCACTCCAGCTTGCATAATCATAGTCAGATAGATTGGCGTAGTGCTGGACGTCCCGCCAACCGTAATGCTTTCCGTTAAAAGTGCGTCCCTAAACTGATCTAAATTAGTCGGTTCACCCGGCGTAGTACTTAAAATTGAAAAATATTTTCCATTAGAAAGATAAGCGTTCGCGGTCACAAAAACATCGCCGCTCCCTGTTCCATCCGGAACGATTGTCGCAATCGCCGTATCCGACCAACTAGTAAATACGCTTGCCTCAATGCCGGAATTAAAAGTTACTTTATTGTTAGCGTCAAAAGCAATCGGACAAATTCCATTATTTTGACAAAAATGATTGCCACTTACCGTAATCGCGTCGCCGACGATTCCGCTGCTGGAAATCAATTCTGTTATCCGCGGCAAAATCCGAAAACCGGTCGTAGTATAAACATGGTTCTTATTAAAAGCCGGCGAGCCCTGCTGCAGGCTTATGCTACCGGTATAAACATCATCGGCGATAACCGCCGGCACTTGGACCTCAACCGCCGTATTGCTCCAACTATTTATTGCCGCTGAACCGCTTGGACTGGCGCAAGTCGTTTCATCGCAATCGAAAATCCTCACCCAGCCGCCGGTTGCACTTGAACCGAAACGCGTCCCGTTTAAAGTTATTACGCCATCGGTATCGCCCGCATCATATTCCCGCGCGGCATTGGCTACCGGTGTCGGCACGGTCAAAGAAGTAACCTGCGGAAAAAGATAAAAATTTAATCCCGCCACCGCACTCTGGCCACCGGCCGTTATTCCCAAAGCGGCCAAACCGCCAAAATTATCCCCCCAAGAAGCATCATCGTCTCCGGCTACCATCGTATCCGTCCGAATAGTAATCGCCGTGTTGCTCCAAGCAGATACATTAGTATCCGCCGTACCGTCATCGCTAACTATTTTCGTGCCTGTTCCGGCAACCTCTACTTTATTATTGCTCGTTGACCGCGACCCCAAACCCGGATCAGTCCCGAAGCCGTAACCGCTGATAACAATCGTCTGGCGATAAGGCGCACCCGGACCAATTCGGGCCCCGCAATCCGTGCAATCCGCCGCGTAATCCAAGGTCGTTTCGGTCGTGTTCGTATAGCTGGTAATCTGCGGCCGAACGCAAGTATGGGCGGTTGAAGCGCAAGTTGAGCCGGCAAAAACCAGAGTTGCCGGCGCGCCACTCACTAATGTCGCGCCACTGGTTATAATATCCGAAGATGAAACTATGCTAAAATCAATCCCTTGGCCACCGGCCGGATAATTCGTTCCGTTTAAAGCGTCAAAGCCAACATAAAAATAATAAGTCGCGCCGCTCGGAATGCTTAAACCGGCGTTCGTAAAAGTCGCGGTCTGATCCGCGGCAAAATTAACGGCCGAACCAAAGGTACCGGCAACGCCGTTAGCATAATTATCATCCGTATCATAAAATAAGACCGGATTAGATAAATCCGTATTGGCGGCCGCCGAGCCGATTTCTGAAACTTTGACCGAAGTAATCGTAACCGAACCGCCGCTGGCCATCATCTTAAAGGCGGCGCAGGTTCCGTCGCTCGTGCAAGCCGAATCATGGACGAACTGTCCGACCGCGCCGGAATTTATGGTCATAATTTTGGCGCCGGCCGACGCGCTTAAAACTAGAACCGCTGGAAGCGAGCGCCGATAAGCAAAAGAAAAACCCTGTCGCGGATGGCTATATTTAGTCCCTAAGGAAGCGGCGCCGTCAACATTAGACCAGGTTAGATTGCCAACCGAATCCATGACCAAGCGCTTGGCAAAAATAGAGTTAGTAGAATCAGATAAAGTTAAAATTACCTCACTTAAATTAAAAGGGTTAGTATCTAAATCATAACGGCCCCGGATATCATTTATCGACGGCGAAGCCGTCCAATCACTCTGCTTGCCTTGGCTAGTCGTTAAAGTGCCGCCCGGTGTAGTCGCAAACCAACTAAGCCCGGTCCCGGATCCATCGTCATAAATTAAAAACCATCTAACCGTCGCTCCATTAGTAAGCCATCCGGTCTGGACCGTTTTCATCCCGGCCGCCGGAGTTTCACAGGAAGCATCAATCTGGGCATAGCCGGTCCAGGAACTGCCGTTCCAATAAGCGGCCTGTAAATCATTGCCTCCATTACCAATAGAAGCAAAAGCCATCATATCTGAATTCGGATCAGCACTTAAATCTAAAACAGTCGCATCATCAGCTAAAGTCGGAAACGCCGTACGCGACGCCCCCCAAGAACAAGCGGCTGTGCCGCCAGTACACATATTATACCAGGCGCCATTAGTGCTACTCGATCCGCCCGAACCCCAAGTAATCATTAAATCACCGGATAAGGACTCATAAGCTAAATCAAAGCTATCAACGTCTTGGCCGGTTGATACTACCTCTAAATTGGTTTCTAAATTTTTTAAATTTCCAAAAGCCGTTCCCGACCAGATTGTTCCGCCTAAATCACGATTAGAATCCGCCCAAATCCAGGCACCCAAATTCGAGCCGGACCGACCGTCCTCGGCCGCCTTAACCCATTGAACCGTTCCGGTCGTAATCGTTGAAGTCGTTGGAAAGTTAGCCGCCGTTGACCAATTTCCTGTGCCGCAACCGTCTGCGCCAGATTTGGTCCGGTAAGCCAAGGCATTGGTCGCGTTCGTATTCCGGGAATAAGCAACGACCACATCGCCGCTCGCGGTTTCATAGGCGATATCAAAACGCTGGGTCGTCGGCGTGCCGCCTGGCGCGACCGCAACCGACCATTCATTAGTCCACGCCGTGCCGTCATAACACATTACTTGTAAATTACCGGACGTATCCTGATAGGCGGCGATATATTCATTTTTATTCGGCGAGGCTTTGATTCGCGTAATAACGGGCTGACCACCGGCAACGGTTGGCGAGGCCGGCGAATCAAAAGCGCCTAAGGCCGCATCATAAATCCTTGCTTGCGGCGTCGTATTTCCGGATATGCCATAAAAAATCATCCCATCTTCGCTGGCCGCCGCCCGCGCTTTCTTGATTTTAAGATTATTAATTCCCAAATTATTAGTTCCTTCTCCCGTTAAAAAATCCGGGGGGCAAGGAAAACTTCCCGCAGAAAAAACCAAAAAAAAGGTTAAGATAAAAACGGCTGATTTTTTAAAAATTTTAGACAAATTTTTATGCGAATTAATAAGAAATTTAAAATTTTCTTTTCTCATATTTTTTATTTACGCAAAATTTTTTTATCTGTTCCGGAAGAAAATAAACCTTTACAAAATTTGTTGCTTATTCCGCCAGCAAAATCAAACTCCCGGGAACCGAGGCCGCGTCGATATCTAACGCTTCGCCATAAAAACTGCTCGGACAAGCATTCGGTCCGACGTTAATCGTCCCCCAATCGCTCTGTTTACAAATCCGGTTGCGCCAACGCGTCAAATATATCTCCTTGGTCGTAGTTCCGCCGGACCAAGCGATTGTCGCGCTTATTTCCTGCGTCGAGGGGTCAAGAAACGCGCCGCTCGGGCAAGGAGGAATTCCCTCGCCGCTTATTATTTCTTTTGTTGAATTATCGCGACAAACATCGTTAATCGTAAAATAGCGGGAATATTCTAAACCGTTAACCTCAACCGTTTCTGACCCATCCTTAATCGTCCAGGCACCGGCAACTTTTTCCGGATAATAATAATTCGGCTCACCTTTGTCTTTATCATAAATATCCTGCCATCTAGCAAAACTGATATTCTCCGCTGCCTTAAGCGTTTCCTCGGCCAGATTAAAGACGATTGCCTGCTCGGACGAATGCTTATTAACATTAAGGCCGCTCACGATAATCTGAGCGGTTAAAGGAGTGATAATCGCGAATAAGCCGATAACGATCAAGAGCTCTAAAAGCAAAGATCCCTTCTTAAAAACTAAGCTAAAAAACGGCTCGTCTTCTATCTTTAATTTTAGCACCTGATTATTTCTCATGATTATTAGTATTGGCTCCAAGTCATTCTACTAAGCCCTGCGAATTAATCCTTATCGTCCGCGATAACCGCTTCATCCCGATAATAATTTCCGTTGAAGACGCTGTGCCGCTGATCTTATTAAAAACTATCTCCTGATTATCGCCTTCAACCGGAAAAATCCAGCCGGCCTGATCTCTTAAATAATTCGTCGCTTCAATCGTCTTTTCTAAATCAGAATAATCGGTCGGACTGGAAAAAATCTCATAATAATCATTTGTATCGTTAACTATAAAAATCCCCCAATTACGATCAGCCGCGCCGGCCATCGCTTTATTTCTAGCTTGACGCAGATCAAAAATAAAGCTTTGAGAATTATCGCTTAAAACCGTTCCTTGGACAAAATCGCCATAAAATCCCTGGACGACCGAAGCGATGACTCCTAAAATACCCACCACTAAGAGAAGTTCTACTAAAGTAAAGGCCTTTCGGTTACTAGATTGCCAGCCACTCCGATTAACAGAAGGTATCCTCATGAAATTTGAAATTTATAATTATTAATAAAAAAACGAATATCTTCAGCGATCTTAATAATTAAAACTGCCGGTCATCTGGTAAATCGGCATCAGAATCGCCATGGCGATCGTCCCGATCATTAAACCCATAAATAATAGCAGGATTGGCTCCAGGAAAGTCGTTAAATCCTTCAAGGCCGTATCAACATCATTATCATAAAAATCCGCGAAATTTTTCAAAACTTGCCCGAGAGTTCCGGTTTTTTCACCAACGCCGACCAAGCTCACTAAAAATTTAGGAAATAGTTCCGGGTCGTTCCGTAAGGCCTGCGAGAGCGGGATACCGCTCCGGATTTCCTTATCGGCCCTAGCAATCGCCTCTTCATAACGGTCATTGCCGACCGCTTTAGCAGTTAAATTAAGTGATTCGGAAATCGGCAAGGCGCTGTCGATCAGGGTCCCTAAAGTCCGGGCGAAACGGACCAAGATAATTTTTTTAACTAAATTTTTCACGACCGGGGTATGGAATAATAAATAACTAATAACTCTCTTGCCTCGCGGCGTTTTCCGAAAATAAAGAAAAAATCCGACCAAAGCGGCAACTATCGCAAAATCTAAAAACAAACTATAAGTTAGGGCGCTGCTAAAATTCATTAAAATTCGCGTTAATAAGGGGAGTTCTAAATTATTCTGCTCAAATGATTTTGTAAGTTTTGGCAGGACAAAAATAAGCATGAGCGTAACAATCGCAATTGAGGCGCCAATCAAAATCAGGGGATAAGCCATGGCTGATTTTACCTTTTTTACTAATTCATGCTCCTTAGTTAGATGGCGGCTCAATTCTTCAAGAGAATTATCTAAACGCCCGGAGGCCTCGCCGGCCTTGATTAAGCCGACAAAAAGCGGCGGAAAATAGCGCCGATTATTTTCAAACGCCGTTGATAATGGCTGGCCATTCTGGATATTGAATTGCGCGTCAATCAAGAAAGTCCCGACTATTTTCTTGGACGAATCAGCGATTAAAATATCTAAAGCTTCATTCAAGCTAAGCCCGGCCTTGACCGTCGCCGCTAAATTACGGATCAAAACTATTTTATCCTGCGTAGTAAACCGCTCCAAGATATTCTTGGACTTAAAAGAACGGCTTTCCGCCTCGGTTTTAAGTTCTATCTTCACCGGCGTTAAGTTTTTCTGCGCCAAAGACGAAGCCACGCTTTCACTGTTCAAGGCATTGATTTCTCCAACCACTACCTTCCCTTCTTTATCAGCGGCCTCATAAATAAATAAACTCATAAAAATAAAATTTTTTTCTGTTTTTATTTTTTAACCTAGGTAATTTTTTATACCTTGCCCCTTAAACGAATTTTTTATTTAACAGACACTTATAAGATCCAAGCTGCCCAAATTAACTACTCGTTAACCACCCGAAGAACTTCTTCGATTGTCGTAACCCCGCGCTGGACCTTTTCTAAACCATCTTCGAACATTGAAAGCATGCCGCCAGCAATCGCCTCTTTTCTGATTTCACCGGCCGATTTTGACTGGTTAATTAAATCTCTGATTTTATCGTCAACTACTAAAACTTCAAAAATTCCGATTTGGCCGGAAAAGCCGCTTCCGTCGCAAACCTTGCAGCCGCGGCCGCGGAAAACTTCCTTCGGAATCGCATGAGGTCTTTTCTTTTTACCGCCGATTTTCGCGCCGGCATCAAATAAAGACAATTGGCGGGCAATGGTTTCTTCCTGTACTTTGGTTAATTTATAGGACTCAATACAGGACAAGCAGACCTTACGCACCAAACGCTGAGCAATTACTAGATTAACCGTTGAAGATAATAAAAACGGCTCGACTCCCATGTCCAACAAACGCGGAATCGCCGACGGGGCGTCGTTGGTATGTAAGGAGGATAAAACTAAATGACCGGTTAAAGCGGAATGAACCGCAATATCCGCAGTTTCATTATCCCGAATTTCTCCAATCATGATGATGTCCGGATTCTGGCGCAAAAGCGAACGTAGTCCATTCGCAAAAGTAACGCCGGCTTTGGCATTGACTTGGGTTTGATTAATATTATTAACTTCATATTCGATTGGATCTTCAATCGTCGTAATATTAACCTTCGGGGTATTTAAGATATGAAGAATAGAATAAAGCGTCGTTGTTTTCCCGTGGCCGGTCGGACCGGTAACGAGCAACATGCCATGCGGCTTTTTAATTTCCCCGACAATAACTTTTTCCAGTTTCTCATGGACGCCTAAATCAACTAAGGAAAGCGGCTTCAAGGAACTCTTTAATAAACGCATCTCGACTTTCTCGCCATTTAAAACCGGCATCACGTTAACCCGAACATCAATTCGGCTCGTTTCTTCAAAGCTAAAATGAAAACGACCGTCCTGCGGGACGCGGTGCTCGTCAATTTGCATACCGGATAAAATCTTAACCCGGGCAACTAAAATAGAAGTAATGTCTTTCGGCAAAGTCAAAATTTCCTGCATAATTCCGTCTACGCGATAACGAACCAAAAGCCGTTTAGATAGTGGCTCAAAATGAATATCCGAGGCACCCATAACAACGGCGTTTTCTAAAATACTATCAATTATCGTCACTATCGGCACGGACTCGGCCATCCGCGACAAATCAGTCTCCCCAGCCAAAGAAGATGACTCCTTAATGCTCTCCTCAATTATTTTATTAAAATCCGTCCCAATCTTTTTATTAAACTGTTTGAAAACATGGGAAAGATTAGAAGGAGAAACCAGATGAATTTCCAACCAATAATCGTATTTAGCCCGGATAAAATTAATCGTATCCAGATCTAAAGGATTCGTCATCGCCACCTTCGCGATTTTTTCTTTTTCGTCCACGGCAAAAATAACCGCGCCCTTGGTCTTGATAAAAGCCTCGGGTAAAAGATGTAAAGTTTCCGTCGGAATAACCATCTTTCTCAAATCAACTACGGGTACATCAAAATAAGGCGCCAATAATTCTAAAAGATAATTTTCCGTTATCTCTTCCCGGCCAATCAGGACATTGGCAATTGTCTGGCCGGAACGGATTGATTCCGCCTTAGCTGATTCAAAAGCCTTCTCTTCCACTAAGCCGGATTCTAACAAAATTTCCTTTAATTTTTCTTCTTTTATATACATAAACCTTAATAACAAATTATTTTAAATCCAAGCCGCCAAACTTAAAAACCGGCCCCCGGCCCAATAATAACTTCTTAAATTATAGCATAATCCGAGCAATTACACGATTAAAGACGCTAAGCCGGAAATCCTGATTAAATAGCCGCCAAAAATCAAAGTCAAAAGCGTCGCTAAGATTAAGGGCCAGAAAATTTTAATTTTCGTTTCTCTAAATCCTTTATTTCTATAAATTAAAACCAGGCTTATTAGTTCTAAAACCGCCACTAAAAAAAATAATGGAATCAAAAAAACCTGACGCGGCCAAGCGGCCAAAAGACAGGCTAAAAAAACTAAATTTATCTCCGCCCGGCTTAAAGCGCGCCGATAATGGCGAATTAAGTAAAAAATTCCGAAAATAAGCAGGGACAAAAATAAGCTGATAAGCCGGCCGAGCCAAAAATGTAAAAAAGCATAATTAATAAAGTAAGTCGGCTGAGCCGGCGGCAAGAAAAAGCGGCCGATAGCTGATAAACTCCAGACATAATATTGAGAAACCGTTAAAAAGGCCGCAAAAATAAAACCGGCGACCAGAACGCCGACAATCAAACGCTTATCCGTAAAAATCCGTTCCCAAAGAAAAAAATCTTTTTTTATTATTCTCTTAAACCATTTTTCTTTAATTAGCTCCCGCCAAATTAAAATCAGAACGACTAAAGCAATAAAAACCGTTGGCGCCCAAACAGCAAAAGGACCGAATAAAAATTTAAGAATGTTCATAAAATATCGTTTTCTAATTAAAGGCTTTAATCCTAATTATTAAATCGTCGCTGGCCTCGTAAATTTTAATTTCAAAAACAGACGAAATAAAATAACACTGCTAATATTATAACAAAAAAACAGCCCTGGGTAAACCAGGGCTGTTTGCTAAAATTCTCTAAAATTCCAATAAAATTTTAGAAATCAGTACCGGTGCCGATCAATTTAAGATCGGTTCCGACTTCGTAATAATTAGCATTATTACCGCCGTCCTTAGTCATCTTATTGTCATCAACCGTATAAGCGGAACTCTCTAAAACTGCGGCAATTTCATAACGCAAAGTTTTCTGGCTGCAAACATAACGATAGGCTAAATCCGTATTATCAACGGCCGCTAGAGACGTGATAGAATTAATCGGGTCAACCGGCATGTTAGAAATCGGGGAACCGGTCGGCAAACCCGCTAAATTAACCGGCAACCAACCCGTCCCGTCAACATTACCTAAATTAGCTTCGGCTACCTGGGAAGCGACTGCTAAAGCCCCTCCGTCAAGAGTCGCGTCAGTAATAGCACTTTCACTCGGGATACTATAAAAAATCTCATCACCGGCAATATAGTTAGCATCGGTTGAATCATTACCCTTACAAGCGCTATTGTCGTTGCCGTCCATAAGCGGATTAACCGTGCTGGTCATATATAGGCCGAGCGCCGTCTTAATCGTCGCTAAATCCGACAACCTCTGCGAATCCCGCGATTTTTTCAAAGTTTCGGCCGGATCCAAGACCAAAACCAAGATGACCGATAAAATAGCGATGATCGCTATTACGATCAAAAGCTCTAAGAGGGTAAAACCCTTTTTAGTGCCTTTAGAAAGGAATTTTTTCATAATTTTTTTCTCCCGGCCTTAGAAAGCCGAAAATTATTATTAATTAAATTATAAGTAAAAAATTTAAAATTCTTCTTAGCTATCTATCCTTAAAGCATTCCCAAAACGTTTATCTAAACAAAAAATAAAATCTCTATACGATTTTCTGTATTCAATTATACCATATTTACTTAAAAATATGAAGAAGTTTTCCACAAGGAGACCTAATTATGTCGCGCTATTCTGCTATAATCCGCTGTTATTCCGCCTTAATCAAATAAATAAGCAAGCTAAAGTGGTAAAGTAAAAGAAAAGGTTGCTCCCGGCTCCTTTCCATCCCCCTTTTCTAACCAAATCCGCCCGCCATGGAATTCAATAAAAGATTGAGCAATAAATAAGCTAAGGCCAAAACCATTCGGCGATAATTCTTTAGCCTCTTCGCCGCGGAAAAATTTCTTAAAAATAAAGGCCCGATTCTTCAAAGAAACTCCAATGCCTTGGTCCTTGATAGAAAAAAGTAATTTGCGCCGGCCACCTTCTTCTATCGCCTGGACCAAAATTTCCACTTTGGACCCGGCCGGAGAATATTCAATTGAATTGGTTATTAGGGCTTTCAGAGTTTCAACTATCTTGTGCCGATCTAATCTTATTAGGCCCTTAAAGGTAATTTTCTTAGAAATTTTAATTTCTTTAGCGGCGATTTCTTTTTTAAGCGAAGATAAGGCCTCCCCCAAGACATCCTTATTAAAATCAACCTGGTCATATTTCATATTCACTTTTCTCTCTTCAATCTCTAACGCAACCATTAAATTGTTCAAGCCCTGATTAAGATCCATTAAGGCCCGGTAGGTATCACCGACAATCGCCCTGATTTTCGGCGACAAATGGCCGAAAGCCCCCTCTAGAACCAATTCAAAATTCCAGCGGGCGACAGACAGCGGAGTGCGGAGCTGATGCGAAGCGACGGCGATGAATTCTGATTTAAGCTCGTCTAATTGAATTAATTGCTCGACGCTTATCGTATTGCTTATGGCAACCGCGGCGGCCGGCGCGAAAACCTCAAGCAAGCGGATATCCTGATCCGTATAAGGATCGCCGGAAAGCTTTTCGCCTAAAATTAGAATATTATCCCGTTTTTTCTGAGTTCGTAAGGGCACGATTACCTTGATACTTAAACGGCGAAGAGCCCGCTTGAGCCGATCTTCTTCAAGCTCGTCAAAAACCACGACTTCACGGCGTCCGGTAAGCTCAATTAAATCTTCCGAAGAAAATTTTGGCGGCCGCTTATATCCGATATGGCTCAGATTAAAAATTCTCCCATGATTTACTAGAACGATCGCCCCCTGGCTGATATGCATTTCTCCTATAATCTTCTTAAGTAATTTACCGTTCATCTCGTTAAGCCGCAAACTTGAAGACATGGTTAGGGTTAAATCGTATAGTAAGTTATTCTCGTCGTAATGGTGGCGATA
>JBAZNJ010000002.1:0-269934 GCA_041649315.1 Patescibacteria group bacterium | reverse complement strand
CTTATTTAAAAAACAACCTCCGAATTCATCGGGGGTTGTCTAAAGAGCATAGAAAATCATTCTTGCTTTGGTATAACTGGTTCAAATATAATAGCTAATTCACCAACTATTTTTGACCATTAAACCGCTTTTTTATTTATTTCTTAATTTGACTTTTTTTGTCATAATTAGTAGGATAATATGAATTGTTTAGTTCTTGAACAAATTAATATTTATCTATATTGTTTAACCAAAAAATTATTGTCATGAAGAAAAAGAGAGTAATTATTTTACCTTTTGATGGCTATATTTGCGCTGCCGAGCTGCTTAAAGCCGTTGAAAAAATTGTTGCTAATAAAGATATTGCCGACTTTTTGGCCTATATTAAGATTAACGACGGCGTCCATAATATCGACATGGGCGGCCCGGAAATAATTAAAAGCATTAAGGCAATCCTGGCGAAACATAATGTTCCGGCCGGAATTTTCCTGGATCTTAAATGTAAAGATGTTTCCCTAACTTTGGAGAATGTTTTAAGGAAATACGCGGCCGATTCTATCGCCCCGGAAATCTTAACAGTTTCTTCGCAGGTGAGCGCGGAAACTTTAGTTAAGTTGAGAGCCCTTCTGCCAAAAACTAAATTGGCTATGGTCAGCATGCTCACCGATATAAAAGCAGAAGAATGTTCGGCCCGTTTCGGCCAGGCGCCCGAGGTCAAGATTTACAATGATCTTATGAATATCAGGCCTTTTTACTGGCAGGGCCTTGGATTCGAGAAGGGTAAAGATAGTGGCCCGGAACCGTTCGATTTAATTGTTTGCTCCCCAGTAGAGGTGGAATTTTTAAAGAAAAATTTGCCGAAAAGTTATGGCTTCATCGTGCCCGGAATACGTGACGAATGGATGAAGAAGAAGAACGAACACCAAAAAAGAATTACCGGAGTCAGACAGGCAATGATAAGCGGTGCGACCTATGTAGTAATGGGTGCGCAGATGTTGAAAGGGAATCCGGAGTTAGGAATTAGTCCGGAAGAAAGTCGCCAGCTGACCGCTGAAGAATTAGAAAAGGTTCCGGAAGATTTTACGGATTTATTGGAAGTTAACCCTTTACTGGTTTTGCGCAATTGTGAAGGTTATTATGAAAGTCCTAGAAAAGGAACAGGCGGAGATTATACCGGTCCGGTTGTCGCTTATGCCAAGAAATATGATGATGGCGCTGGCGAACAGAAAAATATGGTCGGCTTTGTTTATCTTAATTTCGCTAAAGCCGAACAATATCCGGCCGTGAGAAAATATTTTGCTGACCGAATTGCGGAAAAATTCCGAATGTTTAATTTGGAAGCGGATCTCGCTTTAGGCGCGCCTATGGGCGGACTTTTCTTGGCGGCTGATTTAGGCCATGCCTTAAATTGCCGGACCGCTTTTGCGGAAAAAGTTGTTAAGGTTGCGGCCGATAAGGGAAAAAATGTTCGCGAAGAAAGTGAACTAATTATTGACCGGCACGATATTCGTCCCGGCGACAAAGTGGTTTTAGTGGAGGACGTGACCAATAATTTTTCCACTACGGAAAAAATGGTGGAATTAATTCGGAATCAAGGCGGAGTTTTAGTAGCCATTTTAAGCGCTTTTAATCGCTCCGGAAAAGATAAATGGAATTTTCTCCCGGTTATTAGCGCCTGCGATATCCGCTTTGATCAGTATCGTCAGGATGCGGTGGCGGTTGCTGATATAATTAAAGCTGGCAATATAATTCTTAAGCCGAAATTGCAATGGGACAAATTAGCCCAAGCGATGAAAGAAGGAGAAAAAGGATATTGCGAAGAATAGAGCTTTAATTAATCGGTTAAAACTTGCTCGCAATAAAAGGTCGTTTTTACAACGGCCTTTTTTATTAGTTAGGGCAAAGAGCCGTATAGTTAGGTAAGCTTATTTTCAGTGTTTAAGGTTCGACCGCTGAGTACTCGAAAGAACATTTGGCGATCGGTCCTTTAGATGGCTTCATCTTGTTTTTTTTGCTATAATATAAAAATAAATACAATTATTTATTAATTTTTAATTTTATGTTTAAGCTTTCTTTATTACCTTATGATTATTCGGATTTAGAGCCATATATTTCGGCGCGGACTTTAGAGTTCCATTACGGCAAGCATCATCAGGCCTATCTTGATAATCTTAATAAGCTTGTTTCTGGAACGGATTTGGAGAATGAAAAATTAGAGGAAATTATCCGTCGGACGGCCGGGCAGGCGGAACAGATGGCGATTTTTAACAACGCGGCTCAGGTTTATAATCATGATTTTTTTTGGAAGAGTTTGCGACCGGCTGATGCTAAAGTTGATCCGAGTTTGCAGGCCGCGCCGGACGGTTTTTTACTTGAAGCAATTAAAATTTCTTTCGGCTCCTTGGATAATTTTTACGCTGAATTTAAAATGGCGGCGCTTGGGCAATTCGGTAGCGGCTGGGTTTGGTTAGTGAAAGAGAACGCGGAAGACGGTGCAACCGAAGGGAAGCCGCTAAAGATAATAAAGACCGGTAATGCCGATAATCCGCTGGCCGCTGGCTTAAAGCCGTTCTTAACGCTTGATGTCTGGGAACACGCTTATTACCTGGATTATCAGAATCGCCGTGGCGATTTTGTTGATGCGGTTTTGAAGAATTTGATAAACTGGAAATTCGTTAAAGATAATTTTGCCGAATAAAACAAGGAGTATTTTTAAGAGGCCGTCCGGCTGTATTTTTATTTTTAAAATCATGTACAAAAATCCTTACGCCAAACTTGAGCCGCCGACTAGGAAACCATATACTGAGGTTTATTTGATTCGGCATTGCCATCCGGACTATAATCTGGAGAAAAAAGTCGGCGAATACAATATGCCTTTATCTAAGATTGGATTAAGACAGCGCCGAACGCTAACTAAAAAACTTTTAACTTTAAAAATCGATCGGGTTTATATGAGCGGCTTAAAGCGAGCGCAGGAAACGGCAGAGGATTTTTTAAATAAGTCCAGGAAGAAGCCGATTATAGATTTGCGCTTGGATGAGATCCACTGGAGCCATTGGCATCGGATGAAATATTTTAACATGGCCGAGGAAACGCGAAATAATAAATTAAAGAACCGTCTTAAGCTTGATCGACAGTTGGATAAGATGCAGACGGCGGTCCGGCGCGCTTTCGCCGATATTATTCGTCAGGGAAAAGGAAAAAGAATTGCTGTTTTCGCGCATGGTAATTTAATAAAGACCTTGTTGACCGGAATTTTGAATGCTGACGTAATCGGTTTTCTGTCTTTGGAAATTTTTCAATCCTCAATCAGCAAGATCCTGATTGATCGTAACGGTTATGTGAAAATTAGCTATATTAACGACGCCAGCCATCTGCCGACTTTGCCGCAAAGAGATTTATATATTACTTTGAAGGATTAGTGCCCTGTGTTTTTAAAATATGTTTTCTAAAATTGTTTATCCTCAGCAGTTGAAATTTTTTAAATCAACCCGGGTTCTTATCGGTGCGTTTTTTATTTTTGGGCTTTTTATTTTTGCGCCGACTTTTGGCGGAATAAAAATCGCAACCGCCGCGACTAATCTTGACGGACGAATTTTACTCCAGGTTCAGGACAAGGGCCAGGCCTGGTATGTTAATCCGCTTGATAGCCGGCGTTATTATCTCGGTCGCCCGGATGATGCTTTTAATTTAATGCGTTCGCTCGGCCTCGGAGCAACGAATTCGGATATTAACGCTTTTAAAGCCGGAACAACGCCGCGGCGTTTAGCCGGACGAATTTTGCTCCAGGTTCAAGACAAGGGCCAGGCCTATTATGTTGATCCGCTTGATTTAAAATTATATTATCTTGGCCGCCCGGCGGATGCTTTTAATTTAATGCGGTCTAAGGGCTTAGGAATTACTAATGCTGATTTGGCGAAGATTCCGATTTCTCAGGCCGGCGTGTCCGGTTCAAGCTCAAGCACAATTTCCGCTCCGGCGGCGTCCGTGGCGCCGACTACCGCCGGAACAATAACGCCGATAAATTTTGTTTTTAAATATCAAAATAGTACTTATCAATTGACGCAGAATTTATCATCGGCCTGGTACGACGCCTATAAAAATTCTTCAAAAATTTATACCTATAGTAGTACGGCGCCGCCAACGGATTTGCGTGAGGCCTTTTATGGGCTATTTTTAACGATTAAAAGCGGCGACACTTCGCTTGATGATTTAATTGTGAAGATGCGAACGATTGAGGCTAATAATAATTAGAGCGAAGACCAATTAGCTGAGTTTTCCTTAGCGCTTATTCAATATATTCCTTACGACCGCGCTAAGGTCGGCTCTAATAATTTCAATGCCAACCCGTATTATCCTTATGAAACCTTATATCTTAACCGCGGCGTCTGTTCGGATAAAACTTTTTTGGCGGTCGCAATTTTGCGCAAGTTAGGATATGGCGCCGCTATCCTTGATTTTCCCGATAGTAATCATTCGGCCGTCGGCATCGCCTGTCCGGCCCAATATTCAATTAACGCTTCCGGTTATTGTTATGTTGAGACCACGAATTATTTTCCTCCTAGCGTCGTGCCGCAGAGCTTGGCGTCCGGCCAGGCGGAAGTCGCAGAAAATAATTTTTCTAATATTTTCAGTTCGGCGAGTTTGGGAAAAATGGAAATATATCAGAAAACCGCAGGCAAGCTTTATTATGGCGCGGCCGCGGTGCGATCAAAAGTTGACGAGATTATTGCTTTAAATAGTGATTTATCTGTCCGGCAAGCGGAATTAGATATTTTAGAAGCGGAATTAAGGCAGAAAGAAAACGAGCTAAGCGCCCTAAAGGCACAGATGGACGAATATTATAATAGCGGCCAGATTTCCCAGTATAATAGCTTGGTTCCGACTTATAACGCCCTGGCTAATGAGTATAATATTGCTTTGGCTAATTATCGGGCAAAAGCGGATGTTTATAATGCCCTGGCCACAAGCTTTAATGCCGCGGTTAAGGAGTTTTATCAAAAACCTTGACATTAGGCCGATTTTTCTATATATTTTAAGCAGAGGTTCGTCCTCTAAAACGGCCTCTTTTTTAATAAAAACTAATAAATATCATGCTTCCACGCCGGCGATTTTATAGTCGCCAGGCAAATTTTCTTCCTTGGTTTTTCCGAGGCAAAAGGGAGCAGAAGTAAAGCCGGATATCTCGCTTTAACTTTAGGCGTCGGTATGCGGCCAAAAAGAAAAAATATGGAAATCAAAGTCCCAAAAATTGAAGACATGCTGAAAGCCGGCATGCACTTTGGCCATCGGACCAACCGCTGGCATCCTAAAATGAAGCAATTCATCTTTACGGCGAAGAACGGCGTTTATATCATTGACTTAAGGAAGGCCCAGGAAAAATTACGCGAGGCCTTGGAGTTTATGGCGAATTTAGTCGCGGAAGGGAAAAGCATTCTTTTCGTCGGCAGTAAGAGTCAGATTGTCGCGCCGCTTAAAAAAATGACGACCGAGATTGGCCAACCCTATATCGTCGGCAATTGGCTCGGCGGTTATTTAACTAATTTTTCAATCGTGAAAAAATCCGTGAAAAAGTATATGGATTTAGTGGAGAAGAAAGCGGCCGGAAAATTAGAAAAATATACGAAGAAAGAACGGCTTAATTTTGATCGGGAAATAAAGAAATTAGAAACGCGGGTTGGCGGACTCACTTCTTTAAATAAATTACCGGATGCTTTGTTCGTCTGGGATATTAGAGAAGAAGAAACCGCGGTCCGAGAAGCGCGTCAGAAAAATATTCCAATTATCGCGGTTTGCGATACGAACGTTAATCCGGAAGAAGCGAATTATCCGATTCCGGCTAATGACGATTCGACTAAGACGATTGGTCTGATTTTAGACTCAATCAAAGAGGCGATTTTGGAAGGGAAAAAGAATCTTAAATAATTTTAAGATTATTTAAATTAAAATTTAGCTTATAATTATATGGAACTTATAAAACAATTACGCGAAATGACCGGTGCCGGTATGGTTGATTGTAAAAAAGCCCTGGACGAAGCCGGTAATGATTTAAATAAAGCGGTAGAACTTTTGCGTAAAAAAGGAATTTCTAAAGCGGCAAAACGCACAGACCGGGAAGCGAACGAAGGCGTAATCAAAGTCGCGGTTAATAATGACGGAACAGAAGCTTATATTTTAGAACTTAATTCGGAAACGGATTTTGTGTCCCGCAATGAAAAATTTCAGGCCTTCGCGGATACTTTACTTGATTTAGTCAAAGAAAATAAGCCGGCGGATTTAGTCGCGCTTATGGCCCTGCCCTTAGAAGGCGGAACAGCGCAAGAGGCCTTGGATAATCTAAGCGGCACGATTGGCGAGAAGATGACGGTTAAGCGTTTTGAGATCTTAAGTGGCGCGACTGTGGCCGCTTACTCTCACCTCGGCGGGAAAATCGGTGTTTTAGTCGCCTTGGACGCGGCCGGGAAAAGCGAGCTGGCAACGGATGTCGCTATGCAAGTCGCAGCGGCTAATCCGAAATATCTAGTGCCGTCTGAAGTTGATCCGGCGGAAATGGAAAAGGAAAAGGAAATATATAAGGAGCAATTACTTAAAGAAGGCAAGCCGGCGGAAATGGTTGATAAAATTGTTATCGGGAAAATGGGTAAATATTATTCCGAGGTCTGTTTGATGGAACAGGAGTATATTAAGGACGATAAGAAAAAAATCAAAGATATTTTAGGCGGGGCTAATGTTATAAAATTTGTCCGCTACTCCCTCTAAGCAAAACGCCGCTCCGGCGGCGTTTTTGTTTAATTCATTAATTATCATTAGACGATTTTATTAAGCTTTTGATTTATGTTGATTGCGCAGGTACAATTCGCGCCTTGGGACAAGGCTTATGATTTTTCCGTCGGCCAATTAAATTTGGTGGCCGGTGATTATGTCGTGGTTGATACCGAACTTGGGCGGGAGCTCGGCCGGGTCATTTTAATTTCTGATAAGAAGATTCCGGATGGACGAGATAAGACGGAGGGAGCTGTGATGGTGGATGCGGATGCGAAGAAAGAAGGGGCCGCGCCGCGAGAACTTAAGCCGATTTTGCGTAAAGCGGAATACGACGATATTGCCGCCCTACCGACGTCGGAGAAAAAAGAAGAGACATTAGCTTTTTGTCGGGAGCGGATTGTTAGGCATGGTTTGCCGATGAAGCTCATTGATGTTAATTTTTCTTTTGAGGGGAACCGGATGAATTTTGCTTTTATTTCCGACGGCCGGGTTGATTTTCGCGAACTGGTTAAAGATTTAGCCGGACATTTTAATGCTAGCATCCGTTTGACGCAAATCGGAACGCGAGATGAAGCGAAAATCAGCGGCGACTGCGGTCCTTGCGGTCGCGGCTTATGCTGCCAGGGATTTTTAGATGAATTCTCTTCGATTACTTCGGAAATGGCCGAAGCTCAACAGGTCGTCCATCGCGGTTCGGAACGGATTTCCGGCATGTGCGGACGTTTGATGTGCTGTCTGGCTTATGAATATGAAGGGTATAAAGAAATGGCCGGGAAATTGCCGCCGCTCGGGACGAAGTTGAAAATTAACGGCGGTTCAAGCGGCACGGTCGTCGGTCATCATATTTTAAAGCAAACCGTGGATGTCAGGATTCCGGCGGAAAGACCGGATGAGCGGGATGTAATTATTGAAGTTGACGCCGATCGGAACCGGCGTGAGCGGAATACGCGGCGGTAGGAGGCGATGATTTAGCTCCGGACGTATATTTCAGTGTCTAATGTTCATAGAGTAATTTAATGAGAAGGATTATCAATATAAAACCGCTCTTGGGGCGGTTTTTAGTTAGACTTTTTAGCGATTTATCTCATAATTTTTAGCTAAAACCATTATTTCGATTTTTAGGCCGGATATGTTATAATATTTAGGAAAGATTAATTAATTTTTTAATATTTTTTATGAAAAAATTAAATGTAGCGATTAACGGCTTCGGCCGGATTGGCCGGGCCGCTTTTAAGATTATTGAGGCGCGTTTTCCGCACCTGCGGATTGTCGCGATTAATGATTTAACTGACGCGGCGACTTTGGCGCATCTCTTGCAATATGATTCCTGTTATGGCCGGACCAAGCAAAAGATTGGCGCGACTAAAGACGCTTTAACGATAAACGGCCGCAAGATTCCGGTTTTAGCGATCAAGGATCCGGGCGCCTTACCTTGGCAGGAGTTAAAAGTCGACATTGTCTTAGAATGCACCGGCCGTTTCACGAATAAAGAAGACTTAAAGCTCCATCTTAAAGCCGGCGCGAAAAAAGTTGTTTTGTCGGCACCGGTTAAAAAGGGCGGGGTTAAAATTATTGTTCCGGGCGTTAATCTTGATAAAGTCAAAAAGAGCGATAATGTTTTATCCTGCGCTTCCTGTACAACAAACTGCTTGGCGCCGGCTACGAAAGTTATAAAAGATAATTTTGGCATCAAGAAAGCGATCATGACCACTATTCATTCTTATACCGCTGATCAGAATTTAGTTGACGGGCCGCATAAGGATTTGCGGCGGGCCCGGGCGGCCGCGGTTAATATTATTCCAACTACGACCGGTGCGGCAATCGCGACCGCAGAAACGATCCCGGCTTTGAAAAATAAGTTTGATGGCTTGGCGGTGCGCGTGCCGACGCCGGTCGGTTCTTTATGCGATACGGTTTATGTTTTGAACAAAAAAGCGACGCCGGAAACGGTTAACCGCGCTTTTACAAAAGCGGCGCGAGGAAAAATGAAAGGGATTATCGAGGCGTCAAACGAAGAGCTGGTTTCAAGTGACATTATCGGCAATCCGCATAGTGCGATTATTGATTTAAAAAATACCCGGGTTATCGGCGGCGATTTGTTGAAAGTTATTTCCTGGTATGATAATGAATGGGGCTATGCTAATCGTTTCGTAGAGCTGGCCGATTATTTAAAAAAATTTATTAAGTAATTAATTTATAATCGTATGGATTTACAAAACAAAGTTGCGATTGTGACCGGCGCCGCTTCCGGCATCGGTCTAGGAATCGCTAATTTATTTATAGCTAAAGGCGCAAAAGTCGTTTACGCGGATATTAATGAGGGCGATTTAAAGCTTGATCCGGCGCAGGCAATTTTCGTTAAAACTGACGTAAGTAATCAAGCCGCGGTTGAAAATTTAGTTAAGGCGGCGGTCGATAAATTTGGCCGGCTTGATATCATAGTTAATAACGCCGGTATTTTTCCTTTCGTGCCTTTCGCCCAGATGAGCGAGGCGGATTGGGACAAGGTTATGGATGTTAATTTGAAGGGTGTTTTTTTTGGCTGTCAATCCGCGGC
The DNA here is from genome assembly GCA_041649315.1 of Patescibacteria group bacterium. Taxonomy (GTDB): domain Bacteria; phylum Patescibacteriota; class Patescibacteriia; order Patescibacteriales; family UBA12465; genus UBA12465. The sequence continues at coordinate 260,633 of JBAZNJ010000002.1, read as the reverse complement.
TAAAGTTTTGCCGGATGGTGGTCGGATTATCAATATCTCTTCAATCGCCTCGGTGGTCGGTTTTGCCGGTTTAACGCATTATTGTGCCTCTAAGGGCGGCGTGAACGCCTTGACGCGGACTTTAGCCTTGGAGTTGGCTGATCGGAAGATAACCGTTAACGCGGTTGCGCCGGGCGCGATTGATACTCCGGGAGCGAGTAAAGCTAGCGACGAAAACGTGAAAAAACAGACGATTGCCGCGATTCCTTTGAAACGGATGGGCCAGCCGGACGATATTGCTCAAGCCGTGGCTTTCTTGGCTTCTGACGGAGCCTCGTATATAACTGGCCAGACGATTATTGTCGATGGCGGCTGGGTTTTAAGGTAAGTAAAGCCGGAGAATAAGCGAAATAAAATGGTTAAAGAAAAAGATATCATCACTAAAATCGCCACGGCCGGCTTGGTCGGCCGGGGCGGGGCCTCTTATCCGACCGCGCGAAAATGGGCGGCGGTTAAGAGCGCTTTGAAAAATAAAAAGCAGGGCTATATTATCGTTAACGCCGCGGAAGGGGAGCCGGGGGTAAAAAAAGACGGCTATATTTTAAAGCATCACGCCGTTGGATTATTTGACGGAATCTATTTGGCTGATCGTTTTCTCGGTTCAAAAAAAATAAAAAAGGTTTATCTTTTTTTGAATCATAAATATTACCAAGAATACGGTCCGGGCCTGAAAAAAGCTTTAGCCGTTAAAAAATATCGGACGCTTAAAGAAAAGATAGAATTTTTTATCAAGCCGGAAAAATTAACTTATATCAGCGGCGAGGAAACGGCTTTATTAAATTTAATTGAAGGTAAAAAAGTTGAGCCACGCCTAAAGCCGCCTTATCCGACCGAACATGGCTTGTTCGGACATCCGACTTTAATAAATAATCCAGAGACCTTTTATGATGTGAGCTTGGTCGCGGCCGGTCGCTATGAGGGCGAACGATTTTATACGCTTGGCGGGGCGCTTAAGCGGCGCGGCGTTTATGCCTTGCCGGCGAATTTAAGCATTGAGGAAGTTTTGCGTCGGACCGGGAATTATCCGGATCGGCCCTTCTTTGTTTCGGTCGGCGGCGAAGCGAGCGGCGAAGTTTTCGCGGCGGATCAATTGATGGGTCCGGTCGAAGGCGCCGGTTTAATCATGGTTTATGATTTAGAAAAAACCGATGAGAAAAAGTTATTTCGTTATTGGTTGAATTTTTATAAAGAACAGAGCTGTGGGCATTGTACTATCTGTCGCGAAGGAACCTATCGTTTATTAGAAATGATAAATAAGCGGGATAATTTTCATGGAGATGGCAAGGGCCGGAAAAAATTTGATTGGGATTTATTCTGGGAAATCGTCGCCGGCCTGGAAGAAACAAGTTTTTGCGCCCTCGGCGCTTCACTCCCAATTCCGCTTCGGAGTTATTGGAAAAATATCGTGAAGCGGAAAAAAGCCAAGCTATCGTAAATTAGGAAAATATGAATTTAAAAATAAATAATAAAAAAGTTAAGGGTCGTACCGGCCAGACAATATTGGAAATCGCGCGAGAGAACGGGATTAAGATTCCGTCTTTATGCCATCACCCCGACTTAGACGCCAAGGCCAGCTGCCGGGTTTGCGTCGTGGAAATAAAAGGGCGGGAGAAATTAGTTACTTCCTGCTCAACTTTAGCCGAGGAAGGCCTGGAAATCTTTACGGATAGCCCGCGGGTTAAAGCTACGCGGAAGATCAATTTAGAATTATTATTCGCGTCGCACGCGGAAAAATGCGGCTCTTGTTCAATGGTTTATGATTGTCGGCTTTTATCGGCCGCTAAAAAATATGAGGTTGAGATTGATCGTTTTCCGGACCGAAAAGGGAAGCGCAAGACCTACCGTTTTGCTAACGCGGTCGAGATTGACGGGACGCAATGTATTGATTGCGATAATTGTGTTGAAGCTTGCGTCCGGCAGGGCATAGGTTATTTAGAGAAGGCCGGTAGCGGAATCAATCAGGAAATTGAGCCGGTTAAGGATAAAGACAAGGCCTGTATTTATTGCGGCCAATGTACTCTGCATTGCCCGGTGGCCGCGGCCCAGGAACAAGGCGCCTGGCCCGTCGTGGAGAAAGCTTTGAAAGATAAAAATAAGATTGTCGTGGCGCAGTTTGCTCCGGCGGTGCGCGTATCTTTAGGCGAAGAATTCGGTTTGCCTTACGGCGAAAATTGTGAAGGTAAAATTTATAGCGCTTTTAAAAAATTAGGTTTTAAATATAGTTTTGATATTAATTTCGGCGCCGATATTACGACAATGACTGAAGCTGAAGAATTTATAGCGCGGCTTAAAGATAAGAAGGCGGTTTGGCCGATGACGACCTCTTGCTGTCCGGCCTGGGTCGCCTACGCGGAATTTTATCATCCGGAGCTTTTGCCGAATTTAACTACGGCCCGTTCACCGCATATTCATTCCGCCGGCGCGATTAAGACTTATTGGGCGAAGCAGAAAAAAATTGATCCGCGGAAGATTGTCGTTGTTTCCATCGTGCCGTGTACGGCCAAGAAATACGAAGCATCTCGGCCAGAGCTCGGTTTAAAAGGCCGGCCCTTGGTTGATTATGTTTTAACGACACGGGAGTTCGCTTATCTGATCAAGAAAAATAAGATTGATTTTAAAAATCTGCCGGATTCGGACGGTGATCCGCTATTTAACCGCGGCAGTGGGGCGGCCGCAATTTATGGCGCGACCGGCGGCGTAATGGAATCGGCCTTGAGGTCGGTTGCGTCATTTTTATGCGCCGGTGAAGATAAAAAAAATACGCTCTGTGATCGACGCTTGGAGTTTAAAGATGTGCGCGGCTTGGCTGGTTTTAAAGAAGCGGAATTGAATATTGCCGGAAGAAAGATTCGGGTTGGTGTAGTTAATGGTATGGGTAATTTTTCCCGCATTCTTTCAAGATTAAAAAAATATCATTATATCGAAATCATGGCTTGTCCGGGCGGCTGTTTAGGCGGGGGCGGCCAGCCGATTCCGACGACCGAGGCGATCCGGAAAGAACGGGCGGCGGCTTTGTACGCGATTGATAAAAAAAGGCCGGTGCGCCGGGCGCATGAGAATAAGGCGATGAAAGAGTATTATAATTGGGTCATGGATAAAAAATTATCAAGCCGGCTTTTGCATACTAAATTTAAGAAGAGTCGCGGCTCGCGCTTAATCGCGACTAAGAAAGATTCTATTTTTGATTTTTTAAAGCATTAAGATTTTTATAAAAAATGAAAAGCATTCCTGGATATATCAAAAAAATAACAGAGTCTTTAAAAGCCGGCGGCTTTGAGTCTTATATCGTGGGCGGTTGCGTGCGGGATATCTTAATGGATAAAGAGCCTCAGGATTGGGATATTACGACTAAGGCCCGGCCGGAAGAAATTTTAAAAATTTTTAAAGACGCGAAATACGAAAATACTTTTGGTACGGTTCTTTTGCCGCTTCGCGCCGCACCGCAGTCGGGCGAAGTCAAGGGCGTTTTAGAAGATGTGGTGGAAATTACGACTTATCGGAGTGAGCAGGGTTATTCTGACCGCCGGCATCCGGATACGGTTCATTTTGAAACCGAATTAGATAAAGATTTGGAGCGCCGTGATTTTACCATCAATGCTTTAGCGCTTGATCCGGCCCGACCGGAAGAAATCGTTGATCTTTTCGGCGGCCGAAAAGACATTAAGGCGAAAATTATCCGAGCGGTCGGCGAGCCGAGTGATCGTTTTAAGGAAGATGCCTTGCGCATGATGCGGGCGATTCGCTTCAGCGCGCAACTCGGTTTCACGCTTGAGCCGAAGACCCAGCGGGCGATTACGCGTCTGGCCGGTAGCTTGAAATTTGTGGCTAAGGAACGCATCCGTGACGAGCTGGTTAAAATTTTGTCGTCAGACCGGCCATCCGAAGGAATAATGCTTTTATATGATTGTAAATTATTACAATATATCATTCCCGAATTGGAGCAGGGTATCGGCGTCGGCCCGGCCCGCCACCATCTTTATCCGGTTTTTAAGCATAATGTTTTGACTTTAAAATATTGTCCGAGCCCGGCTTGGCCGGTGCGTTTGGCCGCCTTGCTTCATGATATTGCTAAGCCAAAAACTAAGAAAATAATCAATGGTGTGGCTACTTTCTACAACCATGAATATTTAGGCGCGAAAATGGTTGGCCGGATTTTGGATCGCTTGAAATTTTCTCGAGCGGATTCGAACCGGATTGTTAATCTTGTCAAAAACCACATGTTTTATTATAATGTCGGGGAAGTGAGTGCCGCTTCGGTTCGACGGTTGATCGCTAAAGTTGGCCGGGAAAATTTGAAAGATCTGATTGACTTGCGCATCGCCGATCGGCTTGGTTCTGGCACACCGAAAGCCATGCCCTATAAGCTCCGGCATTTGCAATATATGATGGAGAAAGTGCAGAATGATCCGGTTTCGGTCAAGATGTTAAAAATAAATGGCGACGATTTGATGAAAGTCCTGCGTATTGAGCCCGGCCCGAAAATTGGCGCTATTTTAGATGTTTTGCTTTCCGAGGTGATTGAGGAGCCGGAATTAAACCAGGCGAAAAAATTACAGGCTCGGGCGCGGACGCTTGATAAATTACCATTGGAAGAAATTCGAGCACAGGCTAAGGAAGTAATTGAAGAAAAGCGCCGGGAAGAGGACAAAGCGATTAAGAAACAATATAAAGTATAATAATTATATGAAAAAAATTTTATTTAGTTTGACATTTCTAATTGTTGTTTTTGGTTTATCGGCTTGCACTAATAATACGCAACAGATTAATGGCCAAGCTGATGACAAAATTAACAATTTAGACAATAAACCTATGACTATCAAAGCTTTAGACGGACAAAGCGATTTAACGGGACAATATTCGCGAGCGGTTTTAAAAACCAGCCAGGGCGATATCACCGTTAAATTTTACGCTACTGATTCTCCGATAACCGTTAATAATTTCCTAAATTTGGCCGCGGCCGGTTTTTATGACGGCGTGAAGTTCCATCGGGTAATAAAAGATTTTATGATTCAGGGCGGTGATCCTTTAAGCAAGGAAGGGGACGCGGCACTTTGGGGCACCGGTGGTCCGGGCTATAAGTTTCAGGATGAGATTAATAGCCATAAATTAGTCGCCGGTTCCTTAGCTATGGCGAACGCCGGGCCGGGCACTAACGGTTCTCAGTTTTTTATTGTTACTGCGGCCGCCACGCCTTGGCTTGACGGTCATCATACAAATTTCGGGGAAGTCGTGGACGGGATGGATGTCGTCAAGAAAATCGAGGCGGCTCAGACCGGAGTTAATGACCGCCCGGCAACGGATATCGTGATTAATAAGATAGAGCTTTTGAAATAAGCTTAAAGGGGATATAGCTGAATTTGAAGAGCTCTAAAGGAGTATTCAGCGATAGTCCTATAATATAATGAAAGTATATCTAGACAATGCCGCGACGACCCGGATTGATCCGCGTGTTTTAGCGAAAATGAAGCCATATTTGACGGCGGAGGGCGGCAACGCTTCTTCAATTCATGTCTTAGGCCAAGCCGCCTATCAGGATCTTTTTCGCGCGAAAAAAATAGTCGCTAAGATTTTAAACGGCGAGCCGGAAAACGTTGTTTTCACTTCCGGAGCGACCGAATCCAATAATTTCATCATCAAAGGCGTCGCTCGCGCTAATCGGAGTAATAAGAAAGACAAGATTATCATTTCCGCCCTTGAGCATCCTTCGGTTAAGGAAGCGGCCGAAGAATTGGCGCGCGAAGGATTTAAAGTCAAAGTAATTCCGGCTAATAAAAAAGGCCTGATTGAGACGGCGGCCCTTAAGAAAATTATTGATAAGCGGACGATTTTGGTTTCGGTTATGGCGGTCAATAATGAAATCGGCACGATTCAGGATATCGCCGCTTTAGCTAAGATTACTCAGGCGTCCGGTGCTTATTTTCATAGCGACGCGGTCCAAGCCGTGCCCTATCTGAAATTAGATGTTAAGAAGATGGGCATAGATTTCTTAAGTTTGTCCGCCCATAAATTTTACGGCCCGAAAGGCGTTGGGGTTGCTTATCTTAATCGGAAGATAAGGATCAAGCCGCTTTTATCCGGCGGCGGGCAAGAAGACGGCTATCGCTCCGGCACTTATAATTTGCCGGGTATTATGGGCTTGGCTTTTGCTTTAGAATTAGCGTATAAAGAAAGAGCGGTTTATTTGAAAAAAGTTAAAGTTTTGCGCGATTATTTCTGGCAAAAGATTAGCCGGGAGATTAGTGGTTTACGCGTTAATGGAACAATGAAGGAGCGGGTGCCGGCGAATTTAAATGTCGGGTTCGGGTCGATTGAAGGCGAGGCAATCTTAATAGATTTATCCCATCAGGGCGTTTATGTTTCCACCGGTTCCGCTTGTTCCGCCAGTGATTTGCGCGGTTCCTATGTTCTGAAGGCGATTAGCTTAGAGGATTATATGTTAAACAGCAATATCCGTTTTTCGCTTGGCCGCTATAATACCCGAGCGGAAATTGATTATACGATAAAATGTTTAAAGCGGACCGTTGAGCGGTTAAGAAGTTTCAGCCCGATTAAATGATTTAACCGGGGCTTCTAAATTTGATTAGTCGTATGGATTTATCTGTTAAGCAGATTAATACGGGGATTTAACTGTAAAGATGATTTATAAAAATTATTAATTTATTAATCTTAATTTAAAATATATGGCGCTTGATTATACTAAAAAAACGATCGGCCATTTCCTTAAGCCGCATAATATCGGGGAAATGAAAAATCCCGATGGTTATAGCCGGATCGGCAACGCGGTCTGCGGTGACCAGTTAGATTTTTTTCTGAAAGTAGAAAAGGGGATTATTAAGGATGTAAAATTTTTGTCTTTCGGCTGTGCTTCTAATATCGCGACCGCTTCCGTTATGACGGAAAAGATTAAGGGAATGACCTTGGCGGAGGCAAAAAAATATCCTTGGCAGAAGATTGTTAGCGAGCTCGGCGGTTTGCCCAAGCAGAAGCTCCACTGTTCGGTTATGGCTGTCCAGGGCTTAAAAAAAGCGATTGAAGATTATGAAAAGCGACATGGCTTGGCGACGAATAAAAAAAGCCAATCCGGGCGCTTAAGTAAGAGAAAAAATAAAGCAAGCCAGGTTAAAAAATTAGTCAAGAAAAAAACAACTAAGAAGAAATTGATTAGTCGCAAGTCATCCAAGAAGATCGGTAGCAGAAGTCGCGCGAAATAATAAATAATTAAAACGCTGAGGTTTAAATAAAATATTTTTGATAAAATAAAAACCGCCGACTATTAAATAGGGCAGTTTTTTGTCGGAGATTTTCTATTTTTTATCCTGGCGCCAATTGTTGGTTAGATGTTGGCGACGCTGCTTCATTTGGTTCATCCTGGATATCCCTAGTTTCCCAGAATAGATATCCAAACATTATCGCCAGTACAGCCGGGATTAACCAGAAAGAAGCTAAGAACTCGTAAAAATCTTCATAAGGCGCTCCAGTCGGGTTGATGGCGTAAATAATAAGAGTAACCAGGAAAATAACTCCGATAACCATACCGCAAAAAGCTAAATTTTTTGTTTTCATAATTCTATTTTTTTTACGGTTAATATTTTAAAAAGAACAAAAAGATACAATATACTATCTTATTTTATCTTTTACCCTTTTGTCCGTAAACCATAAATCTCCACATAATGTCAACAGGATATCAACATCAAAAAGCTGTTTAATAATATGGCTAATAAAAGATAAAATTTAAAGGTCAGACGGAATGAGTGGTTTAAAACCATCTAATTAAAAACACCTCGGGTATTCCGAGGTGTTTTTATTATCCAATATCGTAAAGATTTAATTAAAATCTTTTCTCTAAAGGTCGAGCTTCGTTAACCACGACGCGCCGTCCATCCAGCTCCTGGCCGTTGTACATCGCAATCGCCGCTTCTGCTTCATCGTCATTTTCCATTTCCACGAAGCCGAAACCCTTGGAACGGTTAGTCATCCGATCCATGATAACCACGGCCGAGATAACCTTACCGGCTTTAGCGAAAGCTTCGCTTAAAGCTCCTTCGGTCGTCTTGAAGTTCAAGCCGCCGACAAATAATTTTTTCATCTTGTTTTTCCAAACTAATTTTTTTTAAACGTAAGACGACCTTTCCCTTAAAAAAAGAGCGGATGGCCCGCCTTTCTTTAAGAATTGCTTACCTAAAATATATTATATCTATTTAGATTTTAGAAGTCAATGGCAAAAAATGTGTGTAAAGGCAAAGTTAAAATGTCATATCTGGCGGTAAAGCTAAAATGTCGGGATTTTTACACCTGTTTTTCGGAGTACATTTCAATTCGCTAGCTTTCTACATTAATATAACAAAATAAGGCCGATTCAAGGCCTTATTTTTGTTAATATATTCCGACCAGTTAAATTTTAATGGTTTAAGAAATCATTACTTTAACTCCCGGGCTCATTGAAGAGGAAACACTGATATTTTTAATAAAAATGCCTTTAGAAGATGAGGGTTTCGCTTTGCGCAGGATTTCGGAAAGCGCCTGATAGTTTTCAGCTAGTTTAGCCGTATCAAAACTGATTTTTCCGATAACAGTATGGACATTGCCGGTGTCGTCATTCTTGAAACTGATTTTTCCTTTTTTCAATTCTTCCACGGTCTTAGCCGGGTTAGTCGTAACCGTGTCGTTTTTCGGCGAGGGCATTAAGCCACGCGTGCCTAAAGTTTTCGCGATGGCGGCTAGATTTTTCATCATCGCCGGCTCAGCAATCGCTACTTGGAAATCAGTTTTTTCGGTTTTTTTAATTTCCGCGATTAAGTCATCGCCGCCGACAAAATCTGCCCCGGCCGCCTTAACCGCTTTTTCGTTTTCTGGTGAAACAAAAGCTGCAACCTTAATAGTTTTTCCTGTGCCATGCGGCAGGGAAACGGCGCCGCGGACTTGTTGGTCGCCTTTTTTCGGGTCAATGCCTAAGCGAAAATGTACTTCAACAGAGGCATCGAATTTTGTTTTATTGATTTTCTTAACGATTTCCAGGGCTTCTTCAATAGAATAAGCCCTATTGCTATCATAGGTGACCGCCTTGCTTTCTTTAGCCGTCGCCTTATTTTCTTTAATGACCTTTGGTTTTTCTTTTTGTTCCTTCATAAGTTTATTCGTGGTAAGCGCCGGCGCGTTTTAATAGGGCGGTCCGGCTCCCACAATTAATTTTTAATAATTTACTCAATTTTTGTTTTATTTTATTTCCACGCCCATTTGCCGCGCGGTTCCAGCAATGATTTTTTTCGCCGCTTCTATATCATTCGCGCTTAAGTCCGGCATCTTGGTTTTAGCGATTTCTTCCAGTTGCGCCGTAGTCAGAGAACCGACTTTTTCCGTTAGCGGTTTGCCGGATCCCTTTTTAATTCCAGCCAGTTTTTTGATTAATTCTGAGGCCGGCGGAGTTTTTAGAACAAAGTCATAACTTCGGTCTTCGTAAACAGTAATTTCTACCGGGATAATATCACCCATCTTATCTTTTGTTTTATCATTGAAATCTTTACAGAATTCCGCGATATTCAAGCCATGCTGGCCTAAGGCCGGGCCGACTGGCGGCGCTGGATTGGCTTGGCCGCCGGCGATTTGCAGTTTTATTTTAGTTTTTATTTTTTTTGCCATATAATTTTATATTATCCGGAGCGCAGAAGCATCGCTCAGAAATGTTTATATTTTTTTAATTTGCAGAAAATCCAATTCGACCGGCGTTTCGCGGCCGAACATGGAAACGGAAACCTTGACTTTACCTTTCGCTTCGTCAACCGCCGTGACTTTTCCTTCCATATTTTTAAACGGCCCCTCATTGATTCGAACCGGGGAACCAATAACGACATCAATCTGGAATTTTGGATCTTCGACGCCCATCCGTTTCTGCAAAGCCTTAACCTCAACGTCGCTAATCGGTGTCGGAATTGTACCGGTGCCGATAAAGCCGGTGACATTCGGCGTATTGCGGACAATATACCAGGATTCATCAGTTACTTCCATCTCGACCAAGATATAGCCGGGGAAGATTTTTTCTTCCACGACTTTGCGCTTACCGTTTTTAATTTTAATTTTCTTTTCCGTCGGAATCAGAATGTTAAAAATTTTATCTTCCATATCAAGTGATTCGACTCTTTGTTTCAGGTTCTGGGCGACGTTTTCTTCATAGCCGGAGTAGGTGTGGATTACATACCAGCGTCGGCCCTGGTTTAAAAGTTGTTTAGCCATAGATTTAAGAACTATTTTTTTAAAAAAAATGAGAACTATTTTTTAGGATTGCTTAATAACAAAACTTAGTTAATGATAAATTTAATAACAAAATTTAGTTAATAATAAACTGAAAGCCGGTCGTGAAAATGAAATCCAAAGCGCCTAAAAAAAGAGCGGTTCCGATACTGATACCGATTACCAGTAAGGTATAGTTATAAGTTTCTTTTTTGGTCGGCCAAGTAACTTTTTTCATTTCAGCGACCGACTCTTTAACATAATTAGTAAGTTTGCTCATATAAGAATTTTTACGCGAAAATTAAGTATTTAAAAATAGCCCCCCAGGCCATCTTTATCTATTGAAATGATATAAAATCTTGGCGAATATGTCAAATATCTATCTATTGACATATATTGCTTATTGTATTATAGCCAAATAGGCTAATTTATTGATTTTGTAGAGAAAATATAGCAGAAATATAATTTCCAGTGTTGCTTTTTAGGACTAAGCATTATACAATAATAATAACTTAGATGGAGCTTAAAACCTTCTAATTTAAGTTTTTTATTTTCATTATGGTTAGTCCAAATTTAGTAAAAAGAGGCGGGGATGATCAGCCGTTAGAAATAAATGAGGCGGTTAAGGGTTTGTTCCAGCTTATTTATCGAGAACAAAACAAGACAGAGAGAAGCGATGATAATATTCCGCGTTTGCGGGTTTCATCGCTTATTTCGCGTTTATCTTTTTTTTATGAAAAGATTAGGAACGCGGTTGATTATGAGGAAGATCATCTGCTCCGTAAGAACGCGATTAGCCGGATTTTGCGCCGTCAGATAATGATTGAAGGCGTGCTGAAAGATACGGATGCGCTCGGTATCTCTAATCACCTATTAATCGAACTTATCCGAGGTGGTTATTTGCCTAATGACGAGGTTCCAGAAGAAAAGGTTGGAGAAATTGCCGGCCATTTGGAAAAATATTTACGGCTTAAGGATTATTTTAGCTCAGCGCTTAATGGAGAAATAGGGTTAAAAGCGGATGTTGAAAAGGTTAAGGATTTGATAAAAAGTAAAAATAAGACTATCCGTTGGCTTTTAACTTTGGCCGCCTGCGAAATTGAAGAAAATTTATCGCCGGACCCGGTCAAGAAAAAAATCGTTACGGAATTATTTTCCGCCCTAACGGAGATTGTTAAATTACCGACTCATTCGCCGTATGAAGCGGATTTGAAGATCCAGATTTATTTAAGTATTAGCCGGACTTTCTTAAAATCTGATTCGGACATGCTTAATTTTGTTTTATTTAAATATTTTAATGATTCTTGGACTGATTTTAAAGCTGGTGCGGAAGCTGATGAGGCAAATCTTCAAAAGATAGAAAAATTAGCCGGCACCCTAGTAAGTTTAAAAGCTTCAATCGACGAACAGCTCAATCATCCTCTAGTTAAGCATTTGGATCGGATTACGCGGCGCTATTCTTTATATTTTACGGTTTTATCCGAGGCCATCGCCGATGATCCGGCGACTGTTTATAATGAAATCAATAAAGGAGAAAAGTCCTTGGCAAATTTGATCCGTAAGATTTGCAATCGGAAATATAAAAAAGCTAAGAAGCGTTTATGGCGCGCGGCCGCCCACAGTATTGTTTATATCTTTTTAACCAAGTCAATTTTTGTTTTCTTGATTGAAATTCCGGCGATTAAATGGTTCGGCGAGCCCTTGAATCTTCTTTCTTTGGCGATAAATATTTCTTTCCCGGCTATCCTTCTTTTTCTTATTGTTATGTTCACGAATCGACCGGGTGAAAATAACACCGATAAGATAATTGAGGGAGTAAAGGAGATTGCTTTAGCCGGTCGGAGCAAAAAACAGCCCCTGGTTTTGCGGCCATCTTTAGGGCGCAATTGGTTTAAGAATGGAATTTTTAATTTAATTTATGCCGCTTCTTTCTGCGTTTCGATTTATTTTATTATCCGGATTTTAACCTGGATTGATTTTAATTGGGTTAGTATCGTAATTTTCTTGTTCTTCTTGGCTTTTGTGAGCTTCTTTAGCGTGATTACGACTAAAGGGGTTAAAGAATTAATTGTCGTCGAGCGTCGGGAAAATATTTTTACCTTTATTCTTGATCTTTTTTATATGCCGATAATCCTGGTCGGACGCTGGTTATCCGGAGAAGTTGCGAAAATTAATGTTTTTATTTTCCTTTTCGATTTTATAATCGAGACGCCTTTCAAGGTTTTGGTAGAGGTCGGCGAGGACTGGACCCGTTATGTCCGGGAACGGCGGGATAACTTAGATTAAGCCGCGGTAAATAATATGAGTATTTTATACATTGTCGCGACGCCGATCGGTAATCTTGAAGATTTAACCTTCCGAGCGGCGCGAATTTTAAAGGAAGTTGATTTTGTCTTATGCGAAGATACGCGAGTGACTAAAAGATTGTTGGATCATTATAAGATTGCGACGCCGACACTTTCTTATCATCAGCATTCCGGTGAATTAAAAATAGAAAAGATTTTAGAATTACTCAAAGCCGGGAAAAACTTAGCGCTCACGACTGATGCCGGTACGCCAGGGATTTCTGACCCGGGCGGGAAGTTAGTTGCTACAGTGCGGGAGGAATTAGGCGGAAAAGTTAAAATTGAAAGCGTTCCTGGGGCATCGGCTTTGGCCGCGGCCGTGTCTTTGGCCGGGGCTGGTTTTGATCGTTTTTTATTCTTAGGGTTTTTACCGCATAAGAAAGGCCGGCAAACAATGCTTAAAGAAATTGCCGCAAGCGTTTATCCGGTAATCTTATATGAATCCAAACATCGAATAGTTAAATTATTGGAGGAATTGAAATTGTTAAGAGAAGGCCGGAAAAAGATATCGGTAGAAAATGGCGCGGATAAGGATTATGGATTAAAAGTTACGGTCGCCCGTGAATTAACAAAATTACATGAGAGTTTCTATAACGGCTCCCCGGGAAAAGTATTGACTGATTTGCAAGATGATCCAAATAATCTAAAAGGAGAATTTGTGGTTTTAATAAAAAAAGAAAAAAATTAATTTATGTCTAGCGAGAAGCATTTTTATATCACTACCACTTTGCCTTATATTAATTCCGAGCCGCATATCGGCTTCGCGGCGGAGATTATAAAGGCCGATGTTATAGCGCGTTATCGGATCCAGCGCGGCGATTCGGTTTTTTTTAATACCGGCACGGACGAGCACGGTTTAAAGATTTATCAGAAGGCCGCCGAGTTGAAGATGCCGGTTCAGGAATATTGTGATCTGTATTCGGCGAAATTCTTACCGCTCAAGGATAAGTTAAATCTGAGTTATAATAAATTTATCCGGACGACCGACCCCGGACATCAAAAAGCGGCGCAGGAGTTTTGGCGGCGCTGTGAGGCGGCCGGCGATATCTATAAAAAAGCGTATAAAGTAAAATATTGCGTCGGTTGCGAGATGGAAAAAACTGATTCAGAACTAGAGAACGGCCGTTGCCCGCTCCATCCGGATCGTGATTTAGAAATTATTGAAGAAGAAAATTATTTCTTCCGCTTTTCTAAATATCAGGATAAATTATTGGCGCTTTATGAAAGACATCCTAATTTTGTCCGGCCGGATAGCCGTTTGAAAGAAATTAAGACTTTTGTGGCTAATGGTTTGCAGGATTTTAGTATTTCACGTTTTAAGGAGAAGATGCCGCACGGTGTTCCCGTGCCCGGTGATGAAAGTCAAGTAATGTATGTCTGGTTCGATGCCTTGGTTAATTATATTTCCACGCTTGGTTGGCCGGAGGATTATGATCGATCCGGAAATTTTGAAAAATATTGGCCAGCGCTCCAGGTCTGCGGCAAGGATAATCTTCGGCCGCAGGCGGCAATGTGGCAGGCGATGTTGATGTCCGCCGGCTTGCCGGCCTCGCGTCAGGTCTTGGTTTTCGGATTCCTAACTGCCAATGGACAGAAAATAAGCAAAAGCGCGGGCAATGGGATTGATCCCTTGGCGCTCGTTGATAAATATGGCGCGGACGCTTTGCGTTATTATTTATTAGCAGAGATTCCGCCTTTTGCGGACGGCGATTATTCTGAAGAAAAATTTCGGGAACGCTATAATGCCGATTTGGCGAACGGTTTAGGAAATTTAGCGGCGCGGGTTTCTAATTTATTGGAAAAGAATAAAATCGAAACGGCGCTAAAAGTAGATTTGAAAGATCCAGGGATAAAAGTGACGGCCGTCGAAATAGAAGAAAAGATGGCTGATTATCGTTTTAATGAGGCCTTACAGGCAATTTGGGACAAGCTTAGGGATAGCGACGAGATTTTAAGCCGGACCGCGCCCTGGAAGATGAGCGACCAGAAAGAAATAGCCGCTGTTTTAAAACCTTTAGCGCAGGATATTTTAAATTTGGCCTGTTTATTAGAACCGTTTTTGCCGGCGGCGGCCGCTAAAGTTCAGGCTCAATTTAGTGCGACTCAGGTAAATAAAGGCGATGTTTTGTTCCCGCGCTTAACCTGATAAAATCTATAATAGAATTTAAATTTATAAAATAGTATGTTAGTTTTTGATATCGTTTTATTAGTTATTTTGGGCGGTTTTATCATTAGGGGACTTTTCAAGGGAATAATTAGGATGGTCGGCCGGGTGGTTGGGCTTTTGGTTGGCGCTTTTGCGGCTAGCCATTTTTATCTTAACCTTTACGAATGGGGAAAAAATCTGGCGGCTGGGCATGAAAATGCCGGAAAGGTTATTGCTTTTATTATTATTTTTGTGGTTGTCACTAAATTGGTTAATTTACTCTTTGTTTTATTGGAGAAAATTTTTAAATTCATCGCGGTTATTCCTGGCAGTAAATATATAAATAATTTACTTGGCGCCCTTTTGGGATTTTTAGAAGGTGCTTTATTTCTTGGCCTAATTCTTTATGTTATTTCCCGCTATGCGCTAATCGGTAATTTTTTCGGCGACGGATTGATTAATTCCAGTGTGGCGCCGTTTTTAATCGGGATAACGAAAATAATCATGCCGTTGTTGCCTGAGGCGCTTAAAGCTTTAAAATCATTGATTTAGAAAATAATTAATCCGGGAATCGCTTATGATCCATTTGCGCGTGAATCAAAAAAAAACAGAGCCAACGCTTATTAAGCTTATTGCCGATTCTTTGCGCCAGGGACGGGTGGTGGTTCTGCCGACCGATACGATTTATGGCCTAAGCTGTTTAGCAGATGATGAACGGGCGATTAAAAAAAACAGGCGCTTGAAAAAACGGGAGACCGGGAAACCGTTAGCGGTTTTAGTCGCTAGCCGGGCGATGCTGAAAAAATATGTTTTTGTTTCTTCTCACCAAGAGAAAATATTGAAAAAAATCTGGGGCGAAGATTCTCGTCCAACAACGGTAATTTTAAAACATCGCGATCGCTTACCAAAAATTTTAACCGGTAATTCCGAGGGCTTGGCGGCGCGTTTGCCTAAAAACGATTTTTTGCTTAAAATATTAAAGGCGGTCGGCAAGCCAATAGTTTCTACTAGTTTGAATTTAAGCGGCCAGCCGACCTTGAAAGATTTGAAAGGTTTAAAAAAATATTTTCTAGATAAGAATGTCCAGCCGGATTTGATTATTGATTCAGGAAGGAGCCGGCGGAATCGTCCTTCGCGGGTGCTTGATTTAAGGGAGGAAAAACCCGCGGTTTTAAGAAAGTAGCGGTTGAATGTAATTGTCCTGGTATTTAAATGATTTGTTTAAGATTGTAAAATCAGAGTTTAAGCTAATTTATAAATCTATGGTTTTTATTAAAAATATTAAAAAGAGAAAAATTATCGCTATTATTTCCGGGCTCGTTTTGTTGGCTGGTATTTTTATGGTTGGTTTTTTGGCCGGGAAAAATAAAAATGAGCGGCCGGCGAGCTTAATCGCTTATTCAGAAGAAGCCAAGAATGCGGCCGGTGAAATTGATCCGAAAAGCGTTATTGATTTTAATCTTTATTGGGAAGTTTGGGATGGAATTAAGACAGAATATGTCGATAAGAACAAGCTTAATAATCAGGATTTGTTTTACGGATCGCTCCGCGGTTTAGCTGAAGCGACCGGCGATCCTTATACCGCGTTTATGGACCCGGAAGAAATCCAGGAGTTTATTGATGATTTAGCCGGAACCTTCGAAGGTATCGGAGCGGAAATCGGTTTGCGTAATGAAGTGATTACGGTTATCGCGCCTTTAGACGGCATGCCGGCCGCGGCCGCTGGTTTGCGCGCCGGAGATAAGATTTACGCGATCAATGGCGAGTCGGCGCTCGGTTTAAGTGTTAATGAAGCGGTTAGTCGGATCCGCGGACCGAAAGATACCGACGTTACTTTAACGATTATCCGCGGTTCAGAAAAGCCGCGCGATTTAACGATCACCCGTTCGGTGATCGTAGTTAAGAGCGTTAAGACCGAACTGCGCGCTGACGGAATTTTCGTGATAAAAGTAAGTAACTTTAACGATGATACCCTTGATTTATTCAATGCGGCGGTCAATACGGCTTTAACCGAAAATCCTAAGGGTATAATTTTGGATTTACGCAATAATCCGGGCGGCTATTTAGAAACGGCAGTAGAGATGGCCGGAGAATGGATTTTAGAAGGCCCGATTGTCGCCGAGCAGTTGAATAATAATCGGCGGAATGAATATCCGGCTGACGGCCAGGCACGGTTAAGCAGTTTCCCAACCGTGGTTCTGATAAACGGTGGTAGCGCTTCGGCTTCAGAAATTTTAGCTGGCGCCTTGCGTGATTACAAAAAAGCGACCCTGGTCGGAGAAACAACTTATGGCAAGGGATCGGTTCAGAGCTTGCGCGAACTTAGCGGTGGCGCGGCCTTGAAAATCACGATCGCTAAATGGCTCACGCCGGCCGGTGATTATATTGACGAAAAGGGTTTGGACCCAGATATTGAAGTCGAATTAACTTCGGAAGATATTGATAAGGAAAATGATCCGCAGTTTGATAAAGCCGTGGAAATTTTGAAAGGGAAGGCGAAGTAAGCAGATAAAAAAAAGCGGCTTTTATTAAAGACCGCTCCGATTGAAGGGTAAATACCCTTTAATCGTAATTTTCCATAGTATCCTTGAAAGATTCTTTTTGGAATCTTTCCCGGACCATGGAAATTATATTTTTTTTATCGTCTTCATTAATATCAGTAAAGACGACATTTTCTAGCCAACCATGCGTGATATCAGCCGCTGCTTCGGGAAAGTCCTGAAGGATTTTCTTGGCTATGCTGTTTGGCGAAGAGAAACGATGTTTGGTCCCATCGCCGTTTTCCAGAATGAATCTTGATCCGTATTCTGGTAAATAAATATTAATCATAATAAGTCCTCCATGTTTTTAGGGTTTGTAAATAAAAATGTTAAAGAATATTATAAATTTTTATCATATTATCATTTAAAAGTCAAATGCCTATGTCTACAGAAAAAAAGGAAGCAAAATTCATCTTCGTAGTCGGCGGAGTAATGTCCGGAGTCGGGAAGGGAGTAACAACCGCCTCAATCGGCCAGATTCTTCAAGCGCGCGGCTATAACGTAAGCGCGATCAAGATGGATCCCTATATTAATGTTGACGCCGGAACCATGAATCCGATTGAGCATGGCGAAGTTTTTGTGACTGAAGACGGTGATGAAACCGATCAGGACATCGGCAATTATGAACGTTTTTTGAATAAGAATATTTATCGGGAGAATTATATGACAACCGGCCGGGTTTATCAATCGGTTATCGCCCGGGAACGGAATCTTGGCTATCGCGGTAAATGCGTCCAAGTCGTGCCGCATATTCCCCAGGAGATTCGCGATCGGATAGAAAAAGCAGTTGAAAAAACTAAAGCGGAAATAATGATAATTGAGATTGGCGGCACGGTTGGTGAATATGAAAATCTATTATTTTTGGAAGCGGCGCGGGTGATGAAGTTATATAAGCCGAAAGACGTTTTATTCGTTATTGTTTCTTATTTACCGGTGCCGAATAAAATCGGCGAGATGAAGACCAAACCGACCCAGCATGCCGTCCGGAGCTTGCAGAGCGCCGGTATCCAACCGGATTTCTTGATTGCCCGCAGTGAGCGGCCGATTGATATGGCCCGGCGGGAAAAGTTATCGGTTAATTGCAATGTTCCGATTGATAAGGTAATTGCCGCGCCGGATGTAGAATCAATCTATGATATTCCGCTTAATTTTGAAAAAGATAATCTAGGCGAACGGATTTTGGAAAAATTTGACTTACCGCGCCGGCGTTCAAATAATCAGGAATGGAAAAAGATGGTTGCGGCAGTTAAGACCGCGCGGCCGGTCGTTAATATCGGTATCGTCGGCAAGTATTTTGCCAGCGGGGATTTTTCTCTCGGCGATTCCTATATCTCCGTAATTGAAGCAATTAAACACGCGACCGCCGAAGTGAAATGTAAAGTTAAAATCCATTGGCTTGGGGCCGAAGAAGTTGAAAAGAAAGGAGTCGGAATTCTTAAGGGCCTTGATGGGATTATCGTTCCGCAGGGTTGGGGCGGCCGGGGCGCGGAAGGGAAGATTAAAACTATTAGATATTGCCGGGAAAAGGGCTTGCCGTATTTTGGCCTGTGTTATGGCATGCAAATGGCAGTTATTGAGTTTGCTCGCAATGTCGCTAATTTAAAAGATGCGAATTCGGCTGAAGTCGATCCGAAAACCAAGAATCCGGTAATCCATATCATGCCCGGCCAGGAAAAATTAATTAAAGAGAAGGGCTATGGCGGCACGATTCGGCTCGGCGGCTGGCCTTGTCGGGTCAAGGCCGGCACGTGTTTGGCGCGGGCCTATGCTAGGTTTACCGACAAGAAGACGGTTTCCGAGCGCCATCGCCATCGTTATGAATTTAACAATGATTATCGGGAAATTTTTGAGAATTTAGGTTTGACCATTGCCGGCACTTCACCGGACGGTAAAATCGTCGAGGCAGTGGAAATCACTAAGCATCCGTTTTTTGTCGGCGTCCAATTTCACCCCGAGTATATTTCCCGCCCTTTGGCGCCGCATCCTTTATTTACGGAATTTGTCCGGGTTTGTCGGGAGCGGGCTAAAAAATAAATATTTTTATCAAGCACTAAAAAATAGCAGCTTTTAGCAAAAACCGCTCTGGAAAGGAGCGGTTTTTTTATTAGGCCAGAATATAATTTATTTTCGGTTAGAGTTTATTTCTTTACAACCTTTTTCGCTTTAACTACTTTTTTCGGGGCCGATTTTTTCTTTTCTCCGGTCGAAATATTTTTTTCCGGCGCGACCACGTTAACCAGTTTGCATGATTCCAGGGAATTATCAAATTTCCTTATTTTTTTAGTGGTGAATTTTACTAATCCACCTTTTAAAGCGAAAAGAGTATCATCTTTGCCTTTTTTAACATTAAGACCCGGACGATATTTTGTTCCGCGTTGGCGGATAATAATCGCGCCGGCTTTTGCCCATTGACCGTCGGATAATTTAACGCCGAGACGCTTACTTTCAGAATCGCGGCCGAGCGAGGTTGAACCCGCGGCTTTCTTATGTGCCATAGTTATTGTTGCTCTAAAATGCGAGTTCTCGGCGACAGACCCCTTAAGAGACTGACATTTCAGATTGACTTAATTTTTATGGTTTGAATATAACAAAAATATTAAGGGATGTCAACGGAGAGGAGATTCACAAGGGAGCGAGTTGTGGCTGACGGACATTTAGATTATTTTTTGGTTGTGGGTAGAGGATCCATTAAGATTGAGCGATTTAAGGAGTTGAATGTCAGAAAATTAAAACGCCAATCTTTTAGATTGGCGTTTTGGTCTACAGGTCTGGTTTACGGCGGACAGGTCGTAGTTAACAGAGGTCATTTAGGCCACGTTTCTCCTGCCGCCGTAATTAAAATTTTCTAATATCTTCCCGGAATCGTTTGGATTGTCAGAAGATGAATTTTTTTCTGATTGCGGGGCGGCGCAAGCGACGTAAAGATACTTTACGATTATTTTAGCCGCTTGGTTGATATACTTTTTTTCCGCATGGTCTGCTGAGCAATCCAGCATTTCTTTCCATATATTAAGAACTTTCCGTCTTTCTCTTTGTCTTTGTTCGTATTCTTCCATACTCCATTTTTTCATGAATTTGCTTTGTTCTCTGGCAAATAGATAAGCTTTGACTGTGAAAGACGGTGAAAATTCCGGACTGACATAAGGATGTTCTTCGGTCGGGTAGTATATTTCACATACTCGATTAAGAGGCCTATCTACTTTAGATGCCTGCTTAAGATTATTAGTTGTTTCCATTGTTTAATTTTTAGGGTTATAAATTGTTAAAGAAATACTTTTTGCTTTTTGGCTCATTTTTCGATTAATTAAGTCTGCTAATCTAGTTTGATTATTCTCAGGACTTTATTTTTCAAAAAATGCTTACACTTTACAACCTTATTCTATCTTTGTCGCGATTGTCTGTAAACACAGAATATCACCAAATCGTCAACAGGATATCAACAGGTTGATAAAAAGTGTTAAAAAAGTGGCTAAAAAGTGGATTTTTTTCGTCTTGCCGACTAATAATAAATAAAATATATCTTATTTTTAGGGCTTGTAGTTTGGATTTTTAAAGAAAAATAAAAGATTTTATTTTTTTGATAATATGGTATAATAAAAAGGTAAAAATCAGGTTTGCCGGCGGCTTATTCGGCGGCGAATGAATATGGTAGATAAAGGATAAAATTTAAGTAAAATTAAGAATAATATTATGGTTAAAGTGGACAAAAATAAGTGTGTCGGCTGTGGTTTATGCGTCGCTTCTTGCCCAGAGAATTTTAAGATGGGCGCGGACGGAAAAGCGGAAGCGATTAAAAAAGAAGCGGCTCCTTGCGCGCAAGAAGCGGCGGATAATTGTCCGGTTGGGGCAATTTCTATAAAGTAGGAAGAGCTTTAATTTATTATTTTGCCCTATGATCTAATTATAGGGAATAAATATATGGCTGGAGAGAAAATAATCGTTGAACCGAAAATTGAAAATATTCCGGCTATAAGTCCGGAAAGTAAGCCGGAAGTTCCGGCCGCGTCCCAGGAAGCGCGGCTAGTTTCGGCTGAGAAAGTTGAGGCGAAAGCTTTGCCGCAGGCTAAAGCTGGGGAAGCCGGTATTAGTCCGGTCGCCAAGGCAACAAGCTATAAGCAAAAGCGGATTTTAGAAATTGATAGTATTTTATCCGCCGGCCTTAATGAAGTCTTTTTAAAAATGGATCCGGCAAAACAAAAAGAATTCAAAGAGCGCGGGGAGGAGACCGCGATAAAAATCGGAGAGCTTTTAGACAGGACTAAAGTTAAAATCAGTAAGATAATCGATCTGATTAAGCGTTGGCTTAAGCTTATCCCAGGCGTTAACAAATTTTTTCTGGAACAGGAAGCAAAAATTAAAGCGGATCGGATTATAAAAATTAAGGATAAATTTTAATTATGAATAGTTTTTTATCCATAAATATTGAATGGGGCGGAATTTTAGATTATTTGATCGGCGGAATTCTGGCGGTTTTTCTTTTATTGTTTTTAGTCCGCCTATTGCGGGCGATTTTATCCGGTCGACGCTATTTTCCACATCGCGTTTGTTTAATCCGTTTGCCGAAAGAAAAACCGGCGGATGATAATAAGGAAAGTTCGGCCCAGCAATTAAAAGAGGAAATCGCCAAAGGAGAAACGATTTTTTCCGCGATTGGCGGCTTAAAAGCCCAGCGCGGCTTAAAGTCCTGGTTCTTGGGTCGTAATGATCAGTTTTCTTTTGAAATTGTTGCTAGTCGCGGGCAAATCGCTTTTTATGTGGCCGCGCCGGAGAGCGAAGCGCGCTATTTAGAACAACAGATTCACGCGCATTATCCGGAAGCGGTAATTGAAGAAGTTGAAGATTATAATGCTTTTAGTTTGAAAGGAAAGATTGCCGCCGCTTATTTGAAAACCACGAAGAGTTTTATTTTTCCACTTAAGACCTATCAGAAAATGGAAGTCGATCCGATGAATTCCTTGATTAATGTTTTATCAAAATTAGGAAAAGATGAAAGCTTGGCTATCCAATATACAGTGCGTAGCGCGCGCGGCGCCTGGCATGGCCGGGTGCGCCGGGTAGTTAGTAAAATTCAAGAAAAAAATTCCGTGTCCGATGGTTTACGATCCGTATCTGGTTTCGGTTGGCTAGGTGATTTTTTTGTTGTGTCGCAGGGCAAGAAGAAAGAAAATGAAAATTTAAATTCACTAAAACCAACCAAAAGACTCTCGGCCGTGGAAGAAGAGATGCTTAAGGCGATTGAGGAAAAAAATCTTAAAGCCGGTCTGGATGTCAATATCCGGATTATTACTTGCGCCAAGACCAAGGAGCAGGCCAATGTTTATCTAGAAAATATTGGGAGCGCTTTTACCGAATATAATAATTTTAGCTATGGCAATATTTTTTCTCGCGCGATAAAAGCTAATTCGGAAAAATTAGTTAAAGATTTCATTTATCGCCGTTTTCGGGAAAAATCCTCTTTTCTTTTAAATAGCGAAGAGCTGGCTAGCGTTTTTCATCTGCCGCTTCGGACGACTGAGACCCCGAATATTTTATGGCTTACAGCCAAGATTGCGCCGGCGCCGAATAATATTCCGACCGAAGGAATAGCGCTGGGTGAAAATATTTATCGCGGCGTTAAGCAGGAAATCCGGATGAAACGGGCCGACCGCCGTCGCCATACTTATATCATTGGTAAATCCGGTACGGGAAAATCAGTTCTTTTGGCCAATATGGCGATCCAGGATATTGAAAATGGCGAAGGCGTTTGTGTTTTGGATCCGCACGGCGATTTAATCCAGGATATTTTAGACCGCGTGCCGCCGGAACGAGCCGAGGATGTGATTATTTTTTCGCCCGGCGATCTTGAACGTCCCTTAGCCTTAAATCTCCTTGATTATGATCCGCGTTATCCGGAACAGAAAAGTTTTGTAATCAATGAGATGATCGGAATTTTTGATAAATTATATGACTTAAAATCGACCGGCGGACCGATGTTTGAGCAGTATATGCGCAATGCGATGCTTTTGATTATGGATGATCCCGAATCCGGCTCAACATTGATGGAAATTCCGAAGGTTTTAGCCGATGAAAATTTCCGCCGCTTGAAGCTTACGCGCTGCAAGAATCAGACCGTTGTTGATTTTTGGCGCAAGGAAGCGGAAAAAGCCGGCGGGGAAGCGGCACTCGCTAATATTGTTCCATATATTACTTCTAAATTAACCTCCTTTATTTCTAACGATATGATGCGGCCGATTATCGGCCAGCAAAAAAGCGCCTTCAATTTACGGGAAGTGATGGATAAGCAGAAAATCTTATTGATTGATTTGCCAAAGGGCACGGTCGGCGAAATGAACGCCTATCTTTTAGGCATGATTCTGGTCGGGAAAATCTTAATGTCCGCCTTAAGTCGGACGGATATGCCGGCGGAGCAACGGAAAGATTTTTATTTATATATTGATGAATTCCAGAATTTTACCACTAATTCTATCTGTCAGATTCTATCGGAAGCACGGAAATACGCTTTAAATTTAGTTATTGCTCATCAATATATCGGTCAGCTATCTAAAAATAATAATACGGAAATTAAGGACGCGGTTTTCGGCAACGTCGGGACAATGGTAAGTTTCAAGATCGGTTCGGAAGACGCCGAATTTTTAGTAAAGGAGTTCGCCCCGGTCTTTAATGAATATGATCTGATAAACATTGACAAAGGCACAGCATATATTAAACTGCTAGTGGACAATACGGCGACGCGGGCCTTCTCTTTAAAGACAATTTGGCCATTGCTCGGTATCAAGCGCGAGGGCTTAGCCGATAAGATTCGCTCCTTGAGCCGTTTGAAGTATGGACAGAACGCGAAATTGGTTGAAGCGGAGATTAGTCGGAGGACGGGGGCGCATTAATTAATCTATTTTTTATTTAAATTATGTCAGTTTTATACCGCGATTACCGCCCGCAGAAATTTTCCGAAGTTCTCGGACAGAATCATATTAAGATAACTTTGCAGAATGAGATTGCTAGCGGTCGCTTGGCGAACGCTTATCTTTTTTGCGGTCCGCGAGCGGTCGGGAAAACGACTTTGGCGCGGGTTTTAGCGAAAGCGATTAATTGCGAAAAAAAGAAAGACGGGGAATTTGAACCCTGTAATAAATGTGCCAGTTGCGAAAGCATTACTCGCGGTCGGAATCTTGATATAGTTGAGATTGATGCGGCGTCCAATACTGGGGTTGATAATGTTCGGGAAAATATTATTTCTTTTTCCCGTCTGGCGCCGACGAGCGCGAAGTTTAAAGTGTTTATTATCGATGAAGTGCACATGCTTTCTATCTCCGCCTTTAACGCTTTATTGAAAATAATCGAGGAGCCGCCGGTTTACGTGGTTTTTATCTTATGTACGACGGAAATCCAAAAAGTGCCGCAAACGATTATTTCCCGCTGTGAACGTTTTGATTTTAAAAGGATTAGCGTTAAAGAAATTGTAGAAAAACTTAGTTATATTTCTAGCCGGGAAGGAATGACGGTTGATAAGGAAGTTTTAGAAGCAGTGGCGCGCAAGAGCGGCGGCCATTTGCGCGACGCGGAAAGTTTGCTTGGCCAGCTTTTTTCTCTCGGCGACAAGAAAATAACGGCTGAACAGGCGGAATTAGTTATTCCGCATTACAATAGCGACGAAGCGATTGATATTATTGATTATCTGAGCCGTAAGGACGCGGCCAAGGCGATTGCGGTTGTTAATAATTTAGCGGATAGCGGTGTGAATTTAAAAGTTTTTGTCGGTGAACTTATTGCTTTATTAAGAGAAATAATGTTGCATAAGTTAAGTCCGGAATTGGCCGATAGCTTGGGCCTGGATTTGGGGGATAATTTAGAGAAACGCTTGGCCGCGGTTGAGGTTAATTTAGACTGGGAAAAGCTCTTAGCTTATACAAAACGTTTTTTAGAAGCGGAAAATGCGAGTCGTAATTCTTTGATTGCTCAGTTGCCCTTGGAAATGGCAATCGCGGAATTATGTTTTGGGTCGTCGCGTCCGGTAATGGAAGTTTCCGAATCTTCAGCGCCGACTCGGTCCGTTTCGTCCGTCCGCTCTTCTGCGTCGCTTCAAGCTAATTCGTCTGTCCGCCCCTCTTCGTCGCCTCAATCCGCCCCGGCCGCTAAGATTTCTATGCGCCCGGCTTCGTTGTCTGAAGATAGCCCGGCTGTCGTAATAAAAAAGGCCGCGTCCAAAAAAGAAGCCGGAGAGATAGTGGGGAAAAAATCCGGTTCATTCGCGCCCCTTAGCCAGGCGATAAAAATATCGACTGAAACCTTGGCGGCGAAATGGCCGGAGTTTTTAGTTAAGATTAAAAAGTATAATCATTCTTTATCTTTTGTTTTACAGAATTGCGAACCGCGCTTGAACGAGGGCGGCCTATGTCTATTTTTTAAATATAAATTCCACAAAGATCGGATTAATGATGCTAATATTAAAAATATCGTTGAGACGGTCTTAGCGGAAGTTTTTGGCGGCGCTTTGCCTTTCGCGGCTAAATTAGATGAAAATTTAGAGTTAAGAAAAGAAGAGAAGCAGGAAGTTTCGCTGACCGGCGCCACGCCAAAGCCAGTATCAACATCTTCAATGCCGGATATGATTAATTTTGAAGCGAAAGCAGGAAAAAAGGAAAACAAAAAAGAATCTGAAGTCGGATTAAACTCCGGGAGCGGTTTAGCCGCTGATTTGTTAAAAACTTTCGGCGGGGAAGTAGTGAATTAATTATTATAAACAAATCATTTTTCATATATGTTAGATATCAAATTAATTAGAGAAAAAACGGACGAAGTAAAGGCGAGTTTAGCTAAGCGGGCGCTGGAAAAAGATTTTCAGCTAGAGAAAATCATCTCGCTGGATGATAAGCGTTTAACTTTGCTTCGTGAGGCAGAAGATTTAAAGGCGCTTCGGAATCGTCAGTCAAAAACCAAACCGACGCCGGGGGCTATCGCGGAATTGAAAAAGCTCAGTGATAAAATAAAAGCAATAGATGATGATTTTACTCAAGTAGAAAAAGAGCTCAATGAACGCTTGGCTGAATTGCCTAATATTGTCGCGCCGGAAGTTATTTCCGGCGGCAAAGAAAATAATGAGGTTATTTATACTTTCGCCCATAAACCAAAATTTGATTTTAAGCCGAAAGACCATGTCGAGTTGGCGACTTCTCTAGGTATTATCGATTACGAGCGCGCCGCTAAGATTGCTGGTAGCGGTTTTTGGTGCTATAAGGGCGCTGGAGCGCTTTTAGAATGGGCCCTTTTGTCTTATTTTATAAATTTTCATAACAAGAACGGCTACCAATTTCTAATTCCACCCTTTCTTTTAACGGAAAAATCCGCTTATACTTCCGGACATTTGCCGAAATTCCGGGATGATCTTTTTTGGACCCAGGACGCTTTATGTTTGAACGCAACGAGCGAAATGATGCTTGGTAATTACCATCGGGATGAAATCATAGAGGACAAGGAATTACCGCTTAAGTATTTTTCTTATTCGCCTTGTTTTCGTCGCGAGGCCGGAAGCTATCGGTCGGAAGAGCGAGGGATGATTAGGGGCCATCAGTTTAATAAGATAGAAATGTTCATTTATTCCCGGCCTAATAAGTCCTGGGAAATGTTCGCTGAATTAGGAGCGAACGCGAAAAAATTAGTTGAAGGGCTTGATCTCCATTTCCAAGTTTCTCGCTTAGCGGCCGGAGATTGCAGTGCCGCCATGGCCAAAACCTATGATATCGAAGTATATATTCCGAGTATGGGAATTTATAAGGAAGTGAGCAGTATTTCCAATGCTTTGGATTATCAGGCCCGGCGCGGTAATGTTCGCTATAAAGACGAGAAGACCGGCAAGAACGAATTTCTTCATACGCTTAATGCTTCCGGTTTGGCAACCAGTCGTTTATTGCCGGCGATTTTAGAACAAAATCAACGGGCGGACGGATCGGTCGTAGTACCGAAAGTCCTGCGCCCTTATCTGCCACGCGGCCTGAAAATCATTGAACCGCTTGATAAATCAAAAAAATAATGAAGAAAATAAGTTTAAAATTTTTTTTGGTGTTTTTGGCCTTAATCCTGTTTTGGCCGTTCGCTTCGCGGGCGGCGGTTTTAAAAAATTCATATCCGCGTTTGGCTAATTATTTTTTGCCCTGGGAAATTAGCGACGCGGAAGCGACGGCTTTAGCCAAGTGGGACCTTTTGATCTTAGACATGGAGGTCCAGAATAATAACCGGGCTTTATTGGAGAAAATTCGGCGTCTTAATCCGAATATTATAATTTTGGCCTATATTTCTTCTCAAGAAATCGTTGATGATCCCGGGTATTATTTCGGTTCTGATTTGCGCCAGGAAATAGAAAGGAATATCGCGGACGGCTGGTGGCTAAGAGATCCGGCCGGCAATAAGATTTCTAATTGGCCTGGCGCGCATATGCTTAATCCAACTGACGGGGCGCGGGCGGATAGCCGCGGTTATCGTTTTAATGATTATCTGCCTGAATTCGTAGCAACAAAAATAAAGGCCTCGGGCCTTTGGGATGGAGTTTTTTATGATAATATCTGGGGTGATATTGCCTGGCTTAACAGCGGCAATATTGATTTAAATAACGATGGCCGGAAAGATAGCGGTGCCGAAGCTGATAAGCTCTGGTCAAACGGGGTTAAAAAAATGTTAGCCAAGACCCGGACT
Source organism: Patescibacteria group bacterium (assembly GCA_041649315.1). GTDB lineage: Bacteria > Patescibacteriota > Patescibacteriia > Patescibacteriales > UBA12465 > UBA12465. The sequence goes on along the minus strand of JBAZNJ010000002.1, from coordinate 232,656 downwards.
TTAACCGGAAATGATTTTATTATTTTAGGCAATGGTAAGGTTTACGACGGTTATCAGACGATTTTAAACGGCATGATGCTTGAGGATTTTCCTTCTGTTTGGGAAAGTAATCGTTCCTGGGCCGGTTCTATGAAAACTTATTGGCGATTGCCGACTTTAAATCCGGCTTCGCCATCGGTATCGGTCATTAATGTCTTGGATAAGAACCAAACTAATTATCGCCATCTTCGTTTCGGTTTAGCCAGCACTTTAATGGGTACGGGTTTTTTCGGTTTTGATTATGATTTAACGGATCATGGCCAAACCTGGTGGTATGATGAATATGATATTGATCTCGGGCCGGCGCAATCAAGCGCTTATAACCTCTTAGACGGAGCCGGCAGTACGGCTAAGGAGGGATTATGGCGACGTGATTTTAAAAACGGCATTGCTTTAGTTAATTCGACTGCCAAAAAACAGACCTATGTCTTTGATAAAGAAGAATTTGAAAAAATAAAAGGGAAACAAGATCCGGCGGTAAATAATGGCCAGCGGATAAACTATGTCCAATTGGAAGCCGGAGACGGTTTGGTTTTACTGAAGAGCCAGACTGTTCTGGAAAACATCGCTTTTACTAATGGATATTTTTATCGGGTTTTTGACTTACAAGGCGCTCAGACGCGTAATGGTTTCTTTTCTTATCTTAATAATTATCCCGGCGAAGCCGAAATAATTACCGCGGCCGGTCCGGCCGGCGATCAGGCAATTGAACTTAGCGCCGCGCTCGGCCGAGTTGATTTAAGGCAGAACGGGGCTTCTGTGGCCGCTTTTAATCCTTACAATCAATTATATAGAGGAAAGATGAGCTTGGCGGCCAAGATTGAAGACGGATACTTCCGTAAAGTCGTAATCGGCGCCGGAGTTGGCGGCGGACCGCAAGTGCGGGTCTTTAGTCCTAGCGGAAAATTAGAAGGGACCTGGTTTGCTTATGATAAAAATTTACGTGGCGGCGTTAATGTTGCCCTCGGCGATGTTAATGGCGACGGGACGGACGAAGTGGTTACCGGACCGGGCCCAGGAGAAGAGCCGCGCGTTAAAATTTTTTCCTTATCCGGAAATTTAATTAATAGTTTTTTGGTTTATGACGGGAGATTCCGGGGCGGCGTTAATGTCGCTGTTGGTGATTTGAATAATGATAGTTGTGCGGAAATCGTAACCGCGCCGGCGGCGTCCGGCGGACCGCATATCCGGGTTTTTACGGCGGACGGCCGAGTCATTGGAAATTTTTTTGCTTATAACGCTTCTTATCGCGGCGGATTAAAAGTGAGCGTTGGAAAAATTGCCGGCAGTGAAAACATGGAAATTCTAGTGGGCCTAAAGAATTTTTATTAATTATTAAATATATGATTAAAAGATTCCATCGTTATTTCCGCGGCCGCTGGGAAAGATTTTATATTAAAAATCTCGGCCATCTTATCTTTGACTTGTCGCTCGTAGTAGTAATTATCGCTTTAATTGCTGTTTCAATTTCTCTTTACTCTTATCGTCCGGGCATTTCCTGGTGGAGCGGTTTTAGCGGTCCGGAAGTAGATTTGGATAACCCACCCTTATATTTAGATTTTTCTTTAGGCGCGAACGTCTTGGAAGGAGATCAGGGAGTTCCTTTACGCGTAAATTTTAAGAATGACGGCGAGGCAGTAATCAGTGAGGCCAGTTTTGCTTTTTCATCTTTAAGTCCGGACATATCTATTATTAAACTAGAAGCGGACGAAATGGCCGGAGACAGCTCGCTTTGGCGCCTTGACGGCCGAAAACTTATTTTATCAACTATTGCTCCAGGCAAGGGCGGGGAAGCGAATTTAAAGGTTTATTTTAAAAACGACGGCCTGGCCGGCCGGAATATTCTTTGGCAGGCTGAAAGCGAATATATTTTTAGCGGCAAGTTGTTTAAAAAAGATCTGGGTTTGCCGGCGGTAGTTATTGCCGCCCAGCTTAATATCGATAGCGTAGCTTATTATACTAGCCCGCAGGGTGATCAGTTAGGCATCGGGCCTTTACCGCCGATTGTCGGTATCCCGACCAAGTATTGGATTTTTTGGGAAGCCAAGGCAGAAGGAGATTTTAAGGATCTAGTTATGAGCTCGCGTTTGCCGCAGGGCGTAGAACTTAGCGGCCACCGCTCTCTATTAGCCGGTGATTTTTCTTATAACGAAGACAACCGCCAGATTATTTGGAAAGTCGCCAAGACCGAAAGCGGGGCTGATAATTATCGGCTCGGTTTTGAAGTTGTCTTTTTGCCAACTGAAGAACAAATTGGCTCAATTTATCCGCTCTTAACTTCTTCTTGGTATCGGGCACAAGACGCTTTAAGCGGGGAAGAGGTTTCCGGTAAATTTAGCGAGCCGACGACTGATTTGTCAGATGATTCCTTTAATCGCGGCCATGGCCGGGTAATCGGGCGATAGCTTAAAGGTAATTTAAAGATAGCTTAAAGATAGTTAAAAGAGAGCTAATTTATTCCGGAAAATAAAAAAACAGGAAAAAATATGTTGGATTTTTTAAGACGCCAGCTTAAACCGAAGTATGAAACTCTTAATCTTGTTCAGATTAATGCTGATCGCCTACTTGCTAATTATAATTATTTGAAAAGTCGGCGGCCGGAAGCCGCTATTTTTCCGGTTTTAAAATCCAACGCTTACGGGCACGGGTTAAAGGAAGTTTGCCGGATTTTAAATAGAACCGACGCTCCTTTAATCGTCGTTGACTCTTTTCCAGAAGCCCAGATCGCTTATCGTTACTTTAAAAGAAAAGTTTTGATCTTAGGCGAGATGCCTTTAAAGGCTTATCGCCATTGTCGTTTATCTCGGACGGAATTTGCGGTTTATAATGAAAAAACCTTGCGTTATCTATCCCGTTTTGGCCGCCGCGCTAAGATCCATCTTTTTGTTAATTCCGGCATGAATCGCGAAGGTATCCAGGATCTTAAATCTTTTATTGCGGCTAACAAGAAATATTTAGAGAAAGTAGAAGTTGCCGGCCTTTGTTCGCATTTGGCTTCGGCGGATGAGGATTCAATTTTAAACCGCAATCAGGAAGAAAAGTTTTTTGCAGATTTAGATACTTTACGCGCGGCCGGATTTTTTCCGCGCTGGGTTCATTTGGGCAATTCGGCCGCGGTTTTTAATATTAATAATCGCGCTTTGACCGCTTATCGGCCCGGTATTGCTTTTTATGGTTATAGTCCGTTTAAGGCCGCGGAAGAAAATTTACCGCTTCAGCCGGCCTTGGAAGTTTTTTCCCATATTGTTTCTCTGCAGGCTTTAAAATTCGGAGAGAGTGTTTCTTATAATGAAACTTATCGCGCCACTAAAGCGACAAAAATCGCGGTGATTCCTTTTGGTTATTTTGAAGGCCTTGATCGGCGCTTGTCTAACCAGGCGAAATTTTTAGTAATAGGCGAGGAAAAAGAATTTTGGGCGTCGATTGCCGGACGCGTCTGCATGAATCTGACTTGCTTGGAAATTGGAGATAATGAAGCTAAGGTTGGCGATTTAGTCCGGATAATTTCTTCTAATCCGGCCGAGCCAAATTCTATTCTTAATTTAGCGGAGTTATCAGGAACGATTTCTTATGAAATATTAGTAAAAATTCAAGGAAATATCAGGCGGGAAATAGTATGAAACGCCAGTATAGCAGCAACAAAAAACCTTACAAAAAAGTAAGAAAAGATTATCATCGCCAGGATTTAAAAAATCCTTTTTTTCGTCCGGACGAAAAAGGGAAGCGCCGCCGTTTAAAATGGTTTATTTTTGTTTTATTAATCGTTATTGGTTTTTTGCTTTGGTTTTTTTATGCCTCGCCGTGCTGGCGCTTTAGCGATTTGCGCCTAGAAGGAATAGAACGGACCCCAGGGGAACGCTTAAGCGAATTGATTTATGAACAGGCCGCCAAACCTCGCGCTTTATTTTTTCATCAAGATAATATTTTTATGTTTGACGGTCGAGCGACGGCTGAAAATATTAGAGCGGAATTTAATTTAGCCGATGTTTTCATTGAACGGAAATTACCGCGGACTTTGATTGTTAAAGTGAGCGAACGGCCGATTACTTTTATTTTCCGAGAGGGAAGTGCGGTTTTTTATGCGTCCGCGGACGGCTATATTATCAAAGAACCGGCGGTTAATATGGAAGGAGATAAGGTTTATCCGGTATTAGAAAATAAAAGCGAGGCCAGTTTAATAAATTCTTTAGATCAATTAAAAATTAAACAGGAATATTTAGATTTTTTTCTGGAGTTGGCGGGGATTCTAAGCTCCGAGGCGGATGATTTGCCAGTTGAAAATTTTATTATTGACCAGGAATTCAATATGCTCACCTTTAAAGCCGCGGCCGGACCGGCCGTCTATTTTAACATTAACGATTCCGCCGCCGCGCAGCTTGAGCGGCTCATCCTTGTCAAAAAGGAAAAAATAAAGGATAATTTCAATAGGACTAATTATATTGATCTGCGCTATGGCGATACGGTTTTTGTTAATCCGGATTTTAAATAAAGAAAGAACATTTTATTAAAAAGCCGCCTAAGAGTCCGGTGGCCAGCCCGAGTCCTGGGTATATAATTAAACAAAATTTAATCACATAAATATATGGAATCAGCTTTTAAATTCTTCTTCGGCTTAGCGGTTTTCGTTTTTTGCCTGACGGTTGTCGGCGTATTTCTCTTAATCATTAAAATAATTTTACTTTTCCAGCCCCAGGTCCATCTAATGGGGGTTATTTTGAGCTAGATGAGGATTTAGATGAGGATTAGCGGCTTATAAGGGGTTTTATACCCCTTTATTTCCTTTATTATATAGGTGTATTAATATACATTATGCGAAGTATTGTAGAATAAGAAAAAAGGCAGGATTAAGCTTTTTGCTTGTTTCCTGCCCTGATTTTTTTTGTTTCTTTCATTACTTCTGATTAGTCGATAAACTATCAATCAAAGGTAAAAATAATTTTTCTCCAGTACTGTCTTGCCAGTCTTTTACTATTTTAAAATCCGTTGCTAAACCAGATTCTAGTTCAGGATAGACATAAGTAAGTACAAGCGTGTCAACCTGTTTGCCGTCAGTAAACACAAAATCATGTCTATCTTGCTCCGAATAGAAAGAAACTATAATTGGGAAGTTAAATCTAGGTGGTTCATTATTCCCTAATACTTTTAACGGAATATCAGATGTAAATATATGAAGAAGCCCATAATATGATAATCCGTCGCCATATTCTGCCAAAAAACTATTAATACTATCTAGGCGCGGGGTAAGTCCAATAAACTGTTCAAAAGAAAATTGTTTATTTTTTGTTTGAACGATTTTAGAAACAACCCACTTATTTTCATTATTTCTTCTGATAATATATGTTCCCTGTTCTGTAGTAATAATTTTCGGTCTGTGGGTAAACCAGTTTATACAATCCGGCAAAATTAAACTTATAGATAAGGCGCATAAAATATAAAGAACCATTAAACACTTTTTACTATTTTTGTTTATATCTTCCATTTCAATTATTTTTTAGTTAATAAATTAAGTTAATTATCCGATTCCCTTTTTAGGATCATTAATTCCCTGTTCGTTCTTTAGAAGATCGGGATAGTAAGTAGATATTCCCTTATCAAGAAACCCGATAATTAACTTAATTTAAACCTTATTTTTTAAAGAACCTTTTTATTCTTTTTAACTTTCCTTTATTTCAAAACATTCTTATTATATCATATTTAGATAATCTTGTCAATAGTGGAATGAATTGTTTTATTATTTTTTGCTATTATTAAACAAAAAAATAAATATTACATTAAAACAAATATTCTGCTATAATAAAGCTATAATATAGATTATAGATATGGATAAAAATAAACCGATAATCAAATACCTCGTAGATTTTCTTGATTACTGTGAAATCGAAAAAGGCCTGTCTTCCAAGACCCAGGAAAATTATACCCGTTTCTTGCGAAAATTTTTTAATTGGCTCAAGGAAACTAAGCAAGAAGATTTAAAACCGGCCTCTTTAAGTCCGGAATTGATTTGGGAATATAAGGTTTATCTGTCGCGGCATATTGATTCTCGAACCCGTCGGACGCTCAAGAAGACGACTCAGAATTATTATTTAATCGCCTTGCGTTCCCTGCTTGAATTTTTTGTAGAAAAAGATATTGCTTCCCTGCCGCCGTCTAAAGTAAAACTGGCGAAAGACAAGGCGGATAAAGAAATAAAATTTTTGAAATTGGAACAGCTTTCGCGTTTGTTAAGCGCGCCGAGCGCCGGTACAATGATTGGCTGGCGCGACCGGGCGCTTTTAGAAACGCTTTTCTCTACCGGTTTGCGCGTGGCCGAACTGGCGGCTTTAAATATTGATCAGTTGAGGATTAAGGACGACACAAAAGATATTGAGACGGCAATAATCGGCAAAGGCAGTAAAATCCGGACTGTTTATTTTTCTGTTCGCGCGGTCAAAGCTTTGCGCGCCTATCTTAAGGAGCGGAAAGATATGGATGATGCTCTGTTTATTAATTATCGCCGCGGTGCGGCTAAAAGCGGCGAATCGCGCCGTTTAACCGTTAAAAGCATTGAGGACATCGTAAAAAAATACGTGAAGATAGCCGGTCTTCCAGTTATGGCCACACCGCATACTCTGCGCCATTCTTTCGCGACTGATTTATTGAATCAAGGCGTTGATTTGCGTACGGTTCAAGAGTTCTTGGGCCATAGCAATATCGCCACCACCCAGATTTATACCCATGTGACCAATAAACAGCTTCGCGACATTCATCGCAAGGTTCATGAAGGACGAGAGTTTTGATAAAGATTTACAAGATGAGATTTTAAAATTAATTTAGTCCTTGGATAATCAATTATTAGATAAATGAATTCAAAAAACCGCCATGATGGCGGTTTTATATTAGTGTTCTTAAATTTGTTTTTTTAGTATTAATGTTTATTTGATTTTTTACCTCGTTTTTTTGTTTATGTTTAAGGCAAATATTTTATATGTTTATGTTTAAGGCAAATATTTTAATGGATTAACCGGTAGGCCATTCAAACGGACTTCAAAATGCAGATGCGGGCCGGTTGAGAAATAGCCAGAGCCGATGCCACCGGGCATGCCGCCAGTCAAGCCGATTTTTTGTCCTTGAGTTACGTATTGATCAGTTTTAACATAGACCGCGGAAACATGGCCGTAAACCGTGGCTAAGCCGTCGCCATGAATAATCATGATATAGGCGTAGCTGCGATCGCCGACGAATTTCACTTTAGCGACATAGCCGTCCGCGGCGGCTTTAAGCGTGCTTCCCTGCCCAGCGCGGATATCGACTCCGGAGTGCTCGCCGATTATCTTGCGATAAGGGTAATCTGGATCATGGAATAAAGCGGTCACAACATTTTTTGTTACTGGCCAGGCGATAGTATTATTGCCGCCATCTAGCCTTGCTTTATCTTTTTCCGACATCTTTTGCCTGATCAGTTGTTCGGCATTAGCGATTTCGGCTTGGGCCTGCTGCTGCTGTTTTTTAGCTTGCTGAAGTAGAGCTTGGAATTCCCTTTCCGAGGATTTTGTTTCTTCCAATAAATAATTTTTATTTTCCTGTTCGTAGGATAAACTATTTTTTTTCTCTTCTAATTGTTTTTTCAAGTCCTGGAGTTCCACGGTTTTTTTGGCCAGCGCTTCTTTATTCCGGTCCAATCTTTCTTTATCAGTTTTTAATTCTTCGACGCTCGCGCCTAATTCTTCATTAGTATTTTCTAAATATTTTGCCTGGTTTAAAAAGTCGGTCAAGGAATCGTTCAAAAGCAACATTTCTAAAGTCGTAATCTGATCCTGTTTATAAACTAAACGCAGGAGATTAGCGATATGGACTTTTTGTTCTTCAATTTTTTCATCCAGATCTTGGCTGTCGATTTCAATTTTTTTTATTTCCAAGCCGGTTTTATCTATTTCTAAATTTGCACCGTCAATATCAAGCTGGGTTTTTGCCAAACGATTCTCTAAAATTGCCAGTTGATTATTTAAACTCGCTTTTTCATTCTGTTTCGCGCTGATTAGTTTTTGATATTCTTGTTGTTTCTTTTCTAGTTCATCCAGTTGTTTTTTCTGGTTTTGAATCTTCAGATTCAAGGCGTTTATTTCGTCGTCAACGCTGGCATATTGGCTTAAAACCGCGGGCGCAGATATGAGCAAGCCGGCCAAAACAAAAACTAACAAGCCGATTTTTAAGTATCGGCTTATTTTGATTCCTTTATTTTTAGATAAAATATTCATAACTATTATAGTATAGCATATTTTTAGGATTTTGTAAATGGATTTTGCTGTTAAATTAAGGTTAAAATTTCAGAATGAATACCCTTTGCTTAGCTTGGCCGGATTTTGGGATGCAAAATTTTAAATTTATGCTATTGTTTTTTCAATCCGCTTCAAACTCTCTTCCCTCCCTAAAGCGTCCGCTACTTCAAAAGGTCCGGGGCTGTTTTTTAAACCGGTTAAAGCGACGCGCAAGGGCCATAAATAATCGCCGTTTTTCCGTGCCCCCTCCTTTAGCCAGGTCATGATATTTTTTTCTAAATTTTCTTTAGTCCATTTTTCGGCCGGAATTTTTTCCAATTCGATTGTTAATTCTTTTAGATTAGAAATCGCCTGTGCGACGCTTAGTTTTTTCCAAGCCAAAAGTTCCTGGTCGTAAGGCGGCAGGATGAACAGGAAACTAATTAAATCCGGAGCCTCAGATAATTTTTTCATCCGGTCTTGGGCCAAAGCGAGATATTTTTCCAAGGTCGGCGTTTCTGCTTTTAATCCGGCGGCCTCAAGGTAGGGGCGGCAAAGGTGTATTAATTCAGGCCTTGATTTCTGCCGAATATAATAACCATTATAATAATCCAATTTTTCCAAATCAAAAACCGCCGGACTGGCGCCGAGACCTTTAATAGAAAATTCTTTGGCTAATTCTTTAAGCGACCAGATTTCCTTGTCGTTTTTCGGATGCCAGCCGAGGAGAGCGCAAAAATTTATCAAGGCCTCGGGCAGGTAGCCCTTGGCGCGGTAATCCTCGACAAAGACGTCGCCTTTGCGCTTGCTAAGCTTCCCTCCCCCTTCTTTATTTAAGATCAGAGGCAGATGGATGAATTTTGGCGGAGTCCAGCCGAAGGCGCGGTAGAGGAGAAAATTTTTCGGATAGGACGGAAGCCATTCGTCGCCGCGGGTGACATGGGAAATTTTCATTAAATGGTCATCAATGACATTGGCGAATTGATAAGTCGGCATGCCATCGGATTTTATCAAGACCTGGTCGTCAAGATCAGCCGCGGCAAATTTTATTTCTCCGCGCAGTTCGTCGCGTACGATAACTTCCCCGTCCAAAGGCATTTTTTGGCGAATGACAAAAGGTTCGCCGGCCGCGGCGCGTCGGTCCGACTCTTCCGGACTAAGATCCCGACAACGCCGATCATAACGCGGCGCCTGTTTAGCCGCTTCTTGTTTCGCACGCATTTCCGCTAAACGTTCGGCCGAGCAGAAACAGCGATAGGCCTGGCCGGTTTTCATGAGTTCATCAAGATATTTTTTATAAATATTAAGCCGTTCGGTCTGGACATAGGGCCCGTATTTCCCACCCAAGCCTGGACCTTCGTCGAATTTTATTCCGACCCATTTTAGGGTTCGGATTAAACTGCCGACCGCGCCTTCAACTTCCCGTTTCTGATCAGTATCTTCAATGCGCAAGATAAATTTTCCGCCTTGGCTTTTGGCCAGCAGATAGCCGAATAGAGCGGAGCGCAAGCCGCCGAGGTGCAGAAAGCCGGTCGGCGAGGGGGCGAAGCGCAAGCGGATTTTGTTTTTGAAAAATAGCATAGTATTATAATTTCAAATTTCTAAATCCCAATTACTAATCAAATCCAAAGTAAAAGCTAAATGTCAAAATTAGAAATTTTGATTTTGTCATTGATTGGAAATTAGGATTTTGATATTAGAAATTTTAGCAAATAATTTTAAATTTTCAATTTTTCTATTGCCTTAAACTTCTCTAAAAATATTTTAGCCGCGGCTCGGCGGACAGGATGAACTTTTTCTGCTAACCGCTCGGCATCAACCCATTTCCAAGCGCGATGGTCCCAAAAATTTACTTTCAAGTCGCTATCCTCGCCATGGAATTCAGCGACGAATAAACTTTGCTTTTGGCCTTGGTAATCATGTTTATAAGCGCGAGCGGATTGAGGTAAATTTTCGACTTTGCTTCTCTGTTCTTCGGTTTTATGGCTGTTTTTATTTTTAATTCCTTGGTTATCCAAATTTTCCTGATTATTACTTTCCTGTTCTTTAGCCGGGCGTTTGTTTTGATTTTCAGTCTCTGGAGCGCTCCAATTTTCCGGGTATGAAAGTCCAGAGTCGTTTGTGCCGGCATTAAATTTATACCGATAAACATTTTTAAACACCGCCTTTTCTTCAATATCAATCGCGCCGGTTTCTTCCCGCAGTTCTCGCCGTCCGGCTACTCTCGGAGTTTCACCATCAAGGCCGCCCTGTGGCAATTGCCAATGGCCAGGGTCGTCTTCGCGTTCAACCAGGAGTATCTTGATTTGGCGCTGGCTTTTTTCGTCAGGTTCTTTTTTATAAAGCAGACAAGCGACATTCGGCCGGTATAAAAAAGGATTTATAAAACGCGCCTGCAGAATTTTACCCATGAATACGAAAGTCGCGCGGTAGATTCGGCGTACTCGGCTCGGCTGTTTAATTAAACGCCAAAGCCATTCTAACCCGATCGTCCGCCAAATGCGTGGCGCTCGTTTAACCCGGCCGCTTATAAAATCAAAGGAACCGCCGATGCCGAGGGATAGTCGGACCGACGGCCATTTTTCCCGGTTATGATAAATTATTTTTTCTTGATAAGGAAAACCGAAAGTACAGAACAATATCGCCGGCGCGAAAGAATTAATTTTTTTAATCGTTTCCGGGCTTAGCGGATGAGAGCGGCTTAAGTTCAGAATTAAGAAATCAAGTTTTGGATAATGCTGTCGCAGAGCCGTTTCAATATCTTCGGCTCGGCTTAAGCCGCCGCGCCAGTTCAAGACAGCAATCTTTTTCCCTTCTTGGGTCGCTTTTTTTAAAAGCGCCGCGGTTAGATCGGCACCGGTAAGCCGCGGAATATTTTCACCAAATAAGAACCCGGCGAGCCGCAGACCAAAACCGTCGGCCGACGCTAAATCGGCTTTGTTTAAGATATAAAAAAGCTCTTCGTCGCGATGCGCTTCAAGAATTATTTCCGGATTCGGCGTTACTAAATAGGCAGTGCCGGCCTCTCGGTTTAAGAAAAAGTTGATTTTTTCATTTAAAGCCGCGGCTCCTAGTTCGCTTAAATTTATTCCCAAAATGTTAGCCATATGCTATAATTCTCAAGAGGATTTATACTCTTATTTTATTATAAAAATCGGCTTTCGTCAAAGCACGAATTGCCGGTTTATCCCCTTTTATTTTATGAATAATTATAAAAAAATAAGCGATCGGATTGAGGAGCTAACGATTGACAATCCGAAGGTCGCCCCGATTCTGAAATGGGTTAATATCGTTAATGCCGGTAAAAGCGAGATTGATTATCTCCGCCGGAATTATCGTTTTGACCTTGAGCATCTAAAATCCGCCGCCGCCTCGGTCATGTTCCAGCGGACCATGGTCTCCCGCGGCAAAGATTATCTTTTCCTTGTCCTTCATTTTCCCGCTTTTAAAGACGGCCGGGTCGTGGCCGCCGAGGTCGATTTTTTTATCGGTCATGGCTTCCTGATTACGGTCCATAATAATTCTTTAAAGCCCTTAGTCGGATTTTTCAATCGCGGCCGGAAAAGTCCGGATTCTCTGCTCGCTTATTCCCTAAAATCATCAGCGATTCTTTTGTCGGAAATTTTAGAAATCATGATTAATGATTCTTACAAGCTTTTGGATGAAAATAGTATTGCTTTAAGCGATATTGAAGAGTTGATCTTTTCTCGCGAGCAGAAAAAAGCGGTCGGAGAAATTCTTGACTTGCGCCGCAACATTATCAATATCCGGAAAATAATCCAGAACCATAAGAACGTTTTTCAAAAATTACTTGGGATGGAAAGCACGATTGTGGAAAAAAGTTTGATTAAAAAATATTACGCGGAATTAGTGGAACATTCAAAACGTATTTGGGAAATGCTTGATAATCAGAAAGAAATGGTTGAGGTTTTAAATAGTACGAACGAATCCTTGCTTAATAATAAAATGACCGATATTATGAAAACCTTAACTGTTTTTTCAGTTATTGTTTTCCCTTTAACTTTGCTCGCTGCGATTTTCGGAATGAATACTACGGGCGGTATGCCTTTTGTTAATCATCCATCCGGTTTCTGGGTAATCATCGGAATTATGATGGTCGGTTGTATCGGCATGCTCTTTTTTTTCGCTAAGAAGAAATGGCTTTAGATTATTATTCATTGATTTTATCGTGTTCTAATCCGCTTTTAAAGCGGATTTTTGTTTATTTTTAGCCATTTTTTATGAAATATTTAAATATTAGCTAATTTCCTTTTATATTTTTCTGAAATCTATTTTAAGAACCCCTTATTTTTTATTAAAAACCTCTTGACAAATAATTTGTTATATATTATAATAAAGCGTTATTATATAAGGACGATTAGAGTCCTTTAGCAGACATTTTGATATATGAAGATTGTTTTTATCGGACAAAAAGGTATACCAGCCAGGACCGGCGGCGTTGAAAGATACGTCGAGAGCTTGGCGTCAAACCTGACCGCTTTAGGCCAGGAGGTTTTGGTATATAGTCGCAAGGCCTATTTGCCGGATAAGATTAAAGAATATAAGGGCGCGAAAATAATTACTTTGCCGGCTCTGCGTGGTAAGAATTTTGAAGCGATTTCGCATACTTTTTTTGCTTGCCTTGATCTTTTATGGCGGAAGGTTAATATCATCCATGTTCAGTCCGTCGGCCCGGCTTCTTTAATCTGGCTGATCAAATTACTCAAACCGCGGGTGCCGGTTATTTTTACCTTCCATTGCCAGGATTATTATCATCAAAAATGGGGCTTGTTCGCCCGTTTGTATCTGCGTTTCGGTGAATGGATCGGTTGCCGCTTGGCGGATAAGGTTATTACGATTTCTAAAGAGTTGACCGAATATGTCGGCCGGAGATACGGCCGTGAAGCGATTTATATTCCTAACGGCGCGACGCCGTCTGAGAAAGTTTCGGTCCAGGAAATCCGGCGATGGGGCTTAGAGGGTAATGATTACTTTGTTTATATTGGGCGTTTAGTGCGCCATAAAGGTGTTCGTTATCTGATTGACGCCTATAAACGCTTAAAGACCGATAAGAAGCTCGTTATTGTCGGCGAGGGTTCATATACCGATGATTATGTCCGCGAACTACACGCGGCGGCCGAAGGTGATGATAGGATTATTTTTACCGGCAATCAGACCGGACGAGCTTTAGCCGAGCTTTATTCTAATGCTTATCTATTCATCCAGCCGTCGGAAAGCGAGGGGTTATCTATTGCTCTACTCGAAGCTATGGGCTATAAGACCGCTTGTTTGGCGAGCGATATTATTGCCAATATTGAGGCCTTGGGCCAGACCGGCTTTTATTTTTCCAATAAAAATACGGACGATCTTGAAGCTAAATTGCGGATTGCCTTAGAAAATCCGGAACAGGTCGCGGCTAAGGCGGCCGAGGGCTACGAACGGATTAAACAGGAATTTGATTGGCGCGATATCGCTAAAAAGGTTTTAGCGGTTTATGGAAGATAATTTTCGGAAGAAGGTAATTTTTAAGAATTGAAAATTTAGATAATAAAAACACCTCTTCTAATAAGAAGAGGTGTTTTTGTTTGGGCGGTTTTTGATAATCGCCTGATACAAAAACGCCTCTCCATAAGGAGAGGGTTTTTGGTTCCCAGATAAGAGAACCATCGTCCGATAAACATTAATATTGTAGCATAAGAAAAAAAATAATCAAGAGGCGGGAGGCAACGGACTTGAACCGTAAATAAAAAACGCCCGGATTTGATTTTGGTCAAATCGGGCGTTTAAGATCGTTTCAAGTGTCAGACATTGTTGCTTATTCCTGCGAACGATCGATATTTTCGTCAGTTATCAGAACATCTTTATTTTTATCCATGTACGAAATAATAAATGTACAAGTAAGATTTCTGATACTTAGTCCCTCAGTATATCTTCCCGGTAATCGGACAATTCCCTCGCGAAGATGTACAACTTCACTTGGATAATCTTTTTTGATTACCAGTTTTTTTGGCTCGCCACTTTTTTTATCGCTAGCCCAGATTTCTAAATCCTGGAACAAGCGGCTTTTAGCGCCGTTTTTAGGCCTAACAGCTACCGGCGGCCCTTCGAGAAGCCAGAAGTATTCCGGATCAATCTTGAATTCCTTGTCGGCCTCAGTGACCAACTTGAAATATTCGATTGAATAACGAACCCGGCCTTGAGGCGTCCTTTCAAAGAAGGTAACCCGGACCCGGTTCATACCAAGGCGTACTTCCTGTTCCACTGAAGTGCCGTTTTCATCCAGAACTATTCGTTCTGAAATGTTTCTTCCGTCAATATCCAGAAATTCCACCGCGCAATTTTTGTCAAAACCCTTGATGGGTAAATAAATCGCGCGTCCTTGAAATAATGGCGGATTGTCAAACGCTAATTGCGACGGGCTAACATAAGAAGTCGCCCTTGAGGCCATGAAAGTGTAATACCTGGTTTGTGCTACTCCATTTTTCAGGATTTGGCACATAATTGTGTTAGCACCCTCGGCGAAGTTTTTCGCATAACCGCCGCGGCCCTTCTGTTCCCTAATACCTTTAACTTCCTTAGTTTTATCATCGATAAAAACATAAGGAGTGTTTCCAGCCGTTAAAGAAATTTTAACGCTATCCTGCCCTTCGCCTCTTAATAATGTTTCTTCGTTAACGACATAAATTTTATCGTTAGAAGCAAAGAAATCATTTATTTCGAGAAAGAATAAGCGATTATTCCGTTCAATAATTATCCGCTCGTTAGGTGATAATTGAACGAGGTTAATCGAGGTTTTCCCGGGAGCGAGGCAGATGCCACGATCCTGGAAGAACAAAATCGCATCCAGGTCATTCTTAACCCGTTTCCCAACCATAGGAACGTAATTTTCCGGTTCTGGGGTGGTTGTCGGGCTAAGATTCGCAACAGGCGCAGATTTTAAATTAGCCGAAGCGGTTGGTGCTGATGAACCTTTGAATGTTTGCGCTGGCTTCATTTTTTTTCCTTTAGCCAGCTCCTCATCGGTTAAGTTAAATATACTGCCCTTCCCCGCAAAGTTCATGGTAATGATAGTTGTATCTATTATAATACTATCTTTCCCAAATTTATCTTTTACTATAGCTTTTGTAGTAAAAACAGGTACATTTAAATTAACTCCGGGGTCAGCACTAATCCAGGCTGTCTCCCCGATTCTTAAATGCAAATCGGTCCTCAGCCGTATGTCTTTTATTACTACGGCCTGTTTAGTTAAGTTCTTAACCATTCCCTGCCCGAAGGCATCCGAACTTATCACCATTGTTGCTGCAACGACGGCGATTATTATCAAAAAATTTTTCATCTTTTTCATCGTTTCTGAATTTATGTATTTATAATTTGTTAATATACTATTTTTAGCCGAATGAATCATAGATTCTCCGGCGATTCTTATACTTATAAAAATCCCTTAATTTTAACATAAATACAGATTTTGTCAAGGGTCTTGACAGGAGAAAATAAAAAAAGGTATCTGATTAAGTCATGATACCTTTTTTGGCTTAAATAAGCATTTTTGCTTATTTAGGCATTTTTAGCGATAACGCCAGTGTTTTTTTACACTCCCCCCGTCCGCAACATCAGCCACGGGTTCATCGGCAACATTTGCGCTTTTAAGCGGGTGGTTGCTCGGGTGCCCCCATTGCCCGTTTTTTACTCCGACCGGCGAAGCGTTGGCTTCCGGTTCCGGAGCAGGCGGTGGAGGCGGAGCTATCGCGGCTTGGCTTTTAAGAAAATCCAGAGCCTCAGATCGCTGTTTTTCAGTTAAACGATTCAAAGAATCTTTAACGGCCGCCAGTTCTTTTTCGGTCTTAGCCTGTTTTTTCTCTAAAGCAGTTGCTCGACGGTTAGCTTTAGCTGCTTGGCTTTTGGCGGTGGCGGCGATTATTTTTGCTTCATCCGCTACATACTTAGCCTCTGTAGATTGTTTGTTTGCCTGAGCCACGCTTTTTTTGACTATAAAGATTGAATCTTCATTATTAGCGCTAAGTTGTTCAACTTTATCTACACGGGTTTTTAAGCCAACAATAGAATCATTTCCGTATAACTCAAGCGCAATTCTCGATGAATCCGCAATTATTTTAATTTTTAATCCGGAAAGGTTTTTTTCAATCTTTCCACTCCGGCCGCATTCATAACAGCCCATGCCGATTAAAATAATCATTAACACGGCCAGTATCCAGACTGCCGTGTTTCTTATTTTTTCCCAGTTTACCATTTTTTAATTTTTTTTGTTATTATTAATACTTCAATAAGGCCGAAAGGTTTGCTTTAAGGCCAATAGTTAGACCCTGTCGGCCTAACAATAATTCCGTTCCTAGAAAATTTTTTAATTTCCCATAACGGCGCAGATTGATTCCGATTCCAGCTTGATAATCCCAGATTTTTTCGCTTATATTCAGTCCGAAATAATCAGCTCCCCGATACCATAGGTAGCGGTTCACTAGCGAGAAATCAATTAAAGTTTCCCCAACCTGAGGCGCCCAGACTGTAAAATCTAGTCCGGCGGCAAAGAAGCGTTCTTTCCCGACAAGCGCGGTGTCAACAAATTTTTCGCCGTCGATAGTAATGGCGCGGTATTCGTTGAAGGAATTATTGGTTTCTAAAGAAAATCTTATTCGGTTAAAGAATAAGAAAGCATCTTCAGAATACAAAAATTCCAGCTTCAGAGGCAAACTTTGGTAGTAGGGATAAACCGGCACTGAATCATGCACGCCAGTTTTTATTCCTAAACTTTTTATACTCATTCCGCCTTCCAGGGTTATGAAAACAGCTGGGTTAGGAATGTATAAAAAACTTAAACCAAAGCTGAATTCTTTCGCGTTAGCGTTCTGCGGCCGCCCCTCAATTATTAAGGGGTACTGCTGAACACTATCCCGTTTCCATTCTGTTCCCCAAGTGGGGCGAAAGTAAGCGCCGATTAACAATTCATGCTGATAAGTCAAGGATGACTTACTCGGCACGAATGATTGGCCATAGGAAATTCCCGTGAAATAATACTTCAGCTCCGGCCGAACTTGCCAGCCATTGCCGAGATTATTTGCGTCGTAGTGGTTCGCATGGTATTGCCATGCCAAATTTGCCTGGAAGACATCCAGGTCTTGGGCCTTAGAGCTCAAGCCGATTGCGGCGAACAAGGCAAGAAAAAAAAGAATTTTCATTTTCAAGATCCTCCATATTTGGTTTTTATTAATAATTCCGGTGTAATTGTTAAAGAAATTTAACTCTAAATTATAACAGATTCCCTATTTTTGTCAAGGTCTAGGGCTTAATAATAATTTAGCTAATATTAAGGAATATTTAAAGCTATTCACTAAAATGCCCATATTTTTTAATTTTTCTACAGTATTATCTCTAATATCCCCTTCCCGACCCTTGACAAATATTGTAATTTAGTATAAAATTAAGAGTCAGTGAAAATTGCACATTTAAAACTTAATATAGCAGGAACGCCTGGCTTTAGCCGTGCGGGAATGCCCAAAATAAATAGAATTATTGTTTAATTAAAATTGATATGACATGAAAAAGTTTAAATTATTTATTTGGGCCGTTCTCGGCCTAGTGATTGTTTTGGCTTCGGCCTGTAAGGAAGACGCCAGTATTTTTGAGCGGAGTGAGTATGGGGCTTCGTATCTGGCGGGGAAAAAGATTAAGAAGGGAAACTTTCAAATCCTTTGGTCCGGGAGAGATAGCCATAGCGACAGGTTAAAAAGTATTGCCGCTTTGAATTATCTTCAGGACGGAGATACTTTGACAAGCCAAACATCAGAACGATTCGTTATCCAAGATGTTGATAGTGCTTATGAAAATTTTGTATTCCAATTTGGGCTTGATGAGGAACGTGATGCAGATCCACGCGACAGCGTTGTGCAGATAATTTATTATGTGGAACAAAGCTCCGGACCGATGCAGTTGATTATAAGCGCGGACTCCGCCGATTGGATATTGGCGGACACCTTTAATTTGTTTTGCTATCCAATAGATTTTGAGCCATATATACCGGTTCCAACGAATTTGGTATTTATAGGTTCAAGTAATCTTGGAGCGGGAGTATATCAGTATATTGTAGACGTGCCCGCCAGAGCATCTTGGACAAATTCGCATTCTTATAATGTTCAAGGAATTAGGGGGAACAACACTTGGGCGATTTATTCAAATACCACGGCGGCATATAGTCCAGTTGCTGGGTATATTAGAGTAACCTTTAATTTGCTTAACGGGAATTATGAGCCGAGTACTATTACTTCAGCTGACGGCGCTTCCGTTATTAATACTTTTACCGTTAGGAACGCTTCCCTTCCTGATACTTGGGAAGGATGGCTAGAAATTACTTCAGAAGGTATGGGTAATTATTATGCCAACGGAAGCATTGGGTACACCGCTTATAACGGGCAATTCTTACCCTATAATTATAATTCGGTGTTACCGTTCATAGAAGTTTCCAGTGATGGTAAAATTGGCCAAACTCTTGACTCTATATATGTTAATTATATAGGAGTTACCAGTACAGCCAGATTTATTAGGGCCACTGTTGACCCTGACGCGGGCACAGACAACGACGTATCCGTTGATATGTTAAATAATACCATGTATGGAGGAATTAATATCATGGATAATTCTTTCTTATACAACGGTAGTCGTTGGGCAGTTCTTAAACCCGGATTTGATTCGGAGTTAATGGATATTAGCGGTTGGGATCAAGTAAATGATAGTACTAACGCTATTGTTTTACATATATCATTATTGAAAAGTAGTGGTAATAATGTAAGACCGGCAACTAATGCAGAAATTGCTGAGCTTAGCAAAGCGTTCCCCTGGGTGTTTAAAAAAGAGGAATAAACCTCTTAAAAAATAAAAAAAGGGCTTTCTTTCGAGAAAGCCTTTTTCATTTACACAGGGTTTTCCGTTCGGCATGGAAAATAAAAAAGGCCTCTTGTTAAAGGAGGCCTTTTGTTTTTTTGTTTAATTCGTTGATTTCGGCGGCAGGATAAATGATCCTACGCCTATTTCGTAATCGATTTCGACCCGAAGTGTGCCGGTGTCGCCGATATCCAAATCCTCGCCATAGTAGGGTGCAAGGTTTTGGGCATTGATGTAGTTACTCACATCGCCCAACAGGACATTTCCTCGGTATTTAAAGTTATAAGTAAAGTCGGAAATTTCCAACTTTATATATTTCCCTTTTTTTGAGGTGACAACCAGGTCTTTGCCGGTACTGGTCAAATAAGTAGTCCAAGCTGTGTAGCTTGTCCCGTCCCAGTTTCCTTTCAAGGATATTTTTGTATCTGGTCCAATCGTCCTTTCGGTCGCGGCTACTGAAATCAATAGCCAAAACTTACTTTCAGCACTGTCAATTTTTCCGAACATAGCGTCAGGATAAGTAGTTTTTACCTTTAACGCTTTGTAATCAGCCAGATCTACATCGTATTTAATATTAACATCGCCGTCCGGATCCTCATCGTCAGGATCTTTTCCATCAGGATTATCCGGGTCTTTGATAGTGATAGTTTTAACTACTACCTCTGAATTAGTGAATAATATTAAATATTCACCATAATCCGAATAACAATGAGATAATATCACTTGTGAGGACTCTTCGATAATTGTATCAAGAACACTATTGTCTCCGAAGTCCAGGGAAAATCTTCCCAAGGAATCGCCAGGCGCGGCAGTGATTTTAAAGTTTATCTCTAATGAGTCAAACTCTAATTCATCGCCGGATTGGTATTCCCCGCCCTTTTGGGCAATAGACACTATTACTCCCCGGCGGTTGGCGGTGATTTTTAAAGTCGCGGTTTCGGATTTTCCTAACGCGCTGGCAGTAAGCTCGGCGTTATAATTTCCGATTTGTGCCGTTTTTACTTTAGCAATCGGACCATCATATACAAGGATGTTGCCGCTCGGGGTCTTTATAGACCAATTGAATATAGCTTGTGCGGAGTCGTTGCCGCTTAAGCCGCTTAAGATAGCGCGGAGTTCAATTGAATCTCCGAGATATACTACCCCCGACGGGCCTTTGATAGCCACGGACCAGTCCTTAGGGCCGGTTCCGTTATAATCGTCCGGTGCCTCGCGACAGCCGGTGGCTATAATTATAGCCATTAATACTAGGGCGTTTAGCCCGATGAGGCCGCGAAGGCCTCGGGTTTTTTTCTGTTTCATTATTTTCTGTGTTTTTATTAATTTCATCAATTTCGTCAATAAGCCCTTTTACCAAAGCGGCTCTTCGAAAGCAATCTCTCCGGGATCCATCTGCAAATACTTGAATCCGGCCCAGTTTTTATCATTCAGATAAAACGGCACATCGCCGTCGTATTGAAAGAAGTACTTGGCGCCAACTTCAAATAGCGCGATCCCAATTCCGTATTCTTGTCCATATCTTAGACAATATAAGAAGTACTGCCCTTCTGGGTCCGCGTAGCGGATACAGCCGAGTTCGGCAAAGAAAACTTTAGTATTGTTATCTTCAGCCCAGTCGGCGGTCATTTTAAATTCCACTCCGAGCGTGTCCGGACTTATTTCGTATTCTTTATTAGAATAGTGCCCGATAGCCCAGTCGCCAAAAATATTGAATTCCACGTTTTCGCCGTTACGATACTTTTCAAAAGTTTCATATTGGATCGTGAAATCAACCGGCGAAGCGCCTAAATCTGGCCTTTCCATAAACCAGAAGTTTAAGAAAACTACGGTTTTCATACCGGCGTAATCGTTCGGTTCAAACCAAGTATTTCTTAAACAATCAACTGAGTAGGACTGGTTCGGACGGATGCCGAGCCAAAGATCTGGAAATTGCTTATGAATTGCTTTGGCGACATAGAGCTGAATATTTTCCCAACTATCCGCTTTTGGCTCATTCAATATTTCAAGCGAAATATTTCCCGCCTTAACCTGGTCAGAATATTCATCCATTAAGAATCCGGCTATTTGTAGTTCGAATTCTTTGAGTAGGATTTGTTTTTCTCCGTCGCTAAATAGCGACTCATCCTTTTCCTCCTCAGTTTTATAGGTATATTGGATATACCCGACAAACTCATGTATGTCCACGCAGACGGCGCGACCTTTATAGAGGAAATAATCGAGGCTATTTTTTAACTCAGAAAAATTGCAATAATTCGGATTGCTTTGCAAAGAATCAATCAGACGGTCGACCTCTGCGCCACTCGGTTTTTCTGAACATTTTAACATTTTAACGATACCGCCGTTAATTAAATCCCCGTAACCGTTTCTTTTATAGCCGATATACGGGATCATAATTCGTCCGGTATTGTGCCATATTTTTTCAATTTCTTCCTGCGTCACGCCGCTTGGATCTTGTTCAAATCCAAGGTAGACGCAAAGTGCCTGTAAGTCCTCTGGCTTTTCCCAAGTCCAGGGTATTTCCGGAATTACTTCCGGTATTGGCTTCGGGTTTATTTCTTCGGGGGTATAAGCCGCCCCGTCTTCGCGGCAAGCCGCAAACAATAGGACGATTGCCGCCCAAAATAATATTTGTTTCATCTTTTCCATTTTAATCAGTGTTTATGTTATTAAATTTTTAAATGACATTTTTAGGGGCTTTTTAGCCCTTTAGAATCGTATTTTTATCGAAAAAAAGTAAAGATACGATTCAAGATATTGTATACTTTTTTTCGATTTTTGTCAAGGGTTGGTCTTTGTTATAATATGGCTAATATTAAAGAAAAAGTTTCTGAGATGGTTATATGGTTTATTATTTAAATAAAAAATAGGAAAATTAACTATTTACAAATCTTTTTATTTGTATTAAGATGAAATGAAAATAAATTTCTTAGTTTTTTAAAAAGTTAATAATTAATATTGATTATAATGGATAAAAAATTGAAAAAATTAGCCCTGGTTATAGTAGCCGCGGCTATAGGATTATTAATTGCCTGGTTGGTATCCGGATGCGAATTAGAAGAAAAATGGAAGGAAGAACAAGTGTTTTTAGACAACGACACCGCTCTAACTTTCATTAACAATGATCTCGTCCTTTCCGTTTTAATAAACGGCCAAAGGATTGATACGGTTTATACTAACGTTCCGTTTCGGGTTAGTGTTGACGTGAATATGTACGCCGTTGATTCTTATGCTGTTCGGATTGCTGGCCAGACTTTTTTGGCAGATGATTTCACGACTTCCCTATCTGCGGTCGGAGTTTATCCGATTGGCGTGATGGCGACGAACGGTGGGAGAACTTTTAAAGATTCAACTTCGTCCGTTATTTATGCGGTTGAGTATTCGCCGGTAACGGTTTGGTTGCCTGGTTTATGGGGAGATAATTCCGATACCGCCAGGTTCCGAATCGGGCTTGATACTTTATTCTTTAATGCCGCATATTGTTTAACCCGCCCGATCCCCTATGTGGTTTTCGGTGATAGCTTAGATCATAATAGCCAACAGATAGTATTCAGTTATGACTGGATAGAATTATTGAATTTTTATAACCAATCTTGGTATTATTTGGCAATGGATAACCTACCCTATTGGCTGGATACTGACCGGGGACAATTCTTGTTCATCCGTTATGGCGGGGACTTTCATAATCCGG
Organism: Patescibacteria group bacterium; assembly: GCA_041649315.1. Lineage (GTDB taxonomy): Bacteria > Patescibacteriota > Patescibacteriia > Patescibacteriales > UBA12465 > UBA12465. Next base: position 209,805 of record JBAZNJ010000002.1, on the reverse strand, counting down.
ATAGTAGTTTAGCTAATATGGCCGGCGGAACTTTGAATGAGGATTTGGGCTGCTATGTCCTGAAGACCTCGTTAATTCATTGGCCGGGGCTATGACAACCTTTACTATCGTGATGATAATGATTATCGCGTTACGCAAGAAAATTATTCGGTGGCTGGCAAGAAGTCGCCGGAAAAGACCGGGAAAAGATAAATAAAAGAGCGCTGATCTTTAAAGATACAGCGCTTTTTAATATATTTTTGCTCCGCGGAGCCGGATTGCTTCTTCGGTTTCGGGAGTTTCCTGAGGTAGTATTAGAATAATCGTGCTATCGAAAGCAAGTTAACTTTCAAGTTAACAATACCTCCAGATAAGCCACTTGGACCGCTATGCCATTCACATTCATAGCTTAGTTTAAAAGCGTCATTTAAGATGTCGCTTTTTCTATCTAAGCGTGGCACTAAGGAAATACTGGCTCCGATGATTATCCGTCCCGAATTCGCAGAACCAAAATATCCTCTTTTAGCATAACCGAGTTTAATCCTGGGGTCAAAACCGCAACGATCGGAAAAATTAAAATCTCCAATGTTGCTTTCGCCGATAATGGAGAAAAATGAATTTTGGTTTTCGGAACTGCCAATCAGTACGCTATCAGTATAATTATTAACAATGGATTTTAAAACCGTTGAATAATTAACTTCAAGCGAATTACGGAAAGCCCATAAGGATTCACGATTGAAACGCGTGGCTTTTAGGGAAAAATCCCAAGCTAGATTACGTTCGCTCGCGGAATAATCCCTGATTTCTTCACCAAGATATTCAGTTCGGTCTAAAACCGAATCAATATAAACCTGGTGAAAATTTTTGTACAGAACCTTATTCCAAGCTGTATCTAAGTATAAACTCGGGCCGGTTTTAACTAAAATCGTTAAATCGCCGATTGCCGGAAATTCGGTTATATTAACCAATCCAGCCAGACCGAAGTCCATAGCTAGAAAATCGGATCGTGTTTTAGCCGTATCGATTGAAATTCTCATATTCCGCCACGATTCAATCGTGCTTGAATAATAGACTCCAACCGCAAAACGGTCTAAATCACTATCAATTACCCCCCAAATTCCGTTGGGCTTGGTAAAACTCGGGAGCCACTCCCCGGAAACAACCATCATATCTTCTTTCCCGAAATCGGGATTGGTAAATGAATGACGGTTATAGGATGCCTCAAGGTTCATCCGGTTATACCGGGCCTGGGCTTCAGCGGCACTTATTAAAGCCGCAATAATTACTACAATTACTATAATTCTTTTCATGATATCAGTATTTATGTTATTAAATTATTAAATGACTAAACTAGCACCAAACCCAACTGGATCCGGTTTAATTTCTAAAATATGTTAATTTAAAAATTACTTTAAAATTTCAAAATATTATCCATATCCCCGCTCGGTCTTTCTTCTTCGCTCGGTAAGTCCATCTCATTTTGCTCGGCCGGCGTTTCTTCTATCCCAGTTTCTTCGGTTGGGTTTTTTTCCGGCTGATAATCTTCAATTTTTACAGCTTTGCCTAAGGCCTTAACCTTTCTTTTTTTTCTGGTCGTCCATAATTTCAAATCATGACGTTCTTCCGGAAAAATATAGATATAAACTAAAGATAAGAATAAGCCGCCGATGAATCCGAGCGCGATATTGCGCGGCAGATTCGGTTTGACCGGATAAGTAGAAACCAAGGGCTGGTCAATCACGTTAACCTTAATTGCCTGCCCGCTTCCCTGATAATAAGCGTTATTGTTAATCAAAACTTCGTTAATCGCTAAAGAAATTTGCTGGGCCTGATAAGGATTCTGGTGGTAAACATTGATTTCAATAATACCAGTATCGCCAAAAGTTTTGGTTTTAACGGTTTTTTCCCAGGCCTTAAGCTGTTGGTTATAAGTGCCGGTAAAATAGTTTTTATCAATGTTGTAAGGTGAGTTTAAAACAAAATCATAAAAAGACGCGGAATAAACAACGCGGGAAAACAGGTTGCCTAAATATTCGTTGGATTTAGAAACCGTGTAAGGATCGCTGCCGGCCGTATTCTGTACGACTAAAACTCCGGAAGTCGCTCCGTATTTCAAAGGATTAAGCAAGGAAAGCGCGATGGTCAGGATTACCGTGATGAAAACCAAGGTAAAAATCGTTCCGCTTTTGGTCTTGATTAATTTTAAAAAATCAGAAAATTCCATATTATTGTCCATATTGTTAGCTTTTGTTATTTTTTATACGGGATTATCGCTGAATATTATCTCTAAAAATTTATGTTTAAGAGAGTATTCGGTTGTAACCCCTAAATTTATTATCCTCATATTCTAATATAAATATTTTTATTTGTCAATAGCTGGTTGGGGATAGCCCTTGTTTCTTTAATAAGGGTCGTTTTAGGGGCTGATTCGGGTTTACGTCTGGGTCTTGACAAAATTTATTAAATAAGATATAATATTGGGAATTTGTGAAATTTTTGTTTTCTGTCGATTTTATAAGTATTTTTCTTAGAATTTTATAAAGTTTTATAGATTTCTTAAATAATAGAGATAATTAATTATTAAAATAATTTACATAAATTTTACTAAAAAATATGAAAAAAGCGATTTTTTTAGGTTTAGCGGCTCTTTTAATCGTCTTCGGCTTTGTTAAAGGAAGCGAAAGTAAGACCAAAACCTATTATTCCGGTGACGCGGTTAGCTACAATAACCAGGTCTATGTCGGTTCCGCCAATACCGATAGTTTAGAGGTCCTAAAATTAGAAGACGGCGAATTAAAACTGATTGGCAAGGTTCGTCCTTTTCTTCCCCGTTTTAACGATTACGGGAAGTTTTATGACATGAAATTCTCAGTGGAAAACGGCCGGCTTTTCGTTTTTGCAACGAGCGGGTTTTCCTTTTATAAATACGAAGTGGTCGGCGATGATTTAAAATATATCAGCGACCAAAAGAATAATTATTGGGAATGGTATACGCGCTTAAATAAGTTTGAAAATAATTTAGTTACTTTAAGCGACAAGGGCGTTAAAATCTGGAACCAGGATTTGCAGGTTATTGACGAGCATAAATTTACTAATAAGGAGAATCCTTATAATGTGAGCGGCGGCAATGGCCAGCATATCCTTAATGTTCAGGGTGATTATTTAATTATTTATGATCGTACGACTCGGACGGGAAAAGCCAAGATTGCACTTAATTATAAAGAAGCCGGTAATCGCCGGGCTTATCAAGACGCGACTAAGAATGTTTATGTAGTTGATGATTATTACGCCAAGAAATTCAATTTGGACGGCAAGCTTTTAGGCTATTTCCAGCACGCGGATTATAACGGCTATGACGTGTCCGCTTCTGGCTATAATGATTATATTTATTTTTCTAATGGCTTAGGCGTGGTTAAACTCAATAAAAATACGATGGAGGAAGTTGGATATGAGCAGACGACTGAGGTCGGCGGCGCGCACGGTTGGGCCATGGGTTTGTCTGTGGTTAATGCCGGCGGTGATAAAGTCGTGATTTTCAACAATACTAATATTTTAGTGTTGGATGAAAATTTACAGAAATTAGCGTCTTATGAATCAACGGAAGAAGCTAATCCTTACGCGCCGGAAAAATTATCTTTAGGTTTAGACCATAATTTAGGCGCGGCCGGAGCCAAGGTTGTCCTAAGCGGTACCGGATTTTTCCCGGGCGAGGATTTACATATCCTTTTCGGCGGCCAGAAGAATACGGTTATAACTGCGGATAGCTACGGACGCTTTACGGCGGAATTAACGATTCCGGAATTAGATGGCGGCCGGACGGATATTAAGGTTGACGGTGGCCAGTCCTTATTGACTTATAGTATTGATTTTACGATTACGGATTAATTATCAGTACAGATTAATTTTTAGCGGTGTCGCAGCTTTCGGCTCGATGCCATAATAAATAAGTCCGGACTGCGGTTCGGATAAAAAACGTCTCTCCATTTTGGAGAGGCGTTTTTGTTTTTAAGATTAAATTTTTCTTTAAAAAAAGTTTAATTTTTATTCATCCTCAATTTGCTATGTTATAATTACGGGAGGTAAAGCGTCGAGGAGGCGTCATTGCTTGATAATCAATTGGTTCCCTGATAAGGAATACGGTTCAAGTCCGTTGCCTCCCGCCTCTTGATTATTTTCTAAGCTTTCCTTATAATATAATTAAGATTATCAAGCAGTGGTTCCCGGAAGGGACCAAGAACCCTCTCCATTTCGGAGAGGCGTTTTTGTTTTTAAGCGTTTTTTGAATTTAATATTTTTTGATAAATTTCCAGGATGGAGTTAAGATTTTTTTCCGGCGTAAAGTGCGCGGCACTGGCACGAGCATTTTGGCTAAACGCGATAAGGTCAAGTTTGTCCAAATGTTTAATTTTTTCCGCTAAATCAGCGGCGTCGCCGGCCGTAAATAATAAGCCGTTTTCCCCGTCTTTGATCGCTTCCGGAATGCCGCCGATTTTAGCGGCTATTACCGGTTTTCCTAAACTGAGCGCTTCCAGTAAAGATAAAGACATATTCTCGGCGCAAACTGAAGGAACCACAACCGCTTCGGCCTTTTCAATTAAAGGGCGAAGTTCATCCGTCTCTTTAAAACCAAGAAATTCTATTGGCGCTTTTAATTCAAGAGCTAATTTTTTTAGCTTATCTTCTTCTGGCCCGTTGCCTACGATTTTAACTTTTTTATTGCTTAAGGCCGCGGCTTTGATTAAAATCGCGATTCCCTTTTCCGCGGATAAACGGCCATAGGAAATAAGATAGGATTCTTTTGGTGCGCCTTCTTCGGTGGCCAGCGAATCTCCGTTGTTGTTTAATGTGTTTAATTCGGCCAAATCCGGACTATAAGGATTATAAACAATTTCGATTCTTTTTTCCGGCCAGCCGGCCTTAAGCATTATTTCTTTAATAAAATGGCTCGGAGCGATAAAAAGATTAGTATTTCGACGATAAATTTTCAGAATTGATTGATGGAAATAATGTTCTAAAACCGCTAAAGCCGTGGCCGCACGCGAATTTTTAATTACGCGGCCGCCGAGATATTGATAGGGTTTTTTTAATTTTTCAAAAGCGGTTATTTCTTTCAAGTTATAATCCGGTGATATTAAATGATAATCATGGAGATGCATTATTACTGGAATTTTACATTGTCGCGCCGCATCTAGAAGCGAGGGCGAAAGATGATGATAAATATTATGGATATGGATAATATCCGGCTTAAAATCTTTAAGCAGACGGGAAAAATTTTTCCGGACCGAAAAGCTATAAAAAATCCGGCCCGGTGCTTTTAGTTTATCTTTTAAGTCGCCCTCGTTAAAGCTTATCCGGGAAACAAAATATCGGCTCCAGGGTGTCGGCAAGTTTTTCGGATGCGCCATAGAAAAAACTGCGACTTCATGGCCGGCTTCACGCAGGGCCTGACTAAGCCATAAAAAATATTTATCAGCGCCGCCGCGTGGGTAATGGAATTTATTTACTTGTAATATTTTCATAGAATTTTGATTATCAAGAAAGTGGTTAGAGTAGATATTTTTATAGGAGCGAGGGATTATGTTTTAAGGAGCGATTGTTTTTTTCGTAAAGCAAAATTTGTCCATCTCCGTCCTCCGCCGGCTGGCGGAGGCAAATGACGGATGAATTTTGCCACAGAAAAAAACTAGCGGGAAAAACATAATCCCTCGCTTCCCCTATTTATTTTCGTTATTAAATAAATCTAAATAAAGTTCTTGATATTCCGTCGTGATTTTTTTAATATCAAAGTCGGAAATTATCCGGCGGCGCAGGCGCTCGGTTTTTTCTTTGACTATCGGATTATCTAAATTAGAAATCAGCCAATCAATCTGTTCGGCTAATTTTTCCGGTCGTCCGGCCGGAATCGGCCAGCCGGTTTCGGAATTGATTATTTCTCGGATACCGTCAATGTCAGATGCGATAATCGGGAGGCCGACTAAACCGGCTTCCAGTAAAACAATGCCTAGCCCTTCCCAGAGCGAAGAAAAAATAAAGGCGTCTAAAGAATTAAGAAAGGCACCGGGATTAGATGTCGGACCGATTAATTTTACTTTTTTTTCTAACCCTTCCCGCTTTATTTTTTCTTCTAAGGCGCCGGCCAAGGGGCCGCTGCCGGAAATCAAACAGACCGCGTCATTTTTTAATTTTTTCCAGGCTTCAATCAGGATAAAATGCCCTTTTTGCGGATTTAAGCGGCCGAGCGTGCCGAAAACCGGCATCTTGGAACTTAAGTCGGTGTTGCCTTCCCCGATGTTTTTCAAATACGGCCGGAATTTTTCTATATCCAAACCGTTCATAATTACAGAAACTTTTTCCGCCGGATAGTCATATCTAGCTATCAAATCTTTTTTTACCGCTTCGGAAACCGCAATAACTCGGTTGGCAGTCCGGTTGCTGATTTTTTTCAAAATATTTTGGATCCGGCTTTCGTCATTATTAATGTTATGTTCCGTGGAAATAATAACCGGGACGCCTAAAAATTTCGCGGCTAAGCGGCCATAAAGATCGCCGCCAAGATGTGTATGAACGATCTGTGGCCGGATTTTTTTTAAAGCGCGATAAATTTGCCAAAAATTAAGCGGGTCAAATTTTCCTCGTTTTTTTAAAATTGTTACCGGAATATTTTCCGCCGTTATTTCCGCCAGCCAGGCGCCGCCGCTTTGGAATAAAATTAAAGATGGCGCAAAACGCTCGCGATTAAGATTAAGGATTAAATCCGCGACTACCCGTTCCGCCCCGCCCCGGTTCAGGGTCGGTAAGATATGGCAGACTTTTATTTTCTGTTCGCCCTCCATGCCTGTCGGTAGGGAGCGAGACAGATTTTTATTTTTTTCTTCGGCCATAAATAATTTATTTGGCGATTTCTGAGTTTTGCTTTGCTTTCTCAATTTTCGCGTCCAGTAAGCGAATCGCCGCCAGCGATAAAGCAACCGGCAGCCAAACTTTGCCTTTATAGTAAGAAGTATTGAAAATTTGGAAAAATAAACCGCCGCCGGCCGCCAAGATTAAAGGCAGTATCCAAGGATAATCGCGATAATAAAGACGCAGAGCGCGTCCAGCTTTAATTATTAGGATTATCAAGATAAAAATCCAAGCGGCTAGACCGAATAATCCAGTTTCGGCTAGAACTTTTTGGAACATGCCATGCGAATCAAGCGGCGCGCCATATTTCGCGCGGAAACGCAGATTTTTATCAACTAAATTTATAAATTCGCCCGGGCCATAGCCAAGATAAGGTTTTTCCCGGAAGGCCTGCCAAGAAATTTCCGCCAGCAAGAGTCGATTTTCTGTTGAACTCACATTATTTTTTTGTAGCTCAAACATTTTCCATAAGAACGGCGACATTATTAAAAGCAAGCCAATAGCGATAAAGGCGCCGGTTAAACGTTGGCGGCCTTTTAATTTATACCAGGCATAAATCGCCAGTTGTAGAAATAAAGTTATCCAACCGGCCCGGGAAAAAGTTAGGACGATTGCTAAGGCAGAAAAAATAAATCCGACCTCACACCAGCGGCGCGCTCGTGGGTCTTTTAAAAATTCCCGCCAGGCCAGGAGCATAAATGCGCCGACATTTAAAAATTCAGCGGTCAGATTATGGTTCTCGCCGAAAGGATAAACCCCGAAGAAGGATAAAGATTTTATTCGGAAAAAGCTGTCGCGCCAATCCTGGCCGTAAAGCGAGAGATATCCGCTTACTAAAACGACCAGCGAACTTATGGCTAGGGCAATAATTGTTTTTTTAAGCCGCTTCCCGTCCGTTAGGAGGTTATAAGGCAGGAAGATATAAGTAAAGTAAAGCAAAATGAGCCAACGGACTACATACCAGAGCGAGGCGAGCAGGTTTGCCGATAAAAGCGCGGCTAAGGCGGCGATAGCTAAAAAGGCCAACCAGGGCTTAAGGAGTGGCCAATTTATTTTTACTAAAATAGCGTTTTTGAACAGGCGTTGAAAAAGCAAGCGCCCGCTAAAAGCGATCAAGGCCGTCAAAGCGACGAGGTCGGCTAAAGGCAGAGTAAATCCTTGGAAAGAAAAATTCCAATCAATAATCGGGAGACAGAAAGCAACAGCATAAAGCATTGTTTCCGGCCAAGCGGAAAAAATAGCCAGGAGGAAGATTAGGACCGGAATTAAGATGATCATAATTATGATTAAAGGCGCGTTAATTTATTGCGCGTAAAAGACCTTTTCTGTTTCCAGATTAGTCGTCCATTGCAAAGGTCGCCGTTTTAATCCTTCCAAAGAAACATTGAGCGCTTCCACTCTTTGACCGGATTGCTTTTGAACTAAGAGGCGATACTCGTCATTAGCAATCTGGGTTTTAATTGTTTCCGGTAAAAGATAGTTTATCGTAATTTGGCCAGTCGTGCCCGGTTCGATATTCCAGAAAAAAGCGAAAACGGTCTTATTTAAAGCTAAATCGTCTTCCGTGCTAAAGTCGGCGTTAACCTCATCTAAACCCTCTAAAGACAGTAAACGGCTACCTAAAGGCGCGTAAAGGCGGGTATAGGTGCGGTAGCGAGTCGTCCGCCAGTCAAAGCCGCCTTCATGTTTATAAGTAAGCTTAAGCGCCGCTTTCGGATTCCCTTCCTTTTCTGCGGTCATCGTATAAGCGAATTCTTTTTTAATTACAGCGTCGCTTTTTAAGGCGCCGAGATTACTGTCAACAACTAAGAAATAATCGCCGGAAAAATCTCGGATCCGTCCGTCCGCGCCTAAATCGCCGGCCAATTTTTGCCAGTCATTATTCTTAAAATAAATCTGGAGGTTTTTTGAATCAATATTATCAGAAGCGATTTTTAAAAGTTCGCCTAAGCCATCAAGCGGCAGGCCGAAAAGGCGCTCCTTGATTTCTCCGACTAATTCATTAATGATTTCTTTCCGGTCCCAAGAGCGTATTTCTTTTTCTTTATAAGCGATTTCTACATTATACTGTAAGAGCGGTTGGAAATTATCTGGCGTATAAGTTTCATCGTCAATCGTAATCGGTCCGACGAGCCGGAGTAAGTCGGCGATTAGATCCGGATTAATCGCGATAATGCCGGTAAAATTATCCGGCGTTTCTCCGGCCGCTTGAAGCTCGCCATTGAATATTTTTTCTATCTGTTGCGCGGAAGTCGGCCAATCCGGCGACCAGTTCGCGTCGCGCAGATACCATTTTTCAACGGCTAAATATTTTTTAATCGCCATAGGCGGTTCTAAATCCCAATTATTTAAAGACGCCGGCATGTCCAAGTGATAACTATCATTGGTCTTTAGATAGACGATTTCTCCATTCCGACTTTCTAGGATTCCATAAACGCCGATAAAGCCGCCGCTCGGCCGAAGTTCGTCGTTATTTTGTAAGACCAGCAAGAAGCGGCTGGAGTTTGGATAGCCAGCTAAGGCCGGAATCATTTTTACTAAAGTCGTGGCTTTATCCATTAAGACCGTCGCTTGTTCTAATTCTTGTTTGATATCGGAAATTTCACTGTAAACCGGCCATAAGACGCCGATCTTATGGATCTTATCTAAATTTAAAACAGCCAAATCAAGATTTGCTTTTAAGCCGTTAATCTCAGGCTCGGATTCATAGACCGCTTGTAAGAAACGCCCCTTTTCTTCTGCCGGCAAGTCGGAAAATTTATGACTAGCCGTGTTAGCCAGGATATCGTCCCAGCCCTTGATAATCGGAACGGCCTTTTTCATTGAACGGCTAAGAATCTCCGTGGTTTTTAAAAGATATTCTAGATCGTTGACTTGGGCGCGAACCGGCGCGATTTTAGCGATCGCGAAGTTAGTCCGGCTTTTTTCCAGTTCATTTAAAGCGGTATTAAAAAGATCATTAGCTCTAGCCGCGCTATTTTCCGCCTCCGCCCAATTTTTTTCTTGAGCGACGTTAATGGCCGCGCTTAATTCCGCTTTACCAGCTAAACCGGCCTGGGCCGCGTTTTTTAAATCGCGATAAGCGCCGCTAAGGATGATTAAGATAATAATCACCAAACCAGCGAGAGTCAATAAACCGTATTTTATTAAAAACCATAAGGTTTTCAGAGTTCGGCTTAAGTATTTTTTCATATTTTTTAAAAATTTATTTAAATTAAATTTTAAATTTTTTAATTTTAGGTTAAATTATTTATTAAAATTAGGTTTTCCCCTTCCAAGACATTGTATAAGAAAATATCCATAACTTCCCGGCGATAATTGTATTCTTTTTCCGTTAAGATCGTAAAATTTATTTCCCGGTCCAAATCTTTCTCCAGTCCATTAATTAAAGGCGTTAAAATCCGGCGCGGTAAAGTCCCGACGATTAAGAGATCAATTGGCACATCTGAGCGGTTAACAAATACCCCGGTTAGGAGCAGGAGTTTTAATTGGCAATTACGGCCTAGATTATCTAATAATTTTTGGACTGGTAAAATCCGAGCTTTAATTAAAAGGGCTTTGATTTCCGGGTAAAGGATGAAATTCTCCGTCGCCCGGAAACGCCGGTTTTTCCCGGTTATTTTCCCTGACTTTTCTTTTAAATCAATCTTTTCTTTAACCTCCTTGATTAGGCCGATTTTTACCAGATTTTCCGTTTCCCGACGGGCTATTGCCACTCCTAAAGCTAAAATTTTAGATAATTCGCTTATATTAGCGGTTTTTTCTGGATTTAACAAGAAAAAATTAAGAATTTTGGCTTTGGCGGCAGAGCCGAAAAGGGCGCTAAGCATATTTCTTTATTTATGGATTTATACTATAATATTAAAGAGAAACAGTCAAACTTAAAAGATCGTTTTAGACGGTTGATGTTTTTATGTATAATAAGCTTTCTTCAATTATTTTAAATGCTGGAAAATCCGGTGATTTTAGCGATGTTTTCGTGGCTCAGCCGGATGCGGTTAAAGAGAACCTGGCCGGCAAGGTTTTTATCTTAGCCCAGATCGGCGGGAAGAAGGCCGAAGGTCGGAAAATCTTTGATTTTTTAAGCGCGGCCGTGGAGGAATATTACTATAATGATGAGAAGATTTTTTTGCGCGATAAGATTGAGGGTTTGAAAATTGAGAATATTTTTGAGGCCTCTTTAGCTAAAATAAACAAAGGATTGAATGAATTTTTAGTTGCGGAAAAAATAAGAATCAATCCGGAGGCGACCGACCTTACTTTAGGAGTCATTTACGAAAATAAATTACATTTTTCCACTTTTGGCCGGAATAAGGCCTTGTTGATTTATCGGCGCGGTGAAAATTACGAGTTGATTAATGTGGAAACCAATGCCGCTGAGAGCGCAACGGCTAAAAGCACTTCTTCCGTGGCCGAAGCGAAAACACCTTCCCTATTTTCTTCGGTCGTGAGCGGCGAAATTCCGACCGGATCTTATTTTGTTTTTGCCAGTGAAGCTTTGCCAGAATATTTATCCGGTAAAGAGATGATAAATATTATTACTAAGTTGCCCCCGATTACTGCGGCTGAACAAATCAAGAATGTCTTAGCGAAAATTAATAATTATGTTCCTTTTTTAGGGCTTATTATTAAAAATACGGTCGGTTTAGCTGAACAAGAAATAAAATCGGCTGTTCGTGAAGCTCGGGAAGAACAGGCCGACCTAAGTTCAGTCGGCGCTTCGATTTCTTCGCTTAATCGAACCGAGCAGAAGACTGAAATGATGCTTTCCCCGGCCGGATTAATAAGTTTTTCCAAGATTTTCAGGCAAATAAGAGAGTTTAATCAAAAGCGTCGCGCGGCTGTTCCGACTCAAGAAACCCGAGTAAAACAGGAACGGCAAGCGCCGTCTACCCAAACCCCGGTTCCGCCGCCGCCTCTAAATATCGGTAAAGTTAATAGCTTGAAAAATAATTTGAATTTAGCGCGATCCGATTCTTTTATGGTTAAGGAAGAAGTATTTTTTAAAGGAGAAAAATCTTTTTCTCATGGCGGCCTGCTTAGCCGTTCGGCGATGATTTTTAAAAAATCCGTTTCTGTTTTAAATCGGGTTTTAGCCGGGTTTAAAAATCGTTTCGGTGAGCTAAAAGTTAGCCGGCGACCTTTGTTCATTGGGTTAGGCGTGGTAATTTTGGTCTTTGCGGTCAGTTTAATCTTTACCGGCATAAGGCAGAATCGCCAGGCGGCCAAGGAAGAATTTGATAAGTTAATAGTTTTGATCGAGGAAAAAGAAAGCTTGATAGACGCTCATCTGCTTTATGACGATCGAGTTGGTGCCGGAACGGTTTTAACGGACGCTAGCGCTTTATTAACGACCTTACCTCAAAAGACCGAAGCCCAGCGGGAAGTTTATCGTCGCTTAGAAGATAAACTTAAAGAGCAGGAAGAAAAAATAAATCGGGTTGTCCGGGCGACAGCGGCGGAGGTGAGCGATTTAGTCGGTTTAGGAATTAATAATCTTGTTTTTGCCGACGGCCGAATCTATGGCGCGGGTGGAGATTCTATATATAATCTCGCGGACGAAACCGCGCCAGTAAAAATCGCGGTCGCCGGCGCTAAGAACTTAAACCGGCCTCAGCTGTATAATAATTATTTATATTATTGGGATACGGATCAGATAATTCGTTTAAATGTAAAGGATAATAAGAGTGAGATTTTGAAGGTGCCGGATGATTTAAAGGCGGAAAATGTTATTTCTTTTAAGATTTTTAACGACAATCTTTATTCCTTGGTCCGAGATAAAAATCAGGTTTATCGTTCAAATAAGAGCGGCGCGACTTATGGCGTGAAAGCGCCGTGGTTTAAAGAAGAAGTTGATTTGAGCCGGGCGCGGGATATGGCGATTGACGGCAGTATTTATATTCTTGATCAAGACGGCGCGATTCAAAAATTTTATGTCGGTAAAGCGGAGGACTATAAAGTCGAGTCGTTTGCGCCGGCCATGGAATCGGCGGGTAAGATAATCATCAGCAACAAGCGTCTTTACGTTTTTGAAGCCGCTTCCAAACGCTTGGTGGTTTTGATTAATGATAAAGATTCAAAAAACAACGGCGGCTTGATAGCGCAGTATTTAGTTGATTCTTTAGAAACGGTGAGTGATATCGCGATTGATGAGGCCGGAAAATTTGCTTATTTTCTAAGCGGGGAGAAGTTGTATAAAGTAGAACTTAATCAATAAGGATAAAGGGGTGAATAAGACGGATTTAATTGGTTTAACCATAAATTAAAATCGCTGGATTATTAATATAACAAAAAACCGCTTAATAGCGGTTTTTTGTTTGAGTTATTTAATGGATTAAAAAGGAAAAATTTAGCAAGGAAAGATTCGTTTTAATATATTCTTAATTTATTCCTGATTATTCCAAATATTATTTTAAGGTCACTTTCGCGCCGGCCTCTTCTAATTTCTTTTTCATAGCTTCCGCGTCGGCTTTCTTTACGCCTTCCTTCAAGACCTTTGGGGCGCCGTCAACTAAATCTTTGGCTTCTTTTAAGCCCATTTCCGTTAACTCACGCACCGCTTTGATAACATTAATCTTGCTGGCGCCGCCATCAGTGATTTCCACGTCAAAGCTGTCTTTCTCTTCCACCGGAGCGGCTGCACCCGCACCCGCCGCCATCATCATGGCCGGAGCCGCGGCACTTACGCCGAATTTCTCTTCCAGGATTTTAACGAGTTCCGCTAAATCCAAAACGCTCATTTTTTCGATTTCGCCGACTAATTTTTCAAATTTAGCCGGGACAACAACATTTTTTTCTTCTTCCATAGTTTTATTTCGGCTTTTTTGAATCCGTCTTTACTTAAATAAGGACAAATATCCAAGAAGGCCTTAAATTTATATATTAATTAATTAGTTTTTTTAGTTTCTATCGCTTTTAAGACATAGACTAATTTACGAAAGTTACCGGCCAAGACATTAACAAAACCGGAAACCGGAGCATTAAGCGAGCCAACAATCTTAGCATATAATTCCGGCTTACTCGGCAGATTAGACAAAGCTTCGGCCTCTTCTTTTGATAAAAGTTTTCCGTCCAGAATACCGCCTAAGAAAGAAATTTTTTCCGTCTTTTCCTTATCTTTGCGGAAGTTACCCAAGATTTTCGCCGGGGCGATTTCGTCCTCATAGGCGAATAGGGCGGCGACTTTACCCGCAAATTCCCTGGCGTTTAGATCAATTTTATTTTCTTTCAAAGCCAGATTCATTAAGGTTTTTTTAGCGACATAATATTCGCCGTTTTCTTTCCGGAGCTGGTCGCGCAAATTTTCGTTATCTTTAACACCGAGCGCGTTGAAGCCGGCAAAGATTATTGATTTTGATTTTTTAATTTTCTCGCTTAAGTCGCGAGAAATCTCTCCTTTTTGGACTTTATTTTTTGGCATATTTTTATTCTTTATTAAACAAAAAATCCGTGTTGCCACAGACCGGATTGACGAAATAGCGCTGAAAATCAGCGATTTTTCGTTTTTACCTCGGCAAGAACTTATATTCGGCGAAAGCGCCGAAAAGCTTGCGGTCTGCGGTAATCTTTAATTATGTTTATATAATAGCAGTTTTTTAGGTAATGTCAAGGGTTTTGGAATGCCAACGATTTTCGGTGCGGAGTCGTAATCTCTTGACGAATTGCGGATAATAATGTTAAATATAAAAAACATCTTTATATTATAAGTTTTTGGATCCGTGTAATGATTTGCGGAGGAGTTGTAAAAACTTAAAATGTTTTTAAGATGTTTTAAAAAAGAACTTTAAAATTATTAAATATTTTATATTAACCTTAAAATTTTAAGAAATGGGAAAACTAATTTTTGCGTTTGATTTTGATGGAACGGTCGTTGACGGTACCACACTTGGTTTTGAAAAAGTAAAAATGGCCCTGATGTTATCCGGTCTGCAATCCGATTCAGAAGAAGTTGATAATGCGCTTCGCCAAAATTATGGCGCGAGCCTTAAAGAATTATTAAAAATTATGTATAAAGCCGGCGGCGGCGGGGTAAATGGTAGTTGTAAATACTCGGAATTTCGTAAGAAGTTCGATGTATTAAACCGAGAAATGGACAATAATTTATCGGTTGACAATTCTTTAGTTAAAGCCATTGATTATATTCCAAATAGTCAGGTAATTAAAGTCTTGATTACTAGTCGAAAACGTAAATGCCTTAATCAAACAGTTAAGAAAATCGGATTTGATTTAGATATTTTTAACTATATTCAAACTGCCGATTCTTATGAGTTTATAAAACCGGATGGACGGGTTTTCCGGCCTCTAATAAAAATGTCATTCCGAGAAAAAGTTAGTATAGAAGATATTTTTTACTTCGGGGATACCCTAGAGTATGATTACGCCGCGGTTAAAAATAGCGGTTTCCCGATAAAATTTATCGGGATTGCATCCGGGGTTAATACGGTTGAGGAATTCAAGGACGCCGAGATTCCGGAGAGTCGAATAGTTCCCTCTTTTCAAGAGTTCGCTGGGTTTTTACAGGGCCTGGTCGAAGAGATTGAAACCGGGGTTAACCTGGCAGCGGTTATTTAATACAGCTGAAATTTAGGCCTAAAAAAGAGTTCGGTTTTGCGAGGCTTGCTCATCTTGCCTTTTATCCGTGAACCCGGCGTTCAAAATACTGAGAAATAAAACCGCTTTTTAAAAGAAGCGGTTTTTTATTATCTTTATTTTTTATTTTTAATTCCCTATTTATTTTATATATTTTTTAATTGTAGCTCGATGAGCCCGGAATGTTATTATTTTATCCGTCGCTTAGCTTTAAGCCAAAGGCCGAAGAAAATCAAGGCGCCACAAGCGGCAAGAATAACTAAAATCGCCGGAATCGCGGTTAGCGGATCACTAAAAGTCGCGGCCAAGAAGGAACGGCGAGGTAATTCGGCCGGATTGAAAGAATTTTCATTATTCCTAGTTTCCATGATTATCGTATTTTCCAAAGAGTCATTAGGTATAGCGGATTCTTCAGGTATTTCCATAATCGTTATTTTTTCTTCCCCATCAGTCGTATTTTCGTCAGCACTTGAAGTAGTAATTTTTCCTAACGCTCCCGTTGTCTCACTTTCTTTTTTTATTTCGGTTTTGATTTCAGGCTTTGGTTCTTCAATCACTTTAGGAATTTCTTTTTCCGAGCGCGTCGAATCAAGCGGATAAAAATCTTCCTTATCACTAACGCCATCGCCGTCGCTATCGCGATTTTTTGGATCAGTTCCGAGCGCCTCCTCTTCCCAATTATATAAGCCGTCATTATCAATATCCGTATCAACTAAATCAGAAATTCCGTCGCCGTCCGTATCCGGCCCGGGAAAAATTTTAGAATCAAGCGGCGCCGTATCTTCTCCGTCATTATAACCGTCGCCGTCAGTATCGGGATTATTAGGATTTGTTCCTTGAATGGCCTCGGTTTCATTTCCTAAACCGTCGCCGTCAGAATCAACATCAACAAAAAAATTTTCCGCAGCAATAACCGCCAAACCATTATCCGCTACACTTTTCTGAACGCCGTCATCATCAATCGTATAGGCCTCGGATATCTTGGCGCCGAATTGATGGTTCCCTTCTTCCGCAATCCAAGTATAAGCGAATAGCCGGCTTTCTTCTTTTCCAAGCGAGAAAGTAATTGGATCACCTAAATCCTGACCGTTGCGGTTAAAAGTCAGATTTCCCCGGAAAAAAGCATAACTATCGTTCACTAAATTAGTATAAATTTTAACGCTATCGCCTTCAAGAATATTTTCCGTCCGGGAAAACCAGAGATTATTATTAGCAAAACCAACATTTTCCGCGGCGGCGGTTGGGCCGAGCGGGGTAAGCGTTAAAAATAAGATAAAAAAACAAGTTTTTAGTAAAGTTTTCATAGTTTAATTATGGGAAATAGAGTAAAAATGGTATTCAGTGATAATTCTATTATAGCGTATTTTTCAAAAAATTTCCAAAAGCCGCCCCCTTAGATGAGAGCGGCCTTTTAAAGCTATATCACTAAATATTTATTTTACTTCATAAACTAAAGTAACTTCAACTTTAATTTCGTTCTGGCCGGATTGAATTTCCGGAGAAGTAATAGCCATATCGCTGCCGCCCATACCAACTGCCTCCATTTTCGCGTTAGAATAATAAACCGGTTGAGGAGAATCATAATTTTCATAAACGCTCTTTATTTTACCAAGTTTCATTCCGGATTGTCCGGCAATTAAGCCGGCTTTTTCTTTGGCTTTTTCAATCGCCAATTCGCGCGCCTGGTTTCTTAATTCGTATTCATCGTCAATCGTAAAATTTATGCCGCCAATCTGATTAGCGCCTTTTTCCGTTGTCTTGGCGATTATTTCGCCGATCTTCTCTAAATCACGAATTTTCAAAGAGACGTTTTGGCTCACTTCATAACCAATTAATTCCTGGCCGCGGTCGTTAGTCCAGTTATAAACTGGATTCAAGGAATAGCCACTGGTTTTAATATCTTTTTCTTCAACGCCTAAATCTATGATTGCTTTAATCACTTCATTCATTTTATCTGATCCGTCTTTAGTGGCTTCGGCCGCGGTTTTTTTAGTATCAGTTTTCAGACCGACCTGTAAATTAGCAATATCGGCTTTAGCGTAAATCGTGCCGGAGCCGGTAACCGAGAAACGATCCTGGTTATTGACGCGATTCGCCATCACCAAGGCGACGATGACAATGGCGCTCACCGCCAGGACGCCGAGCGTCACTAGAAAAACATGGATTTTTTTCATAGTTTTTAAATTATTATTTTATGAATTAATTATAGCATTTTTCGTTTTTTCCGTCCATAATTTTCTAAACGGTGAGGCTGTAAAGGTATTGATTTTATTTTTTGTTTTGCTATAATTATATCGTAGGCTTTAACCTACCCGAGCCCGCGGTACGGGCAACTTTCCCGCGAAATCTAGCCTTTGGCTAGGTTTTGCTGTTTTTATGGGTAATTAAACTCTTTATATCTTCGGCGTCTATTAATAAATCCACTGCTCGAGCCAGTTCCTTTTGAATAAATCCACCTTTAATTAAAATAATCTTTTTTTGTTCGCCTTGTTCTAAATATTTAATTAATCTCAAAAAATCAGCGTCACCGGAAAATAAGCACAGAGTTTCATAATTATTAGCTAACCGAATAGCATCAACCGCTATCTCTACGTCAAAATTACATTTATTGGTAATTATAGAATTATCGGGATAATGCTTTATTTTTTGAATTTTTTTAAAGTAAACGTAATTTTTTCCAAAAAATATTTTCATCCAATTAATAAAATTACTCGATTTTTTATTTAAAGGATCAAGGCCATAATAAATCCAAGTCGATTTAAAAAAATCCTTAGAAAAATCACTTAATTTTTTCAAGTCTATTTTTAATCCGGTATCTCTATCAAACCAGTGATTAACATTACCGAAATCAATAAAAGAAAAAATCGTTCCGAATTTTTCCGGAGTTATTTTTAAGTCCATCTCCAGTTTTTGAGGTTGTAGTTCTCTAGCGTTAGGAGTCATAATTGACAATTAAAAAATCCCCTTCATTATATAACAAGGGGAATGAAAAAAAATTAAAGTTTTTCTTAGAATTTATTTTATTATTTTTCGTTTTTTCCGTCCATAATTCGCGAAGCGATGGGCTTCTTCCCTGATTTTTAATAAAGTTGGCTTGATATTAGCGGCTAACTCGCGTAGAGGTTTTTTTGTTTCCACGGTGAAAACCAGCCGGTCGTCGCCGAATTTGGAGATACCGACTAAGGGGATTTTGATATTATGCTTATCAAAAATTCGGTTTAGAAAATTGATTTGTGGGGCGCCGCCGTCAATTAAAATTAAATCCGGCCTCGCCCATTCCGGATGTTTGAAACGGCGCAATAATACTTCCGCAAGCGCCCGTTCGTCGTCGCCAGCCGGCGCTTCCTTGATTTTGAATAGACGGTATTCGGAATGCGCCGCTTCCCCGTTTTCAAAAACGACCATAGAGCCATAGCTTTCTTTACCGCCGTGATGTGAAATATCATAACCCTCTAAGCGATTAATTTTGTTTTCAGACAAGTCGCTATCGCGCGACAAGAGCGCGACATCTTGTAAATGTTTTAGCGCTTTTATTTTATCGGGGTTTTCTTTTTTTAATTTATTAATCAGACGTTTTTTTTCTCCGGATAGTAAGAGGATAATGTTATTAATATTTTTCTGGTAATCAGCGGCGCTAATCGCGCCAACGCAGGCCCCCGGGCAGAGCCCGATCTGATAATCAAAGCAAGCTCGGCTGTTAAGATTACCGGTTGTGCCGGCCGGCGCGCAATTACCATAAGGAAAAACGCGGCGAATCAGGCGCAGGGCGGTTTGGATTAAATGGAAAGATTGATAAGGGCCGAAAATTTTAGCTTGGCCGGATTTTTTTACCTGGCCAATCGTTCCCTTCTTAACGTCGTTTGCGCCGGAAAATTTTTTTAAATCCGTGCCGCGAACGAGGAGCGGTTTAGAAAATTTTGTTTTCGGAATAACAATATAAATAAAAGAACGGTCATCACGGTCAACGATATTATATTTCGGCCAATATTTTTTAATGTATTTCGCTTCTAAGATTATTGCTTCAAGTAGGGTTTCTGCTGTTTCGTATTTAATATCGGTCGCCGTAGCGACCATTTCAGCGATGCGCGCTTCAATATTTTTTTGGAAATATTGATTTAAACGATCGTGAAGCCGCGTCGCCCGGCCAACATAAAGAATCCGACCGTTTTTACCCAGCCAAAAATAAACGCCGGGGGATTTTGGGACGTCTTTAATCTTGGTTTTTAATTTATTTCTTGTTTTATTAAGCGCTAAGGCCATAGGGTTGACAAATAATCCTTTATTTTATAAGATGAGTGGTAGCCGTATTTTTAAATGTTTGAGAAGGTGGCCGAGGGAAAATTAGCATAATCTAATTTTTTCCGCCCTTGCCTTTCATAACGGGGGCCAAAAAGCGCCGTGTATCATTGCGCATAATTACTGATTGATTATGAAGCCGATAGATAGACGCGGATACACGGGACAAACCGAGTAAGTTTTATTACGCTTTACCAATTAAAGCTTAAAACTTCTCGGTTTTTTATTTAATTTTAGCCATATTACTTGGTTATCCACAGATTTATCATTCGCAGCTATTGACAATTATTTTATTATGTGATATTATATAAACATCGAATTTAAACCTTGTACATTGCAAAAAATAATTTATTGTCGTCCAAGAGACGGCATCTGAGGACTCATCCTCAATTTAAATACTATTTTTAGTTTCTCGGCCACCACAAATAAAATATATGCCGAGTAATTTGTCTCCCGTTGATATTAAAATGGGGATGCCAAGAGGAAGCAGAGCCTCCCGGTTGCTTAAACCTAAGCAAAATTAGCAAAGATATTAGGGCTTCAGTATATTAAGATATATACTGGAGTCCCTTTTTTTATTTCCCCAAATACCCCTTCAAATACTTCCCGGTCGCGCTTTCTGGTTCGCGGACAATATCTTCCGGCGCTCCGGCCGCGACTAAACGTCCGCCCTCTTCCCCGCCGTCCGGTCCGAGATCAACAATATAATCCATGGCTTTAAGCATGTGCATGTTATGTTCAATCACTAAAACGGAATTACCTTTTTCTACTAATTTATTCAGGACGGCGAGCAGCATATCAATATCATGATAATGTAATCCGGTCGTGGGCTCGTCTAATAAATACAAAGTGCGCCGACCTAAGGTATGGGTTAATTCTTTAGCGATTTTAATGCGCTGGGCTTCGCCGCCGGACAAAGTTGTGGCGCTCTGACCGATTTTTAGATAGCCGAGACCGACGGATTGTAAAACTTTTAATTTATCGGTAATAAAATAATTACCGATAAAATGTTCAATTGCTTCGTCAATCGTTAGATCTAAAATTTCGGCGATGTTTTTGTTTTTATATTTAACTTGTAAAGTTTCGCGATTAAAACGTTTGCCACGACAGACTTCACATTCAACCAGCACCGGCGGTAGGAAATGCATCTCAATCAGGTTCGCGCCCGCTCCTTCGCAGGCCTCACAGCGTCCGCCCGGACGATTAAAGGAAAAACGACCGATAGAATAACCGCGTTCGCGCGACTCGGGCAAAGAGGCAAAGAAATCGCGAATCGGCGTGAAGATGCCGGTATAGGTCGCCGGGTTAGAGCGCGGCGTGCGGCCGATTGGCGACTGATCAATGACCACGACTTTATTAATATATTCCGCGCCTTTGACTTCTTTGACTTGTTCTAATCTTGCCTGGCCCGGGCGATTTTTTATATGGCTTATATTTTTATAAATCACATCATACAATAGCGAAGATTTTCCCGAACCGGAAACGCCGCTGATGCCGACAAGGCGGCCGAGCGGAATTTCTACGTTTAGGTTTTTTAAATTATGGGCATAAGCGCCGCGGATTTTCAGAGCGCCATGATTTTGTTCGCGTCGTTTCGTTGGTAGGGATATTTCTGATTGCCCGCTGAGATATTGCAAAGTTAGAGATTTTTTTGTGGCGGTTTTGTTTCTGTCTTGATTAAGAAGATCTTTAGTTGGCCCAATCGCCATAATTTCTCCGCCATGCACGCCGGCCAAGGGTCCGAGGTCAACCAGATAGTCCGATTCTAAAATCGTCCGTTCGTCATGTTCTACGATAATAACGGTATTATGCTTATCGCGCAGGGCCTTCAAGGTGTCTATCAAGCGGTCGGTATCGCGTTCGTGCAAGCCGATGGTTGGTTCGTCTAGTACATAGAGGGTGCGGGATAAATGGGAACCGATTTGCGAAGATAGACGAATACGTTGGGCTTCGCCGCCGGACAAGCTATGCGCCTCGCGTTCCAAGGAAAGATAATTAAGCCCGACTTTAAGTAAAAATTCTAAACGGCTGACGATTTGGACGACGACGTTTTCCGCAATGGCACGCTGGCGCTTGGTCATTTTCTCGTAATAATGATTAAAGAATTCTAAAGCGCGCTTGATTGGTAGAGCGGCCACTTCGGCGATATTTTTGTTGCTTATGCGGACAGACAAAGCTTCAGGACGCAAACGTTTTCCGGCGCAAGCCGGGCATTTTTTTTCGGAGAAAAAATCCGTGCGGCCGAGTCCGGAACACTCCGGACAGGCGCCATGCGGCGAATTAAAAGAAAACAAACGCGGTTCCACTTCCGGAAAAGAAAAATTATCGTTCGGGCAGGTCCAATTGGCGGAGAGAAGGAATTCAGCATCCCCCTCATATTTAGCGATCACCAAACCCTTACTATATTCCAAAGAATTTTCCACGGCTTCAAATAGGCGCGTCTGGTCAGTCAGCAATACTTTATCCATTATGATCTCAATATTATGCTTTTTCTTCGGTGCTAGTTTTACTTGTTCGCGTAAAGAGTGGATTTGACCGTCAATCCGCGATTCACTGAAGCCGAGAGACAAATAATTATACAAAAGCTGATAATATTCGCCTTTGCGATCGCGGACGACCGGCGACAGAATAGTCACGTATTTTTCTTTTAATTCTTCGCCGCGATTAATAATAATATCCACCATTTCTTCCACGGTGAGCTTTTCAATTTTTGTGCCGCAAAGCGGGCAAAAAACTTCGCCGACTCGGGCATAGAGGACGCGCAGATAATCATAAATATCAGTGAGCGTGCCGACGGTTGAGCGCGGATTATGCGAAAGAGCTTTTTGATCAATAGAAATAGACGGCGCCAAGCCGATAATTTCATCAACATCGGCCGGTTTTTTCTGGCCCAAGAATTGACGCATATAGGGCGACAAAGATTCGACATATTGCCTCTGCCCTTCCGCGAAAATTGTGTCAAAAGCCAGCGAGGATTTCCCCGAGCCGGAGACGCCGGTAATGACCGTCAATTGATTATGCGGTATTTCCAGGTTGATATTTTTCAGGTTGTGCATCCGCGCCCCGCGGATGATCAGGGATTCGGATTGATTTTTACTAGACATAACAATAATTTTATTTCTCCGCCCTATCTAAAAATTCCTCAATCTTTTTATAAATATTTTGCGGGGTAATTTTATGCTTCTTATTATACGCTAATTGTTTCTTTCGTCGCCGTTCCGCTTCCTTAATCGCCTTTTTCATCGAATCGGTTTTCTTATCGGCATAAAGAATAATCTTTCCTTTAACATTGCGCGCCGCGCGGCCCATGGTTTGCATTAAAGAGGTTTGACTGCGTAAGAATCCTTCGCGGTCGGCGTCTAAAATTGCTACTAGAGTTACCTCTGGCAAGTCCAGGCCCTCGCGCAATAAATTAACCCCGATTAAAACATCAAATTTCCCTTCCCGGAACTGTTGTAGAATTTCCATCCGTTCCAGGGTCTTGATATCGGAATGTAAATAATTAGCTTTAAAACCCTGGCCGTTCAAATAGGTATTTAAATCCTCCGCTTGCTTTTTAGTCAAGGTATTGATAATCGCCCGTTCGCCCAAAGCGGCGATTTTTTTTATTTCTGCCATGACATCGTTAATCTGGCTGTAATTGGTTTTTTTATCAAACACCGGCCGGATCTCAATCTCCGGGTCAATCAAGCCGGTCGGACGGATGACTTGCTCCACAACTTGCTTAGAATGTTCATATTCAAAATCGCCGGGCGTGGCGGTGGTAAAAATTACCTGGCCGACGCGCGCTTCAAATTCGGTAAATTTCAAGGGGCGGTTGTCCAGTGCCGACGGCAGGCGCCAGCCGTATTGCGCCAGGATTTTTTTGCGCGCCTGATCGCCATTATACATACCGCGAATCTGCGGCACGGCGATATGAGATTCATCAATGATTGTTAAAAAATCTGGTTTCCCGTCTTTCCATGGGAAATAAGCTAACAAAGCATCGGGCGCTTCTCCGGCCAGTTTGCCGGTCAGATGGCGGGAATAATTTTCAATGCCGTGGCAGTAGCCGAGGGTATGAAGCATCTCTAGATCATATTTTGTTCGCCGCTCCAAGCGTTCCGCTTCTAATAATAAGCCCTCCTTTTTAAAATACGCTAAACGTTCTTTTAGTTCTTCGCGGATATTTTTAATGGCCGCTTCAATTTGTGGTTGCGTGGAGACAAAATGTTTTGGCGGAAAAATTACCATTTCCGTCAGATTGTCCAAAATGTTTTTGGTCGTGTTATCAATAATCATTAGATCGGCAATCTGCTGGTTTTTTAATTCTAAACGATAGACCACATTTTCCGACATCGGCCGGATTTCAAAAACATCGCCGCGTACCCGGAATTGGCCGCGCTTAATTTCGCCGCTCGTCCGTTCAAATTGGATTTTGACGAGTTGTCTAATCAAATCGGCGCGGACCATGGGTTTATCTTTTTCTAAAACTAATTTAGCCTCTAAATAAGACGCGGGCACGCCTAAGTTATAAATACAGGAAACCGAAGCGATAATAATCACGTCGCGGCGAGAAACGAGCGCCGAAGTCGCGCCATGGCGCAGACGATCAATTTCCTGATTGATCATCGCTTCTTTATCAATATAAGTATCGGTGATCGGCAGATAGGCCTCGGGCTGATAGTAGTCATAATAAGATACGAAGTAATGAACGGCGTTGTCCGGAAAAAAATTTTTGTATTCGCGATAAAGTTGAGCGGCCAGGGCTTTGTTCGGAGCGATAACTAAAACCGGCTTATTGAATTTTTCAAGAACATTAGCAACCGTAAAGGTTTTACCCGAACCAGTGACGCCTAAAAGCGTTTGGTAATCAAAACCCTGCTCCAGACCTTTTTGAAGTTTTTTTATTGCCTCAGGCTGGTCGCCGGCGGGCTTAAAATTAGATTTTAGTTTAAATAAGGGGGTCATTTTATAAGGTTTATTAAACATTCGACGATATTTGTCTTATAGTCGCGCGTCGGATGACGAGCATTATATTTGGCTCTAAATAGGCCTAAATCTAAATAATTTTATAAATAGAGATAAATTCTACCTAAAAAATAGATAAAAATCAAGCTCGGCACAACTTAATAATAACACAAATTAAAAACCCTCGCTAAATCTGATATTTATCAAATTAACGAGGGTTTTTCGGCGGATCTGGGATCCGCTTTATTTCCAAGAGTATTTTACTCCAATCATATGTCCTTGGCCGCAAACATCTTCGTCTTCTCCAAAGTATGATCCGCAGATGGTGCAACGGTTACCGAAGGCCTGGCACAAGACAAAATTTTTATCACTGTCAAACCTTTTTTTGTCACTAATATTTTTATTAGCAACTCTAATTTTTCGTGTTTTTCGTGTTTTTGTTTCCATTCTACCCTCCTTTAATTATATTATTAAATCTTCCTGAATCCAATTTCGGCTAAGTTTCGGTTTTCGTGTCCATAATAACAAACACCGCCGCTTTTAGAGCGGAGCAAATTATACCATAAGACATCATCACCTTCATTACTTGGTCCGACGCCGATAATAATAGCCTCTAATTCGCTGATAGTTTTTACCTTGTCGCCATGGGAAAAACCGAATTTTTTACAAGCTTCGTCTGAAGTATCAAGGCGGATTATTCGCCCGTCAGTGGTTTTCGTTTCGATTATATTTTCCATTTTTTCATATTTAATTGTAAAAGAATTTAATTTTTATCTTAATGATTTTAAAATATTAATATAAATACCTTATTTAAAATATCATTAAAGTTTATTATATCTTTATAAAAAAAGCAATAATTGAGCAATCCCTCAATCCGAAGTCAAGAACGACAGATAATTTACAAACAATTAAATTTTATTTAAATAACCTGGAAAATGCTCCAGAGTAAATAAAGAAGATATAAGCTAATTAGGCCGACACCGGCAAATTTACCGATACGCCATTTTTTCGCGATTAAAAAGAAAAGCACAGAAACAACGGTAGCGAAAAGTAAAATAATTGAGCTATTAAGGTTTTCCGTCGCCACCGGAATTATTTTTCCGCTCAAGCCAACGACCGCCCAAGGCAAGCCGAGACCGATTAAAATATCAAAAATATTAGAACCGATAGCGTTAGAAATCGCCATTCCTCCGCGTCCTTGCCGGGCGACAATAGTCGAAGAAAAGAGGTCTGGGATACTTGTGCCGGCCGCTAAAACGGTTAGGCCGATAATTACCGCCGGAATATGTAAGATTTCCGCCATAGCGACCGCGCTTTCAACCAAAACCCAGCTTAAACCGGCGATGACGGCAATAGAGACGAAAAAAGCCAGCCAGTAATATTGCGCCTTTGGAAAAATAAAATCTAAGAATCGGTTAATATTTTTTAAACAACGCCCGAAAAAAGTCTTTCGTCGCTCTTCTTTTTTAATTCCCTCTTCTAAAACATCGACCAGCTTTTCGTCGGACCGTTCTTCTTTATATGGTAAAATTTTCCGCCATTTTAAAACCGCTAAAACATAAGCGCCGTATAATGCTAAGAAAAGCAGAGATTCAAAAAAAGTCACCCGGCCGTCATAAAAAGTAAAGATAAGCAGGACAATACTGAAAGAATAAAAAAGGATGTCGCGGATGACCGGCTGCCAAGCGATAAAAGCTTTCCGCACCATAGCCGAGGCACCGATAATGACTAAAATATTAAACAAAGCCGAACCAACGATCGTACCGGCGCCAAGCGCTTCCTGGCCGGATTGAAATAAGGCAATAAAAGAAACAAAAAGCTCGGGCGCGCTTGAACCGACCGCCATCAGAGTCGCCCCGGCCATATCGGAATTCATTTTTAACTTTTCCGCGATTCGATCAAGGGAGGGTACAAAATAACGGTCGCAAATGACCGCCAAAAAATAAAAAGCCGCGAGGAGGGCGAGAATATGGAGAAATAAAGCCATAATTTTTTAAAGCAATTCTTTGTTTAATTAAAATATTCGCTATTTATAATTTATGATTAGCCCTTATCTTAAGAGATAAAAATTAGCGATTAAAAAAAGCAGATAACATAAAACCATGATTCCGCCTTCGGCCCGGCTTAATTTCTTTCCGCTGTGATGAAAAATGCCGAAAAGAGTTAAGGTTAATCCTAAGAAAACCGCTAACACGACAAAAGTTCCGTTAGCGACAAAATTTATCGGCCGGATAGTAGCCAGTAATCCGAGGATTAAGATATTAGTGAAAGATGAGCTTAGCAGATGGCTTAAAGATAATTCGGAAACTTTTTTCCGCCAGGAAATAGCGGCAATAGAAATTTCCGGCAAATTCGTACCGATAGAAAAAATCAAGACGCCAATCGCTAATTTACTTATATTCCAGCCGTTTAATAATATTAGAGTCACGTCCACGATCCAATTTGATAATAGCAAGACCGCGATAATGCCGCCTAAAGAAAGAAAAACTGCTTTAGCGACTTTATTTTTTTCAATCAAAGAAACGCCTTCCCCACTGAAAGTCCGATTGGCGCGGTAAAGATAAAATACTAAACTAAGGTATAAAGCGACCATTACTAATCCTTCCCATTGGCTGAAGCGACCGTCAAATCCGAAAAAGATCGGAACAAAAATTATAGCGATTTGCGGAATAAGCAATTTTAAATTTCCATCCGTAGCAATTTTGCGGTTCAAAAGCAAGCTACAGCCCAGGACTAAGCCGAGGATAACAATAACCCCGCCTAAAATATTTCCGACCGACAAGCCGCCGGCGCCGTTGAGCATGGTATTGATTCCGACAGCTAATTCCGGCAAAGTCGTAATTATCCCGAGCAAAATCCCGAAAGCAAACATCCGCATTTTGATTTCTCCGGCCAGATAGCTGATTTTTCTAACAACCAATTCGGCGGACAGGCCCAAGAGGACGAAAAGGACAAGAAGTAATAGTAGGTTAAGGATAGGGGTCATAAATAAATTTATCTAATTCTATTTAAAATAATTATTAACCGCATCTTCAAATTGCTCAATGAAAATTCGCTTAAAATAAGAGATATTATTTAATTCATAAAACAAAATAATCGCTTTTTTATATTCTTCAATATCTACGATTCTATAGGACAACGGGATTGAATGGTGGGCTAACAAGATAGCATTGGAAATCATTCGAGAAGTTCTTTTGTTGCCGTCTTCAAAAATTTGGATATAAGCGATAAGGATGGATATTAATAAAGATTTTTCAAAGAAAGACTTTTTTTTATCGATTAAATCAACCATTTCCCGAGCCGCTTTTTCAATTTGATGACTATTATTTAAGGGTTTATACTTAGTACCAACAATTGCCACGCTGCCATTTCTAACATTTTTAGAAATGCCTAATTTTTTAGTCAAAACAGCATGGATATATTCAATATCAGAATAAGTTAATTTTTTAAATCTTTCTTTGTTCTGTATAGCCTCGTTAAAAGCATCTTTGTGATTAAGAATCATTTGAGTTTCTTCTTTTGTGTTTTCAGATCCCGCAACATTATTTTTAATCAAAGCTTCTGTGCCTAAAAGCGAATAAGTGTTACCTTCTATGGCTGATGATTTCCAAGAAAATTCAATCATTATTCTTTCAAATTCTTTATTGATAAGAGTTTGACTATCATACTTCGAAAAATTTTTTATAAATTCTCTTTGCAAATTTTCTAATCTCTCTTGCTCTTCGGTTGTAAAAATATTATTTTTTAAAATGGTAAAGATTTCAAAATTAAAACTTTCTTTAACTTCCCTTTTTAAATAAGGTATTTTAAAATATTCTTTGATATTAATTTCTTTCAAAACACTAGAGGCTACCGATAAAGAATATACTGTATTTTTGCCAACACCTTTTTTAGAGATTAACAGTTTTTTTTCCAATTCTTTTAAATCTCTTTGCAAGGTTTTTCTATCTATTTCCATACTTAAAAAAGACAAAATATCAGATACCGATATTTTTACCCTATCTTTCATAAAAGAAATAATTTTATTTTGTCTCGCCTGTTTTTTATTCATACAAAGACTATAACATATATTGCGACATTTTGAAAGTATATTTGCGACATTCTTTTCCTAATTTCTATAAAAACCCTGTAAATAAAGGGTTTTATTGCGACATTTTGAAGGTATATTTGCGACTTAAAGATTAAATTTCTTATATTTGCTTGGATATTTTTTCACTCCTTAATGGGCGGCTTCGCCGCCCTATTCTGCCTGCGTCGCTCGGAAACGCCAGCTAGCTGGCGCTTCGCTCGCTACCCTCGCCTGCCTACCGGCAGGCAGGGCAGTGCGAACCCAGGGGTTCTCATCCTCAATTCTTAAGATAAAAGAAAAAATACCGCCAAAGGGCAGTATTTTTTCTTTGGCTCGGGGACTTGGATTCGAACCAAGATTGGCGGAGCCAGAATCCGCAGTCCTGCCATTAGACGATCCCCGAATATGATATTTATTAAAAATGGATTGCTTTAATCCATTAAAATAATAAGAAATTTATAACTCTAAGTCAAATCAATCCTTTTTCGGTCGCATTAACGGGAAAATCTGACATTCCCGGGCGGATTTATCCATTAAAAACCCGAATAATCGTTCACTAAAACCAAAACCGCAAGTCGGCGGCATGCCGTATTCAAGCGCCTCCACAAAATCATAGTCATGTTCCTGGGCCTCTTCATCGCCGGCTTCTCTTAACTTCTGCTGTTCTTTAAAACGCTCTTCTTGGTCAAGTGGATTATTTAACTCGCTATAACCGTTGCCAAGTTCCGAACCGGCTAAAATCACCTGGAAACGTTGGGCTAGAGCCGGATTTTTTTCATCGCGTTTAGCTAAAGGCGAAACCGTAATCGGCGTGCCGACTAAAAAGCCCGGGCCGGCAATCTGCTTCCGGCAATATTTCCATAGATTATCAATCGCCCGCGTGATATTAAAACCTTTCTTATCATATTTAACTCCTAATTCAT
This sequence comes from Patescibacteria group bacterium, assembly GCA_041649315.1. GTDB lineage: Bacteria > Patescibacteriota > Patescibacteriia > Patescibacteriales > UBA12465 > UBA12465. Next base: position 180,099 of record JBAZNJ010000002.1, on the reverse strand, counting down.
CAAGCTTGGCGACAATTTCCGCCTCGCTTGCCTCTAAAATATCAATACCGGTCATTTTTTTTACGGTCTCCCGATAATCATAGCGTTCCCATTTTTTTCCAAGATCAACCTCAAAACCCCGAATCTTAAATTTTAAAGTATCAAAAGTTTCTTTGGCAATATACTTAAATAATTCTTCAGTTATTTCCATTCCTTTTTCATAATCGGCGTAAGCCCAATAGAATTCCAGCTGAGTATAATCCTGTAAGTGCTCGGCGTCCATGCCTTCATTCCGAAATTGCCGACCGATTTCAAAAGTTTTTTCTAAGCCCGCCACCATCAATTTCTTCTGCCATAACTCGCCCATAGAAATCCGCAGATAAACATCAATGTCTAAAGCGTTGTGATGCGTTTTAAAGGGCCGGGCATCGGCACCACCAGCCATGGTTTCCAAGACCGGAGTTTCAACTTCAATAAAGCCACGGGTGTTTAAAAATTCCCGAGCGGCATTCCAAAATTTCGCTTTCTTTAAAACCATTTCCTTAACCTCCGGATTCAAAAGGATATCAAGATAACGGCGGCGATAGCGTTCTTCTTCGTCTTTTAAGCCGAACCAAGCGTCTGGAATCGGGCGCAAGGCCTTAGCCGCGACGCGCCAATCTTTAACCATTATGCTTTTCTCGCCTTTATGAGTTAAAAAACAAAATCCGGATACCGAAACAAAATCACCGGAATCAATTAATTTAATAAAGGTCTTATATTTATCGCCAAGCTCTTTTTTTGATAAAGCTAACTGAATCTGGCCGGAGGCGTCTTCTAAATTCGCAAAAGTTAGATTACCGTGTTCGCGGATACTTCGCAAACGGCCAGCCAGCCAAAATATTTTTTCGCTTTTTTCTAACTCGGCAAAATCAGATAAAACTTTCTCAATCATAAAATCCCGCTCCACCCGAGCCGGGTAAGGATCAATTCCCGCTTCTTGGAGCGCCGCCAGTTTTTTCAGACGGTCATCGCGCTCGTTTAGGCCGGAAATTGTTTTATCTTCTTTTTTTTCAGATTTTTCAGACATAAGCGATCTTATGTTTTGGCGTTAAATATTCCTTAGATCTTTTAGCTTAATCTATTTTTATAATTTTGTATTTCATCAGGCCTTTCGGCGTCTCAACTTCAACCGAGTCCCCTTTCTTTTTCCCTAAAAACGCCACGCCGAGCGGCGACTCATTGGAAATTCGGCCGTTTAAGGGATCGGCTTCATTAAAACTCACGATCGTATAATCTTTTTCCTGGCTATCGGTCTTAACCTTCACTTTTGAACCCATAGCTACTTCTTCATGCGAACCGCCATTTTCAACAACCGTAACATTCTTTAAAGTATTGGATAATTCTAAAATACGCCCCTCGTTTAGCGCCTGGGCGTCTTTAGCTTCGCTATATTCAGCATTTTCACTTAAATCGCCAAGCTCTTTGGCGCGCTCTATCCGTTCGGCGATTTCTTTTCGTTTGACTATAGACAAATAACTAAGCTCATCTTTTAATTTATCATAACCTTCCTGGGAAATTATTTGTTCGTTCATAATTTTATAGCTTATTTTAATAATGTAAATATACTATACTGAGCTAAATTAGACAAGAGGCGAGCAGGAGCCAACCAAGACCGAGCGGATGGTTTAAATATGGGGTAAAAATATTGGTAACGGCTAAAAATAAGAGTCCGGCCGCTAAGGCTAAAACCAATCCAGCGTTTTTTTCGTCTTTTCGGCTTAACCAGGCCCAAAAAATAAGGTTAAAAATTAAAATAAGATAGCTTAAGAGTCCGAATAAGCCGATTTTAAGCCAAATATCAAGATAAGCCCATTCAAAAGCATAAGTCGTATATTCTCCGCTTGGATTATTCTCTAAAATACGCGGATCACGGGAAAAATAAGTAACGGTTGCTCCAAAACCTTGTCCAAATAGCGGTTCTTTTTTAATTTTTGCGCTTAAAACCGGCAGAAGCGACCAGCGTGAAGCTAAAGCCGGCTCATCCGATCCGCCGCTTACCCGAGCGATAAGATTAGCGCTTAAATTCGCGGATGGCGTCTCGATATAAGGAAAAGCGATTGTCAGGTAAATCAGGATAAAGCCGAGGGCCGCCGCCCCGCCAAGCCAAGCCGCGCCACGCAAGGCAATCTTAAAACCCTTAAGACGCCAAAGCGCCAGCCAGCTAAAAAATCCCGTAACAGCAAAGGCGACCCAGAAGCTCCGCGAAAAACTAATTATCAAAGCGGTAAAAAATAAAGCGGCGAGGAGTAAGCCGAGAAAATTTTTAAGCCGTTCCGAACGTCGGAAAAAACTAATAAATTTTTTCTGAACGGCCTCATGCCAGAAAATAGCTAAAAAAGCGATAACCGGGAAAATCTGTCCTTGGATAAAAACACGCGGCCAGCCGCTTTTAGTCGGGGTCATCTCGCCGACCAAAGTCCGGCGGAGCCAAAGATAAATATCCGGCGCAACAGCGGAATCATGAGTAAAAACAAAAAGTAAAAATAAGGTCTTAAGTGCAATCCAAACCGCGCCGGCTAAAAATAAGATTTTTAAGCGCTGGATTATTATATCGCGTTCAGTATTATTTTCCTGGCTATCTCTGCCGAGCGAACCGCAGCCATAAACAGCTAAGAGCGGGAATAATAATAAAAGATAAAGCCAATTATTAAAATCGGAAAAAATAATAGTTAAAGAATGGCGGCGCGCAAATCCGTTAATCAAGCCGATAATAATAAAACTGAATAAGATTAAAAATAATTTGCCGCTTTTGGCGCGAGAAAATATCTTTCCGCTGAAAAATTTTTTAATATTTTGCCAATAAAGGCTATCGCGTCCGGCTTTTTTAAGCTGGATTAAAAATTTAATCAAGAAAATTAACATGAAAACCGCCCATAACGCGGTTCTAATTCCTAATTTAAAACTAAAGTCAGGGCTAACAAATGACCAAAAAAACAGATGACCTAAAGAGCCGATAAATAATTCGCCTAAAATTGCCAGCAGTCCGTATTCTAATTTATAAATAGTTAAGCCGGCGGTTAGCAAGGTTAAGCCGACAAAGATTATTTGTCCGGCTAAAATATTCTTAAAACCCCAAAAAGATAAAAGTTCAATAATTAAAAAAATTAAAAGCAGGCCAAAGAATATTTTTTTATCATTCATTTTTCCCATATTGTCTCTAATTTATTCCCCCGTGGTAAAATTATGGGGTTAATCTGTTTACTTAATAATTAGTCCGGCGTCAATCATAATTATAGCAAATCGTTTCATTTTTCCTTAACCCGAACCTCATCTCCGACTTTAAAATAATACTTATCAGCATAGCCGCCGTTGACTTCCAAAACCTGGTCGGCCGGAGCGCCGCTTCGATAAACTTCGTCCGGATTCTTTCCGGCCGGAGGACAATTTTCGGCAATCTTGATTATCTGGCCGTCAGCAATAAAGATTATATCTAAAGGAAAATTCATTTCTCGCATCACGAACCCCCGCTCTTTCTTGTCTGGAAAAACAAATAGCATTCCGCAATCCGGACAAAGCGCTTCCCGGCCACTCAAGCCACGATAAGATTCACGCGGCGTAGACGCGATTTCAACGTCAATAATCCGGCTATTTATCTCAACAATCGCCTGAAGCGGCGCCGCAGCCGGACGGGCGGTAAAAAAGAAAATTGAAATCAAAAAAATAAGTAGTAAAACTACGGCTAATAAAATTATTTTTTTATTTTTTAGGTAATCCATAAAATCTAAGCCAACCCATGTTTATCTTTAACAATCTTTACCGCTCGTTGATATTTTTTTACCGCCGGTAGAAATGGTAAATATTTATAAGCGAAAGACGGCAGCCAGGAACTGATCGTTCCGCCTGGACTAACCGTAAATAAGGCCTGCGGAATCCAGAAGCCGACTTTTCCCTGTTCAAGCATAGTGAGCCAAAGATCCCAATCCTGTAATTTCTTAATTTTCTCATCCCAGCCCGCCGTTGGAAAATCCGTCCGGCGGATTAAAGACATCGTATGAATACAAGGGGCCGCTTTTAATTTTTCCGGGCTAAATTCTCCGACTTTAAATAATTTCCGCCCCCAATAAAAAGAAGAATAAACATAACTTAGCGTCGGATTATTTATTAAAACGCCGAGCATCATTTCTAAGGCCCCCGGTTTTAAAATCGCGTCGGCATCGCAGAAGAAAAGATACTCGCCCTTTGCTTCCTTGAAGCCACGATTGCGGGCGGCCGGCGCACCTTTATTTTCCTGATTTAGAAACAAATAATTATTATTTGTTTCTAATTTTTTATAATAAGCCGTAAAAATAGCTTCCACGCCGTCGTGCGAACCATCATTAATAATAATCACTTCGTAATCAGTATAAGTTTGCCGCGCGATACTGCTCAAGGTCTTGATTAATTTTTTCGCCTGGTTGTAGACCGGGATGATGATGGAAATCATAATTTGAAAAATATTTTTTTAACCCTTTATACCTTTAACTAGCTTCGCAACCTGTTTTTCCCAATTAAATTCATTTAAAGCCCGGGATCTTCCCTGTTCGCCTAAAGTTTTTCTTAGCTCCGGATCGGCGGCTAAACGCCTGATTCCCGCTTTAAGATCATTTAAATCTTCCGGATCAACGATTATTCCCGTCTGGTCATCAACTACCGCGTCCGCGACCCCGCCAGCCCGACCGGCAATCACCGGTTTGCCGCAAAGATTTGCTTCTAGATAAACGATGCCGAAACCTTCGAAATCCCCGTCCAGATCGCGCGCCGGCATCGCAAAAATATCGCTTAACTCCAGCCATTGCCATTTTTCTTTTTCCGTTAATTCGCCCAAGAAAATAATTTTATCAATCATTTCGGCCGGAACCAGGGATCGAAGATAGGCCTCGTCAACGCCGCGTCCGGCCAGGCAATAAGCTAAATTATCAAAGCCTTCGGCCGCTAAAGCGGTTAAGGCCTGAATTACCTGGTCAAAGCCCTTACGTCGCACTAAACGTCCTAAACTGAATAAAACTATTTTATCATTAAGCCCGTGCTTATTTCTTAACTCTGCCAGCTCTCCGTCCGCGGCCTGTGGCACCCCGGCCGGCACACCCGGATTAACGACAGAAATTTTTTCAGCCGCGCCAGAATAAAATTCTTTTACTTTATCCGCGGTATAAGAATTAGCGCAAATAATTTTATCGGCGCGTTTTAAAATCAAGCGAGCCAAGAATCGTTTACGCGGTACTCGCAAAGCCGCAGAAAAATCTAAACCATGTAAAATAACCGCATATTTAAGCGGACGAAATAAAGATAAGATCCAAGTTATCGTGCCTAAAGGTAAAATTTGTCCGACTAAAACATAATCAATCCGGCTTAAACGCAATTTTTCTTTTAAAGTACTAAACCCAGGCCACCAGGCGAAAAATCCCCGGCCGGAAACAAGTTCGCCGCGGCTATTATCAAGAATTAAAAGATTTTCGCCTAAGGGCCAATAGTTAGCCAAATGGCCATAGTAATTAGCCACGCCACCTTTAAAGGGCGGGAATTCTAAAGTTAGCAGTAAAGTTTTCATAATTAGATACTAAAAATTTGAACGCTAAAAATTTAAATAATATTCGGCGGCCATCACATTATAAATTAAACTCCGATTTTATTAACATCATTAACCTCAGCTATTTTCCCGACCGCGGGTGAACGACGAAAAGAATCACGGATACTGATTATGTCTTCCCGGCTAAAACCGCCAAGCCAAAATAAAAATAAAAAATATAAAGCGCCGCCTAAGGCTGCCGCAATAAAAACATTAAGGAAGGAACGGCTGAAAAAGATTATTGCCCCCATCAGTAAAGAGGCGACTAATGCTTTCAAAAAAACAACTAAATTCTGGCGCGAACGGTAAGAAATAATTTTTTTTACTTCCCTAATTCCGAGAATAAACATTAAGCCGTTAGTCGCCAAGACCGTTAAACTCGCGCCAATCGCTTGAAAGCGCGGAATCAAAATTAAATTTAAAATAACACTCGCGACAGTGATTATTGCCATGTTGCGCGTATTCTTCCGCTGGGCATCGCAGGCGTTAAGCAAAGAACCAATCGGAAAATTAATAAAAATAAAAAATAAAGCGATAATTGAAATCCGCAAGGGCCAAGCGGCGTCATCATAACCGCTTTTAAATAATAAAAGTATTTTATCGGTTAACACAATCGCTCCAATGATTAAGGGCAAGGAGATAATCATTAAATAATTTAGCGCGCGTTTAAAAGAGGTTAGTAAACGGCTCCGATCGCCCTGCCAATAAGCGCTCATCGCCGGATAAAGCGAAGCGGTAAAAGCTAAAGGCAAGAACTGGAGCGCGAAAATAATCTTAAAAGCGACCTGATATAAGCCGACCTGGAGATCACCGGCTAATAAAGATAATAATACTGAATCTAAGTAAGTATATAAACGCTGGAGAATCGCATAGGCGGCAAAAGGCCAACTGATTATCAAAATTTCTTTAATCAGGAGACGATCATAGAGGAAGCGGATAGCAATCTTTAGGCGCCATTTAACAATCGCCCAAGAATAAATGAAATTATAGGTGCTAGCTAACGCTAAGGCGGCCATCGCCGGCAAAAGCCCGCCGCCCAAAAGCAAAGCGGAATAACCGAAAGTCAAAACGATTATCTGAAAAATTATTGAGGAAATGCTTTCGTATTTTAAATTATGAGAACCGCGGGCAACCGCGAAAAAAGTCGTAGTAAAAGAATCCAAGGCCATGGAAATTACGGAAATATAGACGAGTTGGCGAACCAATAAATCGTAATCAAGAACGTTTATAAGCACTAAAACCGCAGTTATAACCAAAGCGACTAAGGATAGTTTTATGGTTAAAATATTTCCAAGCCAACGCGAGGCTCGTTCGCGGTTCTTAGCGACTTCTCGAATTAAGACATTTGCAAAGCCAAGATCAATAAAAATCGCGAAGATCGTAGTAAAAGAAATCGCTAAATAGTATTTACCTAAAGCCGCCGGGCCAATATAGCGGGCCAGGAGAGTAAAATAAGTAAAAGAAATAATCTTCTGTAAAATCAGGGCTAAAGTAAGATAAGAAGTATTTTTGGCGATATTATGGGCCTTATCCATAAACAAAACGGCGCGCGGCCGGACTCTTGATTAAATTTATTAGCTATGATAGCATAATATTACCATAAAATAAACATAAATAATAGTGGAAATTTTATTATCAGGGGCTTAAAACCCCTTATTAAAATTACCAAAATTTTTATTATAATTATGAAAAAGGAAATCCACCCAAAATATTACGAGAATTGCAAGGTTAGCTGTGTTTGCGGCAATACTTTCTTAACCGGCTCAACCGAACCGGAGCTTAAAGTTGAACTTTGTTCAGCTTGTCATCCTTTCTACACCGGCAAACAAAAATTAGTTGATACCGCCCGCCGGGTTGAAAAATTTGAAGCTAAAGTTAAGGCGAAAGAAGAAGGTAAAGAAAAGAAAGGTAAAAAAGTAAAACGAGCGGCTCGCGCCGCCACGCGCTCTAAGAAAGAGGTCGTGGTTCGGACTAAGGATTTAAAACGGATTACCCAGGTTAAATTAAACAAAACTGATAAAAAATAGCGACTCTTAAAAAAAACAACCGGTCTTAATTATTAAGCATATTTATGCTAAAATAATTATAAGCGGTTGTTTTTTATTAACGTAAACGACATCTCTCTTAGTAAAAAAAATAAGAAAAGATAAGTTAAACAAAAAAAAGAGGGTAAAGTATAAAACCTTACCCCCCACCGTAGAGAACCTAAACTAAACCTATTTATGAAAAAATTTACTAACCCTAAAAACTACTACTAGTTCTCTATCGGATTTTAATGAACAACGCTTATTAAGTGTAAACAAAGCTTACCATATAATAAAAATTAAGTCAATATGTATCAAGCTACCAAGGATCGCTTTGCCGAATTAGAGAAAAAGCTGACGGATCCAGCCGTAATCAGCGATCAAAAAGAATTAATCAAGATTTCTCGTGAGCACGCCGCTTTAAAGAAGGCGATGGCGCTGATTTTGGAATGGGAAAAAGTTGAAACAGCTATAAAAGATAACCGGGAAATAATCGCGGCGGAAAAAGAAGGCGAATTACGTGATTTGGCGCAGGCGGAATTAGCCGGCCTAGAAACACGAGTCGCGAAATTAAAAGAGGAAATTGAAGACGAAATCAATCCGGCCGATCCAAACGATAAAAAGAACGCGATTTTAGAAATCCGGGCCGGTGCCGGCGGCGACGAGGCCGCGATTTTTGCCGGCGACTTGTTTCGGATGTATGCCCGCTACTGTGAACGACGCGGCTTTAAGCTCGGTCTGCTTGATTCAAGCGTTATCGGCGTCGGCGGTTATAAAGAAATTATTTTTGAAGTTAAAGGCGAAGGCTCTTATGGCTTTTTAAAATTTGAGGCGGGAACGCACCGCGTCCAACGCGTGCCGGAAACGGAAAAACAGGGCCGAGTTCATACCTCAACCGCCACGGTTGTGGTTTTGCCGGAAGCGGAAGAGGTTGATATTGAAATAAAACCGGCTGATGTTCGAATTGATACTTTCTGTTCGAGTGGTCCGGGCGGCCAAAGCGTGAATACGACTTATTCCGCTATTCGCCTGACCCATATTCCGACCGGTGTAACCGTTAGCTGTCAGGACCAAAAATCCCAACATCAAAATAAAGAAAAAGCCTTCCAGGTTCTCCGCTCCCGCCTCTTGGCGCGTCAAGAAGAAGAAAAGCGCCAAAACGATTCGTCCGCCCGCCAAACGCAAGTCGGCGGCGGTGACCGCTCGGACAAAATCCGCACTTATAATTTTCCGCAAGATCGGGTCACTGATCATCGGATTAATATTTCCTGGCATAGCATCACTCGGATTATGGACGGAGAAATTGAAGAAATCATCGGGGAGTTAAAAAAAGCGGCCAAGGCGGAGAGGGATAAACGGCAATAAAATGTCAATACATAAAACTCCACAACCGCATAAAGCCCTTACCTTTACCCAAATTTTAAAGTTGAGCCCATTGCCACGGCTAGAAACGGAAATTTTAGTCGCCTTTTTGTTAAAAAAAACTCGGGAATTTCTAATAACTCATCCGGAGATAAAAATCAATCCGGCCATTCTACGTCGTTTTCACCTCTTAGAAAAAAAACGGCTGGCTAACTGGCCGATTGCTTATTTGACTGGGCATAAAGAATTCTACGGTCTGGACTTCAAAGTAAGCCCGGCGACGCTCGTCCCGCGGCCGGAAACAGAGATGATTGTAGATATTGTTGTTGATATAGCAGAACAAACTCATGGAACTAGGGATGGACACCCAAATGCTTTAAAAATTCATGCGGCTGATAAAAATCCGCGAGGGATTCAAAAAAAGATCCGATCCGACAGGCACAGCTTCCTGATTATTGATCTCGGCACCGGTTCGGGCGCAATTATTATCGCTATAGCCGCCGCCTTGCGGCAAGATATGCCAACCATCTATAAACGCACCGAATTCTTAGCCGGAGATATTTCTTATGCTGCTTTACAACTGGCGCAAAAAAATGCCGCCAAGCATAAATTAGGCAAGCGGATTGTTTTTAAAAAAGGCAACCTTTTAACGCCCTTCACCAGCCGGCTATCCGACGCCTTAGATCACGACATGATCATCACTGCCAATCTTCCCTATCTAACCCCACGTCAAATTAAGGATTCGCCAAGCATTGCCCGCGAACCGAAATTAGCGCTGGACGGCGGATCAGACGGCCTTAAATATTATCGCCGCCTCTTTAGCCAATTAGCAAAAATCAAAACCAGTGCCGGCCGAACGATTACGGTTTTTTGCGAGATTGATCCGAGCCAAGCTAAAAAAATAACAGCTTTAAGTAAAAAATATTTCCCAAAAGCTAAAAATACTATTTGTCTCGACCTTGCTAAACAAAAAAGACTGCTGATAACAAAAATCCGGTTTTAATCAAACCGGATTTTTTATTAAATAAAACTTCTATTTTATTTTTTTCCTTCTTCTTTCTTTTCCTCTCCGGCCGGAGCGCCTTCTTTTGCCGCCTCGCCTTCTTTTCCTGCCGCCGCCGCGCCTTCTTCCGGAGCCGCCTCAACAACCGGCTCTTCCTCAACTTTCGGTTCTTTTACCGCCGCGATCATCTCATTGGTCTGCTGGACTAAAACCAAGCCGGCCGGCAATGTAATGTCGTGGATCCGGATTGCGTCATCAAAAGTATTCAAGACCGAAATATCAACATCAATATGATTTACTAAATCACCCGGCAAACATTCAACCTCTATCGCGCTCATATCCTTAATTAAAATACCGCCCAATTCCCGAACCGCTTTGGATTCGCCAATAAAATGTAAAGGAATTTCCGTATGGATTTTTTCTTTCATGTTTACTTGATAAAAATCAACATGGGTTACAAAATTCTTTAAAACATGGCGCTGGATATCTTTAACTAAAACCTTAACCGGACCATCGCCGCAATCAAGATCAATCAAGCTTGATTCGCCGGCATTAGCAAAAACCTTGTCAAAATCTTTCTTATTAACCTTTAAAACCTTATTTTCTATCTCTTTGCCATAAAGGACGGCCGGGATAAAATCCAAACTCAGTTTTTCGTCTTTTCCCCGTTGTTCAGCTTTCAATTTTAAATTCATAAATTTTAATAGGGCTGTCGCCGAAAACTATTTTCAACATGAATCTAGGAGCTCAGGATAAAAATAGTATTTAGCAATAGTCCCTTAATAGCTAATTTTTGATTTAATTATAATATTTTCCATCATGCCTGTTAAAATCAAAAGCGACAGTAAGGAGCTGCCGCCGTAGCTCACAAAAGGCAAGGATAAACCGACGATTGGTAATATCCCCAGGTTCATACCAATATTAATAAACATTTGAATAAAAATCAAGCTCCCCCCACCAATTATGAAATAAATCCCAAAATCATCCTTTATTTTCCGCATAGCCAGAAAACAACGGCCGAAAAAAACCGTAAAGAATCCTAAAACTAAAAGTACGCCTAAAAAGCCCAATTCTTCAGAAATTACCGCAAAAATAAAGTCATTTTGCGCTTCTGGCAAGAATCTTAGCTGGGATTGCGAGCCAAAACCGACGCCTTTTCCGGTTAATCCGCCGGAACCGACGGCGATCATTGCCTGGGAAGCATGATAGCCGGATTCCAAGGCATTCTCCCCGGGTCGGATGAAATCTATAATCCGATCTTTTTGGTAATCTTTAAATAACAAAAACCAAGAAACAGAAAAAATTATCAAAGCGGCCGCGCCGATTATTAATAAATATTTTTTTTCAAAACCGGCCGCGGCAATCATTACTAACCAAATCAATCCTAAAATAACCGTCGAGCCGAAATCCGGCTGTAAGGAAACCATGAGAATCAGAGCGCCGGCGATCAAGGCGGATAAAATAAAATAGCGGCGGCTTCTGGTCTTCATGGCCGCGCGCGAAAAAAAATCCGCCAGGAATAATATTAAGATTACCTTGACGAATTCCACGGGTTGGATACCAAAACCAAAAATTGAAAACCAACCGGTCGTGCCCCGGATTGTCGAACCGAATAAAAGAACCGCGATTAAAACCGCTAAAGCCAAAAAATAGAGATAGCGACTGATGCTTTTAAGGAAGCGCGAATCAATAAAAGAAAAAATAAAAAAAAGAATCAGGCCGGCGGAAGCAAAAAATATCTGCTTGCAAAAATTAAGCAGGTCTAGGGTATTCTGCCCTAAAGCGATACTATATATTTCCACTAAGCCAAAAGCGATTAATAAGAAAATAACGGCAAAAATAAGCCAATCTAAATTTTTTAGGTAAAGCTTAAGCCGGTTCAACATATTATTTTTTAACCTCGCCGCGGTACTTTAAATAAACTCCCTCATCCATAATATTGATATCAGGGACCACTTCCGTTCGGTTTACGCCGCGTAAATTTCCCGGCCAAATAAGATTTATATTCCTATTTTCGCCGGATAAAAAATCAACCAGTAAATAACGATTTACGCCGACCAATGCGCCGCCGCTATAAAATAAAATATTCAAAGGCGCCTCGTAATAACCATAGGGGGTTTCATTCTTTATGGAAAATTCTAAACTGTTCAAAGCGACCTTTTCCGATAAATCGCTTCGTTCCGCCGAGGTAAATTTTAAGTCGGAAACGCTAAAATTCAAGCGCTCGGCCGCGTATCGCGCCCAATCAGGAATTCGACGAGCATCCAGACGACGCCAAGAAATATCAGAAATAGCAAAGCTCACTCCGGCCGTCCCCTTATCTAAATCTAAATCGCGCGCCAAAGCCAAAATATATTTTTCTTCTTCCGGGAAAATAAAAGCTTCACCACAGGCGACATCATATCCGTCCTGGCGGAAACAATATTTAAAGGTAGAGAAAAAATTATCATTAGGATTCCGGACTTTAGCGGCTAAGTCGTAGTGACCATCGCTTTTGAAAATCTCCGGTGCCGCGGCTTCGAGCTTAATCGTCATATTCCGCGGCGAAAGTAAAAGATTGTTGGTAGTTACCTGTTTATTAGGATCACCAGCTAAAAAATAATTGAATAATCCATAAGCGGAAAAAATAAAGAAAAAAGCGCAGACGGCGAATAAAAAACCGATTATAGTTTTTTTAATTTTTTGCCGATTCCGCGCCAACCATAAGCCGAATTCCATCGCTCGCAAACTTACGGTATCTTCATTATTGTACTTTTCCAAATCTATTTCCGGAATTGATCCGCCTGTCCCTGCGGCGGACGAAAATGACCCCTTACTTTTCTTGTCTTCTAAATTTTTATCTTTAGCCATATTTATGATATAATATTTCTATCCCTTTTATCATAGCATAAAATTGCTATTTTATAAAATTTTTTAAAATATTTTAATTCTATGACTAACGCGCAAATTCCTTTAAGCGTTCCGAGTCAACGCCGCCGGGAATATAAGGATAATTATCACCTCTTAACCAAGGGTCGTGGTCGCTTACTCTTAATCGCCGGCGATCAAAAAGTTGAACATTTAAACGATGATTTTTTCGGTCCCGGAATTTCTCCGGAAGACGCCAACCCGGAACATTTATTTAAAATCGCGGCTGAATCCGACGGCGGCGTGCTTGCGACCCAGCTCGGCCTGATTTCCCGTTATGGACGCCAATACCGCAAATTGCCCTATATCGTAAAAATAAACGCCCAGACCAATGCCGGAGAAAAGGATAAAGACAACGGCGCGCTTTGGTGGACCGTCGATGATATCGTTAAATTCAAAAAACAAAGCGGCTTAAGAATCGTCGGAATCGGTTATACGGTCTACTTAGGCGGGAAACGGGAGCCGGAAATATTAGCTACGGCGGCTAAAGCGGTTTATGAAGCGCATCAGGCCGGCTTAACCGCGGTAATCTGGATGTACCCGCGCGGAAAGAATATTAAGGAAGAAAATATCCATACGATTGCCGGCGGGGCCGGCGTAGCAGCGGCGCTTGACGCCGATTTCGTAAAAATAAAATATCCTTATGGTACTAAGGATAAAAAAACTACGGCCAAAAAATTTATTGAAGCGATTACGGCGGCCGGACGGACCAAGGTGGTCTGTGTCGGCGGCGGACGCGCCTCGGCTAAAGAATTTTTAGAAGAGGTCGCGAATCAGGTTAAAATCAGCGGCAGCAGCGGTTTAGCTATCGGCCGCAATCTCCATCAGCGTCCGTTAACAGAAGCCGTCCGCTTAACTAAAGCTTTAAGCGCGATTATTTTTCATAATTCCGACATCAAAGAGGCGTTAAAAATTTATAATAAGGAAAAGGAAAATAAAAAGATTAAATCTCTTATTAAAAAAGGTAAAAAATCCGGAACAAAATTCTTAGGGTTATTTTGATTTTTTATCGATTTTTTAAAGGTTTAATTAGGTTTTAATTGATAAAAATAGGCCGAATTATCGGCCTATTTTTTATATATTTTATGTTGCCTTATATGTCGCCGGATATTTTTTTAGCATAAGTTTTTAGATTTCGGAGACAGGCTCCTAATCTTTAATTTTGATCGTAATCCGATCAACTAAGCTCGGCGCTCTTTTTATAAAACTCGGAGAAAATTTAAATTCATATTCTCTAATTTCCGGATAATTTTTAAAATAAGTTATTAATTGTTCCTCAGTCAGATTAACCAAGGCCTGACGATCAATGATTTCCGAATCACTTTTTAAAATCATTGTCCCGGAAAAAGAGGATTCGATCGTCGCGGTTCCGGAATCTGGATCATAATCGTCCAAGGAATAACTAACCTTATTTGAATCAAACTCTACTAATTCCTTATCATCCGGGGTAAGCAGTTTTAATTTCGCTACAGCCAATTTCGCGGCTTCTTCCTTGGAAAAAGAAATCGCCAGCATTTTTCCGGAAGCCGAAGCGGAAAATTCCTCTTTAGCCTCGCCGATTTCCGCGTCAATGATTACGCTTCCGAGCCCGCCGGGATAATAAAGCCAGTCGCTATAACCTACAGCCGGCACGCCGGCTTTAGCTTTGGCGTCCGCTGTTAACATCCGGCTTATTTCCGCGGCCGCTCCCTCTAAATCACTAGCTTTAACATATTTTTTTACAGCCCGCTGGTAAGAGAAGGCTGCGTCGCTTTTAGCATAAATCTTATCCTGTAAACCGGCCCATAACCCGGGAATAGTAAATTTTGTCGGTCCGATAGCTAATTCAGGCGCTGGCTTATCCGCATAAATACCAACCGCAACTTCTCCACCGGCCGGAACCGTAACTCCATTTTTAATCCTAAATAACTTATTATCCGGGCTTAAAAGGCGGGTCGTCGCCACTAAGGGCTGGCTCTTGCTATATTCGTTTATTATCCTGACCGTTCCTACTATATCTTGGCCGGAAAATTCTTCGCCGCTGGCCGGAAAAGTTTCTTCTACTTCTGTTTCTAATAATTTTATTACACCGCTCACTGCCGACCGCGGATCCAAAGATTCATCAACTTCCTCTTGGTCATTCCAATTATCATTTTCACTATTTTCATCCTCCTCATCTTCGCCCCCCTCTTCATTCTCAAGGGCAAGCGCCGGATTACTTACTTTAAAAAGCAAACTTTCGTTCAAGGTCTCCCCTTTAAGAGCCAAGGTAATCGTTAATTTAGAAAAAGAAAAATAACCGACAATAGCCGCTAAAACCAGGACGATTAAGATAAACTTTATTGCGAAGCGGCGATAAATCCCGACGCGTCGCAAGGTTCGACTATCTGCGCCGGAAACGGAATCATTTTTATAATCTTCTCGATTATCTGATAAACTGCTGTTTTCCTTGTTTTTTATTTCAGAGACTAATCCGGAAAAGAATTTTTTTTGTTGATCTAATTCCTCGGCCGCCTCTACGGCCGCCGGCGCTTTAATCGCTTCTTCGCCGGCTTTATTAGAAATAGAAGGGTCAAATTTTTTATTCCCTCCGTCTTTTCCATCTTCATCGATGATTTCCTCGGTTTCTTCCAATAAAACAGCCGGCTGAGCCGAGTTGACGTTCTTCTTGTATTCCGGCCAGACATTATCCACCGGCTCGTCCTCAATTACATCGACGATAATCGATTTAGCTTTTTTAACCGGTTCGGAAATCTTAGCTTTTTCCGGGCGTGCGGATTTACTCCTGATTTTTTTCTTTTCTTTTTTCTCGGCTTTATTAGAGGTTTTAGGTATAGATTTTTTTTTATTATTCTTTGTAGTTTTCGGCGCCGACGCGGCCGTAGATTTTTTTTTCGGCATAAAATTTAACAATCTTTTTATTTTTCAATAATCTTTATTATAACATAATTTCTTAAATCCGCCAAACAAAAAAACAAGCTCTTACTAGCAGATTATTCGGATTAAAATAACAGGCCCTTCTTTTAGCGTCTACCCGACAACATAAACGCCTACTCAGCGATCTTAAGCGAATCAGAAAATTCCCGGCTTAATTTATCCCGCAAGCTAGAAGTATTTAAAATCCGAAAGGCGGCCTTGATTATCTGAGCACGACCATCGGCGTTAATCCGAAAATAAACTTCATCCTCGCCGGGATAGTGCTGGAAAAATTCTTTTAATTCATTTAAGGCCTCCCGAGAAAAATCTCCTTTAAATATCAAGCGAAGCGGCCCATCGCTCTTCCCGTCCGTCAAGCCGCCTTTGGTTTCCCCTGACACCAAATCACCCTCGGTCATCTTTCCGCCACTTTTCATTGTCGCGCTTGAATCGCTTTTTATTTTTCCATGATTATTCCCGGACCCATTTCCGTTACCATTGTTATTCCCATAACCATTCCGATAGCCATTTCCATAACCATTCCGATTGCTATTTCCATAGCCATTCCGATTGCCATAAGAACTTCTCGGCGCCGGAGCATTTAAAATCATTTTTTTAAAAACATCGATTGATTCCTGCGGCGCGGCCGAATCAAGCGCGACAGCGCGATTGACCAAAATCTTAACTTCCTGATCTTTTTCCGAAATTTTTCCGTCTAACAAAATCACTGCCCCCTCGCGCCAAAGATCCGGCGTTTCTTTTAAAAGCCGCGGAAAAATCAGAAGTTCAACGCTCGCGGCCGCGTCTTCAATCTTTACAAAAAGCATTGACTCTCCCTTACGGGTCAAAATCTTTTTAATCGTAGAAATAACTCCGGCCGTTATTATCCGATCATCGCCCTTATGGCCGCTAAGTTCGGATAAAAGTAAGGCATAGCCGTTAAGATAGGGCCGGAAAGTATTGATTGGATGAGCACTCACGTAAAGGCCGAGTAATTCTTTTTCCCAATTAAGCTTTTCGTGTTCGTCTGCTTCCGGAGCCGGATTTAAAACCGCGCGCGGCGCCTCAGCCGTCGGTAAACCGGCAAATAGATTGCCTTGCCGGCTGTCTTTAAGCTGGGTCGATTCCTTACTGAAATTAAGCAGGCGCTCAATATTACTAAGCAGTCGGCCGCGCTCGCCAAAACTATCCAAAGCGCCACTCTTAATCAAGCTTTCTAAAGATTTTTTATTCAAATCTTTATCCGTTATTCTTTCCAATAAATCAAAAATTTCTGAGTAAGGGCCGTTTTCTTTCCGCTCTCTAATAATTTCTTCAGCAATATGTTCGCCGACGTTTTTAACCGCTTTCAAGCCGAAACGGATCGTGTCGATCTTCTCCGTCTGGCCGACGGCGCGGTTAGCTTTTGTTCCAGCAGTCACGACCGTGAAAGTTCCGAAAGATTCGTTAATATCCGGTGCCATTATCTTCAGGCCCATATTGCGACACTCCTCAATTTCCACCGCAGCCCGATCCACGTCGCCCTGATCGGAAGTAAGGAGCGCAGCCATAAACTCAGCCGGCCAATGTGCCTTAAGATAAGCGGTCTGATAGCCGATTAACGCATAGCAAGCCGCGTGGCTGCGGTTAAAGCCATAGCCGGCAAAAGGCTCAATAAAAGAAAAAACTTTCTCAGCTAATTCCTTATAAACGCCGTTCTTAACACAACCCTCGATAAATTTTTCTTTTTGCTCCGCTAAAAGTTCGGGAATCTTCTTACCCATCGCCTTTCTTAAAACGTCGGCCTGGCCCATGGAAAATCCGGCTAAGTCGCGGGCAATCTGCATCACTTGTTCCTGATAAATCGCCACACCGTAGGTTTTTTCTAAGATTGGCGCCAGTTTCGGATGAAGATAAGCGACTTTTTTCTTTTTATGTTTGCCGGCAATATAATCTGGAATCCATTCCATTGGCCCCGGGCGATATAAGGCGACCATGGCGATAATATCTTCAAAGCTAGTCGGCTTTAACTCGCGCAAGTAACGCTTCATGCCGGAAGATTCAAATTGAAAGACACCAGTCGTTTCTCCGGCCTGGAATAATTTATAAGTGGCAAGGTCATCAAGAGGAATCTTATCAATATCAATATCCAAGCCGCGAGTATTCTTAATTATTTTTAAAGCTGATTCAATAATCGTTAAATTTTTCAAACCTAAAAAATCCATTTTTAATAATCCGAGATCTTCGATCGGATGAAGCGAATATTGCGAAATAATACTGCGGTCGGACGAAGAGGCATATTGAACCGGTACATATTCAGTCAAGGGATTTTCCGTAATTAGAACGCCACAGGCATGTGTTGAGGCATGCCGCGCCACGCCTTCCAGTCGCTTGGCGTAATCCAAAATCTTTTTCGCCGCCGGCTCATTATTATACATTTCTTTTAACTCCGGCACGACCCGGAGGGCCTCGTCCAGTTTCATAAACATCGGGATGCTTTTAGAAATTTTATCACAATAATCATAGGGCTCGTTAAGCACGCGCCCGACATCGCGCACCGCCGCCCGGGCGGCCATTGTCCCAAAAGTAATAATCTGGGCTACATGGTCATGCCCATATTTATTGCCGACATAATCTAAAACTTCGCCGCGCCGCGCGTCCGCGAAATCCATATCAATATCAGGCATTGATATCCGATCCGGATTCAAAAAACGTTCAAAAAGCAAATCATATTTCAAAGGATCAAGATTAGTAATCCCGGTCAGATAACAGACCAGCGAACCGGCAGCCGAACCGCGGCCCGGGCCAACCACGATCTTATTGTCTTTCGCCCAATTAATAAAATCCGCGACAATCAAAAAATACGATGGCCAACCCATTTTGGCGATAACGGATAATTCGTAATCTAATCGTTCTCGGACCTTTTCTAATTCCGTCGCGTTTGCGGCCGGAAAACGCTTAGCGACTCCCTGTTCGCACCACTGGCGCAAATAAGAGTTCCCGTCGTGGCCGGCCGGCACTTCAAAACGCGGCAATTGAATATTGCCGAGCGGAATTTCTAAATTACAACGTTCCGCGATCTTAAGTGTATTAGTGACGGCTTCGGGTGTCGTGGCAAAAGCGGCAATCATCTCGGCGTTCGGCCGCAGAGAATAATCACCGAGGCCGAGCATCTTCATCCGGTCCGTATCTTCGATTTTTTTCTTATTCTGTAAGCAAAGCAGAATATCCTGGGCTTCCGCGTCTTCTTTTCTTAAATAATGACTATCATTGGTCGCGACCAAGGGTATCTTAAGTTTTTTAGAAAATTCAATCAGCTTAGTATTTACTTTAATCTGCTCCTCGCCCAGTTCCGGATGATCCATTATTTCCAAATAAAAATTATCCGGACCAAACAGTTCGGAGTATTCTTTAATTCTTTTTTCCGCTTCTTTTAACTTATCCGCCTTTATCAAGCGCGGAATCTCCCCGGCTAAACAGGCGGTCGAAGCGATTAGCCCCTCATGATGCTCACGCAGCAATTCCCAATCAATCCGTGGCTTATAATAAAAACCCTCAAGATGAGCGGCGGAAGTTAGTTTTATTAAATTCTGGTAGCCGGTAAAATTCTTGGCTAAAAGAAGTAAATGATAACTCCGGCCGTCTTCTCGCGTATTCTTATCAAAGCGCGATCCGGGCGCTAAATAGGCCTCGACGCCGATAATTGGTTTTATCCCGGCTTTTTTGGCTTTCTGATAGAATTCTATCACACCATACATCGTGCCGTGATCAGTAATGGCAATGGCTGGCGAACCTTGTTCTTTGGCAAAATTAACCATCTCATCGATCTTAGTTAGGCCGTCGAGCAAAGAATAATGGCTATGGTTATGAAGATGGACAAAAGACATGGAAATGATTTAAAAAAATTATAACCGTTATTCAAGCGCGTACTTAGTCAGCTCTGCCTTTATTTTATTCTCGCTAACCGCGCAACCCGGCAAAAATACTACTTCCTCTTCATAATTTATATCCTTAAAGTAAGATAAGGCTTCGCGAAAAATTTTTTCATTGAATTCCGAGCTAAAAATCTTTTTCGCCCGATCAATTATTTTCTTTAAAGAATGATATTTACTGATAATAAAATAAAGGTCAACATAATCTTTCCATTTATTTCGCCGCCCTAAAGTGTAGGCCTTCATGGCGGCCAAAGTCAAAAGATCGGGCATTTTTAAAAATTGCTTAAACCCTTCGGTAAATTTAATCGGAAAAGGATATTCTAAAAAAGTGAAGCGCACGCCATTTACGTAAAAAGTAAACTGACCGGCTTCGTCAACGGATACTTTCATTATTTTCCAGCCGCCCGCATTAACGATTTTTCTAATCCGGCCGTTATTAAACTTTTTATTAGAAAATAAATCAAAATCAACGGATTGTCGATGTCCGATTTGCAAAGCAATAGCCGTACCGCCCACCAAACCGAATTCCTTAAAAAACTTTCGAACTAAAGGCAGTAATTTTATTTGTTCCGCACTAAGAATTTCTTTAGGCATGTTGTTTAAAATATAAACGAAAATAATTTTTTGACTTCGGGTAATAATTATTTCTTTTTTGCTTCACTTGCTTTTGAAAAATTTTAGCCACATTTTTTATGCCTAAAATCTTAAACAACAATTGTACATCGTCCCAATCGCCGTAATTTAAAGTCGCCTCCACAATCGCCTTATTATTCAGGCGCTCATAATTTTTTACCCACCAAATCAAATACGGTCGTTTTTTAATAAAATCAGTTATTTTCTTTTGATTTTTTTGGCTATTCATACTTTAATTTTAGCATAAAAAACAATAAATTTCAAGGTTAATTAATGAATCAAAATCTGTTTTAACCCGATAAAATAAGGTGAAAAAGATCCTTAATTAAGAAAAATCCCCAGCGCCTTATTTTATCTTATTCACAATTCCCTCTAATTCTTCTTCGCTATAAAAATCAATCAGGATTTTACCGCTCTTCCCTTGCCGTCTGATTTCAACTTTCGTTCCTAAAAGGCCGGCCAGTTCTTGTTCCCTTTCCTCATCAAGATAATTTTTCACCCGAGCCGCCTTCGTGCCGCCGATTCTTTTTATCTCCTTGTCGGTTTGAGCAACGGTTAAATTCTGACGCATGATTTTTTTTAACATATTCAGCTGCTGCGCTTCACTCTCCAGGCCTAACAAAAATTTCGCGTGCGCTTCGCTGATTTTCCGGCTCGCCAATTCTTCTAAAATCGCTTCCGGTAAAGACAAAAGCCGCAAGGCGTTAGCAACGCTTGACCGGGCTTTACCGACTTTTTTCGCGACTTCTTCTTGAGTAATATTAAATTCAGAGACTAACTTCTGATAAGCCCGCGCGGTTTCTAAAGGGTTTAAATCTTCTCGCTGTAAATTTTCAATTAAAGCTAATTCTAATTTTTTCTGTTCTTTTTCTTCACGGACAATCACCGGAATTTCTTTGAGTCCGACCAAAGCGGCGGCGCGCAGACGGCGTTCTCCGGCAATCAACTCAAAACCCTCGCCTTTCCGAGTTACGACTAGGGGCTGAATGATGCCATGTTCGCGGATTGATTCCGCTAAGTCGTCTAAAGCGCTCGCGGAAAAATCCGTCCGGGGCTGATGCGGATTGATTGAAATCTTGGCCGGATTGATTTTAAAAATCCGGTCGTTATCAAGTAAAACCGCCAACTCTTCATCGGTCGCTTCCGCTTTAAACGGGTTGCGGCCGTAAGTTACGGTTTTTTTTGGGATTAAAGAGCCGAGTCCTCGGCCTAAACCTTGAGGCATATTATTAATGATTAAATTATAAAAATAAAAAATAAAGATTATATAGCGCCAGATCCGCTATGAGCGAAATCAAAAATCATCATGCCAACCGGACGGTTGAACTTTATCCAGCTGATAAGTATTTTTTGAAGCGTCAAAGAGAAAAATCTTTTCGACGCCATATTCGGCCATCTGTTCCTCTTCTGTAGTAAAATCATCACCGATTTGATAATCGTCCCTAAAAACATCACAAACCATTTCTTCCCGGCCGCTTAATTTAACATCGTCCACGCCATCGTTATTAAAATCTTCATAGAAACTGTCTAAAAGTCCGCTAATAAATCGGGCGTCGCAATTCCAATGTCCGTATTTCATAAAATTTTCAAGGTAAGCGTGGCTCTCATTTTTATAATCCACGGCGCGGGTCTCTAAAACCAATCTTAAATTATCTCCCTTAATCTGATATAAATGAAAAAATCCCGTACCCTTATGGCCATAACCGTAAACTTCTAAAAACGGTTCAGTAAATCCTTTTAACTTGATAAACTTAACCGACAGAATCGCTTGCTCATAAGGGGGCCGATCTATCTCCAACCATTTAACCGAACCCTGAGTATAACGACCGACTTTTAGATCTTCCCACCAATCTTTTTGTCTGACGATAACCGCCGAAAACAATGACGGTTGACCGACATAAGTTTTAATTTCAATGTCGGTCGTCATCTCTTGAGATTCTGGTTTAATCGAATCAAAAGTGGCCGCTTGTAAAAAATCATCAGCTCCAAAAAAATAAGAAAAAACCACTAAAGCAACGGTCAACAAAATTACCGACCATAATTTAATAACCGGAGTCTCCCGATGGCTCACACCTTCGGTATAAATACTCCAGACATTGTCAGTATATAGCCCGTCATGCGGGCCATATTTCTCCACCGCCTTTCGCCACGATAACCACTCTCTTTCATCCGCCTTGGTTTCTTGCGCTTTATGATAAAGCCATCTCACCCCCCAATAAATACTGTCAGCGACCGAGTTAACTTGTGCCTGCCCCTTATAATCTAAAGTCCAAATTTTTCCATTTCTTAATTCATATTCCGGATGCTCGGTTTGATTATTCAAAATATCTAACGTGTTATCTCCGGGATTACCAACCGACATTATATTAATCGGCGCTTGATCATCATAACCTATGATACTTTCCTGAAAAATCATCGCCTTAACTAAATTCGGATCAAGGGGCTCATCCGGCGGATAAACATCGTCAAAAAACTCTTTATTCCAACGAGCGACCGCTTTAACTATCAACTCGTCATAACGATTATAATCGCGATTGCCGGATGGCCCGCGATCTTGATATTTCTTTATGGCTCGCCAATCTTCCCACCATTTTAAATCTTTATTTCTATATTGAACATTAGACTCCGGTAGATTTTCATTTTCCGATTCGCCGCCGATCAAAAATAACTTAATAAAATCTAAACGCGGACGACGATCCGCCCAAAGTTCTAAAAAATGCCAACTATCTCCGGCGCTTAAATCTCGCTTAAATTCTTTAATTGATCCATTTAAAATTTTTCCGCACCAAAACCAATCTTGATGAGAATTTTTACTTTCGTTCAATTGCGTCTGACCGTCGATAATAATTTTTAAATCGTCATCATCGCGACTTTTAGAATATTTACCGGCGGCGGCGGAAATGTTTAAATTATTAAAAATACCCTGGGGTAAAGCCAAGGAAATCCACGGTCGTCGATCACCGTCTTGAGGACGAGAACCGCTTAAAACTCGATAATCTACATCTGAATCGCGACGATCAATACTGAATATTCTAATATTTGTTAGACGCGGCGAATGATTAACGGTGAACTTAAATTGGTTAACCCCCTTTTTTAATTGAACAATAAAAATATTTATTTTTTCCAATCCCTTTAATTTATTGCCATTCCAGGCCAGCGGACTAAAAAATAAATCCTTCCTAGATTTAGACCCTTCCTGTCGCGGAAAAATCTCTTCATTAATGGCGACTGATAGATAATCGGCTTTTAGAAAAGAACGCCGGCCGGTAAAATTTTGCCACCAACTTTTTGTCTCCGCTATAATTTCAATTAAATAAAAACCGGCTTCAGGCGCGTCAAAAGAATAAGAATAATCTTTCTTAATAATTAGATTTAAATTATCATCTCTAACCAATTTCATATTTATTTTTTATATATATTCCTCCCTATTTACTACTATTTCTCCAAACTCAAAATCTCCCGCGCCAGGCCTTCGTAAGCTCGTCCGCCTTTGGATTTCGGGTCATAATGTAAAATTGAACGGCCATAGCTCGGCGCTTCGGCCAAACGGACGCTGCGCGGAATAACCGAACGGAAAATACGATTCGGGAAATATTGGTATAATTCTTCCATTACCGATTCGGATAATTTATTCCGACGATCAAACATGGTAATTATCGCACCCATAATCCCTAAACTCGGTTTTAAATTGTTCTGGACTAAGCTAATCGTTTCTAAAAGCTGGCTTAATCCTTCAAGCGCGTAATATTCGCTCTGAATCGGGATTAAAACTTCGTCGGCAGCGACCAAGCTATTAACCGTTAAAAGTCCGAGCGAAGGCGGACCGTCGATAATAATATAATCAAATTCTTTTTTTATTTCTTCTAAAACATTAGCTAAACGGAATTCCCTATTTTCCATATTAACCATTTCCACGCCAGCCCCGGCCAAAGATAAAGTCGCCGGCGCGACTTTTAAGCCGGACTGGACGCTTCTTTTTATTACCTGGGCCAGCGGTTTATCGCCAATCAGCGCTTCGTAAACGCCGGCTTCAAGGTTCCGATGATCAAGGCCGAGACCGGAAGTCGCGTTGGCCTGCGGGTCAATATCAACAAGCAAAACCTGCTTGCCTAAGTAAGCTAAATAAGCGCCGATATTGACGGCGGACGTGGTTTTCCCCACCCCGCCTTTTTGATTGACAATCGCAATGGTTTTACCCATAAAATTATCTAAAAATGCGAAAAAATATTTTTCTCCGCTATTTTTATTATATCCTAAAGAAAGAGCTTTGACAATTTTGACAATCAACGATTTATTTACTATACTAATTTTCGTAATCAATAAGCGCCCGAGTGGCGGAACTGGCAGACGCGCGCGACTCAAAATCGCGTGGAGGCGACTCCGTGCGGGTTCGATTCCCGCCTTGGGCACAAAAAAAAACAGATTTAATAATCTGTTTTTTAATTTGGCAAACTAACTGCTTTATTATATATCAAATTTATCCCCTTAATCCTTATCTTCCTTTATCCCCCCAATCACCCCTCCCCCTAAAACCTGATTTTTATCATAAAACACCACGCTTTGGCCGGGAGTTATTGCGCGCTGGGGTTTTAAAAATCTAACTAAGTAATTATGATTTTGCTCAATAACCTGGCCTTTAATTTTTTTTACATTCAGATTACTCTCTACTTTCTTTTTCTTTTCATTTTTCTCGCCCTTCCCTTTTATTTCTTTTACTAATTCAACCACGCACGGCACGGCCGGATGCCCGTAACGGATAACGGCGGAACATCGAAAAGCGCGACGCGGCGCCCGGCCGGCTAGCCAATTGACTTTTTCCGCCCTTAACTCGGAGCGATATAATATTTTTTCATCCCATTTTTTAACGACATACAGAATATTCTTTTCCCAATCAAAACCAGCAACATAATAAGGCCCGGTCCCGCCAACCAAACCGCGGCGCTGGCCGATAGTATATAAAGGCAGGCCGAGATGTTCGCCAATTTTCTCGTTGCTTTCTAAACTCCGGATTTCTCCCGGCTTAAGTTTCAAATGCCGCTTTAAAAAATTATTATGATCGCCGGATAAAAAGCAGATATCCTGGCTCTCGGGTTTGGCCGCGACTTTAAGCTTGAATTTGGCGGCTAAGGCGCGCACCTGGGGCTTAGTATAATTTCCAAGCGGAAATAATAAATGTTTTAATTCGCGCGGCGTGAAAGTATAAAGAAAATAGGATTGATCTTTGTTTTTATCTTTGGCTTTAAATAAACGAACGGTACGCCCGTCATTTTTTAAGCGCAAGTAATGCCCGGTCGCGAGATAATCAAAGCCGAGCAGACGGGCGTTCGCTAATAAGCGGCCAATCTTGATTTTCTTATTACAGACTGTACAAGGGTTCGGCGTTCGACCGGCGGCATACTCGTCTAAAAAATAATCAACGACATTTTTCTTAAACGGCAAAGCGAAATCAAAAGAATAAAGCGGAATGCCGATCTGGGCGGCCACAGCCCGCGCATCAAGCAGAGCTTGCAAGGAACAGCAGCGATTCTCGGCCGGTGCCTGACCGTCCGTCGCACTCTTATCTTTCCAAAAATTCAAAAAAACTCCGGCGACTTCATAACCCTGGTTCTTAAGCAGCTGCGCCGCGACCGAAGAATCAACGCCGCCGCTCATCGCCACTAAAACTTTTTTCTTTTTATTATTTTTTCTTTCTGCCATAAGTCATTTAAGCTTCTGGAATAACTCCAAATATTCTCCTGCCGCTTTATCCCAGGAGAATAACGCCGCCTGTCGATGTCCGCGCTCTATTAATTTTTGCCGTAATTTTTCATCGCTTAAAACTAAGCGCAAGGCCTCGACAATTTCTTCAATCTTAAACGGATTAACCGTCAAGGCGGCATCGCCGACAACTTCCGGCAAACTTGAAACATTAGAACAAACAACCGGTGTTCCGGCCGACATCGCTTCAAGCGGCGGGAATCCAAAGCCTTCATAAAAAGAGGGGTAACAGAAAACCACAGCTGAAGCCATTAAAATTTCTTTATCTTTTTGGCTAACATAACCTAAAAATTTAATATCATTACAATAAGACGATTTTTTTTGCGCCAGATAAGCGGCGCGGTTCTTCCAGGCCTTGGCTCCGGCAATCACCAATTTCAAATCTTTAAAACGGCCGGACCGGTCATCAGAACGCAGGCGGTCATAAGCTTTGATTAAACCGTCAACATTTTTACGCGGTTCAATATTGCCTAGATATAGAATAAAACGGCCATCAGCAATATCTCTAATTTCATCTTTAATCTTATTCTTAATATCATCTTTAATTTCTTCAACTACGGTGCCATTATTTTTCCTGTCTTCCGCGGAATTATTAATTTTTACTGAATAATTATTCCCGGAATAAATTACTTTTATTTTTTCCGGCGCGATGCCGATGAGTTCGATTAGATCATTTTTAGTATTTTCTGAAATTGCGATAATCTTATCGGCGGCGCGCAAAGTTTTTTTAATGCTTAAAGCGCGATGCCAAAAATTTTTCCGTCCGGAAAAAAATTCCGGATAGCGGAGAAAAGAAAGATCATGAACGGTGATAATTTTCTTCGGGCCGATTGGCGCGGAGCTTAACCGGGTAAAATTAAAATGCGGCGACCAGAATAGATCGACCCCGCCCAAAACCTTATCAATCTTCGGCCAAGCCAAGGTTTTCTGGAGTAGATAATTAAAAATCTTGTTCGGCCAACGCGTCGCGATTACCCGAGCATGAGCGCCGGACCATTTATCTAAACGGCTACTTAAATCATGGAAGGAGTTATAAAATAAAACATAATCATCCGGCGCGACCGCGTCTTCATTTCGACGTAAAATTACAGACAATAAATTAGCGGTATATTCTGATATGCCGCTATATTGCTTATCCATTAAAACTCTGATGTCGATACCGATTTTCATAACTTACTATCTATTAGCTCCCTTAACCTATTCTTAAAATTCTCCACGGAAAATTTTTCGGCCTGCTGACAGATTTCCGCCGAATCAAAATCCGCCGCCCGGAAATTCTTAATCGCTTTGGCTAACGCCGGCGGCGTCTGCTCGTCAAAAAATATCCCGGTCTTTCCTTCAATTACGGTCTCGGTCGCGCCGCCTTTTTTATAAGCGATAACCGGCCGGCCGGCGGCCATGGACTCAACCGCGGTAATCCCGAAATCTTCTTCTTGAGGATTAATAAAAGCCTGAGCGCGCTGAAATAGCTTAATCTTCTCCTCCTCGTTCACCCGTCCTAAAAATTCAATATTGCCGGCTCCGGCAGAAATTTTTTTCAAGCGCTTCAAATCAACGCCATCGCCAAAAATCTTTAATTTATATTCCTGACCTAATTGCTTAAAGGCCTCAACAACTAAATCAATACGTTTATACGGGGCCAAACGGCAACCGGCTAAAAAATATTCTTCCTCGGCGCTTTTTGTTTCCGCAACTTTAAACTTATCAACTTCAACCGGCGGATAAATCACGACCGCTTCCCGGCGATAATATTTAAAAATTCTTTGCTTGATCGTTTCTGAATTAGCGATCATAATGTCCGGCCGCTGAGCCGCCGCCCGATCCCAGATCCGGATCCGGTTCAAGACCATGGAAATTATTTTCTTAAACCAACGATTATATTTAAGCTCATTGATATATTGATGCGTGTCGCTCCAAAGATAGCGCGTCGGCGTATGGCAATAATCAATATGCAGGCAGTCCGGCCGGGTAATCACGCCTTTGGCAAAAGAACTTGAATCGGAAATTACCAAATCATAGCCACGCAAATCAAAAAACTCCACGGCCATGGGCATAAAAGCTAAATACCATTGATAATGCTTAACGCCGCCCGGCAATTTCTGGATAATTGAGGTTTCAATCCGCCGGCCCGGAAAATATTTATCAACCTGCTTCCGCTCGCTAAGCAAAGTATAAATCGGCGCCTCCGGAAACATGCCGGCTAAAACCTGCAACACTTTTTCAGCCCCGCCGTCTTGAGCTAGATGATCATGAATTAGAGCAACTCTCATAATTAAATCTTTCTTTATAATTTATTATTTCTCGTTTTCCGATATTTATCAACCGCAATTCAAAAACTTATTTATCTTTATTCCGCTTCCCGATGCTTAATAACCGCGAAAGGCGTTCTTAATAAAATAGAAATATCTAAAAGCATGGACCAATTTTCAATATAATAAATGTCGAGCTTCGCTTCTTCTTCAAAAGGTAAATCGCTCCGACCCGATACCTGAGCTAAGCCGGTAATCCCCGGTTTGATCGTCAAAGTTTTCCGATGATAATTTTCATACTTCGCGACTTCTTCCGGTAAATGCGGCCGCGGTCCGACTAAGCTCATCCGGCCGCTAAAAACCAAAAATAATTCCGGTAATTCATCAATTGACCAGCGGCGAATAAATTTCCCGACGCGAGTAATCCGCGGGTCGTCCTTAATCTTAACCATCGGACCGTCGGTCCGCAGATTATGTTCGGCTAATTCTTTATAGCGCATGCTGTCGGAATTCGGAATCATGGAACGGAATTTAAAATAACGGAAGGGCTGACCGCCTTCTCCGACCCGGGTAACCGGGGTGCCGTCATCGCGACGCGAAAAGAAAACCGGACCGCGCGAATCAAGCTTAATCGCTAACATGGTTAAAAGGATTATCGGCGATAAGATTAAAATAAATAATCCGGAAAAAATAACATCAAAAATTCTTTTAAAAATCCGGCCCCAGCCGTCCAAAGTCGTCCGTTTAACTTCCACGACCGGAATACCGATTATTTCCGCCACTTCCGTTCGTAGCACTTTCACTTCTAGAAGATCGGCTACGTATTTAAAAGTAATATGGTTTTCATTAGCAAAATCATAAAGCCGCAAGGTTTCAATCTTACTTAAATTAGGATCACTCTGGATTATCTCATCGACCTCCCGATCTTTTATAAAATCAATCAATTCCTGGGCAGTTTCTAAAGAAAAATCCCGTACCCGTTTAATAACTTCAAAACCGGACCGACGATTGCGGGAAAACTCCGCCATCAGATTATCCGTAGTTTTAGAATCGCCGACTAAGATGACTTTATGAACGCCAATTCCGAAAATAAGCAAACGGCGTTCTATCCAGCGGACGATAATATGGCTCAAGCTAAGATAAACAGTTGCCAGGAGCCAACCGGCTAAAACAATAAAACGCGAATCAAAAAGATCGCGCTGGAAAAAGATTATAATCGCTACTAAAGCTAAACCGGTCGAGCAGGCTAAAAATATTTTTTTAAGCTCCTGAGCGATCTGATGCGCGCTGCGAATCTGATATAATCCGGCAATGGCAAAAATTATCAGCCAAAGAAGCGCCATTAAGAGCAGAGATTTAAAATAACCGGCAAATGGCAAATTAAAAATTGCCGGGCGGATGCTCACCGACCATTCAGAGAATCTTAAATAATAAGCGGAAACTCCGGCCAAAACCACGAGGATAAAATCCAAAGGCACAAAAAGCACGGAAAAAAAAGATTCGATTTTTCTTGTTTTCATATATGAAGCGCCAAGCGCTGATAAACTAAAGTTATCAAGGCAGCCGTAAGCCGGATTCTGTTCTAAGCGATCATTTATCTAAGGCCCGATGTTGCCAAAGGGCTCAAGCGAGCTACTTGTCTTCGCTTTATAATCAGCCGAAGCTAAAAATAAAACGAGTTTGCTCTTGCTCCAAGATAGGGCTTGCCGCGGTCTCTCCGTCGCCGGAGGCCGAAAACGGTAGCGCTTTACCCGGCCGAAGCCGCGCTCAACGCACCCGATTTCTTTTCACCTTTTATTCCGTTTAAATATTCCGGAATTAGTATTGTCTCTGTGGCGCTATCCCTAATCCGCTCGTTGGCGGACCGGTGGGCGTTACCCACTATCCTGTTTTTGGAGTCCGGACTTTCCTCTCCCCCTTTTAAACAGCGAACTATTTAAAAAACGGAGCGATCGCCCGCTTACCTCGATAACGTTTAAAATAGTACAATAAAAGACAAAAAAAAGCAAGAAAAAAACCGCTGAACGCGGCTTTTTTTCTTAATTATTAGCGTATATTTCCCTAACCTGTTCCGCGCTTAAAGCGCCGCGCCAGATTTTAAGGTCGTCAAGGGCCGAACTTTGTCCATCGCTGGTAATCTTAAGATCCTGAATCGCGGTTTCCGGCGGCCACCAGATTAAAGGAATAGCTTTTGTTTCTTCCCCGTCCACATAAAATCTAAGACGATAGTCATGAGAATCATAAACAAGAGCTAAATGATGCCAAGCATCGTCATTCGGAATAGTTATATCCGCTCCCTGGCTGATTATTCCGTAAGAATCATTAAACCAATAAGCCGGCCGATAATAATTCGTTAATAAGGAAAAAATATGATTACCGAGAAAAATATTAGCTCGGCCTTCCTGTGGATAAGCGCTATTACGCCACCAAAAAGTTAAAGAAATATCCCGGGAAACTAAAGCGCTCGGAAAATCGGCCGCGTAAATCTTGTTGTAAACCGTGCTCAAGGCATAATTGTCATGAGCCCGCGCCGTCCAGGCGCCGCCCGGCAAATCAAGCGTCGCACCGCTAACATTATCTAGAGCCGTCTCACCCGTACCCTCGGAAAAATTCCAATGATATTTAAGCTCCGGAATAATTTTCGCTTCGCGAGGAGTTAAAGGACTAAACGGCGCAACCGAGTTATTAATAAAAGCAATTTCCGTGCCGCTTAAAGGACGATTCCAAACCGCGACCTCATCCATTAAAACCGCTCCGGCCGTACCGCCGGCGCTTAAAGCATTAATTATTGGCAACGCCGCCATAAACGACTCCCTGATACGCTCTTCTCCGTCTATATAAACCGCCCAGTAATCTTTTTCCCAATTAACGGTTAAAACGGCCTGATGCCATTCTTCACCGAAAGGGACATCAAGATAATAGCGCCCTTCTGTCTCCGGCAATCCCTTAACCGTTATCAAACCAGATTCTAAAGTAAAAATAACCCTATTTTCTTCATCATTTTTTAAATTTATGGTCAAACGCGGACTATTGCCCGCTTTTTTATAATTAAGCGCTAAAGAAAAACCATTAAGATCGGCCGCCGGGGAAAGAGCCGCGGAAAAGTCGTCATTATATCCCCCGACTGCCCGCGCGCAATCCCAGCGACCGACCGCCCAACTGCCTTCGCCGTAACATTCGTCAAAATGCCAGAGATTAATCAAATTGTCCGAACGAATTAAGGTTAAGCCATCCTTATCTTCAAGTTCTGTTGTCGGTTCTATTTCTTCTGTCGGCGGAGCGCTATCATCCGACGACGCCGCAGCCAAAGCGGCCGCGGCAATCGGATCTTCGGCCGGGGATAAATTAAAATCAACCGCGTTATCGCCGCTCCAAGAGCTCCGATTTAAAAAATAATTATCGGAAATTTCCGGAGCCGGACCGTTCCCTTGGAAGTAAGTCGCATCCGCGCCATAACCGACCGCGTCTATTATATCCGAATCATCACTCGCGCTGATAGCGCCAATACCTAAATACAAAGTATAACCGGAAACGGTCCAGGAGAACTCATCCCGCGTCGCAATTGCGTCTGCCCGGCTTAAATAATAATCACTGGCCTCATCGCGAACGATTAAATAATAATCTTTGGCTTTAATAATCGTCCCGCCGGGATAAGTCCCATCCGCGGCATCGCCAATCCGCATAATTAACGACGGATCAACAGCGGTCTTAGTTTTTTCCAAACGATAGCCGGCCGCGGCCAAATCAAAATCAAAATCGGTCGGATTATAAAGCTCTATCCAATCATCATTTCCAGTCGCATAAATTTTACTGATTAGAGCCAGGGGGGCCTCGGCTTCAGCTTCAGCTTCAGCTTCGGATCCGGTTTCGGATTCAATTTCGGCTCCGGTTTCGGCCTCAGACCCGGAGCCGGTTCCGTCATCCGTGGCTTCTTCGGTCTCGGTCCCGGATTCAGTTTCGATATTGGCCTCTTCTTCGGTCCCTTGATTTTCTTCACCGCTTTCTTCAACGTTATTTCCCTCATCTTCTATCCCTTCCTCTTCCCCTCCAGTTTCCCCCTCTTCTCCCGCATTATCTCCTGCTTCGCCTTCCTCTTCTCCTGCCTCCTCATTCTCTATTTCAGCCGCGGCCAAAGCGGCTAAAACCGCCGGGTCATCACTTAAGATTAAAGAAAAATCTAGAGAATTATTGCCATATTGGCTTGAACGGCTAAGGACGTAATTATCAGAAATTTCCGGAGCCGGACCGTTCCCTTGGAAATAAGTCGCGTCCGCGCCATAACCGACCGCGTCAATAAGATCAGAATCACCGCTTGAACTTATCGCGCCTAAACCTAAATATAAAGTATAACCGGAGCCGGTCCAGGAAAATTCATCCCGCGTCGCGATCGCATCAGCCTGATTCCGGTAGTAATCACTGGCCTCATCACGGACAATTAAATAATAGCTCTTAGCTTTTATGATCGTTCCGCCGGGATAAGTCCCGTCCGCGACTTCACCTATTCGCATCGCCAGCGACGGATCTTCGGCCGTCTTTGTTCTTTCTAAACGATATCCGGCCGCGGCCAAATCAAAATCAGAATCGGTCGGATTATAAAGCTCAACCCAATCATTATCACCGGTCGCGTAAATCCGGTTAATTAAAATTTCCGGCCAGACAATATTTTCTTGATAACTTGAGCCGCCACCAGTTGAGCCCGAAGCCGGATAAATTTCATTAGCCGCTAAACCGGCTTCTTCTTCAAGCGCTTCTTTTTCTTCAACTTCGGTTTTTTCCGTGACCGCAGCTAGAGCTTCTTTAATTCCCGGCGGATCATATAAGGCGGCGATCGCTTCTTTTATCGTCAATGTTGTTTTAACCGAGTTTTTACTATCCGCGCTTCCCGAACCGCCGCTACCCGTCTTTTTTAAAGCGCCCTCCGACTCCTTATTCTCCGACTCTGACCCCGTTTCTTCCCCCCAAGACCCGGACGCCCCGCGCCCAACTGTCGGTCCGGCTTTATTCACTATAATTTTAAGGCCATTCTTTTCTTTTGTCGCGCTGGCGGCCGACGCGGTTTTCGTTTTAGCGTCCGTATCGGCCCCTGCTAAATCATCTCCGCCCAGAACTAGGCCGCCCGTTGAATCATCGCCGAATAGCTTTTGGCTTATTTTTGAAACAACCGCGCTAACCGAATCTTTAGCTTCTTTAACCGCTATTTTCAAGGAAGATAAAGGATTATTAATTAAACTCCACCGCAAGATTATTCCGGCGCTTTTAGCTTTACCCCGGATTTCCTCGCCGGAAAAAGAAGAGGCAATATCAATATCAACCGCTACTTCTTTTAAGGTCGGCTGGAGAAACTGGGTATAGGGCAGAAAAATATAACGCTCGCCCTCATATTCCAGGCCGGCGTTAAAACCGACTAATTCCGGCGCCGGCAAAAGCAAATCCTCACGCCGAGAAATTTTAGAAAATTCATATTCTCGGGAAAAACAATCGCCGGCCTTATTTATAAAACTATAATTATCAAAACCGTCGGGCGTAATATCAACCGCATACTTATTCGGGTCATATTCCAAAGTCGTTAAATTATTCGGATTAGCCAAAGCCGCACTTTCATAAACCTTTTCTGTTAAACCGACACAAGTCCATTCTCCATTTCCCGGCCCTTTCTGTTTCTTAAAATCAAAATCATAAGCCAATTTCATTTCCGCTAAACTCTTCGCGATTGCCACGGCCTTAGCCCGATCTAAAGCATCAGCTGCTTCCGGCACTAAGGCCCCTAAAAATTCCTCGCCTTGATCTAAATTAACAAAATATTTCGCCGGCAATTTTACAATCCCGCCGGCCAAGGCCTCAACCACGTAATCAACGCCATTTTCTTTACCGATATACATTGCGACATGACCAGGATTAATTCCTTTTATTATCCCGCCGGGCGCTTCAATCAAAGGATCGCCGCTATAGCCGTACATCTTCCCACCATCAGTCGTCCGATATAATAAAGTCCCGGGCGGCATCGCGCGGCAAAACGCCGGCACGAACAAGGGAAAAAGAACAGCGATAACCTTTAAAAAATTTTTAATAAGGCGAACAAAAGATTTATTGGTTTTCATAAAATTATTTTTAATTATTATAATAATCTTCCCATTGCGCTTCGCTGATTTCCGGCAAAATCAATTCTTCTTCGCCATTGCCTCGAAACCGATTATAAAGATCCGCGGCAAAAGCCCGGCTGATTTCGTCAACCGCGTTTTGACTATCATAAATTACTTTTAGAAGCTCTCTGGTTTCTTCGGGAAATAATGGATAATAATCGCTCAATAAAAGAACTAAGGGCTGGCGCAAACGTTGATCAGTCGCCGAATCAAGCGCTAAGCCGCGGATTAGCGCCAACTGCGCCGCGGAAAAGGTTCCTTGCTTATCCGGATAATTGCTTAAAGCCCGGATAGCGGCTAATTTTATTTCTATCTTTTCTTCGGAATCTAAAAACAAAAAAGCAATTTCCGGATCCAAGCCGTAAATATTAATTATGGCCGCCCGCAAATAATCTTCCGCGCCCGTAACCAAATATTCAAAAACATATTCTGGCGGATTTCCCGGCCCCGTTGCCCGGAAAAGAATCGCGGCTAATTCCGCCCGGAATTTCAAATCTAAATTTTCATCCAAAAAATAAGCGCGCAGACGCCGGGTAGTTTTTGAATCCATCCCCTTATCTTCCGCTAATATTTCAGTAATTTTATCACTAATCCCGCGCCGCGCCAGAGCACAGGCCTCATGGCAGATTTCTTCTTTCTCATAAGATTCTTTTAAAGCCGCCAAGCGGACTTCACCGGCGCTAACTAAAGTTAAAGCCAAAGAATAGTAAATAAGGACTCCAACAACAAAAATAATCAGGGGACCGCCAATAAGAAAAAATAATTTTTTCTTTTTCGGCCATCCTGCCCAAAGCGCCCGCGCCCGCTTAAATTTCAAACGATCTTTCGCTGCTACCCAGAAACGATTAAAAACTTCTTTCATAATCATAATATTTAAAATTAATTTAGGCCTCTTACCCGCGCCCGTTCTAAGGCCGCCCTTAAAAATCGTTTTCATTCTGAATCCCAAGCTTTAGCGCTAATCCTACTATAACAAAAAGCTCCTGATGGAATATTTAAATTTTATTAAAATATTTTTTCTAGTTTAAAAATAAAAACCCTAAGCCTGCTTGAATGTTTCGGATTTTTCCCCAAAACAAAAAAATCAGACCGACCGGCCTGATTTTCTAAAAAAAGATTTTATCTGGTTTTTTACTCCGATAACCCCGCCGCGGCTTTTTCTCTTTCCGCTAAAACTTTGGCCTTAAACTCATCCCAGGCCGCCTGGGCATCTAATCCCGTTGATAATAACCCGGCGATAATTTCTTCCGCCCGGTCGTCCTGGCCGACAATAAGATAGAGTTTCGCCAGATTAAACTGGACCAAGGTCTCCTCGCCATAAATCTCCGCCAAGCGTTCGGCAAAATAAAGCGCCTTTTCATAATCGCCGGCTTCCGAATAATAAGTAATAATATCCATCAATAAAGTCGGCGAACCGATGCTGACCGCGCCATTCAATTCCGCGCACTTATCTAATGGTTCCCTAATCCTCATTTCATATTTTTCATCATCCTTACCTAAAACCATAAAAAATTGCGCCAGACGGCAATAACCCTCAGGATAATCAGGGTTAAGGGAAATCGCGTGTTCAATAGTTTTAATCGCTTCTTCGGTTTCGCCGCGGGATAAAAGCATCTGCGCTTTAACGATATGGACCGGCGCCCGGCCCGGACTGGCAGCAAGCGAATCCTCCATGGCGTCCATAGCCGCAGCCGAATACTCGCTAACCTTTTCTGGATTAGGATATTTTGCGTAATAAAAACGAGCGGTCATGTCTAAAATCTGGGCTAATTGCATTTGTATCAAGCTATCAAAGGGGCTCTGAGCGACATTCTGTCGGGCTAAATCAATCGCGTATTCCATAAATTCCGCGGCTGAAGCCGGGGTTAAGGAATCTAACATCGCCTGATCATAAACAGCCAAATTAATAAAAGTTGTCCGGCCGTCACGATCCAAAGGGCCGCCGCGCAGGGCCTTGTGATAAGCATCAAAACCGGCGGCAACCCGCCCGGAAGTAATATTAGAATAACCTTCAATTACGCCGGCAAAAGTCCGCCAGGGCTTAATATTAAACTGATAAGCAAAAAATAAGGCGCCGGCTAAGAATATAATCAAGACAATATTTTCCCAAGTCGGACCGAGCCGGACCGGTCGCGTCGTGGCCAAACCGTCTTCTTCGTTTTCTTCGTTTTCAGTTTCGTCTCCCGCCTGCTCCGCCCCAGTACTACGCCAATAAATAAAACCTAAAATCATCATCAAGCCGATATAAGTAACAAAAGAATCAAAAACCGCTAAATTCTGGACAAAATAAGCCCCTAAAAGAGCAATGATTAAAGACAACTCTAAATTCCGACGCGCGCCGCTTTCATCAATTCCAATCCGCCCGCCATTTTTCTTAAACTCTCGAATCAAATAATATAAAGCGGCGGCGAATATACTTAAATAAGTTATAAGGCCTACCAATCCGGTCGTCGAGCCGATATCAATCAGATTATTATGCGCCCGATCAAAATAGGTTTCGGTCGTAGCGTAACTAAAAAATTTAGAATCGAAATGCTTATCAAAAATCACGGCATAATTACCAAAGCCCGTGCCAAAAAGCCGATGGTTTTTAAAATCCTTGGCCGCGGCCCGCCAGGAAATCAACCGGGTCTGGAAAGTCGGTTTAGCAAAGCTTAAATCACGCAAAAAACTATTCTTAAACCAAGGCGCGGACTGGTTAGAAAATAAAATTATGAAAACTAAAATCAAGGAAGAGGCGGCGATAAGCGCAGTCCGGCGCCAAGCCCTTTTTTTATGGAAAGCGCCAAGCAAGAATATAAAAAGCAGGACGCCGGCGGTCAAGCCGATAAAAGCGCCGGAAGTCCGGCAAGCACCGAATTCGACAAGCATTATTGCCACTGGCAAAAGATAAAGCCAGCGGCCGCAATTCCGGCTTCGAATAAATAATATCGCCGCAAAAAATAAATTAAATATCAGATAACCGCTCACATAAGTCGTATTGCCGATTGTGCTATGGATATCCGGTCCGAATAGACCGATTAAACTCACGCCGGTCGCGACTATAACCGAGGATAGAAATAAAACGCTCCACTCCCGCCAGGAACGAAAAGCGGTAATTAAAATTAAATAAAAGATAAAAAAATGCGTTAAATGGAATAAGCCAAGCATCCGTTCGGCATCGCCCCAAAAACTTAAATTAAAATCAACGCTCACAGCGCAAGAAGCCAAAATCGCGGCCAGATAAGCGAGTAAGCCGATGCTGATATAACTACGACGCGGCCGATAGGCCGGGTAACGGAGGATAAAGACCAGCCAAATCGCCAACAAAATTTCCATTAAAATATTAAACGGCAGCTGTTTTGAGGTTATGAACGGGAAAAGCAGATCGCGAAAAACAAAAAAAACTATTAACAAAGAAAGGATAAGCCCTCCCTGGAGAATTCTTAAATAAGTTTTAGCGGACATAAGATTTTTAAAAATAAGTTAAAAATATTTACGAAAAATTTAAATTTATTTTTTCATAAAAATACCAATAATATTATAACACAAAAAAACTCCCTCCGGCCAGTTAGCGCTCCACAAAACTCGCTCGCACAATATTTTGACAATTATAATAAACCGATATATAATAATAGTGTGCTTGTGAGCGAAGGCTCCGTTCGGCCTAACCCCATCGGGGCTATAAGCCGAAAAGCAGGCACGATAAAAACACTCTTTTAAAAAAAGAGTGTTTTTATTTTATTCATACTCCAGCCCAGCCGATCCAATAAACCTCTCTCCCTGTCGAAGAGACCAAAATGGCATCACGCTCCAAAAATGATATTGGCCATTAAGCCCTCCAATACGTCTAACTATGACTTTTATCCTGATTAGTTTTATAAAACTAATGATTGACCAAAATGCAAACCATTCAACTACTGATTCCTTTCCATCAATACTAAGTTTTCCTCGTCTATACTCTTGAATCGTGGTTGACTTTTTTATAATATTTACCGCATTGCTAAAAAATCTGAGTTTATTTATTTGAACTGCTTTACTACGTTCAGACCGGTTATTATCATAACAAAGATGATGCCAACCGTTAGAATTAAACGAAACGTTAGATCTTAAGGCTGGATTATAAACACGGCCAATATTTTTATACTGGCTATTTATTTTGTTTTTTATTTTCTTAAAATTTTTTTTGTTATATTTATCCATATTCCTTAAATTAAATTTTTCTCCTCCATCATAGCAAACCCCGAATGAAGTTCGGATAAAGATTTTTTAAAGAAAAAATAAACAGCAATTAAAAGCAAAAAGGCCGACTTTTTCGTCGGCCACAATTTTATGTGTGGTCTCAATTCCTTAAGCTACAGCCAAGAGCCCCGGCCGGGGCTCTTTTATTCTTCTCTCTATTAGAAAAGGGCGGCTTGCGCCGCCCTTTTCGTTACCGATTTGTTATAGCCAATCGGGAAAACTGTTCAGAACTTCGGACTACTCAGCCAAAGTACCACCGATAACTTCCGTAACCGGCAAATACATGTTGGTTAAAGCAGTACCAGCCGCAGTACCGTCGCCGATGAAGTTAACATCGTCATCGCTACCGGAACCACCCAAATCCGCAAGCGAAGTCTGGATATATTCGCTGTCAGCCGTAGTCGTGGTAACGTCACCGGTAATAACCAAGGTGACTTCGCCATCAACCGCGCCGTCATCAGCTAAGCCCTGTAAGGTCAAAGCATCCCAAGTCGCGGAACCAGAAGCGTTAGCCGCAGTTAAAGTAGTTTCCGTATCAGCGGCTACCTTAGTGGCAGTACCGTCGATATGAGCTTTAACATTAGCAACGACAACATCAGCCGCCTTAGAGAAGGTAACGGTCAAAGCATCAAGAATCGCCTTTAATTCAGAGTTAGCCGCGGTGCGGTTGCTTCCGTTATCAAAGACAAACTTGTACTTAGCCAAGGTCTTGCCCGTACCGCCGGTTAGGGCGCCGTCGGACATCGCGTTGGTAATCGTGTTCAAGATTGAACCGGTAATAGTCGCGGTCTTAGACAAAGTCGCCGCCCGAGACCATTCACCCGCGGTAATCACATTATCATCAATATCCACCGCTAAAGTAGTGGCAACGCTGGAATTCGCGCCCTTAGCCACAATACCAGTAGCGGCCGGATCGATGTTATAGATCACGGTCTGTCTATAATCCGCGGTTGAAGTCGGATCATTCAAAACATTCATACCCCGGGTAACAATCTGGACGTACAAAGAGGTCGCCTGATCGGCCGCGAAAGTATAGTCAAACGGATCAAAAGTAACATGACCATCAGCTTCCGGAATTTCTTCCGCTACGATCGTACCAGTGCTGGTAACTAATCTTACAGAAGCGATATCATCAGAAGCCGCCGTGCCGGTATCGACTAAGCGTAAGCGGGTAACCTTGATCGGTTCATATTGCGTGGTAAACTTCAATTCCGCCAAATAGCGATCGGCCGGAGAAGCCGCGCCAGCCAAGACATAGGTATCCTTGGTCTTAGAACCGGAGGTTAATAACTCAACCTTCAAAGTACCATTAGCCGTCGTGGTAACCGTACCAGAAGCTGTAGAAATAGTACCGGTTTCAGTAACCGCATCATTGGTAGAAACCGCGCGGGAAGTAACATCGTCAGCAGATTCTAATTCAAGGGTAAAGCTACCGGCCGCGGTAATCGTGGAAGCGAAAGACGCTTTAACCACTAAGTTAACCGTGGCGCCGGCCGCGATCGTCGCGTCAGCTTCACTGCTGAAGGAGTTGAAGGTAATATAACCGTCAGTCGGAGTCGCAGCAGATTCAACAATGCTGTTAGAAACGGACTTGAGCAGTTTTCCGTTCAAGTATAAATCTAACTTGGTAATATCGGCATCAGTGAAAGCTGCCTGGTGACCAATAGTAGAAATCGTCACTGCGGACAATTTAATACCATCAGCCGTACCAGCTTTCAAAGAGGCCTGATAAACAACGACATCCTGCGCGCCGCCGACAACCGTCTGGGTTGATAAAGCAGTCGGGGTCCAGGTCAAGGAAGCATCCTTAACCGTCGCGGTCGCGGAGGTAACGGAAGACGGAGTAATATCAGTAATAGAGGCGTTAGAAGTTTCGCCGGTAATCGTCATAGCTCCTCCATCAAC
The DNA here is from genome assembly GCA_041649315.1 of Patescibacteria group bacterium. Classification (GTDB taxonomy): domain Bacteria; phylum Patescibacteriota; class Patescibacteriia; order Patescibacteriales; family UBA12465; genus UBA12465. The sequence goes on along the minus strand of JBAZNJ010000002.1, from coordinate 139,523 downwards.
AACGACATAAATAGTATCGCCATCGTCGATTACCGCACCAGCAGTATCGCTCATATCAGCGCGGATCTGGAAGGTCTTGGCTACGCCTTTAACCAAGGAAATCTCATCGGTCATAGACAATGTCCATAAGGTATCGTTAACCCAAGTCGCAGTAATGTCATAGACGGCGCCAGTGGCAACGTCACGCATTTCTACGTTCTCAAGTTCACCAGACGCTAAGCCAGTACCATTGATTTCAAAGTCACCAGCGCCACTGTCAACGATCTGTTCGATCGTGGCATTTTCGCCATTAGACTTCATAACCAAAGTCGCTAAGACAACATCGTTGTCGCCAGCTTTAACATCCTTGGAAGGAGTTGCAGTCTTATCCATATCAATCGTGAATTGACCGGTCTTTAAGGTAACAGTAATACCTTCAGTCGTCGTGTCTAATAAAGCAAAGCTCGCGGCCGTCAACTGAACGCCGAAGCCGTAATCCTGACCAAGGAAGACACAATCATTGATATCCTTGATATATAAGGTGAAGGTATCATTAGCATTAGCTATACCTAAATCACCTCGAACTTCAACCTGAACCGTATCGCCTTTCGCGATCTTGTAATTGTTCATGGCAAAAGTTACGTATTTATCAGCATAAGTACCGGTCGCGACTTCCGTGCCGTCAACCAATAACTTCAAGTTATCAACGATACCGGTCGTGTCGGTTCCGCCATTCCGTAATTTTATGGACTGGATAAGAATCGGCTCGTTAGCAGACGTTAAATCAAATCCAGCTAAAAGAACATTATCTTCGCCGAATTTATTATCTGTATCCGTGCCATTAACGTTAGAAACAGCAACCGTACCGATAGTCGCACCGGAAACGATGGACATCGTGTTACCGACAACCGGGAAAGAACCGGAAACCGCAGACGCGGTCGCGGTAATATCCGCCGCTTTCGCAATACCGATCGCGAAGTTTCCGCTCTGGCCGGTTTCGATCGTCGCTTTGACGGTCAAGGTCTTAGTCGTACCCGCGTTAACAGTAATCGGGGTCGCAAAGCTAAAGGAAGCAACGCGGTCCGAAGTAAAGTTCTTTGAAGTTCCGACCTTAACGCCGTTATCATAGAAGGTAACTTCATCAATATAAGTAGAAGTCCCAAGATCATAAGCAGTTAAAGTAATCGCGGAAACATTGACCGCGCCGTCGTTAGCCGCCGTTAAATTGATCTTTAAGAATTCCATCGGAGAGGCCGCCGGAATACCAGCTGCCGCCGGAGTCGCCGAGCTCAAAGAAACCATCAGGCCGGAGCCAGTGATAACCGTGCTCGGAGAAGAAGCGCCTTGAGAAACATTAACCAAAGCGGTTTCCGCCGCCGTGATCGCCGTTCCGCCGGCCGCAACCGTAGTCGCCGCAGTAATGACGTCGCTCATCTTAAAGCGATTAGCCGTCATGGCTGCTTCGTTATCAATTTTCCGATAATTAGTACCATCATAGTAGAAGATATCAGCGCCAGTCGCGTTCTTAACTAAAGAACCGACCGGAGTCGCTCCGCTCGCTAAAGCCGCACCAACCGTGTAGTTGGTAAAGAAAGCATCCGGAACATCAACTACCCGTTTTGCCCAATCCGTGCCGTATAAAGCGGCCGCTTGAGCTTCACTCTGGATCTTTCTGAGCGTGCCATTGGTTTCAACAGCATAAACAGAAGGATCAGTCGTAATCTTCACTAACTTCGTACCCGGTCTCATGGTAACGTTACCACCGAGAGCGTAGCTCTGAAGTTCGGCAGACGGGATGGTTACCACGCCGCTGAAATCAGAATACCACGACATATAGGTCGCTTCGTTAGGGAAGACATATCTCTTGCCATCAGCGCCAAGGTAATAAACGGAAGAGTTGCCACTCATTTTGATCAAATCGCCCGCGGAAGCGGCCGCATTGACCTCAGGAGCAACTAAGCCACACATGGCTAAAACCGTTAATCCCATTACGCTGCTGACTAGGAATTTGCGTAATTTTTTCATAATTAATGATTAGATCATTATAGTTTGTCCGGACAATAGTAGTCGGAACTAAACAATAATGATAAGGATCAATTCTCTACTCTACTTTAAAAGAAATTTCGGAAAAGGGTAAATCAGTCGGAATCCCGCTTCGCCATTCGGCTTTTAGCTTAAGGCGATGACCGGCTGATCTTCAAAAAAGTTCTGCCAGTCAAGCGCGTGTTGCCCGCCGACTGGAGAAAAGCTTAACCGATTTACGGATTTCTTTGATTTGCTTTCTTTCAAGCTTTGAATTGAAATTTAAGGTTAATAATGGACAAACCGCCGCATCACTGCGACTCGACCTTGATCAGGTCTGCCGATTCGCAAACGCGAATCTGTTAATTTATCTCATCCGGTCCGTCCGGAGCGGAAGACGGATCTTCCGGCTAGGATTAACAAGGAGAGATAAACTAACAGATTAGCGCTATCGAAATTTAAAATTAAAGATTACTTAATAAGCTCTCCTAAGGCCTGGAGTTTTTCCAGGACGCCGTCGTATTCTTTATTATCAAATAATTCCTTGGCTTCATTTAATATTTTTTCAATCGCTACGTTATCCGCATCCGCGGCCTTCTCTTCCGCTTCTATAGCTAAATTCTTCAACAAAGCGCTGGCCGCTTCCTTAGACGCCGCATCCGCTCCTTCGTCCGCCAATACCTCAGCCGCCTCGTCTTTCTTTATTTCTAAAGCGACCGCCTCGTCTTTTTCCGCTTCAACTTCAATCTCGGTCTCGGTTTCTAATATTTCTGCGACCGGCGTTTCTGCTTCCGCTAATTGAATCCCACTATCGTCCTTAAAACTATCAGCAATAATTATTTCTGCTTCCCCTTCTTTTTCTTCTTCAGTTTCACTCGCGACCGGCGCGTCCGCGCGGCTTATCCGGTTAATCCGGTCTTTAACCGTATCGACTTCCTTATTAAAGCTTTCACTTAACTTCGCGACCTGGTCCTGATTCTCTTCATTATTAAATTCCGGATTGGCTAAAATCGCGCTGATATCCCGAGCATGGTTAGAAGCAAAACGGGCCGCTAATTTATCCCGCTCTTGCGTATTAACAACGGTATTAAGTTTAACCTTTTCCGAAATTACCCGGGCGATATATAAGGAGTCGTTCGGTTTCGCTTGAGCGAAAATCTGGTAGCTACTCGCCCCGCCTAACAATAATAAAACAAAAACGCCCAGAGCCGATACCGGACGAACCGCGGCTTTTAGGACGCTTTCAAAATTAATCACAAAAATTTTCCAAGTCGAAAGTTCTTCTGCTCCGGAATTTGAAATTTGAGCCAATAAAAGATCCCGATTGCTTTTTTTCCAGCTCGCCCCGGGATTGACATTTTTCAGATTATTCAGTTTAGAGATGAGTTCGTTATTAGTCATAAATTTTACTATTTACTAAAAAATGCTTAATAACTTTACACTATAATATACGTATAAATTACAATAAAGTTACACTTGACTAATAGCTATTTTTGTTTTAATTAGATATTTTATTTAATGGTTTTTTATCCCGTCATTTTTCTCGAACGACGCGGTTTAACCGCTGCTTTTCCAATCTCGCCGGGCGCGGGCGATCCGGATGATTCAGCCAAATTTTTCTCAACCATCTCTTTTAAAGCGCTAAGCGCCCGATGAATCATAACTTTGATACTCCCCTTGCTTTTCCCGCTTACATCAGCAATCTCATCAAGCGATAAATCATTAACAAATTTCATAATAATTATTTCCCGATATTCTTCCTTTAAAAGTGGTAATTGCCGCCGGATAAGCTCTATTTCCCTTTCCCGATCCAGGCGGTCCCGCGGATCTTCAGAATCGTCCATAATCTCGATTTTATTCTCCTCATCGTCTAAAGACGCGGCCGGACGGCCGCTGTTTGCCCGGTAATAATCAACAATTGAAGTCCGCGCAATCTTATACAATAAAGCCCGTAAAGTGTTAGCGTCTTCCAGGGTTTTATTCTGGATATGGTGCCAGCATTTCAAGAAAATCATTGAAGTCAGATCATCGGCCTCTTCCCGATTGCCGACCTTAAAATAGACGAAGCGATGAATCTCCTCCGCGTTCTCATCGTAGGCCTTGATAAAAGCTTCTTTATCCCGGCTCTTTAATTTACTTAAGGCCTGCTTATTCTTAAATTTTTTTATCAAATCAAAACTCATTTATTTATTTTTAACAAAAAATAACGGGAAAATCAACCCGCCGCTTTATGTGTCTTTTTTGTTTTTAATTGCCTCTACTTTAGCACGGCCGAAGGGAAAAAGCAACTTTTAAATTATCTTAAATAACTTACCAGGCGCCCTTTTGTTAATACTTCTTTCCCTTTTAAATAATACGCCTTGCGATTAGATTTTTATCATTTTTTGCGACCAATTAAATGATGGCCTATACGCCTTTCCCTTTGATTTTCATCATCTTTTTACCAAAGGTTAACTGATGGCTAAAAACTTTATTCTTTCCGGCCTTGACTTTTAATTTTTAGGAAACTAAAATAATACTACTTAAGTCCAGGATATTGTGGACTTAAAATGTGGATATTTTAATGGACTATTGCTAAATGCTCTTTTTAGGCCTTTAATGCCAGTCCTTAAGCCCCATAAGCTCTATTCCCATGGTTAAAGACGAAAAAATCTTAAACCCGATTTGGCTCTCTGTTTCTGAAGCGGCTAAAGTCGGTGGCGTCCAAAGCAAAACCATCCGCCGGGCCATTAAGGCCGACGGGGCCTTGCTTTTTAAAATCGTTAAAAACCGCTACCAGATTGAACTCGGTTCCCTAATTTCTTTTCTCCATAAAAATACTAAATTAACTAACAAGCTAAAGGATTTCGGCCTCGGCCAATATGTTGATGAATGGCGGCCGTAATTAGGTCTAAGGCCGTTCATCGGCAACACTCCCAAATAAAAACCATCCCGGATTCCGAACGGGATGGTTTTTGAGAACAAATTTCTATCTAAACTCGAGCGCCGAAACGCCCGAAACTACCGGACTAAAGGATGGCTTCTTTTGCCGCCTTGGACAAGCGAAATTTAACTACGGTTTTGGCCGGGATTTTAATGGTTTCCCCAGTCGCCGGATTGCGGCCCTCTCTCGCTTTGCGGTTCGCTTTTACGACCTTGCCGAAACCAGGCAAAATGCATTCACCGGATTTCTTAACTTCCTTGTACACGAAGCTGGCCAGGTTATCCATGAAAGCCGCCGTGTCTTTTTTGCTTAAACCGGCCGCTTCCGACAAAGAAGCGATCATCTGGGACTTGGTCATTTTTGACATAACTTTGTGAGAATCTGATTAATAGGCCGGCTAACGCCGAGCTTAATAATAAGATTCTTTTAAATAATATTTAAATTTATTAAAAGCACGATTTTTACTTTTTTTCTTAAATAAGAAATCGCTAAATTCTTTTTAAAGTCCGCCTGTTGAAAACCTAATAAATACAAGTATATTATAGCACACCCCTAAAAATATGCCAATAAATACAAGGGTTTCTTTATCTGACTAAAATCTCTCGCCTCTTATTGGTTATCGCTGCTTGGCTGGGCACTCCGTAAGCGCCACCCGAAGCCGCGTATCCGGCCACATCTTATTATGGCTATATTTTCTAAATTCCGGATCAAGTAAATCAAGTCCGGTAACGACTTTCCGGCAATTAGGCGAGCCGCAAGCGCACTTCATCTTGAATTTCTCATCAAAAATCCAGCCGTAATCAAAAGTTAATTCTTCGTCTTTTTTAATATTTCTAAGCGCGACTAAATTCGCTTGACGATCAAAAGCCATATTCGGAGAACAGCTATGATTAAAATACCAGGAAGCGCCCATATTATTTAAATCAGCCGGCAAGCGATATTCCTTATTTTTATCAAGCGCGGAAAAACTATTAATCTTTTCCCGAGTAATCTTATCGAGTTTTTTAAAATAACGAAGCGGTAAAGAAACAGCGGCTTCCGGCGAATCAGATCGAGAAATAATCAAGCCCTTCTTAATATTCCTAACCGCGAAGGCACCGACTTCACCTGATAATATTTTTGATGGGCGGAGCTCGCAAAGGAACGGGATAATGCTTTTAACTTTTTTCATATTCTAAATTGGTTGATAAATCATGATATGATTTATCGGATAAATAAATCGAATAAATAAATTAAACAAATAATTAAATAAAATAAAAACCACACGGGCTAAGTATCCGGTGGAAAAAATTTTACATCATATTCGGCTGGAGATGATAATAAGGCGGGTTATCCTTATACCGCTTAATCGCCAAACGAATTATTTCTTCTAAAAAATCACCGTAGTCAAGGCCGATAACCTTGGCGGAAGAAGAAAAAGTTCCGCCGGCGTCAAGCGAAGGATTGGGGTTAAGCTCCAGGACATAAGGATTATTATTCTTATCAACCCGAATCTCTATCCGGCCGTAATCATGGCAATCAAGAATATTATAAGTATCAAGTGCGATTTCTCCCAGAAGTGCCTCAAGGCGCTTGCTGATATTTTTTGGCGGCCGTTGGACAACAATTTTTTTATAAATTTCACTCTCGGAATACTTAGCCTCAAAAGGATAGATATGCCAACGGTCGGCCGGCAAAGCGTCAAAGATTGAACGGGCAAGCGGTAAAACCCGTAAATCGTCCTCTTCCGAACCGATAATCGGCACGTCATATTCATCGCCATCAATATATTCTTCAATCAGCGCCGGCCGGCCAATTTCCTTAATTACTTTTTCCAGTTGGCGATCAAGCTCGGCCCGATTCCGAACCACGGAATCATTGGTAATCCCGATTGAATTATCCGTGTTTGCCGGCTTAACGATTAACGGATACTGCAGATCCTCGCGGATATCGTCGTCAAGCGAATAAACATAATCCCATTCCGGCGTTGGAATCTTATGGTAAGTTAATAATTTCTTGACCCGGATCTTATCGATGCAAAGGCCGAGAGTAAAAGGATTTGAGCCGGTGTATGGAATTTGTAAAGTATCCATAATTGAGGCGACATGGGGCTCTAATAAACTTGAGTTATTAATCCGTTCGCAGACATTAAAAACCAGATCAACATCGCTATTTTTTAAATCATTAAAGGCCTTAGCAACATCATTAAAATCAAAAAAACTGAGCCGGTAGCCGCGCTCGGCCAAGGTTTTTTCAATTTCCCGACCAATAACGGTTAAATCGTTTTCCACCGCGGTTTCCTGGTCAACCTCATTCTCACTATAAAGATTGCAGGCAATTCCGATATGAAGATTCCGCTGATTGGAAATCTCCATCCGGCGGATCTTCTCGATTTTGCTCCGACGTTTTAAGATTTCAACATTTATCGCCGAAGCGGAAAAGGGCGAACGGCGGCGGGTTTTGCCGATCGACGAGGCCGGATGAAATTTTGCAATATCGTAGCGAATCGCTTGCTCGGCCTCGCGCAAATTATCCTGGGCGTCTAAAGGATTATGACCGGAAACTAAAATCCAACCAAGATATTCATAGCCGTCCGGCGGACATAAGACCGCTTCCCCGATACGTTTCTCAAATTCAAATTCTTTCACAAAAGATCGGCGCTCCAAATCCTTGTCAATTTCCAGATTAACGATTGTTCCGGAATATGGCGCGGAAAATGTTTCCGCGGCCAGATATTCATAAGGACCGCTCGGGAATTCAAATTTCGGAATATAAACGCCGAGCGCAATCTTCAACATATTCTCGACTAAATCAACACGCCAGGCCGCCTTAACGCTCGGATAGACCTCGTCGCCGCCCAGGCGCAGATTGATTTCTAAAGGCATCGGTCCGCGGGCCGTGGATTTCGCTTCAAAATGGACACAGGCGTTAAGGATGCCGAGCTTTTCCAGAACTTCGTCGGCCATATCTAAAAGCTCGGCTTGATTCTTCGGCGGCAGATTAGAAGGCGTAGTCCGGACTTTCTCAATAAAAAACGGCTCCGAGGTCTTGCTGTTATCGGATACCGCGCAAAATTTTATCTTTCCGTTTTGAACCAAGATATCAAGATCAACCTCGTCGCCATCAATATATTCCTCGACAAAAATCTCCAAGCCGTCGTTCAAAGCCGACTCGACCCTGGGCGAAATCTTTTTCTTAATATATTCATAGCTTTCGCGTAATTCCACCTCATCATCGACTTTAACCACGAAAGCGCTAGCTGCGCCATAAGCCGGCTTAACCACTAGGGGAAAGCGCGTGGTTTTCGCTACTTCCTCTAAATCGCGGCTATTCTTAAGCTCCCGGCAGGCGACCGTCGGCAAACGGTTAGCGGCGCAAAAATCCCGAAAAGAATGCTTGTTCCGGATCCGGCCGGCGACTTTATAAGAAGTCCCAATCAAATGATATTTATCGACAATCTTAGCTGTGAGAAGGACATCGTCTTCTAAAAAAGTTAAGGCGCCGTCAAGTTTTATTTCCGGCCGCGCTTTTAAAAACTCATCTAAAGCCGCCAAAGCGCTCGGATAATTCAAAGTATCCGCCTTCAGGCAATAATCAACATAGGGCTGGAAGCTCGTCGCTTCCCGTCCTAAAACGACTATCTTGACCCCGAAACTTTTTATCTTCCTGATAAAAGCTTTTTTAGAATGTAAGGGGTCGTTCGCGCCGGCCGTGTTAACGATTAAAATCGTCTTACCGGCGAGCCCCGGCCGTTCCGGACCGGGTTGGCTATTGCCGTTCATATTTTGTTATTGGAGTCCCGATCAAGCTTAGACAACTTCGGCCATACAGCGCGCCAAGAATCCAAGCGGAAAATTCGGGAAATTTTATGTTTAAGTCCCTATAATTATAACATCACTTTTAAAAACCGCAATACTAATTTATGGCTACATTCTTAAATTATCGGCTCACTGACGACCCGGTCTCAAAAGGTTTTCCTCGATCTTGCTTACTCGTTTTCTTCCGGGATTTCCACGGTCACTAATTCGAAATTATTCGTTTTCTTCCGGTACTTCCACGGCAATCAAAGACAAAATCTTTTCCGCTTTCTTAACCGCCTGATTGATTAGCTCCTCGTCTAAAATTACATTTTTTTCTTTCGCGTTAACTGCTAAAGCGGCCACCGCCTCATGAAAATTCTTACCGGCGGTATCCATCTTCCGCTTAATACCATCCGGTGAAAATAAAATCCGGACATACTCTTCGCCCAAGCCATCCGGTAAAGCGCCCTGCTCTTGATTGAATTTTTCCAAAATCGCCAATATTGTTTCCGATTCTTCCCGGCCGCTCGCCGTAGCTAAATCCGCAATCAAAGATCGGGCCTTATCATTCAAACCATAAACGCCGGAATTCAAAATTTCCTGCTCGATTTTCTTATAGCTCTGGTTCTCCTGCCGCGCTGCTTTAAGCTCATAACGGCTCTGGCCATTGTCTTCGCCATCCGTTGAACGGCGGAGACCGGCGTTTTTTTCTAAATTATCCATAAATTTAAGATTAAAAGATTATTATTAAAATTTCTAATATCAAAGTTCTAATTTCCAATCAATGACAAAATCATAATTTCTAATTTTGATATTTGAATTTAGAAATTCGGATTTGATTGGTAATTTGGATTTTGTTATTTGAAATTTAAACACTATTTCTTCAAATACTTCTGCCGCTCTTCCGCCGGAAAATGTTCAATCGCATAACGCAAGGTAACGCGCGGCAAACGTCGGATATGGGCGTTCAAGAAATTTTTCAAAGCCGCCCGGTCGCGCCGTCCGGCTTCCCGAAGCATCCAACCGACCGCCTTATGGATTAAATCCTCTTTATCGCCCAAAAGCTTCAAGGCAATCCGAAAGGTTTCGTTAACCTGCCCGTTTTTTATAAAGGCATAAGTCGCGACTATCGCCATCCGCCTTTCCCAAATATTATCAGATATAGCTAATTTATCAAGTATCCGCCGTTGTTCAACCCTTGTTTGCTGTAATAAGAAATCACCTAAAATCTTGTAAACCGATAAGTCAACTAAATCCCAATTATTGGCCCGCCGGGCGTTGCGAAGATAGAAAGTAACGATTGCTTGCTGGACGATTTCTTTTTCGATGACGATTGCTTGCCGGGCGCTTCTGTTTTCGATGACAATCGTTTGCTGACTGATGTTTTTCGTCCGGCTTGGCCGCACGGCACTTTTTCCGGCGGCCTCATATTTATAGACCAGAATCAAAAATCCGGCCAGACGAAATCCATGGAATTTGCTATTTAAAAGCCGTTGAACGCCAGACAAGGATAAATCCGCGTATTTCCGGGCTAAAGTGCGTATTAGAGGCACTTTAAGGCCTAAAAAGACATCTCCAGCGCCATATTCTCCCGGGCCGGTCTTAAAAAAGCGCTGCAAAATGGCGGCCTGCCTTTTATCAGCGCTTTCCTTTAATTCTCTTTCTAAATCTGAAACTTGAAGATTATTATTCTTTAACAAATTTTTGATCATATAATCATAAATCTAATCTATAAATTTACCACGAACCGCTTGCGCCGCCGCCGCCGGACATGCCGCCGCCGAATCCTCCGAAGCCGCCGCCAGAACCGCCGAAGCCGCCGCCCCGGCCGCCGCGTCCGCCCGGAATGAACCAGATTCCCCGGCCGCGCGTCTTTGACGGCATAGGCAAAACCCGAGACACTAAATAATCAAAAAGCAATCCGAAACCAGCTAAAGATAGGGGCAAGGCGATTAAATAAACTAAAGTCCGAAAAAATATCAAAGCAATTATTAGACCAAGTGCCGCGCCCCAAAGGCCGCCCGGCCACCAGCGCTTGGTCTTGCCTAAGCCGCGCCGGACCGAACCGATCAAAGCATAAAGGACGAATAAAAGAAAAAACCATAAATCCGAACCCATATTCCGCCAGGTAAAATCTTCAATCGCGTCTGCCCCGACCGGCGCGATATATTCGCCGCGCGTTGCCGCCATGATCTCGCCCGCGGCTTTATCTAACCCGCCATAATAATCATCAGCGCGGAAGGCCGGCTGTAAGGTTTTAGTAATAATCTGAAAAGCGGTTGCGTCCGGCAAAGCGCCTTCTAAACCATAGCCGACCTCAATCCGCATCTGCCGCTCTTCAAGCGCAACTAAAAGCAAAACGCCATTATCAAACTTCTCTTTTCCGATTCCCCATTCCTTAAAAAGCTCGACCGCAAAATTCTCAATCGTGTCGCCGCCAAGGTTATCAAGCGTCACAATCGCGATTTCATTACTTGATTCCTGGTTAAAAGCCGCTAATTTCGCTTCCAAAGCGCCTTTCTCTTCCGCGCTTAAAACACCGGCGAAATCATTAACAAAACCGGCCGCCGTTCCCGGGCTAGAATAAGCCCGAGCCGGAAGGCCGGATAATAGAAAAACAAAAATCGTTAAGATTAAAAATAAAGGCCGTCGCATGGAATAATAAAATTAATTTCGGATAGCCAGAACGAATTATTGGCTTAAATCCAGATTAACACTCGGCACTTCAGCCGCCGCCTCAACCGCTTCAAAATAAGTTTTTTCAGAGAAGCCGAACCACCGGGCCACCATATTTGTCGGCACGCGCTTGGTTAAAACATTATAAACCCGAACCGCTTCGTTAAAGCGCCCGCGCTCAACACTCACCCGATTTTCCGTGCCTTCAAGCTGAGCCATCAAGGTCTGGACCGCGTCTATGGATTTAAGTTCCGGATAATTCTCCATAATTACCAATAAGCGTCCTAAAGCGCTTTCGACCGCAGTTGCGGCCGCCGCTTTCTCGTTGACCGACTGCGCACCGCTATAACGGGTCCGAGCTTCGGCTAAATCGCCAAAAACCGTCTGTTCCTGCTCCATCGCGCCTTTGACCGAGGCGACTAAATTAGGGATTAAATCAAAACGCCGCTGATATTGCGTCTCGACTTGCGCCCATTGATTATCCACGCCCTCGTTCGCCATCACTAATTTATTATAGGACGACCAAAGCCAGCCGCCGATGATAATCACGACCGCCAAAATGATTAACCAAGTTTTTTTTGTCTTTTTCATAGGTTTTTTGTTTTTAATTTATGGAAAAATTATAGCAGAAAATGATGAAAAGATAAAGGCCGAAATAGCCCAATCAATCAAAAACCCGTTATCACTAACGGGTTTTTTATTTTTGACCTCCGGACTTTTAATATTTAAAAGTTCCATAGGGAGTCCTTAACATAACTTTATTTTTTTCCTCCCCACTGCGAAAACATCTGCCTAAACTATTTAAGACTATTCCGCATTCGTAAGCGGCGTCAAAAATTATCCGTTCAAAAACAGGATCGTCTTCACCGACGAGATCGACGCCGATGCCGCAATTGAAAGATCGGAACATGTTTTCCCATAATTCCTTGGATTCTTGCTGAATTAATAAAAATATAGGTGGCGGAATTGGCATAGTCTTATCATAAATAATTCCTTGACCGACATGCTTGATCTTAGTAGCACCGCCGCCGGTATTGATGCTTATTCCATGCAACATATGGAGTCGATTATTCCATTTTAATCTTTCCAAAATCTTCCTGATAATAATCGCCCACGGCCTAGTCGGTGATAGCAAAGCCTCACTTACGGTCAAGCCATTAAGAATGCTTGGCTTGTCATTAATCTGGAACCGGCCGCGGTAATAATCGCCACGCAGGTTAAGATTAAGAAAAATCAAATTATAATTCTTACCCATCAAAACCGACCTTGCCAGCGTCAAACCGTTGGCCATAATCCCGGAATTCCACTCTTTCTCCCAAGCGGCTTGGCCATCGCTAGCTAAGCCCCAAATTCTGTCACCGGGCTTAACCTCGCCTTTGATAATATCGCTCTCTTCTGCCTGCGCGGTAATAGTCATATCAAAAACCGAAGAACGAACCTGATCGGGTAAGTCGGCAGTTTCACCACCTAAGAACTTAATCTTAAAACCGTTATCTTCATAAAATTTCCTAATCTCAGCCCAACGGCGGCTAATTTCCTGCATGACTATCCCCTTAAGTCCCTCTTCTAAAGTTTCCAAATTAGCATTTAAAACTTGAGAAATAACCCAGGGGCCGAAAACAAAACCGCTAGCGGAAATATCTGAAGCGTTCATAGATAAAGCATCATCCACCATATACCCTAACTGTTTCCTATCTCCAGTTATTAAATAATGGAGCAAGCGCTGGACAGATTTACTGCCATCGCCGTCCTGGTGCTGAGTAAGCACACCCTGTCCAAAGGGATTCTTAACAATATTAACGAAAGCTCTTGGATAATCATTATCAATTATCGGCTTGAAAGCTTGGCGGACGCTGGTCTTATCGGCATCTACGCCTAAGGCGGCGTATTGGTCGTTTTCTCGGCTACCGTCTTTAGTTTCTGTTTGAAATCCTGCTTTTTCCATATTCCTCCTATTTAAGTTAAACAATAATTTTTAAAGAATCCCTTATTATAAAATAAAAATCCGCTCATTGTCAAACGGAATTTTAACTAGTCCTCTTCGTCAGTTTTAGTTTACCGCTTCGCCCTCACCCGTTCATTCTCGGTTAAAAGCTGTTTGCGCAAACGGATATTCTTCGGAGTAATCTCTAGATATTCATCCTCATTCATAATACTTAATGCCGTTTCCAGATTTAGATCCAAAGGCGGCGTTAAAATAATCGCTTCATCCGAACCAGAAGCCCGGACATTAGTGAGTTGTTTTCCTTTAATCGGATTAACCGACATGTCGTTCCCTTTAGCCACATTTCCGATTACCATTCCTTCATAAACCTCGGTATTCGGCTTAATATATAAAACTCCCCGATCCTGGAGATTCCATAAAGAAAAAGCCAGGGCCTTGCCGGTAATCATTGAAACCATAGAACCTAAATGGCTCCGCTCAATCTCTCCGGTATACGGCTTAAAGCCGGCAAAATGTGTACATAAAATTCCTTCGCCGCGCGTATCGACAATAAATTCATTGCGATAACCGAGCAGGCCGCGCGTCGGAATTTCAAAAATCAAACGCGATTGGCCGTTATGAGTTTTTAAATCTTTGAGCTGGCCCTTGCGCCGAGAAACTTTTTCCATAATTACTCCGGTCATCTCTTCCGGAATATCAATCGTAATTTCCTCAAACGGCTCTAATTTAACGCCATTTTCTTCTTTAATGATTACCTGGGGCTGGGAAACCTGAAGTTCGTAATTTTCCCGCCGCAGGTTCTCTAAAAGAATTGCAATATGGAGCTCGCCGCGACCGAAAACTTTATAAAAACTATTATTAGAAAAATCAATTTTCAAACCGACATTAACTTCCAGTTCCTTTTCCAGACGTTCTTTGATCTGGCGGTTAGTAACAAACTTCCCTTCTTTTCCGGCAAAGGGCGAATTATTAACTAAAAAATTAAGTGAAATCGTCGGTTCATCAATTTTAATGGCCGGCAAAGGTTCCTGCTCCGGCGCTTCAGCGATTGTCTCGCCGATATAAATGTCCGGTAAACCCGCGACCATAACAATATCGCCGGCCACCGCTTCAATAACTTCTTTCCGATTCAAACCGCTAAAAGTAAAAAGTTTCGTGGTCTTGCCGCTTCTGGTCTCGCCGTTTAAATTCTCAATATAGACCGTTTGCGCCGCCTTAATCTTTCCCTCATAAATCCGGCAGATTGCCAGACGGCCAAGAAAATTATCATAAGCTAAATTAAAGGGCTGGGCTAATAATCTTTTCCCCGCGGCTTCGATACTAGAAGCGGCCGGTACATGTTCTAAAATCAAATCCAAAAGCGGATCAAGATTAGCCGATTCATCGCTTAAGGATTTCTTCGCGATTCCCTGTTTTGAAGCGGCGTAGATTACCGGAAAATCAAGCTGCTCGTCATTCGCGCCTAAGTCCAAAAATAATTCATAAACCATTTCGTTCACCGCTTCCGGCCGCGCCGCCGGCTTGTCAATCTTATTGATTACCACAATCGGCTTAAGGCCGAGTTCCAAAGATTTTTTTAAAACAAACTTCGTCTGCGGCATCGGGCCTTCCTGGGCGTCAACAAGTAAAAGCACGCAATCTATAGAACGCAAAATCCGCTCCACTTCCGAACTAAAATCCGCGTGCCCGGGCGTATCAACGATATTAATTTTCGTATCACGATAAAAGACCGAAGTATTTTTCGAATAGATCGTAATCCCCCGCTCTTTTTCTAAATCATTAGAGTCCATGCTCACACTGTCGTCGGACATCCCGGTCTGGCGCATCAAGGCGTCGGTAAGAGTTGTCTTGCCATGGTCAACATGGGCGATAATGGCAATATTTCTGATTTCCATAATTATTTATAATTAAAAAAAATTACGCCCCCTGACGTAATCTTTTGATAGTCATTTCGGTAGTTTTGATAATACATCGTTTTTTAATAGCAGTCAAGAGCTTTATTGGCATAAATATAAAAGCTCTCCATAAAAGAGAGCTTTTTTGTTTTTAGATAGCGATTTACCCCTACACTATATCATATTCATTCATAATATCGCAAATATTCGCTTCACCCAAATATTTAGCGATAGCGCTGTCGTATTCGCTTAACATTTTAAATGTCCTTTTAGCGGCGTGAATTCTGGAATTTAAAGAAATAAACCCAGAAAACATTTCCAGTTCATCTGCTAACGAATTATAATCTTCCGGATTAACACAGGTCATAACCCGAAGAAAATTTTTAGCAGCCGCCCGTAGGGCAGAGGGGCCGCCAACATCAATATTGCCGCGGGCATCTTCGAAAGTCGTTTCCGGTTTAGCGATAGTTTTTTTAAAGGGATAAAGATTTATTACTACCAGGTCAATCGGCGTCGCCTTTTCCCTGGCTAAATCATTTTGATGCGCCGAACAATATGTTTCAGTTAGATAACCAAGGAATAATTTGTGATGTAAAGTTTTTACTAAACCACCCTCGGTTTCCGGCTGACCAGTGTATTCGCTAATTTCACATAAATACTGCTCAGCTCCGGCTGGACTTATTAATGCTTTTAGGGCCTCATGAGTGCCACCAGAAGCATAAATTTTTACTCCCGGACAATATTTCAACAAACCGATTGCCAAAACATCCAAATTTCGTTTATCCGAAACGGAAATAACGACGTTCTTAATCGGAACCAAGTCGTCAATTTTTTCTACTCTTCTGATCATTTTCTGAGGTATTAAAGGTTAAACAATAATTTTTAAAGAATATCTAATCTTATAATTTTATCTTACTTTTGTAAAGGCCTGCTATTTAAAAACCGCCCGGCATTACCCGGGCGATTTTTAACGAAAGATCTTAAGCGCGCTTAACATTAACCGCGTTCATACCTTTCGGAGAGTTCTCCGTGTCAAAAGTAACAGCGTCACCTTCGCGAAGTTCATTGAATTGGACTCCAACCAAAGCATTGCTATGGAAGAATAAATCCTTTTCTTGACCTTCAGCGGTGATGAAACCAAAACCTCTGTCAGTAAGAGTTTTAATAGTACCAGTCATGGTCTTTAAAACTTAGTAAATAAAAGGGCAAATTGCAGGGATTTTTCGATATTATCTAAAAATCCCAGATATGACTAATTGAAATTCGACTACTCTTTCTAATCACTATATTTTTGCTCTAAAACAAGCATAACATATATAAAAAAAGAAGTCAAGGGATTTTGCTGATTGTTAAGAGTCGCTATTTTTAAATAAAAAGCCTTATTTAGCGATTCCAAAGGCCTTATTTAGTAATTAAAAGGTCTTATTCCGCATTCTGCCTTAATCTATTGACAAAATATTATTTATATTGTATAATAGGGTTAGAATTAAAAAGTCGTATTATTAACAAAAAACAATATAACATGGAAGAAATAAACGAAATTCGTTATCTTATTAATGAGGGGAAAGATGAACAGGAAGAAATCGTCGTGAACAAAAAAAAACGCCGATCAAATCGCTAATAAGATAATTCCTGGGGATACAAAGGGATTTTTCTCACATTTCATAAAGGATATTTTGTCCTTTAGTGATGTAGAAAGGTCCATATTGCTTCCTGCTATCTTAGAAGCTATAAAAGCCTTAAACGAGGGGCGAGAAATAAACTGTCTGGAAGAGGTGTTTAACCAGGCACCGAATCCCCTACCATTAATAGGCACAAGTTGCTTATCTAAAAAACAAAAGGGCAAGGTACTAGGCATCCTCAGATGCTATTACACTACCCGGCGGGAAGAAATTTCTAATTTTGCGTCCGTAGCATTGAATTAAAAAATAATTAAAGGTTACGAGCAAAAAAACCTGTCATCCAATGATAGGTTTTTTTCATTTAAAAAATCCGATAACTATTTTAATGTTTTCTAGGGCTGGAAAAGTTCTTCCGGACTAAAACTAACCGCCTCAACTTCCGGAAACTGGCGCGCGGTCGCCGCAATCTGCGCCCAGAGAATAGCTACGCGGCAAGAGCCGCCGCCGGTCTTATTTTCCGAATCAGAAAATTCTAAAATCAATTCCCCGTCGTTTAAAGATAAACCAGCTAACTCCAAACCCGACAAAGGAAATTCTGTCGTAATCCCACTATCTTGCTCGGCGGCGCTTAGTTCGCCTTGGAGCAATAAACCGATAATCACTTTAATTTTTTCTTCGGCCGATAAGCTATCTAAGCCGCCGATTTCCCGCTCAACCGCGACTAAACCTTGTTCGGAGCAAACGATATTCCCGGCTTCGTCCCGATCAATATCCGGATTATAATAATAGAGCTTAATAGTTTTTGTTTCTCCGACCGGCTTAATCTCTTCCCCGTTCCAAAGTCCGCCCGCAGGTGCGTCTTTGCGCGCGCAAGCCGAAACCCCGACAGCCAGCAAAATAAAGGCCAGTAAAAAAATTATTTTTTTCATAAACTCTATATCAATAGATCACTAGAAACCTTTTTTAAAAAAATCATTTTAGAAAAAATTGGGATTTTAAACGCTGATCTATTCTGTGGTCTGGCCATCAAACTCCTCATCGTTAGCTTCGGCCTCCTCCTTGGTAGCGCGGACGATTCCGTCGCGATGATGCGCCGGCGAATAAATCGTGTACATTTTTAACGCTTCCGCCGCGGATAGATTAATCACATTATGCTCCGCGCCGGCCGGTACGATAACCGCGTCGCCGTCTTTGACCGGATATTCGTTGCCGTCAATGACGACCTTGCCCTCTCCGGCTTCAAAGCGGAAAAACTGGTCGTTGGCCGGATGGACTTCCGAACCGATTTCTTCATTCGGCTTCAAGCTCATTAAAACCAGTTGGCTGTTCTTGCCGGTATAAAGCACACGGCGAAAATTTTCATTTTCCAAAGTTAATTTTTCAATGTTGTCATTAAATCCTTTCATAAATTTTTATTAATTTTATTATACTTATATTATACCGCAAAATAGCGATAGAAACAAATTTGGCTATTTCTTATTTTTTAATTTATAATAATATCAGCCGCTTAATCGCGCCTCTTGATAAGCTAAAACTAAATCATTTAATCATCTTAATAATTCGGCGGCCTATTCCCATAATCTAAAAATCTATGCAAATACCAACTCGGCGAGCGGAAAAAAATCATCAAAAAGCCAAGCTTGATCCCTATCTGACCGAAGATAAATTTCGGGAATTAAAAGCTAAATTAGAAAAAATGCTTAGCGCCCGCCCCGAACTAGCGCGCGAAGTAAAGCGCCTGGCTGAAATGGGCGACTTTTCGGAAAACGCCGGCTACCAATTGGCCAAAGGCCGTTTGCGCGGTTTGAACCAAAAGATCCTTGATTTAGAATATCGCCTAAAAAACGCGGAAATAATCCGACCAGAAAAAAATACAGAAACAATCCGGCTCGGCAGCCGCGTTACCCTGCGCCAAAGCGGACAAGAGAAAAATTATCAAATTTTAGGGGCAACGGAAAGCGATCCGGCCGCCGGAATAATCTCCCATAATTCCCCGCTCGGCGCGGCGCTCTTAAATCGGCGCCTTGGAGAAAAAATAAAACTCCGGATCAATAACCAAGATCGAGAATATGAAATAATAAAAATCGGCTGAGCGAAATAATAAAAATCGGCTGAGCGCCATCTGGCTCCCAGCCGTTTTTAAAACCGGACATTTAAGCAAAGAGATGATAAATCAAATTTACAACCAAATACTAGCGACTAATAAATAAATAACAACCGTTAAAAGATCCTGGATAATGGTGCCGATCGGACCGCTGGCATCGGCCGGATCAAATTTAAGGCGGCTAAATAAATAAGGAATAAAAATACCGGTAAATACCGAGGAGATAACCGCCAGCCACATCGCCGCGGCTAAAACCGCAGCAACCAGCAACTCCTGGTAAATAAGAACGACCGCACCAAAAACCAAAGCACTGATTATAGCACCCATTAAAACAATTATCCGAAATTGCCGCCAAACATAAGGGCGGAAATTTATTTTATGATGAATAGCTAAATCACGGACGATAAAATAACCGAGCTGAGTACTCACGGCGCTGGCCATATAGACGATCAAAGGGATAAAAGCGGCCAACAGAATATTTTCCGCCAGAGTATTTTCAAAAAAACTGATTACTCCGGCGGCTGCCAAACCGCCCACCAAACCTAAAATCAGCCAAGGCAAACGATGGCGCAAAGAAGCCCATAATGGCAGCAATAAAGGATTGCCTAATTTCGAAAGATTTCCCTCGTTAACACCGGCTAAATGGGAAATATCTTCCTGACTTTCACTAAAAACGATATTAACAATATCATCATTTAAGACCGCTCCTAAAAACCGGCCTTCGTGGTCAACGATCGGCACGGATTTTATATTATTCTTAAGCGCCAGATAAGCGACCCGTTCCTGGTCAGTATAAAGCCGGGCGGTCACTAAATTCTTATCCATTATCTGGCACCAGCGGCGCTCCTTGTCCGGACGAAAAAATTCCTTGATAGAAACCGCTCCTTTTAAAACTCCGGCCTCATCAAGCACGTAAATATAATTAATTGATTCTAAATCTTTAATCCGTTCCCGCAGATCTTTTTCCGCCTCGCCGATAGTGGCAGTAGACAAAGCCGTCGGGACCTGATTATTCATCAGGCGGCCGGCACTATCTTTCGGATAATAATTTTTTGAGTCATTAACCATAAAAAAATAAAGGTGGATTATGCCTTTATTATACAATAAAACCGGAAAATACGGAATTAAATTATTTTTTGTATTTCGCCAAGCGTTTTTCCAATTCCTCAATTTCTTTCTTAAGCTCAACCATTTTTAATTCCCGATTGACAAAGACTTTATTGGTAAGCTCCAACTCCTCACTTTTGGCCTTTAGCGCATCTTCCATCTTTATTATATCCGTTATATCCATGCCTGAGCTGAGAATCCCATTTATTTTCCCCTCCTCATCTTTAGTTAAAGTATTATACCATTTTATCATTCTCCGCTCTTTATTCTTGGTGATGATTTCATTTTCAAAATTTTCTACCTGCTCTATCTCGCCGGATATACCTTTCCGAAAAACTTCTTTTACTTTTGTTGCTTCTTCCGGCGGCAAGCAAGCATCAAACCAATTCTTCCCGATAAAATTCCCCCTTTCACAACCGATAATCTCGCAGCCCTTCTTATTCAAAAAAACAATATTAGCATCGGCATCCAAGGCGACAATAATCACCCCGGCGCTATCTAGATATTTTTTCGCGATATCATCAACATTTTTATTTTTTTCTCCGCTATCGCAATTATCGGAGTTAGTTTTTTTCATATGATCAGAATTTGGCTGGTCTATATATAATAAGCGTTGGCCAGCCTCATACACTTATATTTTAACATAAAAACTAAAATCTGAAAATAAGCAATCGTCTCTTACTCTTCTAAAACCGCCTGCCAAGACGCGATTTCTTCAAAAAAGCGCACCCGATTCTCTTCTCTGATTGCCTTGCCTGGCGGCAAAACTTCGGTCAAAGGATTTATTTTCACGCCGTTTTTAACCATCTCATAATGCAAATGCGGCCCGGTAGAAAATCCAGTTGAACCGACATAACCGATAACATCGCCCTGCTTTACTTTCGCTCCACTCTTAACCGCGAATTTTGATAAATGAGCATAATTTGTCTGGTAAGTACCATTATGGCGGAGCTTAATCATATAACCATAAGATCCATTCCAACCCGCTGAAATTATTGTTCCGTCGCCAACCGCGCGAATCGGCGTACCGATAGGAGCCGCGTAGTCAATCGCCCGATGCCCAGTTGAAACATTAAAGGCCTCGACATAGCGCAAACCGGTCGTAAAACCGGAAGAAATATATTTAAAAGCGACCGGAGCTTTCAAAAACATTTTCTGAACCGAATTTCCTTCTTCGTCAAAATATCCGGAATTATCTTCGTCTTCTTCAAAATAATAAACCTGGTATTTTTTCCCATCGTTAATGTATTGGCCGGCTAAAATTTTACCCGGCATCTGATATTCCCCGTCCAAATATCTCTCTTCATAAATAAGCTTGAAAGTGTCGTCGACCCGCGGATCCATGGCAAAATCTATTGACCATTGAAAGGCGTCGGCTAAGGCAATAATCGCCCGCTCGTCAATATCGTTCTCAAGCGCCGCTTCGTACATTGAAGTTTTTATCTCTCCTTCTTTCGTCGCAATACGGACTTCATAAGCAATCGGGCGGATAAAGGCTTCGTAAGCCGCCACAGACGCCACGGCTGGGACGGTCGGAACAGCGGAATCAATAGCTTCAACATCAGTAAAAACAGCAACGCCTGGAGCATCCGGCGACGCAACATCCGAAACCGCATCCGATCCCGCCGCTGACGCACATCGGACGACTAACTCCTCTTCGGAATCAATCTTGTAAACTAGTTCCTTAAATTCGCCATTATCTTTAGAAAAAGTTAATTCTAAAAAACGGCCGGCTTTAATCTTGGCTAAATCATAAGTTTCCAGGGCCGCCTGATAAATTTCATTAACCAGAACCGGATCTAGGCCAGTCTGGGCCATCAGGCCGCTAAAAGTCGCGTTAGCGCTAATTTCCACGATCGTTTTCGAATCCGGTTCTATGAAGATCGCCTCGCTTTCCGTTAGGGATTGCCGTCCGCCGCTAAAAACTCCGCTTCGAGCTAAACAAAAAATCCCGATAGCCAAAATTAGGGCTCCAGCGATAAGCCAAAATATTCTTTTTTTCTTATTCATAATTTTATTTTTTAACAACTATATAGAAGCTATCCCTAAATATTATTTTAATAACTATTTAAGTTTAAAACAGAAAACAAAAAAAGACAAACCAAGTGAAAAAAATACCGGAAAAAATAAAAGACCGGTGCTTTACATCAAGCACCGGTCGTTTTTTATGATTAAAAAAAATTTAATCTTTTGCCAAAATCTGGTAAAAGATTGCCTAACGGAATATCTATCGTCGTGAAGGCTCCATAGCCTCCATTTTCATTGGCCCAATAAGCCGCCCGGGCATAAGCCAATAAAAATCCAGCAGTTCCGAGCGGATTCGACTTCCAGATATTTTTAAATTCCATATACCCAGCGGCCCCCGTCGCGATTACTAAACCATCATGGGAGAAATTATCTTTCTCCTCATCCAGCTCGGTCTGGGATACAAATTTTACGGTCGTGTCATAAGGAGCAAAATAAGCCGGCATGCTAATGATTGCCTGCTTAATTTTTTCTTGGTCGGCATCCGGCGCAATCACAACCCGGCACTCCCGCCAATGCATTTCCCTTGTGCTCGGATGAAAATCTGGATTGTCACGCAATTTCTGGATTGTCTCCATATTGGCGTGCGTATATTGCCGGGCGTCAACAACACCAGGTATGCCTTTTACGGCGTTGCTATGCCCCATTGATAGTCCGCCTTTTTCAGTTAAACCATAAAAAGCATAGGCCTTATCAATCCCCAAGCCAGCACTTAAAAGCACACGCATTAAAGAGAAAGTTCCAGGATCCCAACCAACCCCGACAATGGCCATATTTTTAGCATTTTCAGCTACGATATTAACTTCCTGAAAATGTCCGACGCGCGGCTGTCCTTCTTCGTCGATATAGGGACCGATATGGTCATGTGTATCAAAGGAATCAACCACATTAAAGTGCTGAGCAAAATAGGGCGTCTGCTTCGGAAGATCTGCTTTAGAACCGCCGCACATAATCGCTACATCAGCACCGCAATTAAGATAACTTTCCGGATCCTTTAGATCATAAACAGAAATGAAGACAGAATCTCCAGCAACGAATAACTGATTCAACTCTTCCCTTACTTTATCCGGTCGCCGAGTAACAATGCCGATTATTTCTAAATCCGGAAACCGCGGCGCGGCAGTAATAACACTCCGGCCGATGTTGCCGAAACCAACTAACAAAATCTTTATTTTTCCCATTATTACAAATTTAAGTTAAACAATATTTTTAAGGTAATAAGAAAATATAACATTATAGCCGCTTTTTAGTCAAGGGCGATAAATTTTATGTAAAGAGGAAATGAATTTGGTTAATCTTGCTCTACCGACTCTAATCAATCTAATTAATTAGCCAAATCGCGGCATTAAGGTAAGCGGCGAAACTCACCCAGAGGATATATGGCGCAAGCAGCCAGGCGGCCGGCTTGGAGATTTTGGCAAAAGCGATAATCGTCGCTAAGATAGCGAGCCAGAGAAAAATTATTTCAATTAAAGCGCCGCCCGGATTACGCAAACCGAAAAAAATAAACGACCAGAGCGTATTCAAAACGAGCTGGCCGATAAAAATCCCGAGCGCGATTTTTACTTCCCGGCGCGCCAGGCCCTTTTTCCAAATTAAGAAAGCCGCGACGCCCATTAGGATAAACAGCGTTGTCCAAACCGGGGCGAAAAGCCAATTCGGCGGCGCCAGTTCCGGCCGGGCCAGCTCCGCGTACCAGCCGTCAATCGCCGGACGCGTAAATAGCGAACCGATAAGTCCGGCCGCTTCAGACACGGAGATAGCGATAATGAGTTTTAAAAAGTTTTTTAGGGTCATAGGAGGTTGTTTATGAAATTATTTTAGCTTTAATTTGTTCCGCTAAATTATCCGAATTAAATTCAGCTTGATTTTTAAGACGTAAAAGCGGCAAACCGACAGCTTGAAAAATTCTTTCCACTTCCCAATCACGATTCTGACGATCCGGACGCTCATGCGATCTATCATCAAGCTCAATTGCTAATTTAGGCGAAAGGTACGCTTTATCACAAAGCAAAAAGTCAACTGACTTCCGGTTAATATGCGCTAACGCGGCGCGCCAATCCTGTCCACTAATTTTATGATTAACAAGTGCGGATAAATGAACTTGGGCAAAAATTCGGTAATCCTTTCCGACGGCGTCTACAAGCGCATCATAAAAATAATGTTCCGAACGGGTTAAGAAAAAATTCTTTTTCTTATACTGATATTTTATTTTTTCTTCCTCGGCCGCGTCATTGCCCGCGAAATCAAAATTACCGCGAAAAATCGCCAACACAATAGCGGCGATTATTATAATACCAGCGATAATGTAAATAATAGTCATAAAATTTTTAAAATTATATAAAACAAATTAACAAATTATTCCGCAATCAATTTCTTAGAAATTACACTATCCATTCTTTCTACATACAACTTATCATCCTCTACTCTCAAATCATTATAATCTCCGATATTTTGTCTAAAAATTTTTTCTATCTTATTATTTTCCAAATCCCAAATAAACAAATAACCGTCGGACCAACGCTCGCCAAGTGGGGTTCCCCAAAAAGCCATTTTTTTATTATCACTAAAAAATAATACTGGTTGATGACTTCGCCTATTTCCTATACCTATTAACTGTGTTCCTAAGATAGGCTCAATTTCTATTTCGAGCTCCGCGCTCATTATTGTTTCTCCCTGCCAACTTCTTTTAAATATTTTATCATTATTTGAGATATAAAAATAACCGCTTTCATCCGGGGCCACTGCAATAATATTACCGCCAATGTGTATTTCTTTAATTGTGTTTTCACTTTCTGATTTTGGTGAACGACGAACAATATAGCCGCTCTCCATTGTAAAAAAATTAGGATCACTATAAGCAATTAAGGCATAATCTTCCCCACTATAAATAAGGCGTATATTATAAACTTCGCCTTTTAATTTATATTGGACATTAGGAGCATCATTTTTTCTATCATGGATATTTATAACAGTAATTTTTTCCTTATTCCAAAGCCATGGTTCGTATTGATAGGCGTTTAAATGTAACCCCGCTCCGGTATCGTTTGCTATTTCTTTAGTATTTGGAAAATATAATTTCTCGGCAATGATAAAACTAAATATTAACGCGCCGATAAGGGCGGAAAATATGGAAATTAAAATTAATTTTATAATTTTTGACATAATATCAGATTGATATTCTAATCATAACACAAATTTGATTATTAATCATAAAAAATATCATCTACTTTCATTTTAAAAAACTTTGCTATATCCATAGCCAATTTAAGCGACGGATTATATTTCTCTTTTTCCAAAAAAACAATCGTTTCCCTTCTCACACCCACCTTGTCGGCCAATTCTTCTTGAGTAATGCCAAAATTGTTTCTTATTTTTTTTATTCTGTTTTTCATTTTTTATTTATTTCTTTTACTTAAATATTTAAACAAAAAAGCGTTTAAAAGCATAAGAAAACACACGCTGAAAGCTAAATACTGGCTTAAAGTATAAAGTACACCTTCTTTTTCTGATATGGCCATTAAAACAAAAGTGCCAATGGCACCAATCCAGCCATAAATAAAGATTGTATAACGAGCCGCATTCCCCGCGACCTGATAATCACGCTCATCAGCTATAACTTTTTCGGTTTTTAACTGCTTGCGGCAATAATACATCCCCGCGATACCACTTAACATAAAAATAATAGGTAAATAATAATTTTCTAAACCGAGAGAAATACTGATGGACATTGATAACACGATGATTATCGCCAAACGACAAATTTTTTATTGTTTTACAGTCATAAAATTTTTGTTAATTATTTCTAACTATTTATATGTTATATAATTCTAACATTATTGTCAACTATTTTTGACCATTAAACCATTTTTTATTGAACCAGGATATAATAAAAGCCCGTTTTTTATCACGGGCCATTTTCAAAGTGTTTCAAGTTTTTTGATAATGATACTATAAAGATCATTAAAATCTTCATAGGTCTGAAACTCAAAATTTGGTTTATCAATTCCTAAAACCAAACGAGTCACTTTTGAGTTAATATGAGCAACGCCTAATGCCGGCATTTTACGATCTTCGACTTGAGTCGCCAATTCATAACCTAGACCAATTGAGGCCTGGTCACAGATGCCAACAAAAAGATCGCAACCATGAACACAAACATTAATGTCATGATTATAGACGTCTCGCGCAGTGCCATCCACTAAACCGATAAATTCAAGGACTTTGCAAACTTTTTTTAATTTTTCCTTTAAAGCTTGAACGTTTTTCTTAAATTCTTCAGTCGCATGTGTTAAAGCGCAACCGACATATAAAGAAAGATCGGCTTTCATCACAACCTCCTTTTTTTAAATTAAACAAATTGTTAAGGTAATAAAAAATAATACCATAAAGGTATTATTTTTGTCAATCTGCTCAGGAATAGGGATTTCCGCCTCAGTGAATTCGCCGCCGCTCATTCGCTTCGTTGTCGCAGTCAGCGCCCGGCAATCTCCTTTTCGCCGCTCGGAATAGCGGCTCGTGCTTGCCTCTCTTCTGTCTAGTTCAAATACCCGCCTCTTCGAGGCGAATAATAAAAAAAGGCGATATATTACTTCTTTTTTGCTGTGCTCGCTTGGAGGGACTGCTTTCAAATTTTATTTTTGTAAATACTTTAAAAATTAAGATGTTCTATTTAAATCTTGGCGAAAATAATCATATAATTATTACCATATCTTTTGGCACATTTTGGGCAATAAGCATAATGAATATAATAATCAACCGCTACTTTTCCTTCCGCGGTCAAATACTCACTCATTTCCTTTATAAATTTGGGCACTGTATTATACGGTCCAGCAAACACACGACTAATAAAATTACCAGAAATATTTACATTTTCGGCGCCTATCACGGTGCTGGTTGTTGTTAAATATATTTCCGACTTAAAAGCGCTTGGGTCACGGAATAGTAACAAGGCATCTTCGCTATTAATAGGCGCCACTTTAGCGTCTTCAACTAATTTACACATTTTTCCAACACTTTTTCCAATCATATATGGAAGCGGAATGTGAAAAATAGTCGGGATGGTTTCTTTTATGAATAATTTATTGTCCCAAACGTGATTTTTTTTATCCCATTTTTCTGGGTTAAATTTAGGACAACACTCTTTATTTTCATTATTCATAATTTTTATATTATTGAATTACATATAAATTATAGCATAAAACAAAAAAAGGGGCCTAATTTTATAAATCTTTATGACTTATTCCTTCTCGAAATAATGTTGAAAAATTTAACAATGAAATCTCTAGGTTCGAACCGACATATTTTGGCGAAAATAAAAGAAAAAACGAGGATTTAACCTCGCTTAATCTACGTTGGCTCCCGGGGTCGGATTCGAACCGACGACCAATTGGTTACACTTATCCACTAATTTCTTAATGGGGTGGACTATATCATCATCCACTAAAATGGATGCGAGGCGCTTCGGGCCGTCTTGCGACGGACCTACTCCCTTTCGGGATAGTCTCTGAACCTTGCCTGAAATTTCAGGCCTTGGCTGCTGATTACCATATCCTCTCGGATTTAGGCTTCCAGACAATTCACCTCGTTATTCGACCTCAATTACTTGAGGAAGCTGCGTCATTTCACAGCCAACTGCGCTACCGCTGCGCCACCCGGGAATATTAAATTGTAGGCGGAAAGCCGAATCTGAATAGTCGGACAACCCGCAAAAAACAAAATATTTCAATAGAAATATTTACTAATATAATAACAGATTACGGCGTTATGTCAATTCCCTGTTATTTTTAGCCTTTACCCTCTGATTTTTTCGACCCTTTCCTGCGCTCTCTATAAATCCCCTTCTGCCCTGCGCCCACCCCCTACTCCTTCCGCATTGCCTCAACTGGATCAAGCCGGGCCGCCCGCTTAGCCGGACCAAGTCCGAAGATAATGCCAAAAGCCGAAGAAAATAGTAAGGAAACGATAAAGGCCTTTAGCGGGACGGAAAAATGCCAATCAAGGCCGAAACGCCGGGCACCAATCGCTAAACCATAGGATACTAAAACACCGACAATAATACCGAGCAAGCCACCGCATAAAGTTATAACCACAGATTCGGTTAAAAATTGCCGGATAATATCGCGGTATTTAGCGCCGACCGCCTTACGCAAACCAATCTCTGAAGTCCGTTCGGTAACAGTCACGTGCATCACATTTAAAATTCCGACCCCGCCGACAATCAGCGAAATAATAATTATTGCCAATAATAAAATCGTCAAAGCGCCGGTTATGGTATTAAGCATATCCATCATCTCGTCCATAGTCACGACCCGGAAATCGTCCTTGGCCGGATCACTGATTTCATGATTATCACGCAAAATTTCCCTGGCCTCAGCCGCGGTTTCGTCCGCCCGATTCGGATCATAAAGCTGATGAACCATATACATCACATGGTCAATGCCCATAATCCGCTTCTGTAAAGTCCGAAGCGGTAAAAAAACATAATCATCAAAATTCATGCCAAAAGAACCGCCGCGCTCTTCCATCACACCGATGACCTGATATTTGCTTTTATGGACGGTAATAAAGCGGCCGATTGCGTCCGAATCGCCGAACAAATCATCTTTGACTTTAGAACCTAAAACCGCCACTTGCGCCAAGGACTTGTCTTCGGCCTCACTGAAAAACCGGCCGGCCTCAAGTTCGCCTCGGTCAATATTAATATAATCCGCGCTCGCGCCGAAAAGGAAGGCGCGCTTAATTTCGCCGCCATAACTCACCCAATCCTGGCTCATAACTCCGGCATAGCCGCCGGAAACATTGCTGAGCTTTTTTATATCTTCAAGGTCTTCTATTTTTAAAGTTGTAATCTGAACACCGGAAGCCAAAGACATCGCGTTATCTGTTTCCGCTTCACCGCCCTTTTTATTGCTCGGCACTTTGATTTCGGTCTCAATGATATTCGTGCCGAATGACTCAACCTGGCTTAATAATAAATCATAAATTCCCTCCCCGGCCGAATAAACGACAATCACGCTGGCCACGCCAATAACGATGCCGAGCATAGTCAAAGCCGTGCGCAGGCGATTGGCGAGCATGGATTTAAAAGCCATCTTGGCGGAATTTAGATATTTATCCATATTATTTCAACGCTCTGTTTATAATCAGGTTTCTTAATTATAACTATATAATTTTTATTAATAACCGAGTTTCTATTTCTGCGGCTAAACTTCTATTCATAACTAAGCGCCTCGACCGGCGACAAGCGGCTGGCCCGGCGGGCCGGATAATAGCCGAAAATTATCCCAATCGCGCCGGAAGTAAAAACGGCCAGGATTATGGACCCGAAAGAAATTCGGAAGGCCCAGCTATAACCTAAAAAATTTATAACCAAAGAAGCTAAAAAAGAAATTAGGGCGCCGACCGCGATGCCGATAATTCCGCCGACTAAAGTTAGAACCGCGGCTTCAATTAAAAATTGCCAGATGATATTGCTGTTCTTCGCGCCGACCGCTTTGCGCAAGCCGATTTCCCTCACTCGCTCATTGACGCTAATGAACATGATATTCATAATCCCGATACCGCCGACTAATAATGATAAAGCGGCCATCACCGCCAAAAAATATTTCATGGCGTCGGTAATCGTCCGGAGCATATCAATCGCTTCGGCCGCTTCTCGGACCGTAAAATCATCGCTCTCGCCACTCGAATCGGAAATATCATGGCGATCGCGCAAAAGGGCGCTAATTTCCTCAACGACCGCGGCCATCTCAGTTTCCGGCGCGGCTTTAGCGGCAACGAAGTTAAGATGGTTGATGCCTAAAATCAGACGCTGGGCGCTCCGGACCGGCACAAAAATCTGGCCATCAAAATCGCTAAACATTACCTTTCCCCGCTTTTTATTTATACCAATAACTTCAAATACCTGCCTATTAATTTTTATTTTCTGACCGAGTGCGTCGGAATCGCCAAATAATTCTTCCTTAACCGTCGGACCGAGCACTACGACCTTGGCGAGATTTTTTTCTTCTTCTTTATTAAAAAACCGACCGAACTCAATTTCTCCGCCATAAACATCAAAGTAAGAGGCGGTTGTCCCTTCCATGGCCGCGTCATAAGAATTGTCGCGCCAGGACAAAGAAACATTGCCGTTGACCGAAGCGGCGACCGCGGCCAAATCCGGTAAGCGGTTTTGATCGTTTATCACTTCATAATCTTCATAAGTAAGCGTCGTAATAATGATTCCCATAACCGAAGAAGGCGGCTCGTCCTTATTTGATTTACCAGGCGTAATCGAAATCAGATCCGAGCCAAGAACTTCAACCTGATCTAAAATTAAACTTTGCGCTCCGGCGCCGAGCGACATGATCATGATTACGGCGGCCACGCCGATAATAATTCCGAGCATCGTTAAAAAACTCCGGCTCTTGTTCTTGCGTAAAGAGCGGAGCGAATTCATGACGGCACGGCGGAAATCTAAAAAAGACATAAGGTATTAATTATTTCAACAATTCCCCGTCCTTGGCACGGCGGCGGCTGGCAACAACATGGTCGGAAGTTATTTTTCCGTCTTTAAGACGGATAATCCGCTTCGCGTGTTCGGCGGTATAGGTTTCATGGGTTACTAAAATAATCGTCCGGCCTTCTTCGTTTAAATTCTGGAGAATTTCCATGATCTGGATACCGGATTTAGAGTCAAGATTGCCGGTCGGTTCATCCGCGAAAATAACGTCCGGATCATTAACTAAAGCCCGAGCAATCGCCACGCGCTGTTTTTCGCCGCCGGAAATCTGGTTCGTATAATAATCAAGGCGATGGCCGAGACCGACCGCTTCTAAAACTTTTTTCGCGCGGGCGGCGGCGTGCTCATGATGAGCCGAATAAAAAAGCGGCAATTCCACGTTTTCCAAAACAGTCGTGCGGGGCAGAAGATTAAAGGATTGGAAAACAAAACCGATTTTTTCATTACGATAAACGGCGAGTTGATCATCGCTTAAAGAGCCGACTTCGCGGTTATTAAGCTTATAAGAACCCTCAGTCGGCCGGTCAAGCAGGCCGAGGATATGCATCAGCGTTGACTTGCCCGAACCGGAAGGCCCCATGATTGAGACAAATTCTCCGGCCTCAATATCAAAAGACAAGTCATGAAGCACCGGCGTGATAAGCTCGTCGGTCTGGTAATTTTTAATCAGATTTTTTATTTGGATAAGCATAAAATATTTTACAAAATTTGCTAAAATATAAAAAATTAGGGGAAAATAACATTTATTAATAATGCTAATATAGGGGCTTAGAACGAAAACGGCATTCAACAGCGCCCCCGTTTACACCCTAATTTTAACCTATTTATGAGGTGAGCGCAAACGCTTGAAAAAAATGATTAAAAAAATTCAGCGTTCAAGCCCACGAACATCGTTGACATCAGTTTTATTTTTATATATACTATAATTATACGGGCTTAGGCCTCCGAGGCTCCAAACCTTTGCGAATGTTTTTGGGAGCCGTTTCGTTTTTGGGCTTATCAGTGATGATAAGTCTCAAGAATCCCCAACCGGGGGTTCTTTTTAATTACAAGCGAAAATAGAATTAATTTTATCTTTCACTTCTTGAAAACTAATCTTATCCAAACATCCGATTTTACGACTCAATCTTTTACTGCTAATCGTCCGGACTTGAAAAATCAAAACTGATTCAAACCGATTATTAACAAGTAATTGATAATGGAATCTGTCTTGCTTAATTTTACTTGATAAAGGAACAATGATTAGCGTATATTTATTTATTTTATTTAATATCAAAACCGGCCGCTCGAATCTTCCATTCTTCCCATTTTCCTCTTTTCCAATATTAACCCCCAAGCTCGCCCACCAAATTTCTCTATTTTTAAAATATATCTTATTCTCATCATGATGAAAATGAATTTTAGATTTTAGTTTTGCCCAATCCGCGAAATCATTTTCCTTTTGGTTTTGAATTAAAAAATCCTCCATATCTTTAATAGAATTAAAATTAAATCAATTCTATTATAAGGTATCGAGGTTAAAACTAAGATAAATATTTTATAAAAATTTATTTTACTTTTACTTTAAATGGGCGCCGCCGAATACTCTAAGAGGAAATAATCAATAAGTAAACCAAATAGGCCGTCGCTGCGTTCTGGACGATTAGAAGCGGAATGCCGGCTAGAAAATACCATTTCCGCGTCTTATGCCGGAAAGTGAACATGCCGAGATAAACGCCGAGCGCGCCAAAAGCGGTCGCCATAAAAAACAACTTCCCTTCGGAAATCCGCGGCGCGTCCGGCCGGCTTGATTTTATCTTATCCGCGGCCATGATTAAAAAAGCGAGGAGGTTTATTAAGCCGAAGATGATTAGAATGGAAAAAAAATAATTATTCATTAACATAAAAACTTTTAATTAACCCGCGGAGTTTTTTAAACACGCAAAAATTTAACTCACGGCGGACTTTTTAGCACACGAAAAACATTAACCCGCGGCAGACTTTTTAGTATGCAAAAGGCAGGCGCAGGGTTTTTTCTTAAGTATCACTTTTTGCTCGGCTATTGTGTTAAGATAGGCCGTCTGGCGGCTCTGGCCCTTCGCCAGGCGCTTATCCAGCGGTGAGTGATGTTTATAGCCGCGACGGGCGAATTCCTTAACTAAGGCCTCATGCCGTTCGTAGAGTGCGCGCGTTTTCCCGACCCAGCGCAGAGTTTCCGGATGACGCGAATAGCCGCCCCGGCCCTGATGGATAGTCAGAATATTCCAAAGCCCATGCAGTTCGCGATGTTCGGCTAAAAGATGTTGACGGCAGAGATATTTCGGATCAAGATCCCAGATGCGCATAGAGGATGATTGATATGAAAAGTGAGGAGTTATAGATGGGTATTTATGAAAATATTGTAACTAAAATGATAACCGCTAAAATTATTAAAATAAAAAATATTTTACCAACGTATTTAACTATTTCTGTAAAAATACGCTCTTTCACGGCTTTCCAAAATCTCTTAGAAAAAATCATGGAAACTAACCATATTATTAATACAATGGCTAATATTATAATTGTTATGAAAATTATATTTGACATATAAATAAATTATTTTCCGATGCCGTTATAACCGCGACGCAAAACCTCAATTTTATTTAAAATTGCATATTTATTTAAAACTTCATATTGTCCATACCCCTTTTTTTAAATATGTAGTGCCTGCTAGAAAACGGATCTTTATTCTCGTGATTATTACAATAATCACCAGGCAAAATAACACTTCTTTTGACTTCAGGGAATTTTTTTCTAACGAGCTCAACTATCTTCGAAGTAGATAACGTGTTGCCGACCTCGCTCAACATAGCAGCGGCAATTTTTTGATAATTATACGTACATTTCATATTTATTTCTTTTTTTATATTCCTCACACTTTCATATATAGCTTCTTCTGAAAGGAGAAAAAAATTGAACGGATTTTTTCCACATCGCCGAGCTTTTGTTCAGCATTGGCGATGGCGTTATATTTCAGATTTAATAAAACCGGCAATTTCTCTTCGTCCAGCTCTTCAAACCCTTTTTCAATATATTTCGTTAATACAAAATTCAAAAACTCTTTTTCTTTATCATTCAATTTCTCAAAAATAATCTTTTTAACTTCGCTAACTCTTTCAACTCGCGTAATCGGTTGGATCGCGAAAGAGATATAAGCTAAAACATCAAACAAATCGCTGTCAGCGGCGTTAACCATTATTTGTAAATTTTCTAATTTTTCTCGATCGTAGCCCAACTCCGACATTTTTTCCAAAAACATTTTTCTGGTTGCCGGATTGGCCCAGATTTTTCTTAGCTCTTCCTCATTCTTAAAAAATTCCGGCAAAGTTCCAAAAATATTTTTTAAAAACTCTTCGGCCGAAATCGGCTTCCCGTCGGTACCCCAAAAAGAAGTGGCGATCATATGCTGGATTTCCCGTTCTTTGCCGTCGCGTAATTTGATTTTTAATTTCTTCTTTGGCTCTTCCAGTGATTCTGACAATGGCTCTTTAATACATTTTTCTCTTGATTCACGCGGTTCTTTCTCGGTCGTTTCATCAATCGGCTCACCATCCCATTCCGGATCGGAAAAATGCTTATAAGCATCAACAAAATCATAAATGGTAAAATATTCCTTGCCGTCAAAAAGCCTAGTTCCACGACCGATAATTTGTTTAAACTCAATCATTGAATTGACCGGTCTCATTAAAACGATATTGCGGATATTTCGCGCGTCTACGCCGGTAGAAAGTTTTTGAGAAGTGGTTAAAATTGTGGGGATTGTTTTTTCATTGTCTTGAAATTCTCGCAAAAATTGTTCTCCGCGCGCGCCGTCGTTAGCTGTTACTCTTACACAATAATTTGGATCTTTACTTTCTTTCATTTGATTTACCAAATCACGAACAGCTAAAGCATGATCTTGCGTAGCGCAAAAAATAATTGTTTTCTCATTCTGGTTTATTTCATCCAAAACAACTCGCACCCTTTTGGCTTCACGCTCTTTGATAACAATAATTTTATTGAAATCCGGCTCTTCATAGATTTTACCTTCTTCTACTTCACCCTCAATAATCTGGTCGTCCGAGGTGTAAACATAATCATCTAGTGTTGTTTTAATTCTCTTGACTTTAAACGGCGTTAAAAATCCGTCATTTACGCCTTCTTTTAGCGAATAAGTATAAACCGGTTCGCCAAAATATTTATAAGTATCAATATTATCTTGCCGTTTCGGCGTGGCAGTCAAACCAAGCTGAACCGCCGGCGAAAAATATTCCAAAATCCCGCGCCAATTACTCTCGTCATTCGCGCCGCCGCGATGGCACTCGTCAATAATAATAAAATCGAAAAAATCTGGCGGATAATCGCCGAAATACGGCGTACCGTTCGGACCGCTCATGAAAGTTTGGAAGATTGTAAAATAAACGCTACCGCTCATCGGCACCCCGCCCTTTTTACGAATATCTAAAGGATTAATACGAACCAACGCGTCTTCATTAAAAGCGGAAAAAGTGTTAAACGCTTGATCGGCTAAAATATTCCGGTCGGCTAAAAACAAAATTCGCGGTCTTCGCGCGCCGTCTCGTTTTAAATTCCAGCGAGTTTGAAAAAGCTTCCAAGCGACTTGAAAAGCAACGGCGGTTTTTCCGGTTCCAGTAGCCATTGTCAAAAGTATTCTATCTTTTTCTTCCGCTACCGCATTTAAAACATTATTGATGGCAATTTCCTGATAATATCTTTTGCCGTATTCACCTTCGTTGGGAACGCTCGCAAATTTTTCTTTCCATTCGCTCCAATCCGCAAAAGTATTATTCCAAAGTTCGTCAGGAGTTGGGAAGTCGGCAATCTCGCCTTCCTCGCCGGTTTTCATGGATATCGCGTAAATCTCTTTACCATTGGTGGCGTAGGTATAATCAATATGCAGTTTCTCGGCATACGCTTTGGCTTGCGCCACTCCTTCGGTGACAGCCAAACCCTCGGCTTTGGCTTCTATCACACCAATCTTTTGATTTTTATACACCAAAATATAGTCGGCAATCTCCGGCTTGCTTCTTGTGCCACCTGTTTGAATTTTGCCGTCAGTAATGCGAAATTCGCGCAGAACCTTTGACCCCTCAATTTCACCCCAACCGCTCGCTTTAAGTTTTGGGTCAATATATTCGGCTCTTGTTTCTGATTCGTTCATAAGTTTATTTTATTATAAATCGCCATTAAAGGCTCGTTTAAGGACTGATTTTTTCAGCTCCTCTAAATCAGTTAATTTTTGTTGGTAAATCGTTTCCAGTTTTCTGGTTTCAGCAGAAAGCGCGTCTAGTTTAGCGACGATGGATTTTTGTTCGTCTAATTTTGGTAATTGAATTTTGAAATTTCTTAAATAGCCTAAACCAACAAATTTTTGAGTTGTTCCTTTGGCTTCACTCATCATTTTATCAATAACAAATTTTGAATCTAAAAAGTATTTGAGAAAATAGCTGTTTTGTTCTTTTGGTATTTTAAATAAAGCAACGTTTTTTATAGCAAAGTCTGGTTCTGTTTTTATCACAACAGGATTACCGATGGTGCCAATCATTGCAAATAAAATGTCTCCCTTGTGTACCTTGCTTCGTTCATTAATTTTTTTGTAATCCTTTTCCGAGATGTACTTAATCTTTTGATAATCTAGTTCATCTCTTTTGAGATTTTTTGAAGTAATTAAAGCGTAGCCCTCTTTTTGATATTTTGGCGAATCATGAGTTCCGTCACGGACATCGTAAGCTTCGCCCAATCTTTTCTCTTCCCAATCATGCCCCGGATTTGCAAAAACCCTCTGCAAATACGACTCAAAAAGTTCTTTGGAGTTTTGGAGATTTTTTTCCGCATTTTCTTTCGCCTTCGCCACATCCGCAAAAACCTCATCCAAAATTTTGACAATGCGGTGTTGCTCGGGGAGGGATTTTGGATAAGAAATTTCGATATTTCCTATCACTGGCAAATTTAGAGATGGATACTTGTGATCCTGAATTAAGTCTTGAGCTTTAACTTCTTGTAAAAAGTAAAATAAATAATTATTGTTTAAAACTTTTTCATCCGTTTTTACTGTCGCCAAGTGACTGGAAACATAACCATCTATGTCCAAAACAACTCGATGATTGAGAAAGGTCGAAGCGCCGCTCTTTGGCAAAAGAATTGTTCCTTTATTGAATAATTTTAAACCTTTAATCCCTTTTTCATTAAGGTAATCAGAGGATTCTGTAATTCTTCCAATATGAATCTGACCAATATCGGAAGTTCTAAAAAATGGATAAACTCCATCAACAAAATACTCT
Organism: Patescibacteria group bacterium; assembly: GCA_041649315.1. Classification (GTDB taxonomy): domain Bacteria; phylum Patescibacteriota; class Patescibacteriia; order Patescibacteriales; family UBA12465; genus UBA12465. The sequence continues at coordinate 102,644 of JBAZNJ010000002.1, read as the reverse complement.
TTTTTTTGTGGAGCGGAATTTCCAGCGCCAATATCACAAACTTCACCGAGTTTTTTTGTTTGCCAGTTAGTTTTATCGGTTTTGTTCATATTATGTATTTATACAGTCAAAAAAATCACTAATACTGGTTGGTATTTCTTTTTTATCGGTAAAACATTCTGCTAATAGTGATCCAGAATCGCTACCTTTTGATGGTAAATATTTATCATCTACAACATTATTTGCTACATAATCTCTAAGTAATTTATAAAATTTCTTGTTTCGTTCACCCGCTAATTTTGCTCGTATCTCATCATTCAAAATTGATTCCGTAATATCAATATCGCAATTATCTTTAACGAATTTTATCCATATATTGTTTGGAATTAAATCTTCTATATCATAAGCACCTAAAGTGCAAATATTTGTTGTACTTGTGATTCCCGTATCAGTATCAAATAAATAATAAATTTTGTCGTCAGTCTTTTGAAATTTTGACAAAATATCTTCTAAAATTTGCTTATGATTTTGACATTGCGATTTACCTTTTAAATTTATCAATTGAATTCCATCTTCAATTAAGGTTTTGCCAAATTTTAATTTATACAATTTTGGAATCAATTCATATTCGGTTGGTCCTTCAACGGCAAGAAATTTATCAAAAAATAAAAAATCACTGTTCTGCAAACCCAAGCAATCAAAAATATCATCTATGCTATCTGTTTTATTAATTACGGAATAGCCATCATTTAAAACAACTTTATTAATATTGTTGATTTTTGTTCTATCAATAAATACCGTGGAATGAGTGCTTAATAAAATTTGAAATTCTTTCTCGCACATATCGCGGAAAGTACTAAAAAGCTGTCTTTGCGCCGACGGATACAAATGTGTTTCTGGCTCATCAAAACACCAAACATATTTATTTCTTTTTATTTCGCTTGCGGGTAGTTTACTACGCCATTTTAATAATGCGAACCAAATTTGTCTTTTTATTCCATCGCCTTGATTATCAATATGCACCTCACCATCCACATTCTCTTTTGTTAATTTTATATCAGTAATTTTTTGGTTAACATTAAAAAACACAGAGGAGCTAATTTTTTTTATGCTTGAAGGCAATTCATCTTTCAGATCGCCCATTAATTCGTCAAATTTATTATTTACGCCTTCAACTGCTTCGGCTTGCTTTGTCGATGCTAATGCTTTTATTTCTCCGAGCAATGGACTCGTTACTTCATTCATGGCCTCTGTGGCCATATCTTCTAAATCTTTTAGAGAAAAATCCCAGTTAAGATACTTAAAACTTGGGAAAAATGTTTTGTCTCTAGAAAAATCTTTGTATAAAAACCATGTCGGCTTCAAATCGGTTTCAACTTTTTTATAAATAGCTCTTATTTCTTCGATATTCTTAAAAGGTCCTTTGCCATTTTCATTTGTTACATCTTCATCTTTTACATCAAGGTCTTTGCGGATTTTTTTTAAACCATCTTTAGTTTTGCTCCATGCTTCTATAAAATTTTCATCTTTTTTATAATCATTGGTCAATAAATAATACCCAGTTAAATTTTGACTTCCGTCAGAGTTATCATGGAAAATGCGTAAGATAGCAATTTTATCAGAATCTCCAATTGCCCATTTTAAATGCGTATTTTTTGCACTATCTTGAAAATCAGTATCTGTTTTATCAGCTTCTTCTAATTCAAATTCGCATAAAATTCCGATTATATTTCCGGAATACTTTTGAAATGATGGATAAGTGTTATCGTTCAATATTTGATTAAATTCTTCTTCATTAAGTGGCGAGTTAGAAAAATCACTTTTTTGCTGGTCTTCTCGAAGAAAATTAAGACTTTTTTTCTCATCAAAAAAAACATCCAAAGATTTCAATATAGTTGATTTACCACAATCATTTATACCAATTAAAACTTCCGGTTCAGTTTTAGACTGAGCAAGATTAATATTTTTGCAACTTTTATTATTTAAGATGATGAATTTTGATAAAAACATAATTTATGAATAAGCACCCCAATCACGAGCAATAAACCAATTATATGGCGGTTGCCATGTTATATAATCTGCTGGCTCAAAACTCTGACTTGTGATTTCTATTATAATAATTTGTTCAGGCAAAATGGATAAATTGTGGCTTCCATCCGGGCTATTGAGATCATACAAATGATACCTGTCTGGATTCGGTGAAAGATTTCTTCTTGATGGTCCAAAATCAAACGGAACGCAATCTCGTTCAATCATTCCTTTTTCTTGAGAATTAAATTTAACTTTTATAATTTTCTTTTGATCTATTGCATTTAAAAAATTTTGATAATTGTTCATATTGTTTAAGTTAATTATTAATAATATTATTTATTTTCTTCATTTTCGCCTTCACCCAACTCAAGCAATTTAATTTCTTGCATAGTGCCACCAGTTAAGCCTTTTAAATCGCCATAAATTCCGAACGTATTATCTATAACTCTTTGAACTTGTTTTTCTCTCTTTGCCCAAATGGCTTGATATGATCTTTTTTCTTTATCAATATCATTTTTCATTTCAATAAAAGCTTCCGCAATAGTTTGAATTCTTTGCTTGAAATCTACACTGTTTACATAAGCGTAAACCACGTCTCTTTTTTCGTCTTTCCCAGTTAAAGCTCTGTTCGCTTCGGAAACTTTTAATAAATCGTATCTTAGTAAAGAAGCTAAATTGATAGCCAACTTTACATCACAAACAAAAACACCGTCACGAAGCGAAAATCCTTTTACGTCTGTCGGTAAAACTATTGATACAATTACCGCTAAATCAGCCTTAATTGCGCGTTGATCATCTTTAAGTTTTTGAATCCATCCTTCGCTCCATGCTTTGGTTTTTTTCGATTCCCAAATTATCTGCCCACATAAGCCACCGGATCGATCAATGATTTTATGAATAACATCGGCACCTTTAACGCCTTTCGGCACCGGCACAATTTCATCCTGTGGAAATTCTGCTTTTAAGATTTCTTCAAGCTCTAATTCCAAAACTTCACCCTGTGTTTGTTGTGATCCTTGTTCAAGCTTTCTAGCCAAATCATCTTTGGCCTTTGTCGCATCGGTTAGCTGTTTTTTTAGTTGTGCAATAACATATTGCTGTTCCTCGGTTGCTTTCTTGTTTGCCTCTTCAACGATTGTCTTTTTTGCTTCTTCCAATTGTCTCATTTTCTCTAGTTCGAATGCCTGTTTTTCCTCGTCCAGTTTTATTTTTTCTTTGCGTAATTCGATCTCATTTTTTGTCGCTTGAGCCAATTTTTCTTCTTTATTTTTGAGTTGTTCTTCAAGAAGGGCTGTTTTTACATTTTGCTCTTTTTCTGCCTCTGTCTTTGCCTCTTTGTATAGCTTTAATCTTTCTTTGCCCATCTTATCGTCTACTTGCTTTGCGACGACCGAATCAATTTCTTTTTTACTCGTGGCAAGCGCATCAGCTTGTTTCTTTAAATCTGTTTCTTTCTGTTCTAACTCCGCCTCTTTTACCTTTTGTTTTGTTTCAAAATCTTTTTTAATTTTTTCCTCAATTTGGTGCGTCAAAACATCATCAATCGAGATTGATTCTCCACATTTAGGGCATTTAATTTTTTGTTCAGTATTATCCATAATTATAAAAATTGATTGATATTATCTAAAATTTTCTTACTCTCTGAATCCAATTTATTCATCTCCTCCAAAATCTCTTTTGGCTCTCTTAAAACTACTTCGTCATTTTTATTCGGATTTTTTACCGATAAATCAAAAGTATTTTGATCAACATTTTTCACATCTATTGACCATGAATTTGTGCTGTCCGCCTTCGTTTTTTGTAACTCCACAAATTCCGCCAAGTCGGTTTCACTTAAGGGCTGCCCTTTGCCAAGATTGCGTGCGAGATTAAGCTGATAAAACCAAACTTTTTTTGTTGGCGCTCCTTTTTCAAAAAATAAAATTACAGTTTTTACTCCCGCGCCTTGAAAAGCTCCTCCGGGCAAATCCAAAACCGTATGCAAATTGCAATTTTCCAAAAGCAGTTTGCGAAGCGATACGCTGGCATTATCCGTGTTGGAAAGAAAAGTATTTTTAATGACAATTCCAGCCTTTCCGCCAGCTTTTAAAATCTTTATAAAATGTTGCAAGAACAGAAAAGCGGTTTCGCCAGTTTTGATAGGAAAATTTTGTTGGATTTCGCGACCAATACCAGCGCCAAAGGGTGGATTAGCTAAGATGATGTCAAACCGGTCTTTTCCCTGAATATCATTGATGTTTTCCGCCAATGTATTCGTGTGGCGGATATTCGGCGCTTCAATGCCGTGCAAAATCATATTCATAATGCCGATGATGTAGGCGAGGGATTTGATTTCCTTGCCGTAAAAAGTTTTGGTCTGCAAAGTCGCCATTTGACTTGAAGACAGTTTGGATTGATTTTCTGTGAGATATTTGTAGGCTTCCACTAAAAATCCCGCACTCCCACAAGCGCCGTCATAAATCGTGTCGCCGATTTTAGGATCCACTACTTTGACAATCGTTTTAATCAGTGGTCGTGGCGTGTAATATTCACCGCCGTTTCGTCCGGCGTTTCCCATGTTTTTGATTTTGGCTTCATAGAGATGAGAGAGTTCGTGCTTTTCTTCATAAAGCCGGAAATGCATATCATCAACGATATTTAAAATTTCTCGGAGTTTGTATCCGCTGGAAATTTTATTTTTGAGTTCGGAAAATATCTCACCAATTTTGTATTCAATTGTATTTGGGTCTTCGGCTCTAAATTTTTTTAGATAAGGAAAAAGTTTGTTATTTACAAAATCTTTCAGATCATCGCCATCCAGCGCTTTGTTATGATCCAATTTTTCACCGCCGTTTTTTGGGCAAGCCCAAGTGTTCCAGCGATATTCTGGGGATAAAATATATTCATAACTTTTGCCGGACAAGGTAGCTGACTTTTTTTTGTCTTCTTCCAAATCATCAAGATATTTCAAAAATAAAATCCATGAAGTTTGCTCTACATAATCAAGCTCCGTTCCGCAGCCGGAATCGGTATGAAGAATGTTATCAATATTTTTAAATGATTGTTCAAACATATAAAAATAAGATGGAAATTATATTCTCTTATCTCAATTTTATCCCTAAAATTACAAAAAAGCAATGTTTATGCAAGGTTAAACATTACTTAATTGGCCTGTTTTATAAGTTTAATTAAATTATCAATCTCTTTCTTACTTGATTTTTTACTGCGTATTACTCGGAAAAAAGCCGGCATAAGCTCTAACATTTCCTTCCTATCTAAGATGTCGTCGGGAATAATCCCCTGAGCGATCTGAGCATTATCCAGAAATCCTTGGACATCATTTTTCTTTACCTTTAGGGCTTTAGCCCAAGTTAGTAGAGCTTTTTCATCCGACGGCGGAGAAATTAATCCTCTTTCGATTTTACTCCAATTGCTCGGATCGTAGCTCACTAATTTACACACTTCACGAATGCTTAAATCGCTTTCAGCCCTTAGCTTGTTAAGCTGAGCGCCGAATCTTTTTAAGTTTTTCGTCATAAAATTCATTTTTTACTTATTTTATAAAAATTTAATAAAAGTCATGTCTGTGGTAATATTATACCACAAAGAAATAATAAGTCAACTTTTCATTCTCCTAAACAAAAAGCAACGACTATTCGTTGCTTTTTATCTAATATTAAACTAATTTAAGATTATATACTTTTAACACCCCTTCTACTTCACAAAAGTGACAGCCAATTCTCCAAGTTTGATATCGCCATTAACTATTTCCACTAAACCGCCGTCGCCGCGCAAACCAATCGTAACCGGCACTTCGCGTAAATCCTTGCCGTCAAGAATACGGACAAAATTTCCCTGGCCATTCTTCTCTAAAACCGCCCGGCTCGGCACTAAAAGCGCGCCGCTTCGGCTATCAGTATAAACCACAAGGTTGGCCGACATTTCCGGTTTGATCAGGCTATAAGCCTCGTATTCTTGATCACCGACCGGCGGATGCTCTAAAGCGACTTTGACTTTATAATAAATCACCCCCTGGATAACGGTCGCGCTCGGTTCAACCGCACTCACTCGGCCCTTAAATTTATGGCTTTCGCCTAAAGCATCAAAAGTTATAATCGCCCGATCGTCAATCTTAACTTTAGAAATATCCGTTTCGGAAATATCCGCCTCAATTTCAAAATTATTCTCAGTTAAAATTTCAAACATCGCTTTAGCGCCGGAAAACTGTTCGCCGACCTCATAATTAAGGGCGACAATCTGCCCATCAATCGGCGATTTTAGAACACTGTCGGCCTGCTGTTTTTTGATCAGTTCTAAATTAGATTGAGCCTGGCGCACCTGGGCCTCAGCCGAACTTAAATCCTCGGATCGGGCCGGCGCTTTTAACTTCGTCAATTGCCGATCCGCTACGCCCCAGGCCTCCTTAGCCGCCTCCATCGCGGTTTTCGCGGCCGCAATCTGCTTATCGCCAGTGAGTCGGGCGGAAGATAAGGAATTACGAGCCGTAGTAATCCCTTCGCTTAAATTAACCTCGGCCTGAGTCAAGGACTGGGTCAAAGAGGCGATATTATTACTATAAGATAAAAAAGCATTATCCAGATTATATTTCGCGGTCTGCAAGGAGCTTAAGCCGGTATTGACTGCCGTAATCTGGGTATTAACCGTAGTTTTAAAAGCGTCTAATTCCGTCTGAGTCATTCCGGAAGTCGTAATCGTATTTTCTAAAGCGCTATAACAATTATTCAAGGCCTGAAAAGTAGCGTTAAGATAGGCGGCTACCGCAGTATTAAGCGCATTAAAATCGGCCTCTGCCCCACTCAAGCGTGCCGCGGCTAAGGCACTATCAGCGGCGGCTTTTAAATCTTTAGCATCGTTATAATAGTTCTCGGTCGCGATTTTATAACTAATATTCTTAACGCTTAAAATATTTTCTAAATCATCATCGTTTAAAATCGTTAAAATTTTATCAAGCGCCGAATTAGCAACCGTGATATCATAATCGGCCGCGGTTAAAAAATTATTTTCCGCGTTATCAATCGCCTGCTGATAACTGGTCCGGCCATTATTAAGGTTAAGCTGGGCAATCGCTACGGCCTGTTCTAAGGCCGTTGGCGTGGCCGCGGTCTCGTCTTCAAGGTCGCTAAGTTTTTTCTCAGCCTGGTTTATAGTTTCCGCGACTGAGGCCCGGGTCTTATCATAATCATTAGCCGCGCCCTCGTAAGCGGCTTTAGCCTGGCTCACCTGGGCCGCTAAAACCGCGATTTCCGCCGCGGTCGCGCCTCGTTTTAATTTATCCTGATTAGCCAAAGCCAAATCCAAGGCGGCTTGGGCCTCTTGTTCCCGGATAAGTAAAGAGGAATAATCAAGCTCAGCTAAAACCTGATCCGCTATAACCCGATCCCCGACCCGGACTAAAATCTTAGCTATTTTCCCGGTCTGCGGAAAATTTAATTCTATTTTTTGTAAGGGCTTAATCGTGCCGGTCTCGCTTACGGTCTGGACCAGTTCCCCTTGAACGACTTCAACCGTTGAATAAACCGGCTCCGGCTTTTTCCCGCCTAGCCAAACCAATAAAATAATAATAACGACAATTCCGCCGCCGATATAAAGCCATTTCTTTTTTTTATTTTTCTGCCCCTGGTTTTTATGCATATTTTAAGTCTTTCAATTTTTAATTTAATAATCCCTCAACTTCTCCAAACCCTTAAACTTCCGGATTTTCTCCAAGGCCTTTGATTCAATCTGCCGAATCCGTTCCCGCGTAACCTCAAATTCCTGGCCGACTTCTTCTAAAGTATGGGCCACGCCATCAACCAGGCCGAAACGCATTTCTAAAATCTTCTGCTCGCGCGGCGACAACTGGGCCACGATATTGCGGACGTAATCGCGCAGAAGCTGTAGGGCGGCGGCGCGATCCGGCGTCACGTTCTTTACGTCTTCAATAAAATCTTCTAAGGTTGAATCTTCCTCATCATCGCCAATCGTCGTTTCTAAAGAAATCGTATCCTGGGAAATCTTCATGATATACCGAACCTTATCCAATTCCTCTCCCATCTCCGCGGCGATTTCATCGGCTAAGGGCTCGCGGCCTAATTCCTGGATCAAATTACGCTGGACCTGCTGAAATTTATTAATCGTTTCGACCATATGAACCGGAATTCGAATCGTCCGCGACTGATCGGCTAAAGCGCGCGTAATCGCCTGGCGAATCCACCAGGTCGCGTAAGTCGAGAATTTAAAACCTTTACGATATTCAAATTTTTCCACTGCCCGAAACAGACCAATATTTCCTTCCTGAATAAGATCTAATAAACTCATGCCTTTAGCGCCGGCGAATTTTTTAGCAATCGAAACGACTAAACGCAAATTCGCTTCAATAATCTTTTTTTCCGCTTCTTTGTCGCCGACTTCCTTACGCTTGGCCAATTCGGTTTCTTCCGCACTGGTTAAAAGCGGCACTTTGCCGATTTCTTTTAAATACATCTGGATTGAATCAGCGCTGAGTTTTGAGAGATCGACATTTAAGGCCGCCTGATGAGCCGCCGCTTTCGCACTTAAGGGCTTGTCAAGAACTTTTTTCCCGGCCGTATCTAAAATCCGACCGGAATCTTCTTCAATCTTAACACCGGCTTTCTGTAATTCGCCTAAAAAGACATCATAATCATAAACATATTCCTCAACTTCCGGAAAAAGATAGAGCAACTCGGTTTCAGTAACAAAACCGCGTAAGCGTCCCTTATCAATCAATTTTTTCAAGCTCTCTTCGCCCGGCTTCTTTATTTCCCGCGGCGCCCGATCACGCGGCGCGACTTTAACCAAACGGATGCTCCGCTTCGGCAATTTTTTCTTTTTTGTCTTATTACTCTTAGGGCGCGCGACGGCCGACTTCTTGGCCGTAGCTTTTACCAAAGATTTTTTCGCCGGAGTTTTTTTGGTCGTACTTTTAGCCTTAATCGGCTTGCTGGTCGTCTTTTTCGTTTTCATTTTATTTTTAATCTTGGTCTTAGCGGCCAAATTTTTTGTTTTTTTTAAATTTTTCTTCGGCATAAAAATATTATGGCTAAGAAATCATTAAATTTTTTAAATTATCCATTAAGGCCTCGGCATCGCTATCGCGGCCTTCTTTTTCCGCCCGGGCAATTTCCTTCTGGAGCTTCCCTATTTCTCTCTGGCGCTCATATTTTTTTAATTCCGCGACAATATCCATTATTCCGACCTTAGCCCGCGCCGCATCATAATCATAAAAATCCTTTTCTCCCAATAAAACTAGTTTATCTAGTAATTTTTCCTTATTTTCGCCCTGATTTACAAGATAAACACGAAAATCCTCATATACTAAAGAGGTGCTTTTATTATAGTAAATTACCAGGGTCTTGTAAAACTCGGCCGGAGCGGAAACGCTGATTTCCTCCGGATTTAAAGCACTAATGCCATACGGAATAAATTCCGGAAAACGGAGCAGTAGCGCCAAAAAAGATTCAGCCAATTTCCCTTCCCGGCCGCCATCGCTCGCTTCTATTGCCGCTTCATTTTTTTCCTTGTTGATAGCCGCCGCGCCGGTTCCGGGCTCCCGTACTGATTCCCGCCCCAGTTCTCGTCCTGAGCCCTGTCCGGCTTCCGGTTCTAAAACAGCCGGCCGGACAACAATTTTATCCAAGGCCTCCCGCAAAATCGCTTCTTTTATTTCAAGATTTTCGCTTAATTTCTTTAACCAGAAATCCTGCTCTAAACTATTATAGACCAAAGCGATCATCGCCAGCATTTTTTTAACGACCGCCTGTTTATTCTCCAAAAGGGTTAAATCTAAACCAGCGCTCACTTTATCAAAATAATATTCAAGCATCGGTTTTGCGCCGGCCGCGGCCGCTTGAAAATCTTCCGGATTATTTTTTAAACATTCATCCGGATCTTTCCCGGACGGCAAAGTGATAATCTTTAAATTAACTTCCTGCGCCAAACATTCCTTTATCCCGCGATCAGCCGCTAATTGCCCGGCGTCATCCATATCAAAAAGCAAAGCAATATTATTAGTAAAGCGTTTTAAAAGCTTAACCTGTTCCGTAGTCAAAGCCGTGCCCGAAGAAGCAACCGTATTCTTAAATCCGTGCCGATGAGCGGCAATCGCGTCCATCTGCCCTTCAACCACAATCGCCAAATCCGCTTCCTTGATTGCGCTCTTGGCTTTATTCAAGGCAAACAAAATCCGGCTCTTATCATAAACCGCGGTCTGCGGGCTATTGATATACTTTCCTATTTTTTCCGTTTTTTCTTTAACCGGATTAACCCGGGCCGTAAAAGCGACTAAATTATTATGGACATCATGGATCGGAAACATAATCCGGTCGCGAAAACGGTCATAATAACCGCGCTGGGCGCCGACCGCCTCCTTTTTGATTATCAAACCGGCCGCAAAAATTTCCTCGTCCGTATATTTCGGTCCGGTGAGCGGCCGGGCTTTAAGGAATTTATATAATCCGTCCCAGGAATCTAAACTATAGCCAATCTGCCAATCAGCGATTTCCGCCTCATCTAAGCCACGTTGTAAAAGATACTCCTTGGCCGCTACGCCGACCGATTGAGTTAAAAGATGAGCGTAATATTTTCCAGCGAGCTCCATGATATCAATAATCCGATTACGCTTAGAATAATCTTCAGAGCGCTCATATTTTAAAACTACGCCGGCTTTCGGCGCTAATAGGCGCAGCGCTTCCATAAAACCTAAGCCCTCTTTTTCCATCACAAAAGAAAAAACATCGCCGCCCCGCCCACAACCGAAGCAATGCCAAATCTGCTTCTCCGGAGAAATTACAAAAGACGGCGTCTTCTCGTTATGAAAAGGACAGAGCGCCTGGAAATTCGCGCCGACAGCTTTGACCGGCACGTATTCGCGGATTACTTCCACGATATCCAGCTTTGATTTTATTTCCTCGGATTGATTCATGGTTATTGCTATCAAAAAATAATATTTTTTCCAATCAACTATCTCTTATTAGGAAGCTTCGTTCGGGCGACAGTATTCCTTCGCTTCGGTAATTTCTGTGGTAAAATTAATCGCCTCTCCTCCGCCTCCGCACCTACTCGGTGCTCCGGCGGCCGGCGCTTAATTTTACTCTACGAAATTACAGGCGTTCAGGAACACTGTCGCCCGAACGACTTCAATCAATTTACAAACAACTCCGGTGTTAAAAAGGTTTTTAAACGCTCTATTTCCGCCTCGACTACTCCCCCGTCGTATTCGGCGTTATGACGATTCTGGCCGGCATAACCCGGCCGTTTCTGATCTAAATGCAGATTAAAAATTACTTGCTCAGCACCGGCCGCGTCGCGATTAATAGCAAAATAAATATGGAAACGGGGATAAAAATCGCGCGTCAGGCGGCGAGCAAAACTCGGCTGACCGTCCTCGCGCTCCGGAATAAAAGCATAACCAGCCCGCCTCAGCCAGATTTCCGGCGTTTCCGATAATTGTTTTTTATTGACAATTAATTTCATGAAATTAATTCAATATTAAATTTTAATTATTCCGGAAAATGATAAACTTATAAATAAAGAAATTCCAGAGTCCGATTACTAGGTTAACCATAACCTGGGCCAAGATATACCAAATATGAAAGCCAGCGACCAGATGATACATGAATAAACCGTTTAAATATAAACCGAGAAAGGTATTAAGGATATAAAGGCCTAATTGACCGAACATCTTTTCCCGATTATGATTCCGGAAAGTCCAAAATTTCTGCAGAGTAAAGCTCACTAAAAGCGACAGGATATAAGCCAGGGTCGTTGACGGGACAATCGCTAACTTCAATAAACCGTGGAAGATGAATAAAAAAATCAAATCAACGGCGGCGGCGAGCGAACCGGCGATAATGAATTTTACGATTGATTTTCGGCTATCGCAAAATCCATAGGTCCGCGGAAAACGAGAAGACAAAAAATAACGAAAACGATAATATATTTTATTGATTAAACGCATAAAAATTTAGCTTTAGCGATTCTGTCCGCTTCCGGCGTCAGCCGAACGATGGTAATTATCAAAAACCCATTCTGCCAAAGCCCGGCTCTCCCGAAAACGTTCGTTAAGACCGGAAGAATTAAGCACGACCGAAATAAGTTCCCGGCCGGCCTGATCGCGCAAGCGACCGACAAAACAATAACCGGCGCTTTCGGTATAACCGGTTTTCCCGCCTAAAGCCTTTAAAGAACCCGGGGAATTATCAAATAAAAGATAATCAGTTGATTCTATTTTCTTTTCCCGCCCGCCGCGCGTTAAAAATTCATATTCCGGCAGAGCTACTGCCTCTTGGATTTCCGGCTTATTTAAAGCGGCTTGAGCCAAAAAGGCCACTTCGCGCGCCGTCGAAACATTATCAGCACTCAGGCCAATCGGATCAACGAAGCACGTCGCTTTTAAGCCAAGCGCCGCAGCCTTCTCGTTCATGGCCGCGATAAATCCTTCTTCACCAAGATTACTCGCCCGCGCCAAGGCCAGCGCCGCGCCATTATCCGAGGCGACGAGCGCCGTGTAAAAAAGATCTTTTAACGTCACTTGATCGCCGGGAAAAAGGTTTAAGCGTCCGCCCTCAACTCTATCAGCCGCCGTGATTTCATAAATAACTTCCCAACCCGGATTATGTTCTAAAAAAACCAAGGCGGTCATTAATTTAGTAATACTGGCAATCGGCTGGATTTCATCAGCATTTTTCGCAAACAGAAAAAAGCGTCCGCTGCCGTCTAAAACCGCTCCTTTATCCGCGGCTAATTCAAAAACCGAGGCGGTCGGATCTAAATGTAAAATATCCGGATTTGAATGTAAAGCCGGGCTAAAATTAGAACCAATTAAAAATAAAGACAATATCAAATTTAAAATTCCTAAATAAGCCATGGTTTTAATTATTAAGGATCGAATTTTCTATCTGCCCTTCCGCGTCCGCCTTCCCCTCTTCAGCCGATTTTCCTTCTTCAGCCGCGGCTAAAACCTGTTCCGGCGCTTCGTCCTGATTTAATTTAGTATAATCCGGCAAATCCTCCACACTGCTAAGTCCGAGAAAGCGGATAAAATCATGAGTCACTATATAAACATTCTCGCCTTTTATCTTATCAAACTTTTCTTCAATCAAGCCGCGCAATAACAGATTACGGATAATCAAAGAACAATTAATGCCGCGAATCTTATCTAAAGCTGATTTAGCGATCGGCCCGCGATAAGCGATAATCGTTAAGGCCTCCAAGCTCGGCTGGGATAATTCACCGCTCGTTTCGCTCTTTAAAAATTCCTGAACCAGGGCGGCGTTATCACCGGCGGTCGTTAATTGATATTGATTATTATTCTTGACTATCGCCAATCCGCTCTCCGCCGCCTGGTAAGCCGCGCTTAATTCGCTTAAAAATTTCTCTACCGCGTCCGTCTTGGCCTTGGTTAAAGAGGCTAACTCCTTAAGCGACAAGGGCTTGACCGCGACAAAGAGCAATGATTCTATTTGTGATTTTAAAGGCATATATTATTTCTCGTTAAAGTTTTTATTCTTAATTCAATAATTATTATTCCGACATTTCCGATATTAAACATGAACAATGTTAAGCATTATTTCCGGCCTTACCAGTATCAGACATAGCCGATGTTAAACATTACCAATATTAAACATTATTCCCGATATTAAGCTCTAAACGGGTGATATTTATTTCACTAAATAATTCATCTTGTTCAAAGACAAGCTCTTTCTGTTTTGCCAGCTCCAGGACAGCAAGAAAGCTCACGATTATCTCTGTCCGAGAAGAGGCGCTCGCCAATAGCTTTGAAAAATTGACTTTTATTTTCTCCAACAGCATCTTCTTAATGGAAAAAATTTTATCATCAATACTGATCTTCGGCTCCAAAGTTTCTTCGCCTAATTTTTCTTCCTGTTCCCGGGCCAGCTCTTCCTTTAAGCCGTCCAAAATTTTCACGAACAAATCGCGCATCATTCCGGAGTCCAGGTTCTTCGGCTCGGAAAAAACCGGCAAATTGAACTGCGCTCGGCGATTCTTGGCTTTATTGGTTAAGGGCGGCAAAAAAAGCCAATGCTGTCCGGCAATAATCTCCTTGATTTTCCGGCTCGCCTCCACAAACTCTTTATACATCTTTAATTGCCGTTCAAGATCGCTAATTTCCTCTTCTTCTTCGCCCGAATATAAGTACGGTAAAAGCGCCTTGGATTTTATGAATAACAATTTCGCGGCGATAACTAAAAAATCCGCCATTTCTTCCGGATTAATATCGGACGCGCCTCGAATATGGTTAATATATTCATCGGCGATTTTCGCTAAAGAAATTTCCGTGATATCCATCTCCTCGCCTTCAATTAAAGAAAGCAAGAGCCCGAGCGGTCCGGAAAATTTTTCTGTCGTAAATTCAAGCATAAATTATTGAAGCAACTCCTTTTCCTCTGTGATAAATAATAACAAATTATTGAAGCGGCACTTTTTCTAAGGACCAAAGATTACCTTTCAAACATTGATAGCCGGCGCGATGATCTTTATTATCCCCAGAATATCGCGGCACGACCTCCCCTTTAAACCCCATCTCGCCGCTATCTAAACGGAAAGTCGCGCATAACTCAAAACTCTTATCCCCTAATTTATTATAAACAATCGGGACTTGCGTTTCCGAATCAACCAAAGATCTTGAATCCAAATAAATATTTTCGTCCATTTTTAAATTTTCCAAGTTATCCGGTAATTTTTGATAACGATCATAATAAGTATTTACAGCATTCTCTAAATTATAAATATTATTAATCAAATTCTGGTCCAAGAGGCGAGCCCGCGCCGTTTTCGGCGCTTCTACAAAAAACCAAGCGGCAACAAAAGCCGCGAGCACAACAGCTAGAGAAGCAAATAAGAAAATCCGGCCGACTAAATCCGACTTATTAAATTCTTCCCGTTTTATTTCATGGAGATAGAAGGAAAAGACGGCCGCGGAAATAATAAAAATCGTAGCGGCTTTAAGGATGAAACGGGCTGTGAGCTCGCCGGACAAAAAATTATTAATCACACCGATGAATACGCCCAGGATAACCATTGAAGAAACAAAAAGGATAAAATAAAGCAGCCAGCGGCGGATGCCGGATTCTTTATCAAGCTCGCCCCGGCGCAAACCCCGGCCAATCAGGCGGGATACCAGATAAAAGCTCGGTCCGGAAATAAACAGGGCGGAAATCGCAAATTTCAACTGCCGGTCGTTATAAGAAATAAAATTATTCAGAACATCGGCAACCGTTTTGTCGATAATACTAAAAGCGATCATCCCGACCGATAAAGCCATAAAAACCAGGGCGACCAGCGAGAGTAAATAATAAAAAGTGTACTTGGCGTTGTGTTTATTTGACATATTTTTTTATTCTAAAACTCCGCGCTCTTTGGTGTACGCGGGAACGGAATCACGTCGCGGATATTAGCCATGCCGGACAAATACATAATCAAGCGCTCAAAACCAAGACCAAAGCCGGCATGTGGCACCGAACCGTATTTGCGCAAATCAAGATACCAGGCGTAATCTTCCTTTTTTAAGCCCATCTCATCCATCCTTTGCTCTAATTTTTCCAAGCGCTCTTCTCTTTGGCTGCCGCCGATAATTTCGCCGACGCCGGGCACGAGTAAATCCATGGCCGCGACGGTTTTTCCATCATCATTCAGCCGCATATAGAAAGCTTTGATATCTTTCGGATAATCAATAACAAAAATCGGCTTTTGATAAACCTTATCCGTTAGATAGCGTTCATGTTCGGTCTGCAAATCAATCCCCCATTCAACCGGATAAACGAATTTCTCCCCGGATTTTTCTAAGATACTAATCGCTTCAGTATAAGAGATACGCCCGAATTCTGACTTAAGAATATTATCCAAACGCTCCATAATCCCCGGATCAATAAACTTATTGAAAAATTCCATCTCTTCCGGTAATTCTTTTAGAACATAAGAAATCAAATATTTCAACATCTTTTCCGCTAAATCCATATCATCATTTAAATCCGCAAAAGCCATTTCCGGCTCCATCATCCAGAATTCCGAAGCATGCCGGGTCGTATTTGAATTTTCCGCCCGGAAAGTCGGTCCGAAAGTATAAACCTTATTCAGGCCCATAACTAGGGCTTCGGCATTAAGCTGGCCACTTACGGTCAATCCGGCCGATTGGCCGAAAAAATCCTCCTTGTAATCAATTTCTCCTTTATCGTCTTTGGCTGGATTTTTTAAATCTAAAGTCGTGACCTGGAACATCTCGCCCGCTCCCTCGCAATCGCTCGTCGAGATTATCGGGGTATGAATATAAGAAAAACCTTCCTCTTTAAAAAATTGATGGATTGCAAAACTAAGCGCCGAACGGAGACGGAAAACCGCGGAAAAAGTATTACTCCGGCCGCGCAGATGCGCGATTGTCCGCAAGAATTCAAAGCTATGCCTTTTTTTCTGTAAAGGATAATCAGCCGGCGCGGCGTTTATAATTTTTATTTCTTTCGCCTTAAGCTCAAAGGCTTGGCCGGCGGCCGGGGACTCCACGAGTTCGCCACTCACTTCCAAGGACGAACCAACAGCAATATTTTCCAACACAGCGAAATTCGGCAGATCCGCGCTAAAAACAATCTGAAGCCCTTTAAAAAAAGATCCGTCATTTAATTCGATAAATCCAAATTCTTTAGAGCCGCGCGCTGTTCGAACCCAACCAGCCACGGAGATTTCTCGACCGAGGTAATCCTTCGTATGGCGATATAATGATTTAACTGGAATATAAGACATATTTATTTAAAAGGTATTTATGGATAAAAGATCACTTCTAAAAAATAAAATCTCTTATCTTAAAAATTGTCTTTAAAAATAATTTCTAAAAAAATTAAGGGGTTAAACGCTTAACATCCCGTGGCAAGAAGCAGGCCTCCTTAACGCTTCCCAAATTAAGCATTTTCATTATAATCCGCGCCGGTCCGATACCAAGCCCGCTATGCCCCGGGCAACCATAACGGAAAAAATTCAAATAATCTTTGAGTTCATTAAGATTCATCCCCTTCTCCTGCGCTTGCTTTTCTAAAACATCAAGGCGATGCTCACGCTCGGCGCCGGTCGTTATTTCTAAACCACGATAAATAAGATCAAAACTTTTAGTCAGTTCTGGGTTGCTTTCATGGCGCATGTGGTAAAAGGGGCGGGCGGTAATCGGATAATCAGTCACAAATACGAAATCATGGCCATTTTCTTTCTTAATTATTTCCCCGAGCACTTTTTCCTCTTCCGTGGAAAAATCATCATTTTTTTCGCTCTTTATTCCCGCGGCTTTTAATTTTTCCTTCGCGACGGCTAATGTCATCTTCGGAAATGGCTTAGCCGGCACTTCAATCTCTAAACCCAAATCTTCTTTAACTTTCTGAAAACCGGCAATCAACATATCTTCTTCCATGGACATCACATCTGAATATGAAGCATAAGAAACCTCCGCGTCCCATCCGGTAAATTCCGTAACATGGCGCGTCGTAAAAGACGGCTCGGCTCGGAAAACCGTGCCAACCATAAAAACCCGCTCCAAACCGGCGGCCATCGCCATCTGTTTATAAAATTGCGGCGACTGGGCTAAATAGGCCTGACGGTCAAAATATTTAACAGCAAAAACCTCAGCGCCGGATTCAGAGGCCGTACTCATTAAACATGGAGTATAAAGCTGAGTAAAATCATTTTGCCGAAAATATTCCCTCATTCCCTCTTCTAATTTCGTCCAAACCTTAAAAATTAACTGATGTTCCGGACGTCGTAAGTCAAGCCAACGCCAATCAAAACGATTATCTAAATTAGCTTCATTATCCGCTTTGACTAAAACCGGAATCGGTAAATTTTCGTCCGCTAGAGAAACCAAGCTAACGCCCGTAGCCGATAATTCAAAATCTTTTACCGGATTCGGATCATTCTTCTTAGCCGGTTTTTCTTGAAGATTGCCTACAACCTCAACCACGCTTTCCAGCGTCAACTTCTCCGCGATTTCATAGCCGTCCTGATCGGCTGTAAAAACGACCTGCATCGTCCCGGAAATATCAACTAAATCAATAAAAACCAAACCTTTATGCGCCCGGAGATTACGAACCCAACCGGCAATCGTCACGCTACCGCTTACTTTCTCTTTTGCTTCTTTGATTAGAATTCTTGACATATAACGAAATAAACCCCGACCATTTTTGGCCTGAATTTAATTAAAATTATTTATTTTCTGCTTAAATTTTACCTTATTTTTACCCTTTTAGCAAGAACGACGATCAACTGAATCTTTAATAAAAACTAAAGGCAAAAACCTGCTAAATTAATGACTAAAGTTATTAACAAGCTCTTATTAAATTTACCTACTTTTGTCGCTTTTTGGCTAATTTTAAAATAATTTAAAAGAGGCAATATTTGCCTCTTTTAAATGTTTATTAAATAATTATAAATAATTTACAAAGAAATCAATAACTTTTTTCGCTTCCCTAATTATTTTCTTATCAACTTTTATTTTTAAATTTTGGCTGTCGCTTAAATAACGAATTAATTTAACACAATTATCAGAAATAATCAATAAGTCGGATAAATCCTGACCAGATGCTCTTTTTTGATCAAAACAGGTGCTGCAAACTAAGCCGCCGCCACGGGCCGCGAAAAAATTCCGACCCGGTTCAATTTTCCGCCCGCAAGCCAAGCAAGTCCGCCAAGCCGGCGCATAGCCAGACACCGCTAATAATTTTAAAGCAAAAAAATTATAAAATAATTCTCCCTCCTCTCGGTTAAAATCCGCGGAACCAATAAAATCATCAAGCGCTCCGAGCCAATCCGACAAAAGTGAAAATATTTCCTCTTCGGGCTGGCTATCCTTAACCAGGCGACTAAAAAGCCCAACTGCCTGGCCGGCGTAATATAATTTATTTAAATCCGCTCGAATTCCCTGATGCGCCCGGCGAGTTAAAGCGCTACCGATATAATCCCGCCCCTTCCCTTTAACGACTAAGATATCAGCTAAGGCCAGGGGTTCAATATGGCCGGCAAGCTTAGAGCCAGGTTTTTTCGCACCACGGGCGACTAAAGTCCGCTTGCCAAAATCGCGGGCATAGACCGTTACTAAAATATCTTGTTCCCGATAGTCCTGGCGATTTAAAATTATGGCCGGAGTATTTTTAGTTTCTTCCATATTTAATTTACGTTCCGATCCAAGTAATTTTGCAGGATTAGGGTAGCGGCGATTTCATCGCGTCCGGCTTTTTCCGTTTTTTTACCGGCTAAAGAATCGGCCGCTAAGCTACTTAAACGCTCGTCAACTAATTTGACTGGCCGGCCGCCCTGCTCTTTCAAGCGCGTCAAAAAATTTTGCCAAGCCGGACTATCAGCCGCGGCGCCGCTCATCTTTTGTGGCGCGCCTAAAACAACCTCGTCGATTTCTTCCTCGTCTATGACTACCAAGAGTTCGGCTAAAGTCGCCACGGTTTTCAAGGGTAGGGCCAACCGGGTTTCGCTATCGGCGCTGGCTAAGCCAATCCGTTTCTCTCCCCAATCAACGCCAAGATAATTTTTCATGTTTTCCATGTTCATTTAGTTAAAATTTCATAACCTTTTTCAGTTACCGCGACCGTATGTTCAAAATGCGCGCTCGGACTACCATCTGCTGTTCGAAAAGTATAGCCATTCTTAGTAATTTTGGTCCGCCAATCACCGGCATTAATCATCGGTTCAATAGCAATTACCATCCCGGGTTTTAAAACAATATTTTCCGAAGAATTTTCATTAATTTCAAAATTAAAAACATCCGGCGCCTCATGGGCAAAATATCCGACGCCATGTCCGACTAAATCACGCACTACGCCGTAGCCCCGGCTCTCCGCTCGCGCCTGAATCGGCCGGGCAATATCATTAATCGTTCGTCCCGGTTTGACCGCCTTAATTCCTAAATCCAGGCACTCGCGCGCGGTTCGCAACAGTTTCTTGCTCTCTGTGCTGATCTTACCGGCTCCGATTGTCGAACACATATCCGTAAAAAAACCGCCGCCCTGGGAATGCGGATTAAGCGGCGCTTTAAATTTCACACGCAATTCCGCGGTCATCGGCCATTCCATGCCGATATCAAGATCAACAATATCGCCGGACTTAATAATGCGCGACGGTAAAGCCGTGCCATGAACAACTTCATCGTTTATAGACACGCATAGCGCCGACGGGAAAAATAGGCCGCCGCCCATCGGATAATCCTTAAACGCCGGCCGGCCGCCGATTTCTTTGATTAATTTATTAGCTAAACTTTCTAAAGCACCGGTCGCTACACCCGGCCGGACTTCTTTTAATAACCGTGCCAAAATAGCGGCCAAACGCCGGCCGCCTTCCCGAATTATCCTGATTTCTTCTGCTGATTTTATATAAATCATAAACTAAGACGATTAAGCCCGGAACTCCGACCGGGGCTAGCCAAGCCGCTTGAGCCGTCAAGGCCGCCGCCGCGATTAAGATTATTAGAAGCGCCAAGTCCGCCACTGCGATTAACCCGGCTAGATCCGGCAAAACCAGGATTCCCTGGCCGCGCGCCACCAGCTAATCCAGTATTAGTTGTTCGACCGCCACCGAGCGCTTCTTTGGCGGCATCGGCATCTAAAGATTTTAAACGCTCTAAAGCTTTTTTCTGGATATTCTGGGCCGCCGTGCCGCCGCCCAATTTCTGGGCTTCTTCATAAGCTCGGCCAGCCGATAAAATATTAGCTCGCTTAATTCTATCCGGGACAACCTCAGAGCTACTTTCTTGGCCTTGATTAGAGTTTTGGCGGGAAGCTGATAACGAAGAGGTCTTTTCTAAATGTTTTAAAACCTGTTTAATATCCCGCTTATCCTTATAAGTTAAATCCTTTTTATCTATTTTCCCCCAAGCCCGCTGGCTATTAAATCGTCCGGCGCGAATTGCCGCGGCCGATCCGCCGATTACTTTGGCAACGCCGGCGCCCTTATCCCGCAGAGTATACTTAGTCGCCGACTTGAATCTGCTCGCGAATTTACCGGCGTCAAAACCGGCGCCGCCGCCCGGCAAACTTCTTAATTTACTTGTCTCCATATATTTTCATTTATTTCCCCGCGGCAAATCCACGGGGTCAGGTCATTTATTTAAATTCTTCAAGTAAATCCCGAATCTGATCTAAATCATTATAAGTTAATTTTAATTCTAAACGATTCCGATATAAGCGATACATATCTTTCTTAATTGTTAAGCGCGACGGTCTTATCCCATGGCGCAACTTATCTTTATATTTATCAAGCAAATCTAAAATCAAATCCCGGTTTCCGGCATCTAAATTCTTATAACGCGGATTTGTCCTTAATAAACGAAGAAAGCGCTGCTCTAAGCGATAAGCGGTCTGCTTGGTTAAATCCTTGGAAACATCTTTTAAATCCATATTTTATGAATTATTTTTTGATTATAACACAAAATAAACAAAAATAAAAGAGAAAAAAATTTTAATAACAAAAAACTTAGCTGATGTTAGCTAAGTTTTCTAAACAACTTTTAAATGTTAAAACAATCTTTATTCCTCTTTCTTTTTTAGGCCAACCACTAATTCCCTTACAACCCATCATACTCCCGCATCGTGAGCTGGGATTCAAGCTGTTTAACCGTTTCAATAACTACGGAAACTACAATCAACAAGCTCGTGCCGCCGATAGCGAAGGCCTGCATGCCGGTAAAATATTGCATCACTAAAGGAAGAACCGCGATAATACCTAAGAATAAGGCGCCGACGAAAATTATCCGATGAGTCGTATAAGTTAAATAATCGCTGGTATGTTTGCCCGGCCGGATACCCGGAATAAAACCGCCCTGTTTTTGAAGATTCTCCGCAATCTGGGACGGATGGAAAACGACTTCCGTATAAAAATAAGTAAAGGCCACGACTAAAACAAAATAAACTATGCCGTAAATCAACTGATTATTAAAAACACTAATAGTCCACTGGGCAAAATTCGCGATCCAGGCCGTCTTAGCATGGATAAAAAATTGCGCGACCATAGAAGGAAACAAAACGACAGAAATAGCGAAAATAATCGGAATAACTCCGGCCATATTAACGCGTAAGGGCAAATGGGTGCTCGTGCCGCCGAAAGCGCGTTGACCGCGAATCTGACGGGCGTACTGGACCGGAATATTACGCTGGCCTTCGTTAATTATAACCACGCCGACAATCGTGATAATGGCGATAACCACGAAACCAATCAGCATGAACAACTGGGTCGGGTCAAAGGTCGCGATAATCTGCTTAACCGATTGCGGTAAACTCGCGACAATACCGGCAAAAATCAATAAAGAAATACCGTTACCTATTTTCTTCTCGGAAATCAGCTCGCCGATCCACATTAAGAAAATCGTTCCGGCGGTAATCGTAATAATCATTACGCTAAAATCAAACATACTAATATCGCCTAAGATTCCGGCCGAACTGCGACGCAATAAAGTAATCATGCCGTAGGATTGCAAAATAGCCAACGGAATCGTGAGCCAACGCGTCCAGCTGTTTATCTTCTGACGGCCGGATTCTTCTTTCTGCATTTCTTCTAAGCTCGGCACGACCATCCCTAAAAGCTGAAAAATAATCGAGGAAGTAATATACGGAGCAACGCCCATCATGACAATGGAGAAATTTTCCATGCCGCCGCCGGAAAACAAGTTCATTAGACCTAAAATCTGATTAGAAGCGAATAAATTTTTTAAAGCCCCCGCGTCAACGCCCGGGACCGGTATATGAGCGGCTAAACGAAAAATGACCAACATGCCTAAAACATAAAGAATATTGTTCCTCAAATCCCTGGCTTTCCAAATTTGCTCTAATTTATTAAACATAAAACTTGTTCCTTTTAGGCCTTAAGCTGTCCTTTAACCGATTCGCTCATCTTTATCTTCTCAAATTTGACTTTAACGGTCAACTTTTCTTTGCCTAAAATCTTAACCGGCAAAGCGGTTGAAGAAACCAACTTCTTCTCCATTAAAGAGGCCGGGCTCACAACTTCGTTATCTTTAAAATACTGGTTGATCGCTTTAACGCTCACGACCTGATTTTTCGGCTTGGCGGATTTAAAACCACGCGATTTAGGTGTTCTTAAAAGGACCTGACGCATGCCTAAGCGTTTCAATCCAGAAACACCGGAGCGGGATTTCTGCCCCTTTAAACCGCGGGTACTATAAGTCCCTCGTCCGGAAGCATTGCCGCGCCCGACGCGTTTAGCTTTCTTCCCGCTGCCTTTAGTTTTCTTAATAGCGTTAAGTGATAACATAAAATTAATTAAAAATTCAAAAATTAAAAATTTTAATTTTAGTTTCGTTTTCTTAATAAAAATGCGACCATTTCTATTTCTATCTTTCTTTATTAACCGATTTTTCTTTCAAAATTCCTTTATCGTTCTCATCTTTTTTTTCCGGACGGCGTAAAGTTTCTAAAGCTTCAATAACGCAACGAGCGTTATTGATTTTACTCTTTGATCCTAATGTTTTACTGGTAATATTACCAATACCGGCTAATTCAAAAATCGCCCGAGCGACACCGCCGGCAATAATACCCCGACCCTGCTTAGCCGGTTTCATAATCAAACGAGCCGCTCCGGATTTATAAGCAACCACATGCGGAATCGTGCCTTTAACCAAAGGGACTTTAACCATCTTCTTTTTCGCCTTATTAACTGCCTTATTGACCGCCATAGTAACATCCGCCCCTTTACCCAAACCAACGCCGACACTGCCTTTCTTGTCGCCAATCGCCACACAAGCCCGAAAATTCATCCTTTTACCGCCGGCCATAACGCGCGTCACCCGAGCCACTTCTAGAATCCGCTGATCCATATCATCTTTCTGCCCATCACGACCACCGCTCCGCCGCGGTCCGCGGCTATTATTACGATTACCTCGATCCGACCGACGAGCGCCTCCCGCTCCCACCGCCGCTCCGGCACCGTAAAGATCTTTTGCCACGGTCTCAGCCGCACCGGTCCCGGCAACGGTTTTATTTTCAGTTTTCACTTTTTTGTCTTCCATATTAAAGATAATTAAAATTCTAAGCCGCCCTCGCGCGCGCCCTCAGCCGCCGCTTTAACGCGGCCATGATATTTATAAGCGCCTCGGTCAAATACCGCTTTAGTTATTTTTTTCGCTTTTGCTTTGGCCGCTAATGATTTTCCAGCTTCCCGGCTCGCCTCGACTTTTCCGGACGCCTTCTTAACTTCTTTGGTCGCGGCACTCGCCAAGGTTTTTCCTTCAGCATCATCAATTAATTGCAAAAACATTCCCCGATTAGACCGGAAAACATTAAGCCGCGGACGCGCTTCAGTACCGGAAACTTTCGCCCGTACTCTAGCATGGCGCCGTCCCTGCCGTTGATTTTTCGCTTTATTCTTATCCATATTTTTAATTAAAAATTGAAAGATTAAACTCGCCTGCCGGCCGGCAGGAATTAAAAGATTATACTCCTTTACTTGCCTTTCGCGGCCGCCTTTCCGGCTTTGCGTCTGATCGTTTCATCAATATATTTAACCCCCTTACCTTTATAAGGTTCCGGCTTACGCAGTTTCCTGATTCGAGATGCGGTCTCCCCGACTAAAGTTTTATCAACTCCACTTAAAGTTACTACGTTCCCTTCTACCGCCGCCGTAATCCCTTCCGGTAAATTAAATTCTATCGGATGAGAAAAACCTAAATTCAAATTTAATTTTCTGCCGCTCACCGCCGCCCGATAACCGACGCCGTTAATTTCTAATTTTTTAGAAAAACCAAGGGTCACGCCTTCGGCCGCATTACTGATTAAACGCCACATCAATCCCCAAAAAGCTTTGGCATTTTTTGCCGTTAAATCCTTAGGAGAAACTTTGATTTCGCCGTTTTCAACCTTGACTTCTACTGAAGGATGAATTTCTAAAGAAAACTCCCCTTTTGCGCCCTTAAATTTCAAAACGCCATCGCTAAGCGTTGCTTGCGTCTTTGGATCTAATTTAATCGGTAATTTTCCTAAACGTGACATATGTTATAAACTTAAATATAAATTTTAAAAACAAATCTAAATCTTAATAAATCTCGCCAACGATTTCGCCGCCGACTTTCTGTTTTTTTGCTTCGTTTCCGGTCATTAAACCGGCGGAAGTAGAAATAAGTGCTAACCCAAAACCATTCAAAACCGTCGGAATCTGATCTTTAGAAACATAAATGCGTAAGCCCGGCCGACTCACTCTTTGGATTGAGGTAATTTGCGATTTGCCGTTCTTGCGGTATTTCAAAGATATCCGCAACTCGTCAAATTTATTAGACGCGCCCTCAAGGCCGCCAGGAACAATTTCCGCTTTTTTAATCCAGCCCTCCCGCTCTAAAATTTGAGCGATTTCATATTTCAATTTGCTCATTGGCAAAACCAGCTCCGGCTTATGGACGGCGGAAGCATTCCTTATTCTTGTGAACATGTCTGCGATGGGATCCATCATATCGTTAAATTAAAAGATTAAAAGATTGAAAGATTAAAAATATATTTTTATTTATTTTCGATTTTCCAATTTCCGTTTGATTACCAGCTTGATTTTCTAATTCCCGGTAAATCCCCATTATCCGCCAGTTCCCGAAAACAAATCCGGCATAATTTAAAATCGCGCAAATAGCCGTGATTGCGGCCGCAACGCCAGCAACGATTAATTTTCCGGGTAGAAAATTTCGGCTTTCTTTTCGCTTTAACAATTAATGCAGTTCTAGCCATAGATATTTAAATTATTTGCTGTCTTTTTTAAAAGGAAAGCCGGCGAGCTGAAACAGCTCCAAACCCTCTTCCCGATTTCTGGAATTAGTCGCTAAACAAACTTCCAGGCCATACATATTATTATCAATTTCCTCAACCCTAATTTCCGGAAAAGAAACAAATTCCTTAAACCCGACCGTTAAATTTCCTTTATTATCAACGGCTTTTTCGCTTAAACCGCGGAAATCACGAACGCGCGGGAAAGTTATATTTACCAACTTATCAATAAAATCATACATCCGCTGCCCCCGAAGAGTCACCTTGGCGCCGATAGTCATTCCTTCTCTGATTTTAAAAGCGGAAACGGATTTTTTAGCCGCGGTGAAAACCGGTTTCTGACCCGCGATCTTGGTTAACCCTTTTTCAACGCTGGTCATAAATTCCTTTTCTTTGGCATGGTGACCAAATCCGACATTCAAAACAACCTTGGTAAAACGAGGGGCAAGCATCGCGCTCTTAAGCCCAAATTTTTCTATTAAGGCCGGAACGATTTGTTTTTGATATTTTTCTTTTAATTTCATATATTAACAATTATCCTGATCTTACTCAATAACTTCTTTACATTTCTGGCAAACGCGGAACTTCTTGTCTTTCTTGCCCTCGACTTTTACGGTCTTATAGCCGACCCGAGTCGCCCGACCGCATTTCGGACAGATTAAAGCGAGATTTGAAATATTAATAAAAGCCGGAAATTCAATCCGCTGGCCCGGTTCGCCCTGTTTCTGCGGACGAAGATGTTTGATTAATAAATTCAAACCCTCCACGCTCGCGCGCGCGTCCGTTCGGGAATTCCCAGGCATAATCTGGAGAACCTTTCCGGTCTTCCCCTTGTCTTTCCCGGCTAAAATTTTTACCTTATCATTCTTTTTGATATTCATATATTTCAAATCTTCACTGAATATTTATAAAACTTCCGGCGCCAAAGAAGCGATCTTGACGAAACCGGCGCGACGCACTTCCCGGGCAATCGGCCCAAAAATACGGGTTCCTCGCGGTTCTTTCTTCTCCGCGTCATTTATTAAGACACAGGCATTGTCGTCAAAGCGCAAATAAGAACCGTCCGCCCGGCGGATTTCCTTCTTCGTCCGGACAATAACTGCTTTTACCACATCGCCCTTCTTAACCGCGGCGTGCGGCGTGGCGGATTTAACCGCAGCAATAATAATATTGCCGACATGCCCGTAACGACGGCGATAACCGCCTAAAACCCGGATACATTGGACCTCTTTCCCACCGGAATTATCCGCTACTTTTAAATATGTTTGAACCTGAATCATAAATTTATTTAAAACTAATTTTGCTAAACCCTGGTCTATCCGACTTTAGGCCTTAACTATCCGCCATCTTTTATCGCGGCTTAAAGGCCGGCATTCAACAAAAGAAACCTTATCGCCAATCTTATGTTCATTATTTTCATCATGAACCTTATAGCGCCGGCTAACCTTGTAGCGTTTCTGATATTTCGGGTGTTTTTTGACCGTTTCGACTTTAACAATTATTGTTTTATCATTTTTATCGCCGACAACTACTCCAGTGAAACGGCGCTTGATGATTTCCGCCATATTATTTTTTCTTATTTAAAATAGTTAAAATTCGGGCAATCAAACGCCTAAGGGCTCGGATCTCCCGGATATTCTTCAATTGCTTATTAGAATCTTTAAAGCGCAATTCACGCATCTTCTCCCGATTTGATTCAAGGAGCTTCCGTAATTCTTCGTGATCTTTGGCTTGTAATTCTTTTAATTCCATATTATTTCTAATAAATTCGCTATTCGTTTATTTATTCTTTAGTAATAAAGCCGCATTTGACCGGAAGCTTATATGCGGCCAGCATCATCGCTTTTTTCGCTGTTTCCTTATCAACGCCTTCCATCTCAAACATCACCATACCCGGTTTAACAATCGCGACATAATGGTCAACCGCACCCTTACCTTTACCCATCGGCAATTCGCCACCATGCGCCGTTACCGGCTTATCCGGAAAAAGACGAATCCAAATCTTACCGCCCTTCTTAACATATTTAGTCATAACTCGGCGTGCCGCCTCAATCTGGCGGGAATCAACCCAGCAAGCCGACAAGCTCTTCAGGCCATAACTGCCGAAACTAATATTAAGATGACGGGTCGCATAACCGCCCCGGCTCCGTTTATGATCTTTTCTCCATTTAGTTTTCTTTGGCATTAACATATCTTTTCTTTGATTGAAAAATTATTCGGCAATCACCTCGCCTTTACCGGCGCTTTCTTTTTCAAAAATTTCTCCTTTATAAATCCAAACCTTGATTCCGATTAAACCATAAGTCGTATGAGCGGCCCCACGCGCGTAATCAATATCCGCCCGTAAAGTTGCCAAGGGAACTTTACCCCAAACCAACTTCTCTTCTCGCGCAATTTCCGCGCCGTTTAAACGACCGGCTACCATGACTTTCGCACCTAAAGCGCCAGCTCGTTCAATTCGGCCAAGCGTTTGCTTCATAACTTTTCGAAAAGGCATCCGTTTCTCAATTTCTAAAATCATGCTTTGAACCGTAATCTGGGCGCTTAAATTGGCCCGGCCAAGCTCTTTTACATTCAAATTTATCTCGTTCATCCGGAAATTCTTTAGAAAATTATCATGAAGTTTCTTTTTCAATTCTTCAATCCCGTTACCGCCCCGGCCGATAATCAAACCCGGTTTAGCGGTCGTAATATTTATTTCTATCTTATTAAGACCGCGAGCGATTTCTACCTTATCAATCCCCGCTTCTCTGAATTCTCTAATTAAATATTTGCGGATTCCGATATCCTGTTTGACATTTTTCACATATTGATCACCTTTTTCAAACCATAAAGACGGCCAAGTTTTGGTGATTCCCATGCGTAGAATTTTCGGATTAACTTTTTTTCCCATACAGATTAAATTTATTATTTATCCGGACTTGCGGCGAAAAACCTTAGCTTTTTCTAATACCGCTTGTTTCTTATTTTTATCTTTATCCGCCTTAACAACATTTTTCGCCATAGTTTTCTCGCCTTCCTTGGCTAACTTCTCAAGCTTAACCGGTTCCGCGGCCTTTACGACTTTCTTTTCCTTTTTACCGCTATCTTTTATCTCCGCTAAAGTAAGATTAATATGGCAAGCGCGCTTACGAATAGAAGTCGCTCGTCCATGCGCCCTCGGCATCCAACGTTTCAGGGTCACGCCTTCATCAGCTTTAATTTCCTTAATATATAAATTATCGCTGGCTAAATTATAGGTATTAACTCCATTAGCAATCGCCGATTTCAATAACTTCGCCACCGGCCGCGCCGCCAACTTATTATTAAAACGCAACTGATCAAGCGCCGCCGCAACCGGCAAGCCCCGGACCAAATCGATCACCAAGCGGATCTTTTGCGCCGACATCCTTAAATGTTTTAAACTAGCTTTAACTTCCATATTTATAAATTAATTAATTCGCTAAAATTATCGGACGATTAATTACTTGATTACTTAGCTCCGGTAATTACTTACTCGGCTTATCTCCGGCCTGGGACTTAGCCATCTTACCGCCATGAGAAATAAATTTACGCGTTGGCGAAAATTCACCCAAACGATGCCCAACCATATTTTCAACCACATAAACCGGCACGTGGGTCTTCCCGTTATGGACACCGATAGTAAAACCGACCATTTCCGGCGTAATCGTTGCCGCCCGATCCCAAACCTTAATCACGGTCTTATCGCCCGGTTTCAAATTCTTTATTTTATTAAGCAGGCGCAAATTGATGTAAGGGCCCTTTTTTAAACTTCTGGACATATATTACTAATTAAACATTGAAAATTTAAAATTGAAAGATTTTTTATTGATTATTATTTACGTTTTGCCCGTCTTTTAACGATCAAACGGTTAGAGCGGCGTTTCTTCCGGGTCTTAACGCCCAAAGCCGGCTTGCCCCAAGGAGTTTTCGGATGTTTCAAACCAATTGATTGTTTACCTTCACCGCCGCCGTGCGGATGGTCAACCGGATTCATAGCCGTACCGCGAACCGTCGGACGGAAACCTAAATAGCGCATCCGGCCCGCCTTGCCTAAAGAAACATGACGGAGGTCCGGATTACTAACCTTGCCAACCGTACATAAACATTCTTTTTTAACCAAGCGAATTTCGCCAGACGGCATTTTCAACTGCGCATACTTCCCTTCCACGCCCATAACATAAACGACATTGCCGGCCCCGCGAGCAATTTTGGCTCCCTGACCCGGCTCCAGCTCCACGCAACTCACCGGCATCCCGGCCGGAATGAATTTAAGCGGCAAAGCATTGCCGGTTTTTATTTCCACTAATTCTTTAGAACTAACAATTTTTTCGCCGACTTTAAGATCAACCGGAGCAATAATATATTTTTTCGCGCCGTCAGCGTAATTTAGGAGTGCTAAGCGCGCGCCGCGATTCGGATCATATTCAATTGCCGCGACCGTCGCCGGAATATCAAACTTATCCCGCTTAAAATCAACTAAGCGGATATAGCGTTTCGCGCCGCCGCCGCGATGACGGACAGTAATTTTACCTTGAGCATTGCGACCGCCATGTCTTTTTTTAATCATTACCAAGGCCTTCTCCGGAGAGCTTTTAGTTATATCTTTAAAATCGTCAAAAGTCGCTTGACGTCGTCCCGGGGTATTCGCTTTTACTTTCTTGATTCCCATATAGTAAATTAAAAATTGAAAATTAAAGATTAAACGCCTTCGTAAATCTTAATACTCTCACCTTTAGCCAAAGTAATTACCGCTTTACGGCGATCTTTCCGCTGTCCGCTAATCCGGCCACGACTAACACGCTTACCCGGGATATTGATTAAATTAACTTTAATCGGCTTGATACCGTAAACAGAATGAATCGCCTTAGCGATTTCTATTTTATTCGCTCCCGCGGCCACCATAAAAACGTATTTATTTTCCGCGCTAAGGTCGGTCGCTTTTTCCGTAATCAAGGGTTTCGCTAAAATACGATAGGCACTTTTATTAGACGGGGTCTTTTCGGAAGATTTCTTTCCGTCTGAGCGTACCGTTTTCTTATCTTCGCTATATAAATCCCGCATGCTAACCGCCTCGGACACATCCTTCTTCGCGTTAGATTTTTTAACAGTTTTCTCCGCCTCAGTTTTTTTAGAAACAGAGTCGTTATTATCCCCGTCAGTTTTTTTCTTACCAAATAAAGACATAAATTTAAGCGATTATTTCTTGGCTTCCTTGCTATAACGACCGCTTAAAATCTCCACGGCCTTTTCCGTTAATAAAAGATTCTTATGATTTAAAATTTCCAATAAATTAATATTTTCCAGGTTAATCAACTTTACTCCGGCTAAATTTCTTCCGGAATTGCGAGTCTTTTCGTCTTTAACATCGTTAACAACCAAAATATCGCGCCGATTGTTATTTAAAACCTTTTTTTCTAAGACCGTCATTATTTCGTTAAATTTTTTAGTTTTATATTCGGCACACTCCAATTTATCCAAAACTACTAAAGAAGAAGTCGCTACTTTATCGGATAAAGCCATAAATAAGGCCTTCTGCTTCATCTTTTGATTAATATCTTTTTTAAAATTTCGTTCCTTTCGCGGACCAAAAGTCACGCCCCCGCCAATCCAAATCGGCGAACGGCTAGAGCCGACGCGTGCCCGACCCGTGCCTTTCTGTTTCCAGGGTTTTTTGCCACCGCCCCTCACCTCACTTCGATCTTTAGTATGCGCTAAAACCTGGCGAGCGTTGGCTTGCTGAGTAATAACCGCCTGATGCAATAATTCATTATTCGGCTTAACGCCAAAAATCTTTTCCGGTAAATTCAGATCTTTAACCGCCTCTGCTTTTTGATTGTATACTTTAACGCTTAATGGCATATAATTTATGAATTTGTTTCCGTTTTAGCTTCTTCTGCTTTAGTCTCCCCAACCGAAGCGTCCTTGACTTCTTCGGCCGAAGCGGTTTCTTTAACTTCATCCTTAACTTCCGCTTTAGCTCCCGGAGCTTTAGCCTCCTCTTTAACTTCTTCAGCCGGAACTTCGACTTTTACTTCTTCGGATTTATTTTCTTCAATCGAAACCTCGGTTTTTATTTCTTCATTAGAAGTTTCCATTTTCGCCTCCTCGTTCGATACGGTCGCGTTCTTCTTTAAATTAACCTGTAATTCACCCTCATTCTTTATAATCACTAAAGAATTAAGCGCGCCCGGCAAAGCGCCGGACACAAACAAAATATTCTTTTCGGCGTCAATCGCTACGATTTTTAAATTGGTCACCGTCACCCGATCGCCGCCCATCCGTCCGCCCATGCGTGTACCCTTGAAAACATGAGCCGGGCCTTTCGGGCCGATTGAACCAGGCATTCTTTCTTGATCTTTATTACCATGCGTTTTTCGAAAACCATGAAAATGATGACGTTTAACTACACCCTGGAAGCCGCGCCCCTTAGAAACACCGGTCGCGCTCACTACTTCTCCGACGGCGAAAGCCTCCACGCTCACGACATCGCCAATCTTAAAATCAATCGCTTTTTCCAAACGAAATTCCCGCACATGAGCCGGCTTAACTTCGGTTTTTTTAAAATGGCCGCGTTGGGGCTTCTTAATGTTTTTTTCTTTACGTTCGCCATAAGCCAACTGTAAAGCTTCATATCCGTCTTTTTCTTTATTCTTAACCTGAGTAATAACACAAGGGCCGGCCATAAGCGGAGTTACGCCAACAACTTTATCATCAACCCAGATCTGGGTCATGCTCATTTTTTTTCCTAAAATGCATTTCATAAGGTTTAAAAACAAAAACTGGTTTTGATAAACCAGCTGAAAACAAAAGAAAAATAAAAAATTCAATTTATTTTTATATTTTGCTTGTCTAACTGACTTACCTCCTAATTTTAGCTAATTTTCGCTTGGACACTTTCTAAATACAGAGTTATCCGAACGAGCATAAGCTATTTAATTATCACTTTTTTATCCTACTACATTTTTATTTCCACGTCAACCCCAGCCGGTAAACTTAAATTCGTTAAATCTTCAATAGTTTTAGCCGTCGGATCAATAATATCAATCATCCGCTTATGGATACGCATCTCGTATTGGTCGCGCGCGTCTTTATGGACAAAAGTCGAACGATTTATAGTATATTTACGCTTCTCGGTCGGCAACGGGATCGGACCGAAAAAATTCGCATCACTGCGCCCGATAGTTTCCACGATCGTTTTTGTTGATTGATCAATGATCTTATGATCAAAAGCTTTGATCTTAATTCTGATCCTCTGTTTGTATTCTTTTTCGTCTTTTTTGTTTTCGGACATAATTATTATTTAAAATATACACTACAACCCCGCCCTTTTAGAAAGAGCGGGGCAAAGTGCTTACTTTATAATCTTAGTCACCGCACCGGCGCCGACCGTACGGCCACCCTCGCGAATCGTGAATTTCTGTTTGTCTTCAAGCGCAATCGGAGCAATCAACTTAACATTCAAGTTAATCGTATCGCCAGGCATAACCATTTCGGTTCCGGCCGGCAAAGTAATATCACCGGTAACATCAGTCGTCTTGAAATAGAATTGCGGCTTATAGCCATTGAAAAACGGCTTATGGCGCCCACCTTCTTCCTTGGATAATACATAAACCTCGGCGGTAAATTCGGTATGCGGAGTAATCGAACCCGGCTTGCAGAGAACCTGGCCGCGTTCAACTTCGTCTTTTTTCGTACCGCGCAATAAGATACCGGCATTATCGCCCGCCTGTCCTTGGTCTAAAGATTTATTAAACATTTCTACGCCGGTAACCGTCGTTTTCTTAGTATCCATTAAACCGACAATTTCCACTTCTTCGCCGACCTTAACAATACCTCTTTCGATCCGGCCGGTTACAACCGTGCCGCGGCCTTCAATCGAGAAGATATCTTCAATCGGCATTAAATACGGCTTATCAACATCTCTAGTCGGTTCCGGAATATACGTATCCAAGGTCTCCATTAATTTCATGATTGGCTCCGCGTCCGGACCAGTCGGATTTTCCAAGGCCTTTAAAGCGCTACCCCGAATAATCGGCGTGGTTTCGCCCGGGAACTCATATTTCTTAAGCAAATCGCGGATTTCTTCTTCGACTAAATCGATAAGTTCCTTGTCTTCAACCATATCGCATTTATTCAAGAAGACAATAATATACGGGACACCGACTTGACGGGCTAAAAGGATGTGTTCGCGGGTCTGCGGCATCGGACCGTCAGTCGCAGAAACGACTAAAATTGAACCGTCCATCTGAGCGGCGCCGGTAATCATGTTCTTTACATAATCAGCGTGCCCCGGACAGTCAACATGCGCGTAATGGCGCTTTTCAGATTCATATTCAACGTGCGCGGTCGCAATCGTGATACCTCTTTCTTTCTCTTCCGGCGCGGCATCAATTTCGCCGACGTTCTTCTTGGAGGCCGTCATGCCTTTAGCATTAAAAACAGCCAGCATCGCGGCGGTTAAAGTGGTTTTCCCATGGTCAACGTGGCCGATAGTACCGACGTTCACATGGGGCTTGTTGCGTTCAAATTTTTCTGCCATGTTTTTGTTGTACGGCCCCCGTTTTCCGCTAATTAGCGAAACAGGGTTTTTCCCTAATAGACCTAACGGCCTATAGCAGGAGACCAGCCGAACTTGATTAATTTAAAATTTAATATTTAATATTTAAAATTAAAAATTTATATTTGAATTTTTTAATTTTTAATCTCTTGATTACTCAACTTCCTGGGCCTTATCTTTCACTTGCGCCGGTATTTGCCAACCCTTTTTGGGCTTATCAGTCTGCGCATTTTCATTAGTCGAAAAGCCAGAATCATCTCGATTTTTCCACATCGAGATTTCGCGATTTATTTTATCAGTTAAATCTTCTCCTGTCAAATTTTCAGATTGGACAGAATTTGTGGATAACTTAGCTGATTTTTCCTCTAAATTTACAACATTATTCCCGCTATAATTTTCAGCTGATTTCCCTTCATTGTTTATTTTTCTAAGGTTAGCATAAGAATCCAAACCCATTACTACATAAGAATCATCCGATTCCGCGCTATCATAAATCACCACCCGATCGCCGGTTTTTTTAATTAAATTTAGGATTTTTTTTAACTGTTCCGGGAACATAACAACATTAAGTTATAACTTTTAATTTACTTCCCTTTCTTCTCCTTAATCGCTTCTAAAATATTCCGCGGCACTTCGGCGTAATGAGAAAATTCCATAACATAGCTCGCACGGCCTTGGCTCATTGATCTTAAAGAAGTCGAATAGCCGAACATTTCCGCTAAGGGCACTTTCGCTTTTACCGCTTTAACATTAGCCCGGTCCACCATTTCTTCAATCTGGCCGCGTTTGGAATTTAAATCACCAATAATATTACCCATATATTCTTCTGGCGTAACAACTTCGACTTTCATAATCGGTTCCAATAAAACCGAACCGGCCTTAGCGCAAGCATCGCGGAAAGCGAAGATGGCCGCCATTTTAAAGGCGACTTCTGAAGAATCAACTTCATGATAAGAGCCGTAAAAAACCGCCGTTTTAATATCAACCATCGGATAACCAGCCACGCCGCCGGATAACAAGGCCTCCTTAACACCTTTTTCAATCGCCGGAATAAATTCTTTAGGAATGATTCCGCCTTTAACCTCATCAACAAATTCAAAACCCTGACCGGCTTCAAGTGGTTCAACCCGCAAGGAACAGTGGCCATATTGGCCGCGGCCGCCGGATTGCTTAGCATATTTATGTTCCGCTTCTGCCGTCTTGGTAATCGTTTCCCGATAAGAAACCTGCGGATTACCGACATTCGCTTCCACGCCGAATTCCCGCTTCATCCGATCTACAATAATTTCCAAATGAAGCTCGCCCATGCCGGAAATCAAAACCTGATTAGTTTCTTCATCGGTCTCAACCCGGAAAGTCGGATCTTCTTCGGCTAAACGCTGTAAGGCCACACCCATCTTTTCCTGATCGGCCTTTGTTTTCGGCTCAACCGCGATCTTAATAACCGGTTCCGGAAAATTAATTGATTCTAAAAGCATCTGGTTATCCTCGTCGCATAAAGTATTACCGGTTGTCGTATTTTTCAAACCAATAACCGCGGCAATATCGCCGGCATAAATTTCTTTAATTTCTTCGCGATGATTAGCATGCATCCGGACTAAACGCCCGATTCTTTCCTTTGTCCCTTTAGAAGAATTGACAATATATGATCCGGCTGATAAAACGCCTTGATAAACCCGGACAAAACAAAGCTTACCGACAAAAGGATCAGTCGCAATCTTAAAAGCTAAACCGACGAAGGGTTTGCTATCATCGGCACTCACCAGAATTTTCTTTTCCGGATCACGGACATCGGTTGCTTCAATTTCCGGAACCTCCAAAGGCGACGGTAAATATTCTACAACCGCATCTAAAGCCAATTGAACACCGATATTCTGTAAAGCCGTACCGCATAAAACCGGATAAATCTCATTAGCTATCACTCCTTTGCGAATCGCTATTTTCAATTCCTCAACCGATACTTCAGTCCCGGCTAAATATTTTTCCATAGTCGCCTCATCGCATTCCACAGCCTTTTCCACTAATTCATTACGAAATTGTTCAACCTTCGCAACCATATCCTCCGGCACCGGAATTTCTTCCATATTAACCCCAAAAGCGCCGGAAAATTTATAGGCTTTCTTAGCCAGAAGATCAATAACACCGGATAAGTCGCTTTCCGCGCCAATCGGCAATTGAAGCGCAACCGCTTTCGGATTAAGGCGCTTGCGGATAGAATCAAGGCTCATATAAAAATCCGCTCCCATTTTATCCATCTTATTTACGAAACATAAGCGAGGAACTTTATATTTATCCGCCTGGCGCCAGACGGTCTCAGACTGCGGTTCCACGCCAGCCTGGCCATCAAAAACCGCGATTGCGCCGTCTAAAACACGCAGCGAGCGCTCAACTTCAACCGTAAAGTCAACGTGCCCGGGAGTATCAATAATATTGATTTTCTTATTTTTCCAAAAACAAGTCGTGGCCGCTGAAGTAATCGTGATTCCTCTTTCCTTTTCCTGCTCCATCCAATCCATATCAGCCGAACCTTCATGGGTTTCACCCATCTTATGTTTTTTCCCGGTATAAAAAAGAACGCGTTCCGTGAACGTGGTTTTTCCGGCGTCGATGTGCGCCATGATACCAATGTTTCTAATGTTGTCTAAAGTGTAGTCTCGAGGCATATTGTAATATTGAAAAATTAAAAATTTAAGATTAAAAGATTAAAATATTTTAATGGATAAATTAATTTTTAAGAGATTTCGAGGAAGAAGCGAGGCGCGGAAACTGAAACAATTGATTGGAAACTTTTATTTTTGGATGAGATCCAAGGAAGCGAGGCGAGACCAGCGAAACGTATTAAACATACGTTGAGCGCAGGCAAGCCGATGCTGACGAAGGAGATCGCCAAAAATAAAAGTTTTATCGGGCAAAATGGGCAAAGGCTTTGTTGGCCTCCGCCATCTTATGCACCGCCTCCCTCTTCTTCGCCGCCGCGCCTTCACCGTTAGAAGCGTCTAAAATCTCATAAGCCAATTTTTCCGCCATGGACTTGCCCTTACGGTCTTGCGCCGCGGTAATCATCCAATTACAAGCTAAAAAATAGCGTCTTTCACCGCGAACCTGAAACGGTACCTGAAAATTCGCGCCGCCGACGCGTTTGCCGCGCACTTCAACAAGCGGCGAAACCTTCTTAATCGCCTTATTAAAAATATGGCGCGGATCCTGTTTCGTCTTATCTTTTAAAATTTCAAAGGCGTCGTAAACAATTGATTCAGCGACGCTTTTCTTGCCGCTTTCCATGACGTAATTAATAAATTTAGCGATATTGATATCGTTATATTTTGAATCGCCTTCAATGTCTCTTTTCGGAGCTGGTTTTCCTCTCATATAAATTTAATTTAAAAGTTGAATTTAAGCAGTCGGATTATTTTTTAGGTTTTTTCGCGCCATAGCAGCTGCGACCCTGACGGCGCGCCTCAACGCCGGAAGCGTCAAAAACACCACGCACGACTTTATAGCGAACACCCGGTAAATCCTTGGTTTTCCCGCCTTTTAATAAAACAATTGAATGTTCCTGCAGATTATGTCCCATTCCCGGAATATAAGCGGTAACTTCCATGCCATTCGATAGGCGGACACGAGCAATTTTTCGTAAAGCCGAGTTCGGTTTTTTCGGAGTCGTCGTGGTTACCTTTAAGCAGACCCCTTGTTTAAAAGGCGCTCCTTTAGCAGTATCTTTTTTCTTGCGATGCAAAGTATCAAGCGTCGTATGAAGCGCGAGTGCGTTCCGTTTCTTACCGACTTTTTTACGGCCGCCGCGAATTAATTGATTTACAGTTGGCATAAATTGATTATGAATTCCGGATAATTTCCTAAACCGGATTTTATTATAAGCAAAAATAATCCTGAATATTCAGGATAATTTTATTTATTATTTTTACTAGTTTAATTTAACAAAATCTAAAATATAAGTCAAGAACTAACGCTGTTTACTAATTAGATTACAAATTCTAAGCCCCTACAATCAGCCTAAATAATCCGTTAACAATCGGCATGATTAAACTTCCGGCCAGCATCACAAAAAGGATTATTAAAATAAACCCGGTCCGCTCACTACCGAGATAACGGGCTCGTGCCTCCGGCGGCAAAAAAGTTGCTAATATTTTCGAGCCGTCAAGCGGCGGGATCGGCACTAAGTTAAAAACCATTAAAATCAAGTTGATATAGACGATAATGCTTAATAATCCTGAAAAAGTCAGAGAAAAAATCGGCAAAAAACGCAAAATCAAACCGAAAACCACAGCAATTGCCAGATTAGCCAAGGGGCCGGCTAAAGCAACTTTAGCGTCGCCATATTTCCGGTCGCGGAGATTATAAGGATTATATGGCACCGGTTTCGCCCAGCCGAAAACAAAAGGCATATTGGTTAAAATCATGATTAAAGGCATAAAAAAAGACCCGAACCATTCCAAGTGCGCTAAAGGATTTAGAGTGAGCCGACCGGCATTTTTCGCGGTCGGATCGCCTAAACGATAAGCCATCCAGCCATGCATATATTCATGGGCAATGGCAGAAAAAACTAAAACAATTACTTGAAAAACTCCAATCATATAGATTATCTTAGCACATCTTGATTATTTTTTAAAATCTTGCTAACCTAAAAGCATTATTATTGATTATTTTTCCGCGGTGCTCCCCTTCGCGGCAGCTTAAACGGAAATCAGAATTTAAAACTATATGGCAAAAAAATGCGATATCTGCGGCCGTGGCGCAACTAAAGGCGCTTCCCGCTCTCATTCGAAAATAAAAACCCTAAAAAGACAAAACATCAATCTCCAGACGAAAACCGTTGACGGCATTAAGGCGCGAATCTGTACTTCTTGCGCTCGGACTTTAGTTAAGCCGAAACGGGTTAAGGCAAAACGAAAACCGGCGCTGAAAACTGAAAAGAAAGCTGAGAAAAAATAGTGAAAAAAATCTTTCAAGATATTAAAAACCGCCTGAGTAATCAAGGCGGTTTTTTGTTTTTTGTCTGAATGGGGTCGACTGAGTTTTAGTAAACTACTTACCAAAACATTTTACTTCAGACAGCTTTTCTTAGACGGCCAATAATTGATTTGCGGAAACTTTTTCAAAATTTAAATTTCGCTTTAACTCCCGCATTATTTCTTCAGAAAAAATCGTAAAGCCCGCGGAAATATAATTATACCACGGGAACTTTTTCAAATAAGCCGACTGCCCAGACAATAAAGTAGAATTTTTTCTTATTATTACTACTAACTTTTGTTCGCAGGCCGTAATTATATCCGGATGACCGTTACAGCGCAAACGGAGATAATAAAGTTCTATGGTATCTTTTAATTTATTCAGCTTTGGTAAAATTTCAGCTAAAATAAAATTAAAAGCATCTTGACCTAAGACCCGATAAGCCTCTGTGCCTGATCCACTTTTTCTTAACTTTTCTAAAACCTCATCCAATTCCGGCCGCCTCGGGAAGCCAATAACAAATTTTATTTCTTGTTTCTGTTTACTTGAGTTTTTTTTTGACATAATTCCCTCCAAATTTTTAAAGTAAAACATATTTGAATCTTAACCCTATATTATAACAAACTCATTTTTTGTCAAATTTGATTAAATTATTTTCTGTTTTAATTTCTTAAATCCAATATCGCTTTATTTTTATTTTTTCGCTTTAATTTTTTAATTTTATTTTATTCTTCTCCGCCATACTAATTAATATACCGCTACCCCTCCGCATCCGTCGCTTTAATTTCCTAACAACGATAATCAAAATAAAATAATAAACTACACCCCAGAACCAATTAAAATTTTCAACCGCGATTGCGGCCCAAGGCGGCGCGGCCAATAATTCAGCGGACATAAAAATAAATTTAAGCAGGCAATAAGCCGGAAAAAACCAAAGAATCCCGGCAGCCGGAATAAAGGCTGTTAAAGCCAGCCCGCCAACTAAGACGGCTAAAAGCGGCGGCAAGGCCCAGATGACTAAAAGGTTAGCCAAAGGCGCGATTAAAGAAAACTGCCGGAAATTTATCAATAAGATCGGCAGGGTAATAATCTGGGAAGTCATGGTTAAACTAAAGATATCTAAAAGCGCCTGAAAAAATTTTCGCCAGCCGGATTTTAGTTTTTGTCTCTCTAAAAAACGCCGGCTCCAAGTTTCGCCGAGCGGATAAATATAAATTATTCCCAGAATCGCCAGAAATGATAATTGAAAACCAATATCGGCGCGCAAGAGACGGGGATTAAAAACAAGCATTACGGCGGCGGCGAAAACCAGGGCGTTAACCGAAGAAGCGGCCCGGCCGTAATAAGCGGCTAAAAAGGCCAGCCCGCCCATGATCGCCGCCCGAATCGCCGAAGCTGATAAACCGGTTAAGAGCGGATAGGAAAACAAAAAAACTAAAACCAAAAACAATGCCCGGCGGCGGGCCAAACCGAGTGCCAACCATAAATTTATTACCATCGCGCTTAAAATCGTAATATGAAGGCCGGAAATCGCAATCATATGGCTTAAACCGACCCGGGAAAAAAGATCTAAATCCTCCGGAAGTATCTGTCGCCGATAACCGAGCAACATCGCCCGCGCCAAGCCGGCCTCAGGTTCAGGTAAATTAGCATTAAGGCGTTCAGCTAAACCCTGTTTAAACTTTAATAAACGCCGATAAGCTTTCTGGCGGCCACTTAAATTTCCGGCAAGCGGCGACAACTTCGCATAATACATCACGGAATAAATATCATAGCGCGCCAAATAACGGTCGTAATCAAAATCCTCTATTTCCGGCGGCGCCTGGAGCCGACCGCTCACTTCTAAAAAATCTCCGTAATCATAGGCCGTATATAGTTTCGCGGAAATTAAAACCCGGCCGGAAATCGGGCTGCTTATTGTTTGCTCTCCGATCTTATTCAATATCTCCAGGGCACAAACCGTTAAACGCCTGGCCTTATAATTAAGATCGGCTTCAGCGCAAACCCAAGCGCGGAATTTAACTGTCTGTTCATTAAAATTAGCCAAATCCGCAACAGAAAATTCCGGACGGAAAGCGTTCGGTCGAAAACCAAGCAAAAAAACTAATCCAATAATCGTTAAATTAAAAAATAAAAATATTTTTGCAGACGAATATCGACGACGATTTTTATGAGCCATAAAAAAATACCCTTAAATTTATAAGGGTATTTTAGAATATTCGTGATGAAGAAAAGATAAAGAAATTTAGTTCTTTTTCCGCCATCTCAAATAAGCCTCCATAAAGGGCTCTAAATCGCCGTCCAAAACCGCGTCAACATTAGAAGTCTCGTAATCGCTCCGATGATCCTTGACTAAGCGGTTGCCATAGAGAAAATATGACCGGATCTGCTTACCCCATTCCGCTTTCTGCGTCTCACCTTTAAGCTTCCTCTCTTCCTCTTCTTTTTCTTCCAGCGCCCGCTGATATAATTTTGTTTTTAAAAGTTTCATGGCGTTTTCCTTATTCTGATGTTGAGAACGTTCGGTCTGGCAAGCGACTGTGATGCCGCTCGGAATATGAACAATGCGCACAGCCGAATCGGTCGTGTTAACGCTTTGGCCGCCCGGACCGGAAGAACGAAAAACATCAATCCGCAAATCATCGTCCTTGATCACGATTGT
Organism: Patescibacteria group bacterium; assembly: GCA_041649315.1. Lineage (GTDB taxonomy): Bacteria > Patescibacteriota > Patescibacteriia > Patescibacteriales > UBA12465 > UBA12465. Next base: position 60,694 of record JBAZNJ010000002.1, on the reverse strand, counting down.
TCCGTCATCCTTTATTTCCGGAATAACTTCAACTAAAGCGAACGAAGTTTGCCTCAAGCCGTCGGCATTAAAAGGCGAATTCCGCAGTAAGCGATGAACGCCGTTTTCACTTTTTAAATAGCCATAAACCCAGGGTCCGGAAACACGTAAAACCGCACTTTTAATTCCGGCTTCATTGCCGTAATTCTTATCAAGAATGTCCATCTTCCAACCCTGCCGCTCGCCAAAACGAAAATACATCCGTTCCAGCATCTGCGCCCAATCCTGGGCGTCAACGCCGCCGGTACCGGCATGAATCGCCAAAAAAGCGTTATCATGGTCGTATTTCTCGGAAAAAAGCGACAGAAATTCCAAGCGGGAAAATTTCTTTTCTAGCTCCGTATATTTTTTTTCCAAATCCTCGGCCAGACCGACTTCATCTTCGGCTAAGCCGTCTTTATCTTCGGCCTGAACTAAAGCGACTATTTCTTCGGTCTCCCGAATTTCTTTTTCCATTATTACCCATTCCTTTATTTCCGTAGCTAATTCTTCAGTCCGCTGGTTAACTCGAACCGCCGCCTCCCGATCCGACCAGAAATCCGGCGCAGATGCTTGCCGGCGCAATTCCCTTTCTTCTCCGGCCTTTCCTTCAATATCCAAAAGCGCCTTGGTCTTTAAAAAGCGCTGACGCAAATCTTCAAGTTTTTTTAAGAGATTTTCCATGGTTTAATTATAACAAAAAACGCTCGAATAAACGAGCGTTTTCTTTAAACATAAATATTTTACCGTTTGCTCCATTGCGGCGCCTTGCGCGCTTTGCGCAAACCCGGCTTCTTCCGTTCAACCTTACGTTCATCACGCGCTAAGAATCCATTGACTTTCAAAGCTTCTTTCGTTGCCGGATCAAAAGCTAAAATCGCCCGGCTGATGCCTAAACGAACCGCGTCAATCTGACCAATTTTTCCGCCGCCATTAGTTAGAACGGAAAAATTAAAATCACGATTATGACCGGTGACTTTCAAGGGCTGGGTGATTATATTAGCGCCTTCACCCGGAAAATACTGGCTCGCCCGCAAACCATTAATCATCACGATTCCCTTTCCGTCTTCATATAAACGAACTTTCGCAATCGCTCGTTTTCGGCGGCCGATAGCCTTAATATATTTTCCGGAAAATTCAGTAATTTCTCCGTTAGACGGAACATTAACCTCTTCTTCTATCTGATTTTTGATTTCTTCTTTAACCGCCTCCTCGGCCTTATCCTTTTTAGGCGTCTTAATTTCTTTAGTTTCTTTGGCCGCTTTCGGGGCTTTAACCGCTTTTTTTTCTTTATCTTTAACGGCTTTATCCTTAACAGCTTTTACTTTTTTTTCTGCCATATTATTTAATGATTAATCTTTTGAGCATTGCCGAACGAGTTTTTATTGGCGGCAACATATCACGAACCGCGCGCCACAAAACATTTCCCGGATCAGAGGCATAAATCTCGCCCATTTTTTTACTCTTTAAACCGCCGAGATAACCGGAATGATGATGATATTGTTTCTGTTCTAATTTTCGACCGGTAAATTTTAATTTTGAAATGTTAAAAACTTCAACGACTCCGCCCATGTCTGAATGAGGCTCGAATTCCGGCTGATCTTTGCCGCGCAAAATTCCCGCGATCTTAGTCGCTAAACGGCCGACCGCTTCTCCGGTGGCGTCGATTTTATGGATTTTTCTGTCAATTTTTTTCATATCTTACGAGAGCGGAAAATTATATCCAGCCCTTAAATAATTAAACTAATTCAATCTGAACCATATCCGCTCCGTCGCCGGCGCGTGTTCCGAGTTTTATAATTCGAGTATAGCCGCCCGCCCGATTCTTATAGCGGTCGCCTAAAACTTCCATCGCTTTCTTAACAGAATTTTTTTGTAATAAAACTTTGGCTAAGCCGCGGCGGGAACTTAAAGTCCCGAGTTTGGCTGCCGTAATCATCCTTTCTACCAAAGGCCGAACCGCGGCGGCTTTCGCTTTCGTGGTTTTTACTTTTTCATATAATAAAATACTGGAAGCCAGATTACGCAACATCAATTCGCGCGGCTCCTTTTTCCGACCTAAAATTTTATTCTTGTTTCTGTGACGCATATTTTATTTTTTAGCTTTGGTGGTTTTTTCTTTTTTAGCTTTCTTTTCTTTTTTTTCTTCTTTCTTTTCTTTTTTATCTTCCTCGGCTTCCTCAGCCTCTTCACCGCTTTCATCCATTGATTCTTCAACACGAGCCGCTTCTTCTGCCTCGCCTGATTCTAAAGTCAGAAGCGAGCTGAACTGATTGACTAAAATCTTTACTGCTTCCGTAAAAGCTTCTTCGGCGGTAATCGTGCCGTCGGTCTTAATATCAAGAATTAATTTATCCCAGTTAGTCATCTTACCGACCCGGGTATTTTCCACATTAACACTCACTAAAGTTACCGGAGAAAAAATGGAATCAATTTCAATATAGCCAATTTCCCGATTTTCTTTCTTGCTCCCATCCGTCATCTTATAGCCCCGGCCTTCCCGCGCAATAATCTCTATTTCCAAAGATCCGGCGTCATCGGTAATATGTGCGATAACCAAATCCGGATTCTTTATTTCCACATTGGAATTCTTGGCGATATCACCGGCCGTAACAATTTTCTTACCTTTAACCTTGAGCTCTAAACGCACTTCTTCTTCTGTAAAAGTTTTAAAACGCAATTGCTTTAAATTTAAAATTATTTCCAGAACATCTTCCTTAACATGGGGCAAAGCCATGAATTCATGGTTAGCACCTTTTATCTTCACGCCGACAACAGCCGCCCCCGGCAAAGAGGACAATAAAACCCGGCGCAAAGAATTACCCAAGGTCATACCATAGCCCGGAAACAAAGGCTCAACGGTAATGATTCCTTCCAAGGGATTGCTACCTGCTTTAAAATCGATTTTTTTAGGATTAGCAATATTTTGCATATTATTTTTAGGGTTAAACCCTTTATTTTGAATAATATTCAATGATAACCTGGATATTAAAATTCTGTGGCAAATCGGCCTCTTTAGGTTCATGGAGAATTTTCGCACTTAAGGCCGCAGCATCAAAATCCAACCAGCTCGGACGATCTGCTTTTTTAAGACGCTCGCCTAAATTTCTAAAATAATTACTAGACGCGCTGTTTTTCCGGATCTTTATCACCTGGCCAGCTTTAACGGAAAAAGATGGGATATCGGTCTTGCGGCTATTAATGGTAAAATGTCCATGGTTAACTAACTGGCGAGCTTGAGCACGGGAGGTTGCGAAACCGAGGCGATAAATCGCGTTATCCAAGCGCATTTCCAAAAGCCGCAAAAAATTCTGTCCGGCATCGCCGGTCTTCTTGTTCGCCTTATTAAAAGTTAAGCGGAATTGCTTCTCCGACAAGCCATAAAATCTTTTTAATTTCTGTTTCTCCGCTAATTGCGTACCATAATCACTTAAACGGCGGCGACCCTTCTGGCCATGAAAACCCGGAGGAGTATTACGTTTAACCATTGCACATTTTGGCGTATAACAACGCTCGCCTTTGAGAAATAATTTCTCACCGGCCCGCCGACATTCTCTACATTTATTATCAATATTTCTTCCCATAGTATTTAAAATTAAACTCTTCTCGGCTTCTTCGGCCGGCAGCCGTTGTGCGGCACTGAAGTCGTATCCTTAATCGATAAAACATTAATATTATTAGCGTTCAAAGCTCGAATCGCCGCTTCCCGGCCGGTTCCGACTCCGGAAACAAAGACATTAACTTCTTCTAAGCCATATTCCTCCCGAGCTTTCTGGACCGCGATCTTAGCAATAATCTGTGCAGCGTAAGGTGTAGCCTTTTTCGCCCCCTTGAATCCGGCTAAACCGGCACTCGCCCAAGAAATAACATCGCCATTTCCGTCAGTTAAAGTAATAATCGTATTATTATAAGTCGCCTGGATATAGGCGCGACCGGATCTCACGACTCTAGCGACTTTCTTTTTCTTTTTCTTAATCAGCTTTTTTTTCGCTCTGGCCTGCTTATTTTTTTCTAATTTTTGTTTTATTTCTTCCGGTAGTTCTTCCGCGCCGGAATCAAAAGAAAAATCACCGGAATCTTTTTCCTCTTTTTCTTCTTTTATTTCTTTCGGTTTTATTTCCTCTGGCGCAACCGATTTTTTTTCTTCCTTTTTAACTTCTTCGGACATATTTATTATAAAATTAGGTCTTGGCTAGAATCTTAAAAGAATTTTAGGTCTTCTGCAGGCCGGCCTTGCTCTTGCCACTGCCCATCGTTACCCGCTTATTACCTCGGACAGTCCGGCTATTGGTTTTAGTCCGCTGGCCGCGCACCGGTAAATGACGCGCATGGCGCAAACCGCGATAACAACCAATTTCCTTCAAACGTTTAATATTACTCTGGACTTCGCGGCGCAAATCGCCCTCAACCGTATATTTTTTTTCCACGATTTCACGCAAAGAATTAGCCGTCGCTTCCGGCAAATCATTAACCCGCGTATCCGGATTGATTTTCGCTTCCGCCAAAATCTTATTCGCCCGCATCCGGCCGACACCGTAAATATAGGTTAAAGCGATTTCTATTCTTTTTTCATTCGGAAGAGTTACTCCCGCAATTCTTAAAGCCATAAAATAAGTTATAACTAAATTACCCCTGTCTTTGCTTATGCTTAGGGTTTTTACATAAAACATGAACCCGGCCTTCCCGGCGGATCACTTTACAATCTTTACAAATTTTCTTAACGCTGGTTCGTACTTTCATATTATTATTACATGCGGTAAACTATCCGCCCCTTAGTTAAATCATAAGGGCTAATTTGTAATTTAACTTTATCGCCCGGCAAAAGCCGAATTTTATTCATCCGCATTTTACCGGATAAATGGGCTAATATTTCATGACCGTTTTCTAAAGCCACTTTAAAGCTAGCCGCGGGCATAAGCTCTAAGACCTCCCCTTGGATTTCAATAAAATCCTTGGCATTCAAAGTCGCTGAGCTATCGTTTGTTTTTTCTGCCTCGTTTGACATTAACACAAAAAAATTTGATAAAGATTATAAAGACCTTATCAAAATTTATCTAAGAATATTTAAGTTTATTTTTATAATAATCTTAATAGAATTTATTATAGAGATAAGATTGCCGCTTGTCAAGAGGTCGGAGATTTTTCTAAAACCGCCTTAATCCGCCGCACGCCAGCACTAGACGCTTCTTCCTTCTTAATCTTGAAATGGCCTAATGTCCCAATTGAATCAACATGCGGCCCACCGCAAATTTCTTGCGAAAAAGCATCTTTTAAATCGCTTTGACCGGAATTATCAAGATGACAAACCGTATAAACCTTAACTTTTTCTCCATATTTTGAATCAAAAACGCCCATTGCTCCCCGTTTCTTCGCTTCTTCAAGCGGTAATTCTTCACAAACGACCTTGAAATCTTGATCAATCGCGCCATTAACCAAATCTTCGACGCGGGCAATCTCCTCCGGCGTCATTTTTTGCGAATGAGAAAAATCAAACCGCAAGCGTTCCGGCGTGATATTACTTCCCTTTTGAACAACATGATCGCCTAAAACTTTGCGCAACGCGGCTAAAAGCAGATGAGCGGCTGTGTGGAGCCTTACGGTCTCCTCGCTAGCGTCAGCCAAGCCACCCTTAAATTTCCCGGCCGAAGCCGTGCGGGAAAGCTCTTGGTGTTTTTTAAGTTCAGCGGCAAACTCCTTAGTTAATCTATCTAATTCATCCGAAGACAGCGCGCCTCTGATTTTTTGTATTTCCTCTAAAGAGAGCTCTAAAGGAAACCCTTCGCTTTGATAAAGATTAAATAACCACAACCCAGTGAGCTCCCCTGGCGTAAAACCTTGGGTTACATCCGGAACATTATTTATCAGCTCTTTATCTCCAGACAATATTTGCGTATTTAAAATTTTTAAACCACGATTCAAGGTTCGATTAAATTTTTCTTCTTCTTTGTTAAATTCATCTAAAATAAATTCTTGATTATTTTTAAGTTCTTGATAAACTTCTTCATAATTTTCAATAACAACCGCCGCAATTTTAGCTATCCAGGCATTTTCAGTGATACCAAGCTGCCGTCCATAGCGAATCGCCCGTCTAATCAAGCGCCGCACGACATAACCTTGGTCGGTGTTGGATGGCGTGACGCCCTTATTATCGCCGATGATAAAAGTCGCGGCTTTAAGATGGTCGGCAATAATGCGCATCGCTCGCGTCGTTTCCGAATCCGCGCCATACTTTCGACCGCTTAACTCCTCTAATTTTTTTATGATATCTATAAACAAATCCGTCTTATAATTATCATCTAAGCCATTAATTACCGCTGAAACCCGCTCCAAGCCCAAACCAGTATCAACATTTTTCTGTTTCAAGGGCTCAAACTTTACTTCAGCATTCTTATTATATTCCATGAAAACATTATTCCAGATTTCCACCCAAAGATTATTGTCATCGTTAAAACCAGCCGGTATTTTATCCGGATCGCCGACCCAATAAAAAATTTCCGTATCCGGCCCGCAGGGTCCGGTCTGTCCGGCCGGTCCCCACCAATTATTTTTCTTCGGCAATTTTGCGATGCGTTCAAGCGGAAGATTATTCTGTTTAAAAATTTCCGACCAGATATTATAGGCCCCCTCGTCAAAAGGCGCATCAGCGTCGCCCTGAAAAACAGAAACGGCCAAGCGATTCTTATCCAAACCAAGACACTTATCATTATTGCCGGTTAAAAACTCCCAGCTATAAGCAATGGATTCTTTTTTAAAATAATCACCAAGCGACCAATTGCCCATCATCTCAAAAAAAGTATGATGCGTTGCGTCGCCGACCTCCTCGATATCGCCGGTCCGGATACATTTTTGCGCATTCACTAAACGCGTTCTGGCCGGATGCTTCTCGCCTAATAAATAAGGCACGAGCGGATGCATGCCCGCGGTCGTAAACAAAACGGTCGGATCATTTTCCGGAATCAAAGAAGCGCTCGAAATCACGGCGTGATCTTTCGCTTTAAAAAAATCTAAATATTTCTGGCGGAGTTCAAAACTAGTCATATTAATTTATCTTCATATTACATTAACTTCTTCCTCTAAATCAAGGCCGAATTTTCTTTTGACGGTGCCCTTTACTTTTTTCATTAAAGCTAAAACCTGTTGCGCCTTAGCCCCTTGATAATTAACTAAAATAAGCGCCTGTTTCTCGTGCATGCCGACTGGACCAATTTTTTTCCCTTTAAACCCGGCTTGCTCGATCAGCCAGGCGGCCGGAACCTTGACTTTACCCGGTCCGGTTGGCCAACTCGGCACATCCGGATACTTGGCTTTAATGTTTTTAAATTTCACTGTACTAATCTCAATATTCTTAAAAAACGAACCGGCGTTAGGAAATAAGCCCGGATTAGGCAACTTGCTATTGCGAATCTCCTGGATAACGCTAATCAGCTGGCGCGCGGTCGGTTTTTTTATACCTTTAATAGCCAACACCTCACGAATTGAACCATAATCTAATTTAAAATTCGGCTGGCGCTTTAATTTTACGGTTATGGAATAAATAAAATATTTTCCTTTTAAGCGGTTTTTAAAAACACTATCTCGATAACCGAAGCGGCAATCTTTAAGCGCGAAAATCTTCTCGTGGCCGGTTCTTAAGTCAATGGCGCGCAGATGATAAAAGACGTCCTTAAGTTCTACGCCGTAAGCGCCAATATTCTGGACTGGAGCGGCCCCGACCGTGCCATAGATTAAAAATAAATTTTCCAAGCCTGACAGCCCCTGTTCAACGGTAAAATTAACAAACTTAGTCCAGGACTCGCCAGACTTTGCTTCGACAAAAGCGTAATCTTTATTCTTTTTAATAATATCCATCCCCCTAATCTCATTCTTTAAAACCAAACCTTTGATTTTTTTGGAAATTAAAACATTGGAACCGCCGCCTAAAATCCAAATCGGCTTTTTATTTTTTCTCGCCCAAGCAATCGCTTCTAATAAATCTTCTTTGCTTTTTATAGCGGCAAAAAACTCGGCGGCCGCGCCGATTTTAAGAGTCGTATAAGGAGCCAAGGGCTTGTTTTTTTCGATGTTTAACATGACTTGATTATATTTTATAGATGAATTAATTTATGTTCTATGGATTAATTATTATATTCTACAAGCAGTAGTAATTTTATTATAATAAGAATCAAATAAAATTGGAAACAATCAATCCACCTCCCCCATCTTCTGCAACTTCAAAAGCTCGGCATAAAGTCCGCCGGAAACCTGGGCGAGTTCAAGATGACTGCCTTCTTCAAGGACCCGACCCTTTTCTAAAACAATAATCTTATCAGCGCGCTTAATCGTGCTTAAACGATGGGCAATAATAATCATGGTCCGATTCCGGCTAATCTTATTCATCGCATCTTGAATCAAGCGTTCGCTCTGGCTGTCTAAATTAGAAGTCGCCTCATCAAAAATTAAAATCCGGGGATTAGCCAGAATCGCCCGGGCGATACCGATTCGTTGACGCTGACCGCCGGATAATTTTATCCCCCGCTCACCGACCAAGGTCTCATAACCATCGCTTAACTTATTAATAAATTCTTCGGCGTTAGCGATGCGCGCCGCCGCTTTTATCTCCTCTCGACTGGCGTCGGGATAAGCATAAGCAATATTTTCCGCCACGCTGATATCAAAAATTTCTACTTCCTGCGGCACGATAGCTAAAAATTTCCGAAAGGCATGCAAGTCGTAATCGCGCAGATCTTTTCCGTCAAGCAAAACCCGACCGCTCTGTGGATCGTAATGGCGGTAAATAAGACGGGCAACCGTAGTTTTGCCTCCGCCCGACGGTCCGACCAATGCAGTTACACAACCGGAATTTATTTTAAAATTTAAATTCTTAACCGCGACCCGCTCGTTATTGGCGTAATGGAAGGAAGCGTTTTGGAATTCAATTTCGCCGATTAGGTTTTTCGGTTTTATTCCATTTTCTTTATTTACTATTTCCGAAGCCGCGTTAAATAGGACAATTAAGCGATTGACCCCTTCCCGGCCCTCTTCCATCCGGTCATAAAAACGCGAGAGGCGATACAAGGAGCCATAGGCCTGTTCGCTTAAAGTTAAAATAAAAATTAAGGAGCCGACGCTGATTGAATTATGCAAAACTAAATAAGCGCCGATGAATAAAACCGCGGCCCGGCCGAAATCAACCAGCACGTTGCGCCCAAGCCCGACTTTCATCATCCAACCCCATTGCCGGTTCTCGTTCGCGCTTAAACGGGCACGAATTTTTTCAAACTCGCTTAACTCCCGATCTTCCTGGCTAAAAGATTGGACGGCGTTAATGTTGATAATCGCTTGGCCCATCTTGCCGGAAGCGACCTCATAATCCTTAAAAATCTTTTTCCGCACCGGATACATCCGCCGGTTTGACCAATAAGTAATAACGACGAACAGGCCGGCAAAAAAGAAAAAAGACAAACCGATGCGCCAATCCATGACAAGTAAGGCACCACAGGCGATTATCATCTGCAAAAAAGTCGGCAAGGCCTCCCAAAAAAAATTACCTAAAAATTCGGAAATCTTATCAGCCCCTTTTTCAATTTTAATTATCTTGCTGCCGGTATTCTCCCGTTCATGATAGCCTAAACTCAAATTAACCAATTTTTCCTGCGCCCGGACATTCAAGAAATACTCTAAATCAACCAATAGCTTCAAAATCCGACGGTCGCTTAAATACCTGATAAAAGATAGAAATTCATCGGTTGCTAAATATAAAGCGATGAGTTTTAAGAAAAAATGCCAGGACTCGGCGCTTAAATCACCTAAGCCGTCAATAACCATCTTTAAAATATACGGCTTAGCCAAATTCAAAAGGCCGGCAATAATCGTAATCGCGGTAATCGTTAAAAAAAGCCGGCGGAAAGGTTTTAATAATTTCCATAATTCCGTCCAAAATTTCCGCCAAGGCAAAGTCGGCTTGACGGACTTTTTTTCGTCTTTTTCTTCTTTTATTTTTTCCATAATAAAAACACAAATCTAAACCTTCAATAATCTCTCCCCAACCCGGAATACATCGCCGGCGCCCATGAGTAATAAAACTTCTCCGGCTTTCAAACGGCGGCGCAGGTACGCGGCCGCAGCCGGAATGGTCGCAATAGTTTTAACTTCTTGCGACATCTTATTAGTGCGATTGAATTTTACAATCGCGTCCGCCAACTGCCGGCTAGACACCCCGCCCTGTTTTTCGCGCGCCGAGCCATAAATGTCTAAAATTATTAATTCGTCAGTGCCGGCGAAACTGCGCGCAAAATCTTTAAATAGCGCTTTGGTGCGGGAGAAAGTATGGGGATGAAAAACCGTAATTATTTTTTGCCGCGGATATTTTTCACGCATCGCGTTTAAGCTGGCCTTGATTTCCGTCGGATGATGCGCGTAATCGTCAATAATCGTCGCGCCATGATAACGGCCCATGATCTGCAAACGGCGATCCGTTCCCTTAAACTCCGGCAGATATTTTTTAATTTTTACGACCGGCACGCGCAACTGGCGCGCCGCGGTAAACACCGCTTGGGCGTTATAGAGATTATGTTGGCCCGGCAAACCGGAACGCACACCGGATTTTTTAAAGTCTTTAGCGGAATAAAAAATCACCCGGCCACGACAGAATTTCGCGACCGCCGCGGCTCTGGGGTCATCTTTATTAACCACCAGCCAGCCATCCCGAGAAATTTTTTTAATAAAATCCACAAAGACCTGATCATAAGCTTTTTTGTCTTTAAAAAAGTCCGGATGATCGTAATCAATATTATTAAGCACGACACCGCGGGGATTAAAATATTTTAATTTATTCTGATATTCATCAACTTCGGCGACAAAATATTTCGACTTTCCGATTAAACTACTGCCCTTAAATTGTGGCACGTAAGAGCCGACTAAGACGTTCGGGTTTAGGCCGGCCTTTTCTAAAATATAACCGAGCCAAGCGGTAATCGTGGTTTTGCCATGACTGCCAATAACGGCGACACCATAATATTGATTAAAAATTTCACCGAGCGCCTCCGGATAAGACAAGAGACGGACATTTTTAAATCGCGCCGGATTATTTTTTATAAAGGCTAGTTCCGGATTAGTTTTCGGGTTATAAGCGGTTGAATAAATTATCGTATTGGCTTGAGCCGGAATATTTTTGGCGGCAAAGGGAGAAAAAACCTTAATCTTTGCCCGGCGCAAAACCTTATCGGTCATAAAACTCTCCTTAATGTCCGAACCGCTCACCTTATGGCCCTGCGCCGCTAAAAACTGCGCCAACATAGTCATGCCCACGCCTTTAAGGCCGATTAGGTATATGGTTTTTACCGGGTTATTCTTAGGTTTTTTATCTATTGACATTTTATTTAAAATATGCTATAATAATTTAATTCTTTTACAATTGTTTAACCTAATAAATAAAATCATGAAAACAGTTTTTTTAATCTTTGCTGGTTTATGTTTTATTCTAATACTAATAACTAGCCTTATTGGGGGGAAAATAGTACCGAATACACTGGAACACACAAATCATCTAATCTGTTTAATAGGAATGATTATAGCTTTTATCCTTTGCTTAAGTTTCTATTCCGTCCTTGACCGAATAGATAATTTAAAAAAATAATAAAATAATCGTTATGCCCCGGCCCTCTAAATCTTGAGGGCTTTTTTATTTTATTAAATTTTATCCCCCACAATCTCCCAAACTATTCCGGCAATACTCGCGGCCGCGCCGCGCTTGATAACTTTACCGATATTCCGGCTTAACGCACTTCTTAATCCCGGATCTTCCAGGATTTTTTTTATGGCCGTCGTTAATTTCTCCGGCGTAAGTTCGTCTTGATTTAAAACTACGGCCGCGTCCGCCGCCGCGAAAACCGCGGCGTTATCTTCCTGATGAGTTCGCGGCATCGGAATTAAAATCGCCGGCTTTTCTAAAGCGGATAATTCGGTTAAAGCGCCTAAACCGCAACGAGAAACGACTAAATCCGCGCTCGCCAGCAAAACCAATAAATTATCATAATTTAAAAATTCAAAAACATGGTAGGCATTATTCTCCGTGCCAACATTTTCAACCTGTCCCTCCCCGCCCGCATCATTTTCTATCGTCTTCCCTTTTCCGGTGATATGGACAATCTGGCAAAAACGCGATAATTCAGGAGCGGCCGCCGCGACTAACTTATTAAGCGCACTCGCGCCCGTTGAGCCGCCGATTACTAAAATCAAAGGTTGATCCGGACTAAGCCCGTACCAATCACGGATTTGGCCGCCTTGTTCCCTCCCTTGCTGTTCAACCGCGCTCGCCACCGGATTGCCGGTTAAAACCGCACGCGGTCCATAATCGGCTAAAGATTTTTCAAACGCGACCGTGATTACCCGGGCGAACGGCGCCATCAATTTATTGGCCAAACCGGGACGGATATCCTGTTGATGGACTAAGATCGGAATCTTTTTAAGCGCCGCCGCCCAAACAAGCGGCACGGCGATAAAACTGCCGGCGCTAATTATGATTTCCGGCCGCTCTCGGCGCAAAATCCTAAACGATTTAAAAAAAGCAATGATGATCTTAAAAACATCAAAAAAATTCTGCCAAGAAAAATAACGGCGCCATTTCCCGCCGGAGAGCGGAATAAATTTCATGTTTCCAATCCGGCTATTAAAATCCGCGACCATCTCTTTTTCCGGGCCTCTAGTCGTGCCGACAAAAACTATTTCTAATCGCTTTTGTCCAGGTAAAGCATCAGTCGCCGAACCGGTCTTAAGTGCCCTTTCTCCGGCCACGACCTCGGTTTTCAATAATTCCTCGGCCACGGCTAAAAGCGGCAAAACCGAACCGCCGGTCCCGCCGCCGGCTAACATTATTCTTCTTATCTGATTATTTTTCTGATTATTATCAATCATAATTCTATTTTATTAATTCCGACTCATCTTCCCTTTAGTATGCTTACTGATATTAACTAAAATTCCCATCGCCAGCAAGGCCGCCAAAGTCGCGGAGCCGCCGGAAGAAACAAAAGGCAAAGGCACGCCGGTCATCGGAATTAAGTTAATCATGCCGCCGATATTTAAAAAAGTTTGCGCCGCTAGCCAAACTACAATCCCGGCCGCCAAAGCGCCACCGAAAAGATCGGGCGCGGCGCGCGCGATAAGCAAACCGCGATAAAAAACGAAAAGATAAAGTAGAATCAAGAGTGTGCTAAAAATAAAACCGGTCTCTTCGGCGATAATCGGAAAAATCGCGTCCGCCCAAACCTCGGGCAAATATAAAAATTTCTGGCGGCTCTGGCCGATACCGCGACCGAATAAACCGCCGGAACCGACCGCAATCAAGGATTGGTTAATCTGATAGCATTTATCGTTCGGGCTATAACTCGGATCTTTTAAACATTTGAAACGATCTGATTCATAACTTGAAGATCCGGAACTGATAATGATTGATAGAATCATTACTGCGACTACCACACCGCCAAGGATATGGGAAATCCGGCCCCCGGCAACAAAAAATACAGCTACGGCGGAAACCGCGATAATTGATAAAGTCCCGATATCCGGCTGAGCAATCATCAAGGCGCTGATAATACCTAAAACGATTAAAAAGGGTAAGACGCCACCAGACCAGCTTTTTAAAGCGTGCCTCTTAACCTCCAGCCAGGCGGCCAGATAAATTAAAAAGGATATTTTTACTAATTCCGAGGGTTGAAGAGAAAAACCGAAAATATTAATCCAACTCCGCGCCGAACCGTATTCCGAACGCAGACCGGGAATAAAAACCAACAGCAATAAGCCAATGGAAAAAACTAAAAACACGCCGGCAAATTTTTTCCACCAATGGTAATTCATTTTCGACGCAAACCAGAAAAGACCTAGAGAGACAATCAGGCTAAAAAATTGACGCAAAAAATAATGGTAAGTATTACCGAAACGGGTGTAAGAAACAACTGAAGAAGCGCTAAACAGCATCACTAAGCCGAAAAGCAAAAGAACGGCCAAGGCCGCCAATAAACTTTTATCCGCTTCATGCTCGTTAGGCGAGGAAGAAAATATTTTCCCCGGCCGATTTTTTCTCCGATTGTTTATGGGCATAAATTATTTAGGGTCTGTCGCCAAATGCCATTTAATTCCGCCAAAAAATTTTCTTCCGGCAGCAAAGCTTATCACTCCCGCCCGTTTGGCTACCTAAAATTTCTGATCAAGCAGGAAGATAATCAAGCCGCTGGCGGCGCCGACCGCGGCGATTACCCAAAAACGCATTACTACTTTTGCCTCGGGCCAGCCAATGGCTTGAAAATGATGATGAACCGGTGAAGACAGAATTATTTTCTTGCCCCGAAATTTCTTTGATAAGGCCTGGATTATCACCGACAAGGACTCAACTAAAAAAATCAAACCGATAAACGGCAATAATAAGGAAGTATTGGTTAACATGGCGATGATTCCTAAAGTTACGCCCAAACTCATTGAGCCGGTGTCCCCCATATAAAAACGAGCCGGCGGAATATTAAACCATAAAAAAGCCAGCAAAGCCCCGATAATCACGCCGCAAAAAGTCGCGAGTTCATAGCGGCCAAGCGCAAAAGAAATTACCGCGTAAGAAGCAAAAGCAATCAATAATGTCCCGCCGGCCAAGCCGTCCAGGCCATCGGTTTCATTAACGGAAAAAGAAGCCGCGGCAATAATAAAGATAAAAACCGGAATATACCAAATACCAATTTCAAAATTTCCTAAAAACGGAATATGAAAAACCGTCCAATCCAATTTATAATAAAACCAAAGCGCGCCAATTAAAGCAATCAAAGTATAAATCAAAAGACGATGGCGTAATTTCAAGCCGCCGCCGCCGAGAACACCCTTCCCCCGCACATCAAGCCAGTCATCAAAAAGTCCGATGAACGCCGAAGCGATCAAGGCGCCGAGCGGCAATAAAGTTTCCGGCCGCGATAAAAAATTCAAATGGCTTAAAATTCCGTCCGGCCAAATCCGGCCCAAAAAATAAAAAAGAAAAATAATAATCAATAAAGTCCCCCAAACCAAAATACCACCCATAGTCGGCGTGCCGGCCTTATGTGCATGGAGCTTGGTAAAAATCGGCGTCGCGCCGTTTGAACGGATTTTTTTTCCTAATTTATACTTATATAAAAAATTAGTTAAAAGCGGGGCGACAGAAATCGCAAAAACAAAAGCTAAAGTCGAGATGAATAAAATTTTAATAACCTGGAATTCCATAGATTAGCTGAAATTAATCAAATAAATAAACATTAAAGCTAAGACCAAGAGGGCTGAAAATAAAACGAGCCCGGCTAAAAGAAAATGGGCGAATAGGCGCCAATCCGGCCGCCTGGTCAAAAAAACGCCCAAAGAAAAATTTATTAAAAAAACCGCCAGGCCGTAAAGCGGATAAACAAAAATACGATTCGGACCGCTTACTAGGTCCACGCCAAAATCTACATTATAATGTAAAACTAAAAAATTTCCGCTTAAATTTTTCCTAATGAAAAATGCCTCAAGCCAAGTCAAGATATGGAGCGGCCAAAATATGAAAAAATAAAGACGGACCGGCCGAAAACGCCAAAAAGTCGCGATCGCCTCGGCAATAGCCCGGCGTTTCGCATAAAAACGAGCGTAAAAATTAAAATAAGCCATAAAAAATAAGAAAAATGGGGTAATAGCAATCCCGAATTAATTTTATCACATTTTATCACAATACAAAACTATGCTATAATAAAAACATTATGGGCTTGAAAATAACCAACAATATCTTCAATTACGCCGCCTGGGAAGAGGCTAAGCGTTTAACTGTTGTCCGTCGCTTGGATGGGGTCTGTTTGAATTATGATTTTAAAAACGGCGACCAAAAAAGCTTCCATTTGCCGAAAAAACTGGAAGAAGACCTGTTCGCGGACTTGCGCAAGGTCTTAGAAATCGCTCCCGGGGAATTAACTGCCGAGCGTTATTGCAAAATAAGCTCTAAAGATTCCCGTTTGACTTTCCGCTTGGCCGTTCTGCCAGACGGCGATAATGAAAAGATAATTATAAACATTATCGACCAACCCGTCAAACCCTGGCGTTTAAGCCAGCTCGGCCTACAGATGAAAGACCTTAAAACTCTTCAAAGCGCCGGCCGCGCCCGCTCTGGATTAATCATTATCGGCGCGCCGGCCAGAAATGGAAAGAGCGCTCTGCTTTATTCCCTGCTTGACGCCTTAAATGACGCGAAAAAAAATCTTTATTGCTTAAGCGCAAATCCGGAACAGGAAATTACCGGCATCAGTTATCTTCCCCCGACCGAAGCTAATTGGGAAAAAATCTTAAGCCATGATTCGGATATTATCGCAATTGATGATCTAAAGGACACGAAAGATTTAGCACGGGTTTTGCGCGCCGCCGCCACCGGACGCCTAGTTATCGCAACGATGACGGCGGAAAATCCCTGGGAAATCCTTTCCGCTATATTGCGCAGCGATCCGCCCTTGAAATTAAAATTGGACTGCCTTAAGATGATTCTTATCCAACATCTAGCCGATTGGCAACAACCGAAATCAAGCAGTGCCAAGGAACGCCGGCAGATTGGCTTATTCGAAATCCTAAAGATGACGCCAAAACTCAAGCAATTCATCCTCGCCAGCGAATCCCGGCCCAAGAAAAATTTCTGGAAAGAATTAGAAAAAATCGCCCGTACCGAGGGTTTCCGACCTTTAGAGAGCGACCGGAAGCACAAAATAAAAGCCGGGATTCTAAAAAATCCAAAAAATTAAACTAGATGATATTTATAAAATTATCTCTTTGGACTGGCACGAAATTATCCGAACGAACTTAATGAACAACCTTAAGTAAAAAATTATGAAAATAAGTTGTGTCATCCCGGCCTGGAACGAAGCGGCTAATATCGCTAAAGTAGTTAAAACTGTTCGGGCGCAAGTTGACGAAGTAATTGTCGTTGATGACGGCTCGCGCGATGAAACCGCGGCTTTAGCCGAAACGGCTGGCGCGATTGTCTTGCGCCATCCGATTAATCGCGGCCAAGGCGCCGCCCTGCAAACCGGCAATGATTACGCTTTGCGCCATAGCGCGGAAATAATAATTCATTTTGATGCTGATGATCAATTTTTGGCGGAAGAAATAAAAGATATGGCCGAGCCGATTATCAACGACCGGGCCGACATCGTTTTCGGTTCCCGTTTTTTGGGAAAAAAAACAAATTTCCCGCCGGTAAAAAAATATCTAATCATGCCGCTGGCAAAAATATTTACCCGCGCCCTCGGATTAAAACTAAGCGACCCGCAAAACGGTTTTCGGGCCTTGAACCGGCGCGCCGCCGAGACGATTAAAATCGTTAACCGGGAAATGGCCCATGCCAGCGAAATCCAGATCAAGGCGCGGCAGGCGGGCTTAAGGATGGCGGAAGTGCCGGTCACGGTTATTTATCACCGCCCCGGCCAAAAGTTATCCGGTGGCTTCAAAATCATCCGCGACCTCTTAATCCATAAAATAATTAAGTAAGGCGTCCGGCTAGCAATAAATTTTACTCTACAAAATTACAGGCGCTCAGGAGCATTGCCGCCCGAACGACAATGCTAATAATCAAAAATAACAACCATAATATGACCATTATGCTTCAACAAATAATAGCCTTAATCCTGATTGCTCTTTTTGTTTTTCGCTTGTTTAAACAGAAGAAAAAACAGGAAATCAGCCGAAATGAATTTTCTTTATGGCTCGCTTTTTGGATTTTAGCCGGCGGCGCCGTAATCTTAATTAAAGAAATCGATCGCTTGGTCGCTTGGCTCGGCTTTTCCGGCGGCGGTATAAATTTTCTCGTTTATCTGGCGGTTCTAATTTTATTTTATGTAGTCTTTAGCTTGCGCCTAACGGTTGCGAAACTTGATCGGAATATAACGGATGTCGCCCGAGAAATTGCCCTGGACAACCCGCTCGCCACGAATGATTTAATGAAAAAATCCACGCCGGAATCTTTAAATAATCAAAAACTATCAAATAACCCAAAATCCTCAAATACTGATAATAAAAATATTTAAACTGCGCATTAGCTTCTAATTATGAAAATCGCCCAAGTCGTCTGCACTTTCCCGCCTTATGCCGGCGGCATCGCGACGGTCGCCGCTCAGATCGACCGTCTTTTAAAGCCGTCAGCCGAAATTGTTAATTTTACGCCTCATAATCTAAAGCCATGGCTAAAATACGGCCATGGCGCTTTTTTGCCCCAGCTTCTTTGGAAACTGCGCAAATTTGATTATATTTATCTTCATTATCCTTTTTTTGGCGGCGCAGAAGTCGTCTGGTTTTTTAAATTATTTTTCAAAAAACCAAAACTGATCATCCATTACCATATGGACGTCCGCCATTCCAGTTTAATCTTCCGTTTCTTAAGCTGGCCGGCCCGCCTTATCCGCTTTTCCCTTTTCAAGCAAGCTGATCTGATAGTCAGCGCCAGTTTTGATTATATAACTCACAGCCAGATAAAAGATTATTATCGGGCGCGGCCGGATAAATTCCAAGAAATTCCGTTCGGCCTTGATATTGAAAAATTTCAAACGAAAATGATCAATCGCCAGGCGGCTAACAGCACAATCGCCCGAGCGCAAAAACTAATCCATTATATCAACGACCGCTTCATTAAAAAAAGGCAATTAGATATTCTGTTCGTCGGCGGCCTTGACCGGGCGCATTATTTTAAAGGCGTTGATGTTTTGCTCCAGGCCTTAAGCGGCCTGACCGAAAAAAACTGGCGACTTGTTATCGCCGGCGAAGGTGAATTGCGCTACGATTATGAAACATTGGCGCGGGAATTAAAAATAGCGGATAAAGTAAAATTTGTCGGACGCCTGGATGACGCGGAAAAAATACGCTACTACCAAAATACCGATCTTTTAATCTTGCCCTCAATTAACAGCAATGAGGCCTTCGGCTTGGTTTTGATTGAAGCGCTGGCTTGCGGCGCGCCGGTTATCGCTTCGAATCTACCGGGTGTTCGCCGCGTCTTTAGCGACCAAAAAGAAGGACTATTAGCCGCGCCCGGCGACGCGGATAATCTGAGAGAAAAAATAAAATTTATCTTAGATAATGAAGCGCTACGACGAACTATGGCGCTGGCGGCGCGAAGCTTAGCGGAGGAAAAATATGATGAACGGAAGATGGCGGAAAATCTAAAAAGATTATTTATTTAAATTTCTATTATAAATCATATAAATCGTCTCCGCTGCAAAACCGCGAAGTCAATCTGTTTATCTATAAAGCAGACCCTAATTTTAAAAAAACTACTATCCTTATGAAAGTTGCCTTGATCCACAACTTATACGGAATTTATAGCCGCGGCGGCGCGGAAACCGTTGTTGAAATGATGGCGGCCGACTTTAAAAAAGCCGGCCATGAAGTTTTTTTAATTACCACAAAACCGCGAAAAACGGCAACTGACGGCGAAAAACCGACTGACGAAAACAATGGCCTAAAAATCTATTATTTAAACTCTAAATTTTATAATTTAGCCGAGTTATCTGCCCTGCCCCGTTTATTCTGGCACTTAGGCAATATTTTCTCTTTCCGTAAATACGCGCAAATTAAAAAAATATTGAAAAAAGAAAAACCGGATTTAGTCGTTACTCATAATTTAATGGGGCTGGGTTTTATGGTGCCCGCGGCCATTAGAAATTTAAAAATCAAACATGAACATTTTCTCCATGATATCCAACTGCTTCATCCTTCCGGCCTGATGCTTTGGGGCCAAGAAAAAAAGATAAGCGGACTAAGCGCAAAAATATACCGGCTTTTGACCCGCGCTCTATTCGCTCCGCCGGAAAAAATTATCTCGCCCTCCCGCTGGCTTTTGGATTTACATAATCAATATGGATTTTTTAAAAACTCGGAAAAAGAAATCCAACCTTTTGCTTGGCCGGAGGCGCAAACATCGTCAAATCTCGACCAACCGACAATGCAAACAGCGCCGGATCCCAATCAGCCAGCAACACAAACGGCATCAAGATCCGGCCAGCCAGTGACGCAAACCGCATCAGACCAAGCCGGACCGGCGGAATCAGCGTTGATTAAACCTAAGCAAAAAATTAAAAAATTCCTATTCATCGGACAAATAGAAAAACAAAAAGGCATTTTCTTGTTAATCAAAGCTTTTAAAAAAATATCTAATCCGGACATTAAACTCACGATTGCGATCAGGGGCGGCGGAGCAAGCATGGCCGCGGCAAAAGAAGCGGCAACCGGAGATAAGCGGATAAGCTTTATCGGGCCTCTTAGCTATGAAGAAGCAGAAAAAATAAAAGCGGCTAATGATTGCCTGATCGTTCCGTCCTTATGCTATGAAAATTCCCCAACCGTAATCTATGGCGCTCGCGCCGCCGGCTTGCGCGTCATTGCCGCCAATCTCGGCGGCATTCCGGAAATAATTGGAACGAATGATAAATTGTTCAAGCCGGGCGACGAAGCAGATTTACAACGGAAGATTATGGAGATGATAGGAGAGGTTTAATTGCTAGCCAGCCCCTATACATAAATAAATAAAAATAGTAAAATATAAAATTAAAGAAGGCCTTGGCCTTTATTTAAAAACATTCTTTTACAATTTAAAAATAGGGGGACTAATTATGAAATTGCGAATAGCAGTAATCGGCCTAGGGAAACAATCGAAAGACGATCACCTCCCGGCCATTATGCGAAGTGAAAACTTCGAACTTATTGGTGTCTGTGATACTGATCAAAAAAAAGCCAAAGAAATCAGCGCTCAATACAAAGTACCAAGCTATATTGAGCTCGATAAACTAATTAAAGAACAAGACTTTCAAGTTGCGATGATCTCCATTCCGCATCATGCATATTTGGATATTATCAGCGCGCTAGTTAAGGCGGGAAAACACATTATTAAGGAAAAACCGCTAGCAACAAATATCGTCGAAGCTCGACAATTAATGAAAATTCTGCGCAATGGATCGGTATATATGGGCGTTACCGTCCAACGTCGGTTTAACCCCATATATCAAACATTTCATCAACTTAAAAAGTATATTGGAAAAATTTACTCCATTGAAGGCGCATACACAATGAATATAGCTACGCTTAATGAGGGCTGGCGAGCTTCAAAAAATCTTTCGGGTGGTGGCGCACTGGTGGACATGGGCTACCACTTCGTCGATTTGCTAATCTGGTACTTTGGTATGCCAACATCAATTACCGCACGCATGACACGAGGTAATCGTCCGGGGCAAAAATATGACGTGGAAGACACTGCGCACCTCCTGTTTGATTATCATTTAAAATTTCAGTACGACGAAAAGCTTGTCGGAAATTTTGTGATTTCCCGAGTATATCCGGAAAAACAGGAACGCATACGCGTCTTTGGTACTAACGGTGTCGTGGAAGTATCACGAGGATTAATACGCCGACTCGACATCAATGGCAACGAAATTGAAAAACTGGAACGACAGGGCGGTTGGCCTTCAGCGGCAGTAGAACAACTTGATTATTTCGCCGAAAGAATACACCAATTCGTTCCCGGAGCTCTACCGGACTACACTGAACATTTACAACACGTTGCGGTTATTGAAGCCGCATACAAATCGGACCACTCTAAAACATCGTGTGATCCAAATGATATATTAAAAATAATCCAAAAAAACCATTAAAAGGAGGATAAACTATGAATAAGCTCGCAATCTTTGGTGGTAATAAAACCATTAAAACGAAGGGGCCACATCTCTCGTGGCCGCGCATTACAAAATCCGTAGAAATGGCAGTTATCCGGCAACTCCATGCTACTATCTCAATTTATAATCGATCGGGGATAATTAAAGAATTCGAAGACACTTTCGCCGATTACCATAAACGCCGATACGGACTTCTGTCCAATTCCGGGACCAATGCTATCTATTCAATGTATGAGGGGCTCGCGCTCGGGCCAGGCGATGAAGTAATTTGTCCTGTCTATACCTTTTTCGCGACCGTAAGCCCATTAATGCACACCGGAGCAACACCGATATTCTGCGACTGCCAAGCGGACGGCAATATAAACCCCGCAGAAATTAAAAAAATCATCACACCGCGCACTAAAGCAATTATGATAACTCATATGTGGGGAATCCCATGCAATATGAGAGAAATTGTTTCCATTTGCAAAAAGCATAATCTGCGGCTGCTTGAAGACTGTTCACACGCTCATGGCGCGCGTGATAATAATAAGCTCGTCGGCACGTTTGGCGACGCGGCCATTACTGGCGGTGAAGGCGGTATTATGTTAACCGACGATAAAGAAATATATTATCGCGCTATGCTTCAAGGGCACTACAATAAGCGATGTAAACAAGAAATACCGTCTGATTATTCACTCTCGGCATTCAGCACGACCGGATTTGGATTAAAATTTCGCTCTCATCCGCTAGCGGTTGCTATAGCACAAGAACAATTTTCTCATCTTAATGAATGGCTCAAACAAAGACAATGCTATGCCGAAAAGATGACATCCGCCTTTAATCAGTATTCCTTCTTAAATACACCTCAAACGCTTAACAAACAACATGGCTGGTATGCTTATGTGATGCAATTTGATGAATCTCATTCAAATGGTGTAAATATTGATTTATTTACTAATGCAATACTCGCCGAAGGGCTCATTGAATTTGATCGGCCTAAATCGACAGGAACATTGCACCGCTTACCAATATTTACTGAACCAGGAAAGGCTCTACCTAGACTATACCAAGGTGTCCAGAGGCGAATCCAACAATCTTTTCCAGTAGCAGAGCAATTCTATAAAAATGCACTTAAACTGCCAGTATGGTCATTTCCGGACGAAGAACAAATGGTCAATCTATACATTAAGGGAATCGTTAAAGTAGCATCAATAGTACAAAACAATCCCGAACTTCTACTTGACGCTAAAACGAGTAAATAATACAATATAGAAGCTATGGAATTAAAAATCGATCAAAAAATAATCAAACAACTGGTCGCCGTCTCCAAAAAGGACGGCATCCAGAAGTTAGTCGTTGGCGCAGTCATTAATAGAGATAATAAATTTTTACTTCTTGAACGAGTACTCTCTGATTTTATGGGCGGACTCGTTGAACTTCCGAGTGGCGCCGTAGATGAAAATGAAGATTTGCTCACGGCTTTAGCGCGGGAAGTTAAAGAAGAAACAGGATTAGTTATTGGACTAATCCTTACCTACCTCGGCTCATTTGATTACACATCCGGCTCCGGTAAAAAAACTAGACAATTCAATTTCTTGATTGAAACTGAGCCTGGAGAAATTAAACTCGAAGCGTCTGAGCATCAAGCATATCATCTTGTAGCGCCGTCCGACAAAGCATTTAACACACTTAATATTTCGGACTCAACTAAAGCGATCTTAAACGCTGTAATAAAACAATTGTAAGAACATAAAAGGCTCACACTTCGTGTTGGCCTTTCAACAAAAAAACTCGATCAATTCTGACCGAGTTTTTTATTATCCAAAAATCGCTTTTAATAATTTAATGGGGGTTCAATGAATTTAACGACCAAAAATTTAAAATAATTTTCCGTTTCAACTCTCAAAACCATGCAAACGCTTATGCGCCTGGATATCAAAAATCGTTTTTTTCAAACCATTCTCAAGCGTCACGACCGGCATCCAGCCCAGCTCGTCTTTGGCTAAACGGATTTCCGGCAAAGCCAATTCGCTAAAAAATAATTTATTTTCCGCGTAGTTTATCTGGGAACGGGAATCCGTCATCTTAATAATCAAGCGCACAAAATCGCTCAAATTAATATCAACATCAGAACCGATATTGACCGGACCGGCCAATTCGGAACTCATTAACTTCCCGACCGCGTCAAGAACATCATCAATATAGCAAAAAGAGGAAGAAAAATTTTCATCGCCGGCGATAGTAATATCCTTATTATCTAAAGCGGCATTAACAAAATCTGGAATCATCTGATCGTCGCCTTGCATCATCCGCGGTCCGTAAACCCGGAACAGGCGCATAATCTTCACATCAATATTATAAAGCGCCCGATAATTAGCCACCATAGTTTCGGCAAAACGCTTGCCTTCGTCATAAGCGCCGCGTTCGGATAATTGGTCAACCAAACCTAATTCAGTTTCCGCCATCTTCAAATCCGGATTATCCGTCCGACGCGGACCGTAAACGACCGAAGAAGAAAAATGTAAAAATTTAGAATTGTACTTTACGGCTAAATCCAAAAGATTCTTGACGGCGTAAGAATTGGCTAAAAGTGTTGCCAGGCGATTTTCCAAAAAACGGCGCGGCGACATCGGACAAGCAAGATTATATATTTCCTGGAGACCCTGGAATTCTAATTTAAATTTTTTCAAATTTTCCAATACGGCCGGGGTAAAAGGTTTTGATAAGTCATGGTTAATGAACATGAAATCCGGATTGGCTAAGAGATGATCAATATTCCGCTCACTGCCGGAAATAAAATTATCCACGCAAATCACTTTATTAGTTTTAATCAGCTCATCACAAAGGTGCGAACCGATAAAACCGGCGCCGCCGGCGACTAGAACATTCTTTTTGTCGAAAATAACCTGTTTAGACATAGATTGAAAATTAATATAATCGTCGTGATATTCAACGGCCACCCCTTAGTTGCTCATTCTTATTATAGCAACATTTACTCCGCCCTTAAAGCCCTCCTCCCAAGTATAGAAAGAGTCCCTAAGTAGACCGCTCCCGCTGAAAACCCGGACATGTGGTGCGGCACCCGGCCGGGCGCCCACGATTATCTCCGCCGAGCCGTCATTATTAAGATCGCCGGCCGTTAAATCAAAGCCGTTTTGCCAATTCCGATTATAAACTAAAAACTGTTTCTTAAGCGCCGCCCGATTATCAAAAATCTTAACCAAAGGTTCGCGGCCCGGCCCCGGCGCGACGATTATTTCATCCTGGCCACGGCTATTACGGCCGTCCAGATTAGCGGATACTACCTTGACTCCGCCGCGGAAACTTTTTTCATAGGCCAAAAAAACACCGATTAAATTCCCTTTCGGACTGAATATCCGGACTTGCGGCTCGGCTCCGGCACCGAGGCCGATAATAATTTCTTTTTCGCCCTTAGCGTCAAGATTGCCGGCCGCAACGCTCAGGCCGCCGCGCCAACGGCTATTAACCGCATAAAATTGCCGAATTAATTTGCCTTCGGAATTAAAAATACGTACTTGGCCATTCCCCTTACTGACTTGAACCGCAATAATCTCCGGAGAACCATCATCATCTAAATCCGCCGCCACAACCTCAATGCCACCGCGGAACCATTTATCAAAGACCAAAAATTCCTTTAAGATTTTTCCATCTTGGCTAAGTATTTTAACGCGCGGCTCATTGCCGGCCTTAGCGGCTAAAATCAACTCTTCTTCACCATCATCATTAAAATCATAAGCGGATAACTTATAATTATTTCCGTCGCTGATATTCAAACTATCTATAAAATCGCCATTGGCCGCAGTCAATTTAATTTCTTTATCGCCGCTTACCGGCGCTAAGATTAAACGTCCAATCTTTTGATACAAAATTTCCTTAGCCATTTCTACGGCCCGATCCACATTTAAACGTCCGTTGCCGAGCAAGCCGGGGTAATCCGGATTAAGCCGGGAAATATTGTCGGTTGAGGCGAAAAGGATGCTCACCACTTCCCGGCGGCTAAGTTCCGGATTAGCCGCTCGAATTAAAGCGAGTGCGCCGGAAACCAAGGGCGCGGCCATTGAAGTTCCGGACCAATAGCCGTCATAAATCTTTCCTGGGTTTTTCACATCAGAACCGGCCGTCACCGCGCTAAAAAAACTGATCCCCGGCGCCGAGATATCTACGCATCTGGCTCCATAACTAGAAAAAGCCGCTTTCTGATCCAAGGCGTCGGTCGCAGCCACGCCGATAACCATATTCTCGCCAAAAGAGCCGTCATAACAAACCGGATAAACCGGCGTTTCATCGATATTATAACCTTCACCGACCGACTGCTCGTTGCCGGCGGCGGCAACGACGATTACTCCGGCTTGATGCGCCCGCGCGATTGCTTCTTCTAAGGCCTCGCTATAAACAAAAGACACAAAACTTAAATTAATAATATCCGCGCCATTATTAGTCGCATAATCAATCGCCCGGACAACATCACTAATTTTTCCTTCGCCTCGATCATTTAAAACCTTAAGCGGCATTATTTTTGCCTGCCAAGCAAGACCGGCAATCCCCTCGTTATTATTTCCGCGCGCAGCGATAATCCCGGCCACCATCGTGCCATGTGTCACACCAGCCTCAGTCCAACCATTAGAAAATTTCGGCCTTGGATCCGGAATATTCTCAACAAAATCCCAACCATTCGTATCATCAATAAAACCGTTTCGATCATCATCCTTCCCGTTATCAGGAATTTCCCCTTTATTTTTCCAAATATTATCCCGTAAATCCGGATGATCAATCTGGATTCCGGAATCAATCACGGCGATAATCGTATCTGGACTGGAAGAAACCTTATCCCAAGCACTATCGGCCCGAATTTTCATCAAATACCATTGGCGATCGTAATAAGGGTCATTAGGAGTAACACTAGCCAAAGCCGACCGGATATTTACGCCGACCGCTAAACATAAAACAATAAAAAAAGATGCTATTAGTTTTCTCATATAACATCTTAATAATACCATATTTATAATTTTTACAAAACGACGGCCCTAACACTTATTCTCCGGACTCTTCTAAAACACGGAGAGTTTCGCGGGCGCATTTTTCCCAATCAAATTCCTTGGCTCGCGTTCTTCCCTTAATTTTTAATTCTTCGCGCAAAGACGGATTATTCACAATTTCCGCCATAGTTTCCATCAAAGAATTCTTATTATTTTGTTTAAAATATTTAACCGCCTCACCGGCGATTTCCTTTAATACTGATATATCAGAGGCAATAATTGGGGTATCGCAAGCCATGGCCTGAATAACCGGCAGACCGAAACCCTCATGTTTTGAAGGGAAAATAAAAGCTTTGGCGGCAGAAAAAATATAAGGCAGGTCTTCCTCGTCCGCCCAACCGGGCATTAAAACATCGCTCTCTAAATCAAATTCTTCAATCGCATATTTTATCTCGTCATAACCATATCCGGCATCGCCGATTAAGACTAATTTTTCTTTTATTCCCGGATGGTTTTCCCTTAATAAAGCTAAGGCCTCGACTAAAATAAGAGTATTTTTTTTCTTTTCCAAGCGACCGACATAAAGAAAAAATGGCTGTTCTAGACCGTATTTTTCTAGAACATCTTTCTGCCTCTCCTGATCGGGGCAAAGACGGAATAACTCCCGATTATAACCATTATAAACCACCTTAATCTTTTTCTCCGGCACCTTAGGGTATAATTCTAAAATTTCTTTTTTAGTAAATTCAGAAACGGCGATTATTCTTTTAGCATGCTTCAAGGCGAAAGCCGTTGACCAGCGGAGATAATCAAGCGAACCCGAACGATATTTCCCGCCGGTTAAAACCCGAACGAAAAAATCAATCACCGGACGTGAACCGGGCAGATTGATTTTTATCTTTTCCGGACGATAAACTTTCTGCTCACGGATAAAAGCGACATCATGAATTGTATTAACCGTCCGCCGCGGGCTCACTAGCGGCAAAGCATGGGCCGGGACAAACAAAACATCCGGACGGCGCCAAATCATTTCCCAGGTCAAACGGCCGAGCGTCCAAAAAAAACGGGAAGGCCAGTTAAGCACCTTAAAAGAAAAATTCGGATTATCTTTGACTGCTTTAATCATCTCCGCGGTCGGCGGGACATCAAGATAAAGACGATAAATATTGTTTTTATCAATTTTTGCTAAGTTTTTTATTAAATAAAAAGAATACCATTCAGTTCCGGTCTTGCGTATTCTATTGGCGCGCGAAGCGTCTATCCCGATAAGCATATAAAATTAATAATATACAAAAAATTTTTTCTTAAAACTTATGGCGTGGTAATTATTAAACTAAACAAAATCAACGGCCGAATCCGTTGATTATTTAGTCGCTAAAATACTGCGTTTGTATGAATCTAAATTATCAAGGGCAATGCCAGTCCCCTTGGCAACGCAAAGCATCGCGTCGTCAGCCACATAAGCGGCCACTCCGGTCGTCCGGGCGATTAACTGATCAATATTGCGCAAAAGTGCACTACCGCCGGTCAAAACAATTCCTTTATCCATGATATCAGCTGATAATTCAGGCGGCGTCTTATGTAAAACTTTTTTCGCCGCCGCGATTATTTCTTCTAATTCATTTTGAATTGCCTCAGTCACGTCATCAGAGCTGACCGTAATACTCCGCGGCAAACCGGTAACAATATCCCGACCGCGGATTTCCAAGTATAATTTATCTTCCATATATAAAGCCGAGCCGATATTAATCTTGATTTCTTCGGCTGTCCGTTCGCCGATGGCTAAATTATACTTCTTCCGAATATATTCTAAAATCGCCGCATCAAATTTATTGCCGCCAACCCTAACTGAAGTTGAGGCGACGACACCACCCAAAGAAATCACCGCCATTTCCGCCGTGCCGCCGCCGATATCAATAACCATATGGCCGGTCGCTGAACCAATCGGAATATCCGCCCCGATAGCCGCAGCTACTGGTTCTTTAATTATATAAGCCGCCTTGGCGCCGGCGGCGATAGTTGCTTCAATTACGGCCCGGCGTTCGGTCGAAGAAATACCGGCCGGCACCGCGACCATTACTTCCGGCCGAAAAAGACGAACACCGCCTAAAGTTTTATTGATAAAATAACGAATCATCGCTTCGGTCGCCCGATAGTCAGCGATAACTCCGTCTTTCAAGGGGCGAACCGCGATAATCGTATCCGGCGTCCGGCCAACCATATCCTTAGCTTCGTTCCCGACCGCTAAAATTTTTCGGTCCTCAAGCGCTACCGCAACCACACTCGGCTCGTTAATAACGATACCGCGTCGCGGCAGATAAATCAAAGTATAAGTTGTTCCGAGATCAATCCCGATTCTTTTGATAAACATATAAAAATAATACTAATCTATCTTAGTATTTTTCGAGATTTTAGTCAAATAAACTAGTCGCCAATTTCTTCATCAATATTACTTTCCTCGGCCTTTTCCTGGTTGGCAACAATCCTTTTTACCTTTTCTGAAAAAGAAAAAGTATCAAATTCTTCCTTAAAAAAGACATAATCGGCGCCAAGTTCTAAACTGCGTTGGCGGCTATCTTCGTCGCTTAAATCCGTGAATATAAAAATCTGCTTATCCCGCAAAACATCATCTTCCTTTATTTTTTTGATAATTTCAAAACCATCGATTTTCGGCAAAATCAGATCTAAAATCAAATAATTGGGGTCGAAATCCCTAATTTTACCCATTAACTCTTCAACCTCTTCATCTCCGAGGCTGGTTTCTACCTCAAATTCATCGGCCTCAAACTGCGACTCCAGGCCGTAGAGCAAATTGGCATCGTCTTCGACGATAAAAAGTTTTTTATCCATACATTTATAGTTAATTTCTAATGGCTAAATCCATGCATATTAATTTCAAATTTCTAAATCCTAATTTCCAATCAATAACAAAATCCTAATTTCTAATTTTGGCATTTGAATTTTGTAATTTGGACTTGATTGGTAATTTGGATTTTGATATTAGAAATTTTAATTATAATTTTTTAATCTTCAATCTTAAATTTTAAATATTTAAATTTTTAATCTTTTAATTTTAAATTTTTAATATTTAATTTTTTAATTTTAATTTCTCCCACCAAGCCTTATTATCTTTATACCATTCAACGGTCTGCCGCAGTCCTTCTTTAAAATCAATCTGCGGCTCCCAGCCCAACTCTTTCTTGGCTTTAGAAAAATCAATCGCGTAACGTAAATCATGACCGGGACGATCCGTAACATACTCAATCATGTCTTCGCCCTGCCCCATTAATTCTAGAATCATCTTAGTAATTTCTAAATTAGTTTTTTCGCCATTGCCACCTAAACAATAAGTGGCGCCAATTTTTCCTTTTTTAATAATAAATTCGACACCGCGATTATGGTCATCAACATGGATCCAATCACGGATATTTTTCCCCTCACCATAAACCGGAACTTTCTTTCCTTCTATTAAATTAGTAATAAATAATGGAATAAGTTTTTCCGGATACTGATAAGGGCCATAATTATTAGAACAATTTGAAATCGTGATTGGCAATCCGTAAGTATGCCAATAGGCCCGAACCAGATGATCGGCGGCGGCTTTAGAAGCGCTGTAAGGCGAGCGCGGATCATAAGGCGTTTTTTCATTAAACGGCACATCAGCCGGAGACAAAGAACCAAAAACTTCATCAGTGGAAATATGATGAAAACGGATTCCTTTTCCGTCCGACCCGCCAGCCGCCCGGGCCGCTTCTAATAAAATTCGCGTTCCCTCAATATTAGTCCGGACAAAATCCGCGCTGTTTTTTATGGAACGATCGACATGACTTTCGGCCGCGAAATGAACGATTAAATCAACGCCTTTTATCGCTTCCGCCACGACTGCCGGATTGGCAATGTCGCCTTGAATAAATTTATAATTCGGATTATTCTCCACATCTTTTAAGCTGGCTAAATTTCCGGCATAAGTCAAAAGATCAAGATTAACAATCAAGTCGTCGGGATTATTCTTAAACCAATAACGAATAAAATTTGAACCGATGAAGCCGGCGCCGCCGGTCACAAGTAGTTTCATAATTATGATAGTAATTTATTTATTATCTCCTCCGCTTCGCCCTCTTTATATTCCCCCTGCTTCCATAATTCATACCCATCACCCGGCCGACGCGGCATAATATGGAAATGTAAATGCGGGACGATCTGGCCGGCAATCGGATCATTATTAACGCTGATATTATAACCGGGGACGCCTAATTTTTCTTTTAATAAACGGCCGACCTTTTTAACGGCTAAAATCAGCGACTGTAAGTCCGCGGCCGGAATTTTTTCCATATTCTCATAATGCTTTTTCGGAACGACTAAGGTGTGGCCGGGATTAACCGGCGCGATATCTAAAAAAGCTAGATTATTCTCATCTTCGTAAACTTTGTAAGACGGCAATTCGCCATTGATTATTTTGCAAAATATACACATAAATACTATATGGATAATAAAAATCTTATAGCTATTCAGCGACAATAACCTCTCACATAACCCCAACAACCATCCTACTCAATCCGATACGGGCTATCCGCCCGACTTTCCCAACGGATCTCATCAACTTCTTCTTTCTTCCCTTCGCCCTTATATAATTTATCCGGCAAGTTAATGCTAATCGCCGCTTCCTCAGAAATACATTGATAGCCATGCACCACTCCCGGCGGCACGATTACCAAAGTCGGGTTGGCCGCGCCGACTTCAATCTTCATTTTCTCCCCTTTAGTCGGCGATTCTTCCCGGCGATCCCATAAATATAAACGAAAATTTCCCGGTCCGGCAAAAATAAAACAATCGCTTTGAGCAACGTGCTCATGCGGGCCACGAACCACTCCCGGCTTGGTTAAACTTAAATACGCCATAGCTGGATCAAAGCCCGCTAACTCATCGCGGCGCCAAACCTCGACCAGCCAGCCGCGCTCGTCAGTATATTTTTCTACTTTTTTTATTACCAAATCTTTAATCATATTATTTTTTATTTTTAACCTTCCGGCCGTTTTTTGGTCGCGGGGCCTTGATATCTTTCAATTTTAAAAGGTGATCATGGTGCGCACCTAAATACGCGACCTTAAGCGCGGCGTTCTTCAGACCTAAACGCAAAGCCTTATTGATATCCCCCTTATAAAGCGCCAAACCGGCGGCAAAAGACGAATTAAAGATATCGCCAATACCGGTCGTATCGACCCGCCTCTTTTCTTTTATGATATTTCGGCGATAAAATTTCTTGCCGTCATAAACGATTACGCCGGCCGCCCCTAAAGTTATGATCACGATTTTCGGGCCAAGATCATGGAGAATTTTTACTAAATTATCAGGATTATTTAAAAATTCCTCATTAAGCTGGCGATATTTTTTTGAAGAGCGCAATAATTTCTGCGCTTCTTCTTGGTTAGAAGCTAAAACCGTAACTTTCTTTAAAAAAGGAGCGATTCTTTCCGGACCGCCAAGATACTGGGTCGTGCCCGGATTCCAAAAAATCCAATGATGATTATGGCCGACCGCGCTAAAAATTTTCCTTAAATTTTCCCTCCAGGCGCCGGCTAAAGAAGCAATATAAACATATTTAGTTTTCTTCAAAGATTCTAAATCCGAAGAATTTATCTTCAGCTTAACATTGGCGCCGCGTTGAGCAAAAATTATCCGTTCACCCGTAGGAGAAACTAAAATAAAAGACGAACCGCTTTCTTCCCTTTTAACCGTCCGCATTAAAGAAATATCAACCCGGCGTTTTTTCAAGTTCTCTTTGATAAAACGCCCATTCTCATCATCGCCAATCGGCGCCAAACAAGAAACCTTAAAACCAAAATTAGCCAAACAGACCGCGGCATTAGCCGCGCCGCCGCCGTAAGAATAATAAAACTTATCAACTTTTATCTTCGCCCCCGGCTCAAAAGCCAATAACTTGCGGCAAAATTTACCTCGGCAATTATCGACCGGAATCCCATGATTATCAAAAAAAGAGATATCGCGAGTCGTCCCGCCGATAGTAATGAATTCATTTTTCATAATTTATAAAAATTAATTCTCTATGCTGATTATCCGGCAATAAGCTATTTTAACACTAAGATTATATCATAAACCCGGCCCTTTTTCCAAAAAAACCGGCCGAAAACGGCGGGTTAGCACACTAACTAAATTAAAGGCTAAAAGGGCGGCTAAAGCGCTCCAAGCACCTTGATAGACCAGCCCGCGCCAAAAACTCTCTTTAATCAGGAAAAAACACGTGCCGTCCGGCGCCGTTAAAAATAAGCCAAAAGCTGTTAAAAAATTATAAACTAAAGTCGCCGCCAAAATCAATATTAAAAAAGAATATAAAGAACGGTTGGTTAGCCAGGTTAAAAAAAGGCACTGTGCCAGCCAAGCCGTTACTAATAAAGTAATAATCCGTAAACCAAAAAAATTAAAAAATAAAATATCCAGCCAAAAACCGGCTATCAAAGCGGCGCCGAAAGCGGCGCGCTCACCGGAAAAAAATAAAAAGAAAATTATAAGAATCAAAGGTAAATTAAGATAACGCCAAAAAGACGGCAGGGCGGAAATAAAAGAAAATTGCGCCAGAGCGGCTAAAGAAACAATAATAATGAAAAAAATTATCTGCGCAATTTTTTTAAGCATAAACTAAGGGATGACCACAGCTACGACGGTTAAATCATTAAAATTTACTAAGGGCTCAATTGTCGCTTCCTGCCAAACATCATTACTTTCGCTCCTGATCTGAGCCACGCGACCGATTACTAAGCCGCGCGGAATATCGCCGCCGAGCCCGGAACTAATTACGATATCGCCTAAATTTATTTTTTCTGTCTGAGGAATATATTCCATCTTGACCGTCAATCCTAAATCGCCATCAGCAATTCCTTGAGTTCTATCTTCATTTTGGATCGTCGCGGCCAAGCGGCAATCCGGCGTCGTAATCAAGCAAATTTCTGCCGTATTCTTTTTTACTTCTTTAACCAGCCCGATTATGATTCCCTCTTCATTTATTACTCCTAAGCCGGTCCGCAAACCGTCCGCCGCGCCGCGGTCAATAATAAGGTCGTATCCGCCTTTGGCCGCTTCTTCCCGCGCGATAAGCGCCGCGCCGATTGTCCGATAATCCTGGCCGTCTAAAAAATTTAATAAATTTTTTAACTTCTGGTTCTCTTCCTCTATTTCCCGATACCGGGACTCCGCGACTAACTGGACAGCCAACTCCTTATTTAATTCATTAATCCGGCCACGCAAATCATCAATATTTTCTTCCTCGCCTCCCGGCAAAGCCGAGTTAAGCCCCCGGACCTGCCAACGCGCGGCTAAAGGACTAATCAAAGCGCTTAAAGAATCTTCCAGAGGACGAAGAGCGCCAAGGATATGTAAAAAAATCAGTAGTCCGCCGACTACCGCCCAGATAAGCAATCTTTTATTTTTTTTATCTTTAATCATAACAAATTTTATTGCATAAATTACCGGAACGAAAAAATATGGTCGCTTAACTGCTAATTGTCGGCAGGACTACTTTCTCTAAAAGATTTTTATCGTTTAAAAGGATTCCGGTTCCGCGGACAACACAAGTAAGCGGATCATCGACAATATTTACGGGGATCTTGGCGGCCGCGGCAATCGCCTGATCTAAGCCGCGCAACAAGGCCCCACCGCCCGACAAATATAAGCCACGCTCATAAATATCCGACACTAATTCCGGCGGCGTGGTCTCTAAAATAATTTTAATATTTTCCACAATCTTATTAACCGTCCGGGAAATAGCTTCCCGCACTTGCTTATCGCTAATCATCATCGCTTTCGGCAAGCCGGTTAGCAAATCGCGCCCACGCACTTCAATTTCCTGCGCTTCTTCTAAGGGCATAGCCGAACCGATAGCAATTTTTATTTTTTCCGCTAATTGTTCACCAATCAAAACATTGAATTCTTCGCGGATATATTCAATAATATCGCTATCAAACTCATTGCCGGCTGATTTTAAGGACTTCCAGGAAACCACGCCGCCTAAAGAAATTACGGCAATTTCCGCCGTACCGCCGCCGATATCAACAATCATGGTCGCGGTTGCTTCCGTCACCGGTAAGCGCGCGCCAATCGCCGCAGCCATCGCTTCTTCAACTAAATAAACTTTACGGGCGCCAGCCGATTTCGCCGCGTCCTCCACTGCCTTTTTTTCAACTTCAGTCAAATCCAAAGGAATCCCAATCGCCACCCGCGGCCGGGAAATCAAAGTAAAGTTTTCACTATGAACCTTGTTGATAAAATATTTCAACATCTTCTCGGTCACTTCAAAATCCGAAATTACGCCCTCAACTAAAGGTTTAATCGCTTCAATATGGCCGGGCGTCTTGCCGACCATCTTTTTCGCCGCTTCGCCGACTTCCAAAATTTCATTCGTCCGCTTATTGATCGCCACGACGCTCGGCTCGTTAATAATCACCCCTTTATCCGCAACATAAACAAGAGTATTCCTCGTCCCGAGGTCGATACCTAAATCATGGCTTAATTTTCCAATCAATTTATTGAACATAATCAATCTTAATGGTTTTAATTATTTAAAAAATTCAATCAAATCGCTAATTGCGACCATTTCTCCGTCGCTCGTCGTTCGTTTTTTTATTTCCACGCTGTTTGCAGCTAAGGTTTTTTTGCTGATAATTACACGATAGGGGCAACCGATTAAATCCGCAGCGGCAAATTTCTCACCGGCTGACAAATCCCGATCATCATACAGGACTTCCAGGCCGGCAGCGCGCAAATCATGATAAATTTTAAGGGCGCCTTCATTTTCATTTAAAGACAACAGATGAATTTTAAAAGGGGCGATATTTTCCGGCCAAATAATTCCCTTATCATCATGATAAATTTCCACAATCGTTCCCATAATCCGGCTCGGGCCGATTCCATAGCAGCCCATCAGCGCCAATTTTTCCTCTCCGGATTGGTCTTTATATTTTACGCCGAACGGCTCGGAAAACTTCGTCCCTAATTTAAAAATATTACCGACCTCAATCGCCTTCTGTTCCTTTAAATCTTTATCGCCGCAAAGCGGGCAAGTATTCTGTTCATTAATAATCTCTCGGTTGACCGCTACTCGGCATTTCTCACAAATATAAATTAAATCTTCGCCGGCTTCGGCCAAGGTCTGAAACTCATGGGAGTACTTAGAAAAAGAACCGCCAGCGGCATAAGTCAAATAAGTTTTTTCCTTTAGGCCGAGGCGTTCATAAATTTTAAAATAAGCCGCGATTGCTAGATCATAATAAGCATCAAGGTCGGCTTGATCAGTATGGAAAGAATAAAGATCTTTCATTAAAAATTCCCGGCCGCGCAAAAGTCCGGCCTTCGCCCGCTTCTCATTACGGAATTTCGTCTGGATCTGGTAAACGGCAAAAGGTAAATCTTTATAGGAAAAAATAAAATTTTTCGCCAGCGGAGAAACTATTTCTTCATGAGTCGCGCCTAAAGCATATTCTTTTAAATCATTACCGGTTAAACGGAATAAAGCGTCAAAAGTTTCCCAACGTCCGGTCGTTTGCCAATTATCTTTTGGCACGAGCGCCGGCATTAATATTTCCTGGCCGCCGAGCGCGTTCATCTCCTCCCGGACAACATCACAAATCTTATCTAAAACTCTTTTGCCTAAAGGTAGATAAGTATAAATTCCGGCTCCGACCTTATCGATAAAACCGGCTCGAATCAAAACCTGGGCATTATAGCTGGTCTCGTCTTTCGGCATTTCTTTAATAACCTTAGTAAAAAGCACGGATTGAAGCATATTTAAAATTTGACAAATAAATTTAAGGAGAATTTATCTTTATACTAACGGAAAAATGGGCGATTGTAAAGCATTACTTTCAGTCTTTTCTCCTTTATTTCCGCCCGATTTTCTTTAAAGCCGCCTTAACCCGTTCGCCGCTGTCTTCAATCTCCGGCCCGATCGCGTTTAGGGCCTCCCGGGCATCGGCGAGCGAATAACCGAGAGCGATTAAGGCGTCAATTTCGTCGCTACCAAGGGTAACCGCGGAATTAAGAACCGCACCCGCCGCCCCGGTTCGGATAATCTTATTTTTTAATTCCAGGACTAAACGTTCAGCGGTTTTTTTCCCGATACCAGAAACTTTGGTCAAAAGGGCGGCGTCGCCGCGAATAATCGTTTCTTTGACATCATCGGCCGACGCGATTGCTAAAACGCCGAGCGCAGATTTCGGACCAACGCCGGAAACAGTTAGGAGTAATTCGAACAATTCCAAATCCGCAGCCGTCTTAAAACCATAGAGATCACTGGCTTCTTCCCGAACGCGATGATGGGTAAAAACTTCAAGCGTCGCGCCAAGTTTCAAATCCGCCAAAAAATTTTCACCGGCAAAGACCTGGTAGCCGATATTGCTAGCTTCTAGAATAAAATAATTGTTGGTTTTATGGATAATTTGACCACGTAGGAATGAGATCATAGAAATATTAAAGATTTAAATATTTAAAATTTAAGATTGAAGATTAAAAAATTATATTTAAAATTTCTAATGTCAAAATCCAAACTACCAATCAAATCCGAATTTCAAAGTTCAAATGCCAAAATTAGAAATTAGGATTTTGTTATTGATTGGAAATTAGGATTTAGAAATTTGAAATTAATATTCATGGATTTAGAAATTAAATATGAATAATTTATTTCTTAATCTTTCTTCTTAAAACCGCAAATTCCGGAACCGCGCCGACCAAAGCCGGCGATTCTAAAACCGCAACCTGCCCGCCGCCCCCGCCATGCGCCTCCTTTATTTCCAAGCCGGTTTTAGCGTCCCAAAGCTTTTTCGGCCTTATCTTTATTATATCATAATTCGGCCGGATAATCTCTAACTCGTCCCCGACCTTAACGGTATTATGGACCTTAAAACAAATAAAATTCCGGCCTTTATTTCCAACGTTGCCGACCTTGACAGGAACAACCTGCCCGCAAAATTCCCAAACGCTTTTCACTTGCGCCGCACTAATATTCTGTTCGCCCCGGCCACCCAATAAAAATCCAATCGTATAGCCACGATGGACTAATTTTGTCTCTAGTTCACGTTCTAAATTATCAAGTTCCGTCTGCGCTTTAGCCGCCGGAATTTTCTTATTAATTAACTCAATCGCCAGTCGATAAATACCGCAAACCGTGGCCTGATAATAAACGCTTTTTACCCGGCCTTCAATTTTAAAACTGCTCACCCCGGCCGCCGCTAATTCTTTAAGATATTTGAGCAAACATAAATCCCGGGAATTTAAAAGATAAGTCCCATGCCGTTCGGAAACTACTTCTAATTCTTCTTCGTGCCTCTCGGCTTTAATTTCATAACGCGCCGCGCTATATTCCCAACGGCAGGGTTGAGCGCAGTCGCCTAAATTTCCGCTCCGATCCGTAAATAATTTAGACAGGAAACAACGGCCGGAATAAGCCATGCACATCGCGCCATGAACAAAATATTCTAATTCCATTTTCGGCACGGCTCGATGAATTTCTTTTATTTCTTTCAACGTTACTTCCCGGCCTAAAATTATCCGCTTAATCCCTTGGCCCGCCCAAAACTTTACTGCTTCTATATTCGTACAGTTCGCCTGGGTCGATAAATGGATTTCCGCCTTCGGCCAAACTTTTTTTATTACTGAAATAATCCCGGGATCAGAAACAATCAAGGCATCAACTCTAAACTCACGCAACTTTTTCAAATAAGCCGGCAATTTTTTAAAATGCCAATTATGAGCAAAAATATTAATAGTCGCGTAGACTCTTTTATGATGCGTCCGGGCATAAGCCACGGCCTTTTTTATTCCGGCTAAATCAAAATCATTAATCCGAACCCGAAGCGAAAAATCCGGAATACCTAAATAAACCGCGTCTGCCCCATAGGCCAAAGCGGTTTTTAGCTTTAAAATATTTCCGGCCGGAGCCAATAATTCTAATTTTTTCATTTATTTTAGCCAATTTTTTAGATAATATTAGTATAATATATAATTAGTTTTAAATAAATATTGACAAGAGATAAGAAATATGATATAATAATCAGTTAATTTAAATCTGTCGATTTACCCCAGAAGTATACCACGAAGTATACTAATAGGTTATTTGGCTAAACGCATCGACTATAAGTTAACCCGCTCTTTGACAATAGGTTAAACAAAATTTAATTATCAGTTCGATTCCTGGCGATTTTACTATTTTACTACAGAGATCAAACTATAATCTGACTCGGCATTACCAAGTCCGGCTCGCTTATTGATTTAAACTCTTTATCGGATCTATTTCTAGCGCGGGGCTCGAACCGATAATTAAATTTATAATGTTTAACTTAAAAAAAATTAATAATGAAAACAAAACCATTTCATATATTGGACGTCACCCTGGGATTAATTTTAAAAATAATTTGGGAACCTTTTTCTCAAAAAAAATCCCATTGGTGGCATTGGCAGCGCGTCGGGTTTTTTGGTAAAATTGCAATTACCGAATCCGGACTGACGGTTACGGCTGAAGCGGACGAAAACGCCAAAGCGGCCGACAAGGGCTGGGATAATTTTTGGCAGAGGAACTTTGGTTGGAAAAAAATTGCAATCATCGCAGTTTTTGAACCAAATAACATAATTGCGGAAGAAAATAGCCAATTGGATCTTAAAAAATTCTTTGAACAGGAGACAAAATTAGCTAAAAACTTCCGGATTGGCTATATAGACGGAGAAAAAGTCGAGCTCTGCTCCTTATTACTAGACAAGCCGACCGGCGTACTAATCGGGCCCAGAGATTGTAAATATTTCGCGCTCGATAAAGACGGCCAACCATTGCGCTGCCAAATACTTGGTTATGAAAATAAAGACATAAGAGAATATTCTATGTTCTCTTATGTCAAAGACGCACCGATAATATAAAATAAACCCCCTCGTTATCTTATGACGAGGGGATTTTTTTATACCTAATCACTAAAAACTTTTTATCCGCCAGCAACGCGATTGCGATTATTCCGGCGGCTATCGACTATATTAGCTGCCGGCCGCTACCAGCCGCCGCGCGCCTATTTCTTGCCTTTCTCCTTAAAGCGCTTAACCCGAATCAAACCAGAAGTCGGAGCAACTTCTATTCCCCTCTTTTCTAGTTCATCCAATAATAAATTCATCCCTATAGAATCTGAGGCCATATGTCCGGCAATAACGACATTAATATGATACTTCTCGGCTTCCTTGCGGTGCTCTTCCTCCATATGCATGCCGATAACCGTGCCGATTCCGTATTGCGACATCTTTTCATAAATATCCTTAGAGCCAGAAGTTCCGCCGGTGAATTCTGTAACGACAATTTTTCCGCAGCTACTGTCCGACGTTCCGGCAAAAATTACCGGACCGGCCTTACGTTCAACCGCGGCCGCATATTCAGGAATGGTTTTTAACAAATCAATAATTTCACCGACTGTTTCTAATTCTTTTTCTTTTTTCTCAAATAAATCAACAAGAAAACGCGCGCCTAAATTATCAGCCGGCGTATGGACGCACATGAAATCAAGCCCCAAAAGGCGCGCCATATCTACGGCCCGTTCATGATTGATCGGTGAAACGCCGCGGCTCACTTCGCTTATCCGCGACTTGATAACCGACTCGGCAATATTTATCGGAATTCCGTAACCGGCCAAAACCTGGGCTTGGAGCTTCATAACATCAGACAAATCTGCTAAGGCCTTGCCTTCCGGATGATGGGCGATTACTAAATCAATATCACCGCGCTGTTTCGCCAATAATAATTCCGGCCCTTCCATATCAATTCCGGCTAAAACTTTTTTAACCGCTTTATCGCCGCTCACTAAAACCCGCGTATCCGAATAAGGGTTAGTTAATTTTTCTTGGTCAAACTCAGCTTGCGCTTTTTTTGGCGCTTCCTCGTATTTTTTCTTGATTCGCGCTAAATATTTTTTTACCGCGGCTGCGCCGCGCAAATCGGTATCAATGCCGAGCTTAATTGCTAAATCATAAATTTGTTTTGTGGTCATAGGATTATTTCTTAATTTTATTCAACCTTTTTATTCAACCTTATCGCCCGCTCCCTTTTTAAAACTAGTAAAAGATTTAAGAATTTCCACCGGCGTCGCAAAAACGATAGTATTGGATTGGTCGCTAGAAATATCATTGATCGATTGCAAGGTCCTTAAATGCAAGGCCCCGTCGGAACGGGATAAAATTTCCGCGGCCCGGGCGATATTTTCCGCCGCCGCGAGTTCCCCTTCGGAATTAATAATCACCGCCCGCTTTTCGCGCTCGGCCTCGGCCTGCTTAGCGATCGTGCGCTCCATTGATTCCGGCAAAGAAACATCTTTTAATTCAACATTATTTACTTTCAGGCCCCAGGCGTCGGTTTCTTTATCCACGATTTCTCGAATCCGTTCAGCAATTTTTTCCCGCTGGCCGAGTAATTCATCAAGCGTCGCTTCGCCGACAATATTACGCATCGTGGTCTGGGCATATTGGGAAATGGCGTAATAAAAATTCTCAACTTCAATGACCGCTTTTTCGGCCGCGGAAACTTTATAATAAATCACGGCGTTAACCATTACCGGCACATTATCGCGGGTAATCGCTTTTTGATCCGGCACGTCAACCGCCTTAATCCGCATATCGACTTTCTTAAAAGTCTGAAAAATTGGAATCAAGATTTTCCAACCCGGCTCCATAATCCCGCTATATTTGCCCATCGTGAATTTCACGCCGCGTTCGTATTGATTAATCTGCTTAAGCATTGACAGGATTAAAATCCCGACGATGATTAAAAATGTAATTGTTCCTCCCATATATTTTATTTATTACAGC
Organism: Patescibacteria group bacterium; assembly: GCA_041649315.1. Taxonomy (GTDB): domain Bacteria; phylum Patescibacteriota; class Patescibacteriia; order Patescibacteriales; family UBA12465; genus UBA12465. The sequence goes on along the minus strand of JBAZNJ010000002.1, from coordinate 19,206 downwards.
CGATAGCTCGGCTTTTTATTATATTTTTTTAATCCCTAACATCAACTTAGCACCATCAACCTTAATTTCTTTTTTAATTTCAATTTCTATTTCCGGCACGATTTCTAAAGACACTGACAAAGTTTCTCGTAAAATATCCTCTTTAATTTTTTCAAGATTTTTAGCTAAATCCTCATCCGAGCCGGATAGATAAACGGCCGCCCGATCCTGCAAATTCAAGCCAGCGTCCTTGCGAAGCATATTAACAAAACGGATAATTTCGCGCTTAGTTCCTTCTAATTTTAATTCCGGAGTAATTTCCGTATCAAGCTCAACGCTGATATTCTCGGCCGTCAAATCAGAAAATTCAACTCCCTTGATATTTAATTCATCTTTTATTAAATCAGTATATTCCGCTTCCAACGCGGCCGCGCCCCGAATGGTTAATTTTTCAAGCATCTGCCTGATCTTAATACCGGCCTCATCTCGCTTCGCTAGTCCGAACTCAGCAATACGACGGACTAAAGCCATCTTATCTAAAACTTCTTTTTCCTTATTCCCTCCCTTAAAAATCTTGGCAAGAAAAGATAAATGTTCGCCCTCCGGCCAATTTTCTAAATGAACCGACTTATTTTCATCCTTCAAATCATATCCGCTTACTTTCTGCCATAAAGTTTCCGCCATAAACGGCATAAAGGGCGCCATTAATTTAGCGAGTTCCATTAAAACATATTTAGTCGTTGCCAAAGCCTCTCGTTTATCCGCTTCATCTTCGGACTTAAAGCGATCGCGGGAACGGCGCAGATACCAAGTCGAAAGCTCATCAATAAATTCCGTAATCGGCCGCATCGCTTTCGGAAGATTATAATCCTCCATGGCCGTCGTAATTTCTTTAATTAACAAATTAAATTTTGCTAAAATCCATTGATCTAAAACATTTTTCCCCATTCCCGGCTCGACTGACGCCTCATTATCAAGCGCAAACATCTCATAAAATTTATAAACATTCCATAAGACCATGATATTCTTGCGCAATGATTCCTGGACACCGGCTTCGGAAAAATTAAGATTTTCCGCCGCCATAACCGGCGCGGCGCTTAAATAAGCGCGTAAAGCATCCGAGCCGTATTTATCCATCACCAGCAAAGGATCGGGATAATTATTCAAGCGCTTGCTCATCTTTTTGCCGTCCTCAGCCAAAACAATTCCATTAGCGATAACATTTTTAAAAGACGGCTTATTAAAAATCCCACCGGCAATAACATGGAGATAGTAAAACCAGCAACGGGTCTGGTCTACGCCTTCGGCGATAAATTCCGCCGGGAAATTCTGCTCAAACTTTTCTTTGTTTTCAGCCGGGTAATGTAGTTGCGCGAAAGGCATGGAGCCGGATTCAAACCAGCAATCCAAAACATCTGGCACCCGTTTCAGCCAATCCCCGCATTTCGGACAAGGGAAAGTAATTGAGTCAACTTTGTCTTTATGGATATCGTCTATTTTTATACCGCTCAATTCCTCAAGCTCTTTGACACTACCGATAACTCGGCGTTCGCCGCAAGAACATTCCCAAATCGGAATCGCGCTCGCCCAAAAACGCTGGCGGGAAATCGACCAGTCACGGGCGCCTTCAAGCCAATTGCCGAAACGGCCTTCCTTAAGATAATCCGGCGACCAATTAATTCCCTTCGCGTTTTCTAAAAGCTGATCTTTTATCTTAGTAACATTAACAAACCAGGAAGAAGTCGCATAATTGATGAGCGGCGTATCACAGCGCCAGCAATGCGGGTAACTGTGTTCGTATTTTTCCTTTGAAAACAATAAACCGTGATGCGCCAAATATTTTATGATTTCTACATCAGTCGAGCTATGGTCATCAATCGGTTTAACATGCAAACCCGGAAAATCCTTGACTTCCGATTTAAAAACGCCGTCCATCCCGACATGTTGGACAAAAGGCAGATTATTTTCCTTGCCGAGCTTCATATCGTCTTCGCCAAAAGCCGGCGCGATATGGACAACGCCGGTTCCCTCTTCGGTCGTCACAAAATCGCCGGCATAAATTTTCCAGCCGTTCTCACGCTTAGCCAAGGATTGGTCGGCGGAGTAGTAATTGAATAATGGATCATATTTCAAGCCAAGCAAATCCGAGCCTTTGAATGTAGAAATTATTTCCGGACTACGGTCGACAAAAACTCCTGACAATCTTTCCTTTGCTACTATGAATATACCGCCACCTTGCTGATCAGCTAAATCAGCCTCGATAGGTTGGCCCGGCTTATAATCTTTAGCCGAACCAGCTAAAAGGTTGCCGAACGGATACTTCACTTTCACATATTCAATATCCTTCCCGACCGCCAACGCCACATTTCCAATCAAAGTCCAGGGGGTCGTTGTCCAAGCTAAAACATAAGTGTTAGCGTCAACTAATTCACTGCCAATTTTCTGCCCCGGCTCCAAACGGAATTTCGCAATACATGACAAATCCTTAACATCCCGATAACCCTCACTCACTTCCGACTGCGATAATGTCGTCTCACAGCGCGGGCAGATATGCATTGAACGATGATCCTTATAAATCAAGCCCTTATCCCATAACTGTTTAAACGCCCACCAGACAGAATCCATAAAATCAAGGTCCATGGTCTTATATGAGTTCTCCATATCAGCCCAACGGCCGAGGCGGCGGATAACTTTTTTCCATTCTTCAACATAAGTCAAAACACTCTTCCGGCAAAGATTATTGAATTTCCCGACGCCGAGCGTTTCAATTTCTTTCTTCGTCTTTGTACCAAGCTCTTTCTCAACGATATTTTCAATCGGCAAACCGTGACAATCCCAACCCCATTTCCGATCAACATGATGGCCGCGCATGGTCTGATAGCGCGGCACAATATCTTTCATGATATTGCCGACGATATGGCCATAATGCGGCGTGCCGGTCGCGAAAGGCGGACCGTCATAAAAAACATAGTCGCCACGCGGCGCTTCCTTATCTAAAGATTTCTTAAAAACCGTGGCCCTTTCCCAGAATTTCAAAACCTCTTCTTCCATTTGGGGGAAGGACAAGCTGCTGTTCGTTTTATCTTTTTCTTCCGGCATAAAAATTATTCTCTATTCCCTTCTTTATTGTCTTTTCTATTATCTTCTTGCTTGCGCAAAGACGGTTCCTTGCTCTCAATTTCATTAATTATTTTTCTAGTATATTCGCGCGCCAAACGACGATACTCGCGATCCTTCTTTTCCGCCGCTTCCCGAGCTTCCTGGGCCTCCTTCTCCGCCCGCACCGCATCCACTTGGCGCTTAATTGCTTTATCCGCCTCTTGGCGCGCCCGTTCGTCCGTTAAATTTTCTTGATACGGATCAAGCGGCGCATCAACAAAATCCTCCACGGCGGCCTCATCATCATAATATTCACGGCTTGATTTGCGGCGTTCCTCTACCTCGCTTTCGCCACCGCCGGAAAATGACATATTTTCTTTTTCCCAAGGCATATTATTATTAATTTCTAATTTCAAAATCAAAATTACCAATTAAATCTAAATTACAAAATACAAATGTCAAAATTAGAAATTATGATTTTGTTATTGATTAGAAATTGTAAATTTGATATTAGAAATTTTAAAAATAATTTTTTAATCTCCCGCTATCTCCTTTAATAAAGAATTAACATAATCCAAAGGGCCGTCGGCCGTGATGACAATGTCATATTTTTCCTGGTAAGCGGTTAAATCTTTATCAATATTCTCGTTTAAAAATCCAATCTTGATAATATTTTCCGCCCCCGCCCCATCAGCCATGGCCGCGTCGCCCAAACTATCGCCCAATAAAATAATATTTTTGCGCTCTTTTATTTTAGCATAAAACGGCGAATTTTTAACTACGGAAAAATCTTTGTTAAAAGTATGGATGAGCGGTTCCTGGACGCCGCTGGCGCGGCCATTTTCGTCCCAAAGCAAAGTATTGGAAATTACCCGGATATTCGGTAATTTTTTATCAAATCTTTCTAAATAAAAATCAATATTCTCCGCGCCTAAGCCGGAAGAAGAAAAGATTAAAAGCGGAATCTCCCGGGTCGCCAAGTAGTCAAGAAATTCCAAAGCTCCGGGCCGGAAGAAAATTCTTTCCGATTGCGCGGCTTGTTTTAGATCATCCCGCGTCAAGCCGGACGCAATTAATAATTTATAGTGGGCGCTCCACCACTCATGCATTAATTCTTTCTTTTTCTCTAAAGGAATTGTCGGATCAATTTCTAAAGGATGATAATGATCAAACAGCGCCTGCGCCTTGGCCGGATAATCCGGCGTCAGATATTTTTCATCGCGCAAAACCGCAATCAGCGAAACAACCTTTTCACCATCAACAAAACAAGTCGTCAAAGTCCGATCAAAATCGGAAATTACCTGCAGTTTATCGACGCTGTCACGCCGAATCACGGCCTTGACTTCAGCCAAGCGCTCCGGATTGGTAATTAAAATTTTAGAGAAATTATTATTCATGGAATATGTGAAATTTAATTTATTACTTATTACTATCCTCAATCACTTTCATAAAATCAGCCGCTTCTTGGATTCTACTTGGATATTTATTAACCACTTCTTTAAAATTAATAGAATTCTTATATTTATGTTTATAATCAAAATGCCGATACAATTTTACAAATGGAATAATTATCGGCCGTGGAATCAAGGCGGCAATCCGATTGAAAAAAAGATGCCGCCGCCAGACCTTAAAATGACAAATTAATTCTGGGCGAAAACAATAAGGACAAAAATTATTCATTAAAGCTCTATAACGAGCGGCGATACGACGAAAATTAATACTCCTAGACAAAGAATCGTCGTGATATAAAATAATTACTAAAGGATATAATTCGTATAAAAAATCTTTTTCATTTAAAGAAAGTTCTTGCTTATTTACTGACAAATACACAATAGCCCAAATATCCTCTACGCCAGTAATCCTCGGATCCTCCGGAAACGGCAAAAAGCGTTCAATTAACTTCCGATTAAATGCTAAGGTAGAAAAATTATTTTTTACTCCAAAAAATTTACCTCCCTTATTCGGATAATAAATAAGTCCAAAACAATTAGTATACTGGCGGCCATGACGGATTTCTTCCACCTGTACTGATAATTTATCCGACAACCAAACATCATCCTGCTCTAAAAAAGTAATTATTTCTCCGATACTGTGTTTAATGGCAAAATTCAAAGCCGCGCCCAGGCCACGATTTTCACTAAATCTGAAGCATCGGAAACGGCTATCCTCCCGACATAATTTCTCAATTTCCAGCCAAACCCCGTCGTTCGACCCATCATCAATAATAATCGCCTCCCAATTCTTATAAACCTGCTTTATTAAAGAAGGAATAGCATATTTAAATAAATACTTTTTGCCGTTATAAACTGGCATGATAACCGATACTTTCATTATATTATTTTAATCTTTAATTTTTTAAAAATAATAAAAAATCAAATTCCTCTTAACTTTTCCATTTTTTATTTTTTTCTTTCCGGTCAACGAACCAAGAATCTTTAATATCAAACCACCAGTCGTCCGGATTGTTTTTTAATAGGGCCTGGCCCAAGGCCTTGCCGGGCGCGGTTTTTAAACGGCGCATCGCGATTTTGATCCAGGCGCGCGCTTTTAAATTACCTTTTCCTTCCTCGCCGCGCAAAGTCGCAATCCATTCCAGTCGGTCAGCATCTTTGACTAATTTCGCCTCCAAAGTTTTTTGTGTCTGTTCTTCCCTAAAAAGCGCAGCAATTTCCGAACCGAAAGGCACGCTGTCGGCGATATCATCAACGGCATTAGCTTCAGCCAATCGGCCATAGCGCTGATGGACATAATTATGGTCCGAAGTCCGGCCTTCACCAATATCATGAATAAGCGCCATTAAAATTACCTTGCCCTTATCCGCTTTTGGGGCAAGATAAGTAAGCGCATAAGCAATTAGCGCCGTCCGAAATAAATGTTCGGCCACGGATTGCTGGCCGCTGCCTAGGAACCACAAGCCGGAGCGTGGCGTTTTACTATGGATACCGGTTTCATAGATGAAGTTAGCGATTTGGTGATAAGAATCACGGAGACGGTTTTGATTTTTATTTTTGGATTTTTTCATAAACACAACTACTTGATTATAAATTTTGATTAGTTATACTTTATAACCATCTCATTTTCTCTCCAGTCCGTGACAAAATGTCACGACCTATGCTATTCAAAATCCTTTCTCCCATCTGGTAAAAACTTACTCTTAAAAATGTGGTTCGGCTTTTGGCGAAGGGATAGATTGAATGATGCGGAATAATCCTTCAGTATTGGCACAATCGGTTTCACGCATTTTTCCGTCTTCAGCCATTAATTTCAACCCGTGACAAAATGTCACGGCTTCATCACCCTCTTCGCTTAATCTTTGTTTCAACTTTCTCCAATAAGCCCCAGGGTCTGGGCTATCGGTTAAAGCGCCACAAATATCCACCACCGAAAACCACCATTCTTTCCGAAAAATGATGCGTCTGATTTTTTGTCCTTTGAACAACGCGATACTATTCAAGTTTTTCTCTTCCTTGTTTGTTCTCATATATTTTAAATTAAAATTAAGTAGCTAACTACCTAATTTTAACTCCCCTGCGCACTCCTGTCAAAGAGCAAAAATCATCGTTTTAAGACCTGTTTACCGGCTTTTTTACTATTTAGCTGAACTTAAACAATGTCCTAAGTATGAATAAAATAGTTATAAAATTTTTATAAAATTACTGCCTGAAATTTTTATAATCTATTTCCCGCAACACTTTTTATATTTCAAACCCGAACCGCAGGGGCACGGGTCATTGCGACCGACTTTCTCGCCGCTTTCGTCTTTAACTTTTTCATGGACAAAATTAAGCGAATTGCGCGCGCCGGCTTGCTTCTGCATTTCCTTGGCTGCACCAGAAAACTCTAATTTTGCCGCAGGCGCGGCTGCGAATTTTTTCGCTTCCGCTTCCGCCGCCATCATTAAGGCGTCGCCGGTCTTGAAAATTGAATAGGCGACTTGTTTTTGGATTAAACCGTTAAGCTCCTGATACATCTGATAAGCTTCTTTCTTATATTCAACGAGCGGATCGCGCTGGCCATAGCCGCGCAAGCCGATGCCGCGTCGGAGATAATCAATAGTTTCTAAATGTTCAACCCACATTTCATCAATTGAACGGATTAGAATTCCCTTCTCTACTTCGGGAAATTTTAAATTTACATTTTTAAAGCCCTCGGCTAAAACCTTATACCTTGCCTCCGCCTCCGCGTTAAGATAAACAATAATTTCTTCACGGATAATTTCTTTATTCTTATCCGCGGCCGCTAACTCTTTTAGCTTAGCCAAAATCTCATCTCCGGCCGGCCAAATCGTGCGCATCGTTTCATTAATTTCTTTTAGATTCCAATCCGCTAGATTTTCCGCGGCGGTATGAAAATTAACAACGCTAAAAATTTCACCTTGAATCATGGCTAAAATGATTTCGCTTAAAGTTTTGTTTTTCTTTTCTTCTTCGGACATTCCCGCTTCCGTCCCGCCGACCGCCTGATTTCTTGGTATTACGGCTTCACCGGTTTCTTCTTTCAGATCCTCTGCGATTGCTTCGACGGATTTTTCTGCTATCACACGGCTTGTTCTTTCAGCAATTTCAATAATCTCGCGCCGCCGTTTATAAATCGCAGTCCGATGCTTGTTGATTACATCATCATATTCAACTAAATGCTTCCGGATATCAAAATTATTCCCTTCCACTTTTTTCTGGGCGCTTTCAATCGAATTAGAAATCAATTTATTCTGAATCGGCATATCCGCCGGAACGTTTAGGGTCTTCATTAAATTTTTCATCCGATCACCGCCAAAAATCCGCATCAAATCATCTTCGGTTGAAACGTAAAACTGCGAGGAACCAGGATCGCCCTGACGACCGGCCCGGCCACGCAACTGGTTATCAATTCGCCGCGATTCATGGCGCTCGGTGCCGATAACATGGAGGCCGCCGCATTCTTTAACTTTTTCCTGCTCCTCGGCAATCGGCGGATTGCCGCCCAAAATAATATCTACACCGCGACCGGCCATGTTAGTCGCTAAAGTTACGGCGCCGGGCCGACCGGCCTGAGCGATGATTTCCGCTTCTTTTTGGTGATTCTTAGCGTTAAGCATCTGCGGCCTTAATCCTTCCCGCTCCATCATCTCCGCTAAAATTTCATTTTTTTCAATTGAAATCGTACCGACTAAAACCGGCTGGCCCTTTTGGCTCCGCTCTTTAATATCGCGGATTACCGCCTGGAATTTATCCATTTCCGTCCGATAAATAAGGTCATTTCCGTCCCGTCGGATATTCGGGCGATTGGTCGGAATAACAATTGTTTCTAAATTATAAATCTTATGGAATTCTTCCGCCTCGGTTATGGCTGTTCCGGTCATACCGGATAATTTTTCATACATGCGGAACAGATTTTGAAAAGTTATCGTCGCCATGGTCCGGGATTCTTTCTGAACCTTAACGCCCTCTTTAGCTTCAATCGCTTGATGTAAACCCTCGCTATAGCGCCGACCCGGCATCATGCGGCCGGTAAATTCATCGACAATAATTATTTCTCCATCTTTAACTACGTAATCTTTGTCGCGCTTGAATAAGACGCGCGCTTTCAGGGCCTGCTCTAAATGATGGACTTCGCGCACACCGCCTTCGACATAAATATTGCCGAGGCCTAAAATCTTCTCGACTTTCGCAATTCCGTTTTCAGTCAAAGTCGCCGCCCGCATCTTCTCATCAACATTATAATCTTCATTTTCTTCCAGGCGCTCAACGATCTGGGCAAACTTAAAATATTTATCAGTTGATTCTTCGGCTGGCGCGGAAATTATCAAAGGCGTCCGGGCTTCATCAATCAAGATAGAATCAATTTCATCAACAATCGCGTAATGAAGAGGCCTTTGCACGGTCTGTTCTAAAGTAAAAACCATATTATCGCGCAGATAATCAAAACCAAATTCATTATTCGTCCCATAAGTAATATCGCAATAATAGGCCTCACGGCGGGCGACCCGTTTAAAATGCTTCAAACGATCATCATATTGGTCCTCATCAATATAATCCGGATCATAAGCATAGGCGTTTTCATGGACAATAACACCGGTCGTCAGACCTAAAGTATGAAAAACCGGCGCCATCCAACCGGCGCCCAAACGCGACAAATAATCATTAACCGTAATCAGATGGACACCCTTTCCGGCTAAAGCATTCAAATATAAAGGTAAAGTCGCAACCAAAGTTTTTCCTTCACCGGTCTTCATTTCGGCAATCTGGCCGCGATGCAAGACAATACCGCCAATAAGCTGGACATCAAAATGCCGCTGATTTAAAACTCGACGCGCCGCTTCCCGAACAACGGCGAAAGCTTCCGGCAAAAGATCGTCAAGCGTTTCGCCTTTAGCTAAACGAGCTTTAAATTCTGCAGTTTTCGCTTTTAACTCTTCTGAGTTTAATTTCTGTAAAGACGGCTCGAAACTACCGATCTTATCAACTGTCGGTTGCATGGCTTTAATGATTTTTTCGTTCGGATCGCCAAAAATTTTAAAAAGTTTCATAATTATATATTTACGCTTAAACGCTCATTAATAATTTATCTAATATTAAATAAAACAAATAAATCCAAATTTACGGTTTGGCTCTAAGATTAGTATAATACGGATTCTTGATTAAATAAATATTGACTTATAGATAAAAAGGTGATAAAGATAAATTAATTGTTGTTTGAAAATTTAATAACTAAAATTTATATTATGGAAAAAATCATGAACCTGGCGGAACTTATTGTATTACTGATAACAATCGCCCTAGTAATTATCGGGTGGGCCTGGATGCAAACTAAACAGCAAAAATGGCCGGCTTGGTTTCTAATAATATCTTATATTTTGATGATAATCTCAACCTTTATTTACTTTCAAAACAATTGGTTGATGACTATAATCATCTTTATAATTTCCACTATAATCGGTTTTTCCGTTGCGATGAAAAAATCGAAAATAGGAGAAGAAATTTAAAATCTATATAAAACTCCGGAAAAATAAGCCGGAGTTTTTTAAATAAATTTTAAATTTTATCCCCTTACTTTCCCCTTCTCTTGTCTCTTATTTTTTCTTTATACTTTTTAATTACTAATTCTAAATGGTCCTTAACCTTATCAATCGCTTTATATAAATCTTTTTCCGTTTTTTCCACGCGCAAAACTTGACGTGGAACATTTAAATTAACTTCCGCCCGAAAAATTTCGCCCTTGTGCTGGCCGCCGACCGCTTTCTCTATTTCACAATCGCAGTTCATAACCGGAATATCGCCTAGATACTTTTCTAACATATCCATCTTTTCCTGGAAATAGGCGCGGATTGCTTCGGTTAATTCTAAATTACTGGCTTTGATTTTAATTTGCATATTTTTATATTTTTTATCGAACGATTAAGCGTTTAATAAATTTATTTTATAAATATTTAATTATTTAATAAATAATTTATTAACGATATTTTAAAACAATTTTATTATATCCTTATAAGTTATAAAAATAATCAAAGCAATCAATAAAAGGAAGCCGATATTATGAATCAAGGTTTCGATCTCACGTCGCACCGGCCGGCCCTTTAGCTTCTCGATGAATAAGAACATTATTCGGCCGCCGTCTAAAGCTGGAAATGGTAAGATATTTATAATCGCGAGATTAAGAGATAGAAGGGCCGTGAATTGTAGAAGATAAGCAAAACCCAGGCGCGCCGCCTGGCCGGTAATCGTCGCGATACCGATCGGACCGGCAAATTCCGTACCGACCGGACGGCCCTGAAAAATATTTTTAAATAAGCCCACGAAAGCGATAATAATCTGTCCGAGCATCCAGCCGGTCGCTTTCATTCCCTCCCAAAAAGCGGCAAAGAAAGGATAGCGGACTGTACCGGCGGCGTAAATCGCGACGCCGACCGTAGCCCGGCCGCCGTCTTTAATTAAAGGAATAACTTTTATAACCATTTCTTTGCCATCCCGTTCTACTAATAATTCAACCTCCTCCCCTTCCCGTGCGGCCACCGCATTTTGCAAAGATTCTTCCGCACCGACTCTTAAATTGTCTACTGCTAAAATCGCGTCACCCGCTTGTAATCCGACGGACTCAGCCGGAGAATCCGGTAAAACTTGAGCGACCATCACCCGCGCCTCGCTCACGCGCGCGCTCCGACTAAGATCTTCGGTCGCTTGCGGCATCCCGATCAAATATCCTAAAGAAAATAAGAACCAAGCGAGAACAACATTCATGATTACGCCGGCGGCTAAGATAATAATCCGCCGGCCGCTGCTTTTCGCGGCAAAGCTATCTTTTTCATTCTTATCTTCCCCATTTTCACCTTTAATTTTTACAAAACCGCCGAGCGGCAGCCAATTAAGCGAATAAATCGTCGCGCCTTTAGCCGGATGCAATTTTTCATCCGCGCTATTTTCTAAACTTTCTATTGATCGATTGCCCCGAACCGAACGCCAGCGACCAAAACGATTCTTATACCAGCCGATCGCTCGCGGCGGAAAACCAAAACCGAATTCCTCGGCTCGGACGCCCAGTCGCCGCGCCGTAAAAAAATGACCGGCTTCATGAGCGAAGACCAAAACAGAGAGTACTAAAATGAATATGATAACAGTTAAAAACATGGGATTAAATCTCCATTATATCTTGCTCCTTGCGATCGCGGGTATCTTTTAATTCTTCGTTTTTCTTCGCGGTAAATTCGTCTAATTCTTTTATAAAACGAAATTTATCATCCTCGCTGATTTCCTTATCGTCAAAAGCGGCTTCAATTAAATTTTTAACCTGATCACGAGCGGTGCGTAATTGAACCCGGGTCTTTTCCATTTTTTCGTTCAATTTCTTAACTAGCTCTTTACGATTTTCTTCGGTTAGAGGCGGAACCGTTAAACGAATCTTATCGCCTTCATTCACAACGCCGAAACCAAGACCAGCATCAATAATCGCTTTTTCAATATTTTTTATTACCCCCTTGTCCCAAGGCGCGATTACGATACTGCGCGTGTCAGCCACGGCGATATTGCCGACGGCGTTAAGCGGATTCATAACGCCATAGGCCTCGACCTGGACGCTATCTAAAACTCCGGGATTGGCCCGGCCGGTCCGCAAAGTCGCGATTTCTTTCTTAAAAAAATCCAAGGCGCCGATAAAAGAGTTCTGTTTTTCCTGTAAATATGCGTTCATATAAATTTAATTTTATTAGCCTGTTTATATTTATAAAACCATTAAAAGGGTTCAAGTTATTTTAATTATCTAAAAAATTAGTTTTCTCTAATCCTTTAATCTCACTGTTCCTAAATATAACACATTCGGGTCTTTGAAATCAACCAGAAGTTCCCGGCCGGCGCGCTTAGTCGGCAAACTCTTGGTTGACCAGGTTGCCCCGCCGTCGCTTGAACGGAAAAATGAAGTATTGGTCACATAATAAATATTATTAATATTCTGCGGATCAACCGCGACCGCGCCAATTGTGGCGTCTTTGTCCGGTTGAATAAGTTTAATGTTCTCCCAACTGATACCGCCATCCGGCGAACGCAGAAATAATTTATCCGAAGCCAGGAAAATCACGCCGTCCTTAGTAATTATCAATTCCCGGAAATTAGCACCAAGGCCGAAATCTTTTAAAACCTGATTCATATCCGTCCAGTTTTCAACCATAAAATTCCGATCAAGATCTTCGGAAACGGCCGGGTTAGTATTCGTATTAGAAATAAAACTGAAAATCTTATTCTTCGCGGTTGCCAAGAAAACCTGGCGACTATCGACCGGCGAAATGATTAAGCGAGCGAGGCCTTCATCTAAACGCTGGATGGTTCGCCAGGCGCCACCGGAATCAATGCTTTTAATAATTTCACCACGCGAAGTGCCTAAATAAATATTGCGAGTATTATAATGATCAATCGCAATCGCGTTAACATTGACTTCTTGATTATTATCAAAATAAACCTGACTCCAAGTCCGAGAACAGTCTGCGGAACGATAAACGCGATTGGCAACCGCCGCGTAGATAATACATTTATTTTTCGGATCAACCGCGACGGCATTAACCGTCGCCGTCGGTAAGCCGGCAACGAAATTCCAGCCATTAGTTACGTTATAGGTATAATAAAGACCGCGATCAAAACTAGCCAAATAAACCGCACGGCTATCCTGCGGGTCCATCACCATGGTATTAACGTTGATATTTCCGATTGATTGCGCTCGCCCGCTCACGGTCGGGACGCTCACCATCGGCCGCCAAGTACTGCCGTTATCCGTGGACAAAAAAACCCCGGCTTCGCTCGTGCTGCCTTCCGTATCCGAAGAAGTCGTTGATATTGAACAGGCGGTCAGCGTTAGCGTTAAAATCGCTAAAGCGACCGCTAGTCCGAACCGACTTCTGATTTTTCTTGTTTTTAACATAAATTTATTAAAATAATCTTTTAATTTTTAATTTTAAATCTTTTAATTTTAAATATTGACCGCCAACTGCTCCAAGACCAAGCGCGGATTAACATTAGCCGCTAAATACTCCCGGGCTTGAGCGATTAATTTAAGCTGTTTCAAAATCTGAATCGTGGCCGATCCGCCATTATTTAAATATTCCAGCGTCTGCCCTAGAGTCGGCGCTAACGACGAATGTTGAAGACGTTCGGACTGGTCAAGGGATAACAGCAAAAGATCGCGCGCCAATCCTTCGGCTAAAGATAAAATTTCTTCCGCCGCGGCAAGTGCCGCCTTACTCCAGGTCTTGTCGCTAAACAAATTATTTAAAATTTCTAAGCGACCATTAAAATCTTTAGCGATAAGCTCCAACCAGGATTCGGCTTTAGCCGAATAACGGCGGTAATCATCGGGATTTTCTAAAAATCGCGCCGCCAGTAACGGCCGACCAAGAGAAAAATTCGCCAAATCCTTAGCCAAGGATCGATTGGCGCCGTAATTATCAATTAAATAATCATAAATTGTCGCCGCCGGCACCGGATAAAAATATAAAATCTGGCCGCGGGATAAGATTGTCGCTGGTAAAGCTTGTTCCTCGGCCACCAGTAATATTATTATAACTTTATCTTTTGGCTCTTCCAAGGTTTTTAGTAAAGCGCTTTTTGCTTCTTCGCTTAATTTTTCCGCCTCTTTTATTATTCCAATTTTATATGAATCCGAGAAAGAACTTAAATCCAAGGACTTTATAAATTCCCGGGTCTGCTCAATTGAAATCGTCTTCTTGTCTTCTAGGGTCTGGAGAATATGTAAGTCGCTGTTAAAACCTTCGCGATTACCCTGCAGATTCCGGGCAAAAGCCAGGGCTAAAGTTGATTTTCCTAAATCATCCCGACCGATAAAAATATAGGTTTGCGCGATCTTATTATTTTCCAGGCCGCGCGTCAAAAAATCAATGACCTTGTCATTACCAATCTTTGGCCAATTGTATTTTTCTTTCGACATATCTGATTATTTTGTTTCCGAACTTTATCCCCGGACTTTATTTTTAAATTTCCGCCCAAATCGCCTCCTCCGGATACTATATTAAAATCAGTCGAAAACACTAATAAATTAATCCGAAGCGCCAATCTTTTTTATATTGGTATCCGAAATTCCAAGCCCGCGTTCGCGCATAACATTAAAAGCGTCGGCTGGACGGCCTAGATAATAAACCCGCAGGTTAACCGGATCGAAATAATAGGCGCGGCCGTCGTCCTCGGTCTTAAGTAAAATCCGACCGGCTAAATGCCGCCAAGAATTAGGATTAAGTAGTAGCGCGGAAAAATCCTTGTTACTTATTCCTAAACCGAAACGGCGCATAACATTAAAAGCGTCAGCTGGACGGCCTAGATAATATCTTTTTTCATCAACCGGATTAACATACCAGGCCTGGCCTTTGTTTTCAACCTGTAATAAAATACGACCTTTTAAGCGCTCAGCCAAAACTGCGTCGCTCTGTCCGGGCGAGGCCGCGGCGGTCGGCGCAGTCGCTGAAGACGAAGAGACGGCCGACGCCGATGATGATGAAGAAGATGAGGATGAAGCCGTGTTTTTTTCTGAAGAAACTGCCGGTATAGTATACTGAAAAGTATAATTACTCTCCGCTGGAATCTGGATATCATAAACCCTCTTAACCTCATTTTTTTCATTCTTAACGCTTAAAGCATAAAATCCGGTTTGGCTCGGAAAATAAGGATTATAAGGCGCGACATAAACTAAGGCCTGGCCGCCGCCATCGGTTTTTAAATTAGCTACTAAATCCTTATTCTCAAAAAAAGGGTTTTGATCAAAATCGTATCTCTGAGCGTAAAGAGAAAAATTATGATTCCTTTTTAACTCGCCGCTGGCATCACGCAAAACCACGGTCAAAGCCGGCAAATATTTCGTCACATAACGGTCATAGCCGCAGACGAACCGGGCGGCGTCAAAAAACCAAAAGACCCCAACATCATCATTTTTATCCCAAACTTTCAGCGCATAGGCTTTGTGGGTATCCGGCTTAAAAGATATTTCGGCCTGGCCGGAATTATCCGTCGTTCCTGATCCGATCTTTTTACCCGCGCTTGGCAAACCGTTAGCGTCCGCTGTCTGTTCGTAAGCTTCAAATTTCAAACCGGGAATCAAATTTCCGTTGGCATCGCGCAAGGCTATGACCAGGCGCGCTTTATCCGTACAAGCGACAGCGGCCGCGGTCGTCTGGGCATTTAAAACATGATCCGCCCTCTGTCCTTCGCGCGCTATTACACTCCAAAAATAATGATAGGACTTATCGCTTTTCTTCACGCCGAGGACATAAGTCCCGGCCGGAACTTCTATCGTCCCATAAGAATCCGCGCCTAAAGTAAATTTGCCGACTTTAGAACCCTTCTGGCGGTAACCGGAGGAATCGGTTTCCTGCTTGAAAACTTCTACTTCCGTTCCAGGCGGGAAACTTAGGCCGTCAGAATACTCCAACTTCACCCGAAGAGAGCTTAAAAAATAATTGAAAGTCGATAAACGGCCGTCGCTTACGTAAATATTGAAAAAATTAAATTTCAAGCCGCCTCGGCTTAACTCTAAAGCGTAATAATCCCCAGCCGTCTCTCCTAAGCCGCGCACGCTGCCGGCCGGCAGATAAACCTTGGCTTCGCCAGAATAATCAGTCGTTATCGAGCTCAACTTCTCTTTCTTCTCTTCGATCGGATTGCCTGAAGAATCATAGCGCTGGGAATAGATATCAAATCTAGTTCTCTCTAAACGCTGGCCGTCGGAATCATGAAGAATAAAAAGTATCCCGCTTAAAATCCTTTCAACTGTTACATTCTCACCGCAAGCTAAATAAATATTATAAAACCAAAAGGCGGCATCATCATGATTTATAGTCCTAATCTTAAGCGCATAAGCCGCGGACGAAGCCGTGCTATTCTTGAATTTTAATTTAGCCGTTCCGGAAACCGAATCGGTTTTACCGCTGGTGAGCCGGGTCGTTGCTCGAATTAAACCGCTTGAATCCGCTTCCTGCTTATATATCTCTACGGTCGCTCCGGAAACATAGGAACCGGCCGGATCTTTCACGACAACATTAAGATTCGTATAATCGCCGCAAACCGCAACCTGCGCAAGCGCCGCCACTGGCGTTAACAGTAATAATGACATAACTAAAATCAAAACCGGAGTAATAAAAACAGTTATTGCTGAAACTGGCAAACCAGCGTTTATTTTCACGCCCTCTCTCATTCTTCCATTCTTTTTACTAAAATATTTGCCAAAAATAAGCATAAAACAAATAATTATTGAAATTATATAAATATTTTATCTAAAATTAGTTAAATTATTCTTAAACCAATCTTTAAAAAAACTAGAATATGGTTAAAAATAATCTAATCTTTAAACTAAAATAATTATAACATATTAAGCAAGAAAATAAAGGGTTTTTATAAAAAATTTTATTGATTTTTAGCGCCTGAAATGATATATTGAAAGAGTTGTCGGATTGGAAGGCATCAAAGGCCGCAGCTCCTAAAATATTAAAAAATTATAAATTCTTATAATCCTAAATAATACTAGATAAATTATCAATTTCCATAACCTGCTTATGGCTCATCGTTTTAAAAAAATATTCCTATTTATCGGCGATCTGGCGATTTTAAACTTAGCCCTGCTCCTGACTCTATCAATCCGTTATCCGGTAAATGTTAGAAGCGGACAATGGCAAAACCATTGGCCAAGCTTTTTGGCGGTCTTTATTATTTGGCTTTTAATCCTTAATATTAACGATCTTTATAATTTAAATCTAAGAACCAACAGCCGTCGCTTCATTCGCTTGGCGTTTAATACGGCCTTAGCTAGCGGCCTGATTTCCGTCCTTTATTTTTATTTAAATCCCCGGACCGCAATCGCGCCGAAAACGAATCTCTTGATTTTCACGGCTTTATTCTTCGGTCTTTTTCTACTTTGGCGCTACCTGTTCCAGGCGCTCAGCCGCACTTTTATTCCCCGCGATAATTTAGCGATTATTGGCCTTAACCAAAGAACGGAAAAATTACTTGAGGAATTAAAAAAACGGCCGGCGGCCGGCTATGAAACCGCCTTAATTTTTAAGAACGCTACGGAATTAGAAAATCTGGCAACCAATATTCGGGAAAAGAATATCCGGACAATCGTCATCGTTGACGATTTCGGACAAAGCGACGCCTTGCGGGAAGCGCTATTCGCCTGCTTGGGCGAAAAAATAACTTTTTTTAATTACCCTGATTTTTACGAATCCATAACCGGAAAAATACCGGTTGAAGCGATTGATGCCGAATGGTTCCTAAATAATCTCCAGGAAGGACATAAAAATTATTTCAATTTCTTAAAACGAAGCGCGGATATTTTTTTCGCCGGCCTCGGGCTCCTGCTTTCCCTGCCCGCCTGGCTCATGTTCGCTCTGCTGATAAAAATCAATAGTCGCGGCCCGATATTTTTTCGACAAACGCGCCTCGGACAAAACGGCCAAGAATTCCGGATCATAAAATTCCGGACGATGCGGACAGAAAATAATGACGCCGCGCCGACAAGAAAGAACGACGCCAGGATTACTAAGGTCGGCGCTTTCCTGCGCCGGAGCCATTTAGACGAAACCCCTCAGGTGATCAATATCTTAAGAAATGAAATGAGTTTTATCGGCCCGCGGCCGGAACGGCCAGAAATCGTCGCCGAATTAGAACGCCGGATTCCTTTTTATAAAACCCGCCTGTTTATCAAACCGGGCATCACCGGTTTAGACCAGGTTTCCGGCCACTACCATTCCGCCGGCGTTGATGATACTCTTGAAAAATTGCAGTATGATTTATTTTATTTAAAAAACCGTTCGCTATATTTAGATTTTTCAATCGCTTTAAAAACCTTAACGGCTGTTTTTAGAAGACAAGGGAGATAAAAAAACAAATTTATGAAAATGCTCAACATTGGTTGCGGAAAAATATATCATACTGATTGGATTAATCTAGATTTAGTCAGCTCACCTGGAATTAAAGGCCATAATATTAAAAAAAGATTACCCTTCCCGGATAACTCATTAGACTTCGTCTATCATTCCCATATTTTAGAGCATCTTCGACAAAACGAAGCAAAAAAATTTATCAAGGAATGTTACCGAATTCTTAAACCAGAAGGACTAATCAGAATTGCGGTTCCTGATTTGGAAAAACTTTGTGAAGAATATCTTAAAAACCTGAAAAAAGGCTTTGATAATGGAGATGAAAATGCCATCCTGGATTACCAATGGAATAAACAAGAAATGTTCGACCAAATGATTAGAGAAAAACAGGGCGGGAAAATCCTTGAAATAATTGAAAGTTCTCCGACTAACAAGGCCTATATCGCCAGCCGTATCGGGCAAACAATGGTCTCTGGCCACAAATATCTCAGCCCCAAGCCGAGTAAAAAATTAATCCGAGCGACAAAAAAAATCTTACTATTGATTATCCGGCTCAAACTACTTGAAGCTTTTTCTTACGCCAAAAGAACGCTTCTTAATAATTTCTTTTTCAATTCCGCCGGAGAAAAACATTACTGGGCTTACGACCGCCTAGATCTTAAAATAATTTTAGAAGAGGTTTAATGGTCAAAAATAGTTGGTGAAAATACCATATTTGTCGTAATATTAAATTAGAATAAAAAACAAAGTTAAACTAGTTGAACAATATGGTAAAAAAAACACTGTCCGCT